>CAKUQY010000006.1 GCA_934675585.1 uncultured Opitutales bacterium | reverse complement strand
GCGGTGCGCGGAGTCAAGCCTTTACGCCGCCGCGTTCCCGCAAGATAATTGTAAGTAAAGTTTTCGCTCATAAAAAATAAAAAATTCGGGGTTTTAAGATGCCGCTAATTTTATCTATCGAAAAGATTGATGTCAATAACAATTCTTAATAATGCCAAATTGTCGTCATTAAAAAACCGCGCGGGAACGCGGGAACGTCTTCTCCGCAAGGAAGCGTTCCCGCAAGAGAGAGTCTCCGCGGGAACGCCGTTTTTTCATGGTTGTCGTGTTGTGTTCCGCTTTCTGCGGCGCATTCCCGCAAGGGCGAGCGCCGCCGTTCCCGCGAGCAGCCCGAATACCGAAGGCTCGGGGATCTGCGGAAGGAAATCCGCGTTGGAATCCAACCACACGTATTTGTGGATGTAGTAGGAGTTCCCGGCGCTGAAAAACGATTTGCCGTTGCCCGAATAATAGGAGGGCTTGAGGTAGAAATTATTCTCCTTCATTTCGATATCGCACGCAACCAATCCGTTGTAAAAATCATCGGAATCGGTGATCCAAATTTTCGACAAAATTCCGTTGGTCAGTTCCGCTCCCCAAACCGTAATCGCATGCTGGTAGTTATTTGCCGTTTTTTCCGTGACGCCGATGGAGAGTCCCCAGCCGTTTTCAAATTTGGTTTTTACCATATCGGAGAGGCTTCGGGCGGTAATTCCGTATGCGTATGCGGAAAACCCTTGAACGGAGACATCCTCTACTTTGTAATCGGGCGCTCTGAGTTTGAAGCCGGTTCTGTTTTTATAAAAACCTCCTTTTGTGCCGTTCCCGTCAAACCACATTTTATAGACGCTGTCCTGCGTGCCCGTAGTGTCGGAAAAACTGGTGCGCACGTAGTCCCAGATGCCCGTTCCGTTCGGCACGTTGCCCGGGATGGTGAATTTGTCCTGCCACCACCAAAGAATGTTGCTTGCGCTTGCCGCCCAGCACATCTGACTGTCGCCCGACCAAGTTTTCGCGGCATCGTGCCAGCCGCCGTTTGCGCTGACGCCGCGAGCCCAATACGTTTCCGCCGTCGCGGGAACGCAGAACAGCAACGCCGCCGTTGCCGCAAACGCAAATTTCATGAAATGAGAGGAGTAATGTTTCATTTTTTTGACTTTGAGAAAAAAATCACGTTATACGTCGCCGGCGACGCGTTCCCGCAAGGGCGAGAGCCAGCGTTCCCGCGAGCAAGCCGAACGCCGAAGGCTCGGGGATGGGGATTCCGTAGCCGAAGGTGTTCCCGCGGAAGTGAAAATCGTAGCCCTCCAACGGCGTAAATTCTTCGCCGTTGAGGAGGAATGAAATGCGGCTTCTGTCGAGCTTGTCCAAGCCGACGATTTCACCTTCGCCCCAATCCCCGAAGGAGAAAAAGCTTTGCGGCTCGGGCGTCGGCACGGCATACGACAGGATGAGTTTTTCGATTCCGGAAAAATCGACTTTCCCGCCCTTGGCGACGGAAAATTTCGCGTCGGAGGAAAGCGTGAACGTCAGTCCGGAAAGATCAAAATTCGTTGCGACGACAAATGAGCCGCCGCTCAGCGTCAGCTCGTTCCCGGCAAGCGCCTGCTCGCGGAGCAGAAGTTCTCCGCCGTTGAGCGTCATTCCGCGCAGAAACTCCGCGTTGCCGAGAATCTCGACCTTCCCGCCGTTCTGCTCGAAGCGCGCGCCCTTGCTTTGGTAGAAAGCATCGGTCTCGCCGGAGGAAATCGTCGGGTCATACGTACCGACGGAGCCTTCCTTCAAAATTCGCAACACGCCGGCGTTGACGACGACGCAGTCTTCGACGCCGACCTTGGCGGAAATTTCGAGCGTGGTCGTCGCTCTGTCAACGGCGACGGCGTGAACGTTGACCGCGTCGGAAATTTTCGTCGTTCCCGCGGTTTCAAACACGACATTTCCCTGCGAAAATTTCACCTCGTTGACCCACACCCAGCCGGCGGCGCTTGCGCCGTTCCCGTCGTATTCGACTTTGACTTTCCAGTCCTTGTTTTCGGAATAATCCGAACCCCAGAAGGCATTACTCAAAAAGGTGAAGCCGTCCATGGACTTTTCTGCGGCGGTGGTCGAAAGGTCGCCGACCGAGCCTTGGACGACGATGCTCGTCTTGTCGTCCGGAGCGATGAGCGTCACTTTCAGCGTCGAAAGATTGAGGTTTTGCCGAGCCTCTTCGGAAAATCTCACGCTCACGGAAACGGTTTCGATGTTTTGCGTCAGTCCGGCGTTCCCGGAAGCGTCGCGCGTGCCGACGGTGAACGTGCGCGCGTAAAGTTTTCCGCCGTCACCGGATGTTTCCATCGCCTTGATGTCAGTTGCCGCGAAGAGCGTTTCCGAAGTGGTGTAGAGAATGCGCTCGACCTGCTCGACAAATCCGACGGCATCGACTTTGCCGAAGCCGTAATTGTTGTTGAACCAGTAGCCGCCGTTATTTTTTTGCCAAAAACCGGTGGGTGCGCCCTGCTCATACCCTTCCGACCACTTAGCGTCGGGATCGATGTTCGGGCGTTCGCCGTGCCCGGAGGAATAAGCGAGCGCGTGCTTGGTCCAACGCGAATCCATATCGCCGAAAACCTGTTTACCGAGCGCGACGATGCCCGCCGTCAGCGGCGCCGCGGCGGAGGTGCCGCCGAAATAGGCATAGTTGGGCTTGCCGTTCCCGTCGCGGGAGGTGGAATAGGTGGACTTCCCCGGAGCCGTCACGAAAACATTGGCTCCGTAGTCGGAAAAATCGGCGTAGTTGCCCGTTTGTTCGTAAGCGGCAACGTTGATGACGGAGCGGTGATTTCCCTCCGCAAGCCAACCGCAATTGCTCGGGAAGTTGTATTGGTGCCCGAACTGCCCCCGGGAATTATAGGCGGAGCAGGTATAGACGACGTTGTTCGCCGCCGTCGCGGTGATGGCGAGCGCGTCTTCGCTGAATCCCCCCGTTCGGTAAAATGCGCCTTCGTAGAAATTTTTGACGTCGATTCGCGTGCGTTCCTGAAATTTTCCGGAATACTGATCGACGCCGCTCGCCCACCAGCGCGGCTGCGCACCGTAGCCCGCGAGTCCTGCGACGGTCGCCGACGGCGCCGCGCCGACCACGCCTTTGCCGTTCCCGCCGATTGCCGCCGCCATGCCGGCGCCGGCGGTCTCGTGGCTCTGCTTCGGGTAGAGAATTTCGCCCTGCTTCGGACGTTTGCTCCAAGCGTTAAAAATGTAGCTCAGCCCGTCGGAGTAGTCGATATTCGTCTCGTAGGAAGAAGCGACACGATTGTAGGGCGAAACATTCAAATCTTCGTGAAACGGATCCGTGTATTGCCCCGTGATACCGATGACGACGCCTCGACCCGTAATGCCTTTTTTCCAGACTTCGGCGGTGTTCGTGCCGTGAAGATTCGTGTTCCACTGCCACTGGCGATAGGCGTCCGGATCGTCAAACACGTCTCCGGCGTGAATCGCGTAAGCGGCGGGAACGCCGAAGCTGAGCATGAGTGCCGCCGCCGTCAGAAATTGCAAGGTGGTTTGTCGTCGGTTTTTCATAAACGTTTCTTTCTCCTACGGTGTGTCCGCCTCCCCGCAGGAGCGGCGCGGGAACGGCAATTTTGTCTTTTTCTTAAAAATTTTTCTTCTCAGGGAAACGAGCAGCAAAGCGGCAATGCCGATGAGCATGCCGATTCCCGAGGGTTCGGGGATGTTGACGACGACCTGCCAGCCCATCGCCTTGAAAATTTCCAGCTCGGCATCCGTCAGCGCACGTTGCACGGCGGGAAGAGAAGGACTCAACAGCGGAGTCGTCGTCCCGGAGGCGTCGACGAGGTGCGCCATCGACGTGCCGTTCTCGAACCCGAGAGGATTGTAAATTGCCAGCGGGCTGAACTGCGTTCCCTCCGCATCGAGAGCGACGAAATAATTTTTTCCGGGAGCAAAACTCGAGGCGTCCGAAAACTTTCCGGCACCGCCAGAGCCCGCATCGCCGTCCTTGACGATTGCGCGGGAACGCGTTCCGTCCTCTTCCTCAAAAAACAAAAGCGAATCCAAGGTCGAAAACTCCAAGACGCGTGTTCCCGCGACTTGCGCGCTGTTTTGCCAACCGAGACTTGCGTTCACGCAACGCGTGTCAAAGCCCATCGCGTGCGCAAGTTCGTGCGTGAACACCGTCCGGAAATCCGCGTAGCCGCTGCCGGGCAGTCGCGCCGCCGCCCCGTAATAAAAATTCGCGGAGGGGGAAAAGCTCATCAGCGCGTCTTTTTTTCGTCCGTCGTCGCGCATGCCTTCCCGCCAGAACGCCTCGATGTTGGAGAGCATGGCTCCGCTTTTTGCGTCGTAGCGGCGGGAGGAGGAGGCTCGCGCAAGAAATCCGCTCGGCGTCGAAGCGTCGAATATGCAGTGCAGTTTGACGGGAACGGTCGGCTTCGTCGCAATGAGTCCGTTCCAGTAGTTGCAGGCATCTTCCACGGCGGATTTCATTTCCGGCGACCAGTCTTTCGCGCCGGATTTCGGGTTTTGCGCCCACTCCGAGTCCGGATCAACATAGGCGTCACCGTTCCCGTAGAACGTTACCTGAAAATTTCCGTAGACGCAGACCTCCGGCGCTCCCCATGCGGCGGCAAAAGGGAACGCGCAAAGCAAAACGACTGCGGCTGCGGGAAATTTCATGTCAGCCGTTCTCCGTTCTTTTTCGGCGGCGCGTTCCCGCGAGGACGAGCGCCAGCGTTCCCGCAAGCAGCCCGAACGCCGAAGGCTCGGGAACGCCTTGCTGGAAGACGGAACGACCGTTCGCGTCCACGAGAAACTTGTCCTCGCAGCTGAGAAACGTGATTTCCGTCGCCTCTATATTTTGTTGTCCCCATGAATTGTTTTCCGGATCGTAGATTCCTCGGCTGAAAATGAGCAGGTCGCCCCATTTAGGCGTATTTGAATAGACGGCGTTGAACTCGTGCAGTTGCTTTTTCTTATTCGTCCTGTCGTTGGGCACGGAATCCGTTGCCCAAACTTTCGTGATTTTTCCCGTGTCCGTGTCCACCTGCATGCCGTAGAGCGTCCACGTGTGATTGGCGCTCGTGAGCGCCGCGACGTAGTTTCCGCTCGTGAAATACGTCATAAGCGCGTTCTGAACGGCTTCTCGTTCACTGTTGAGCCAGCCTCGGGTGAACAGCATCGGAGGGTTCGTGTCGCCTTCGGTCAGATAATAATTCCAAAGATCCGGGCGAGTGTTGACAATTGCCGGATAGGTCTCTTTCAGATACCAGTCAATCGCCTTCCAGATATAGTCTCCTCCGGATTTGAAATACGGATCCGTATCGTATCGGGTATTGAGCGTCTCCGGATTGATGTGTTTTTCTCCGGCGCCGTATTTTGCTTCGATGCGCTGTTGCCACCAGTCCACCATGTTCGAGGCGACTGCCGCCCAGCAACCGTTGCGGAACTGAAAGGTGTTCGTCCAGCCGCTTTCTCTCGAAACGCCCGGCGCCCAGTATTCGACAAGCTCCGCGCGCGCGGGAACGCAGAACAGCAACGCCGCCGTTGCCGCAAATACAAATTTCATGAAGCGGGGGGGGGAAATAGTTTTCATTTTCGGTCAGATCGTTCACTTCGCTCATAAAAAATAAAAAATTCGGGGGTTTAAAACACCAACAACTATAACGGCGCGAAAAATATCTGTCAAACAAAAAACGCGTTCCCGCGCAGTTTTCGGTTTTCATATTTTGGTTTTCAGTTTAAAATAAGTTTATGGCAGAAAAAATTACAATTGAAAACGGGGAACTTTGCGTTCCCGCAAACCCAATTATTCCTTTTATTCGTGGTGACGGGAGCGGTCCTGATATTTGGGCGGCGGCAAGTCGCGTAATTGATGCGGCGATTGCCAAAGCTTACGCGGGAACGCGCGCGATTGCGTGGCAAGAAGTTTTCGCTGGCGAACGCGCGTTTAACGAACTGGGAACTTGGTTGCCCGAAGAAACAATGCAAGCGTTTCGCGAATATTTGGTCGGCATTAAAGGTCCATTGACAACGCCAATCGGCAAGGGAACGCGTTCGCTGAATGTGCAATTGCGCCAGTCGCTTGATTTGTTTGTTTGCTTGCGTCCTGTGCAATATTTTAAAGGCATCGAAACGCCGGTGAAAGATCCGTCAAAAGTGGATATGATTGTGTTTCGCGAAAATACGGAAGACATTTACGCGGGCATCGACTGGACGGCGGGAACGCCCAAAGCGATGCGCATGCTCGAAATTTTAAAAACCGAGTTTCCAGACGATTTTAAGAAAATTCGTTTTGGTTCGGAAACGCCAACAGAAATTGGCATCGGCGTAAAACCCGTTTCAAAAGAAGGTTCTGAACGCTTGATTCGCGAGGCGATTAAATACGCGATTAAGCACAATCGCAAGAGCGTTACCATTGTCCACAAAGGCAATATTATGAAATACACCGAAGGCGCGTTTCGCGATTGGGGCTACGCGTTGGCGAAGAATGAATTTGGTGCAGAGCCGCTTGGCAAAGGTGCGTGGGTGAAGATTCCGGAAGGCAAGCCCGGCGCGGGCATTGTCATCAAAGATTGTATTTGCGACGCGTTTTTGCAAGAAATTTTGTTGCATCCGCAAGAACACGACGTGATCGCAACGCTTAATTTGAACGGCGATTATTGTTCGGACGCGCTTGCGGCGCAAGTCGGCGGGATCGGGATTGCTCCTGGCGGGAACATCAATTACAACACGGGCCACGCGATTTTTGAAGCGACTCACGGCACCGCGCCGATGCTTGCGGGACAAGACAAGGCGAATCCGTCATCGCTGTTGCTTTCGGCAGAAATGATGTTGCGTTATTTGGGCTGGGACGAAGCGGCAGATTTGATTATTGCGGCGATTAATGCGGCGATTTCTGAAAAGAAAGTTACCGCCGATCTTGCCGAAATGATTCCTGGCGCAAGCGCGCTCAAAGCATCGCAATATGCGGATGTGTTGATTGAAAAAATTAACGCGTAGTGAAAAATTTCTTACACAGCTTGTTCAATATTTTGCTGTTTTTAACAGCGATATTGGGCTGTGTTGGAATTTATTTTGCGAACAACGCTTTTGAAGTTCCCGATTTTATCGTGCAAAAAATTTTACACGAAGTGCCGATGGGTAATTTTCGTGTAAAATTTGGTTCGATAAAATATCAGTTGGGAGGTTTTGTGGTGCGCGATGTTGTCGTCGAAGATAAAAATTCGCGCGAAAAAATTTTGACGGCAGATTTTGCAAAAATGCGCATTTATTTGAGCGATTGTTTGAGCGGGCGCGCGTTCCCGCGAATGGTTTTTGTTGATTCGCTTGCCGTGCATTGTCCTGCCACAATTTCGCGCACGGGTAAAAGTGAAACGTTGGTTGAGGACGGACGCATTTTTGCGTATGTTGCGGGCGGAAAAGTTAAGATTGGCACGATTTCGGCGCGCTTGGGCAATTCGCTTTGGGCGTTGAATGGCGAGTTGAAATCGCCGCTAAAATTGCTGAATCATTTTACGGGAACGCCAATGCAAATTTCCGTTCCCGCGCCAGTTGCGAATGTTGAGCCGAGCGTTCCCGCGAGCAGCGTTCCCGCGTCTGTTGAAAAATCATTTTCGTTGCAAGCGCTCGTGCCATATTTGCAATTTTTGCAACGAGTGAAAGTGGCGCAAACGCAAACCGGGCTTGACGGACGTTATGATGTGGGCGTGAATTTGCGTTCCCGCATTGATGAAGAATCTCGCGCGGTTTTTGATGTCGGGCTGCATTTGATTTTGGAAGCGACAGATAATTTGCAATTGAATCGTTTTTTTGATTTGTTGGGCGATAACGCGCCAATGTTTGGTGATTTTTCGGCAAACAAAATTAATTTAACTTACGATTTTTCGGCAAGTTTTGATGTAGGGAATTGGCAACCAAAATTGTCGTCAAACGAGTTCTTGGCGCTGACTTGCGGGAACGTAAATTTGAACACGAGTAAAAGTTTGCTTGATAATTGGCAATTAAATTTAAAATCGTTTTCGGCGGGAACGCGCTTAAATCTTGACGCGGGAACTCTTAATGATGTTTTTTCAAACGCGACTATTTTTGATGTCGATAGCGTAAACGCGAGCAATTTTTTGTATGGCGATTTTGTTTTTGACCAAGTGGGCGCGGTGATTTCGGGTCCGCAAAAATGGGGCGCGTCGATTGATTTGTTTGCGTATGATTCAGGCTTGCGTCTTTGGGCAAATTTTATTGATGAAACATTTGAAGTGCATTATTCGCTGTTGCCACAATTTGCAGTGTTGCGCGAATTGCCCGTGATTAGCGCTTACGTTCCCGCCGATTTAAAAACGCTAAAATTTTCTTCGCGTCCGCGCGTTGCGGGAACGGTTAATTTTGACAACGCAAAACAATTTGAAAGCATTGATTTTGACTTTAACGCTCCCGCAACGACTTGGCAAACATTGAACGCGCGCTCAATTCGCGCTTGCGGTAAAATCACGCCAAGCGCGCTGACGATTTACCACGCAGAAGTTTGCGGGAACGATTTTTGCACATCGGCAAATGTGAGTGTGGCGCTCGATGGTTCGGGACTTTATCGCACGCATATCGGTGGAACGTTTTATAATGTTGAATTGCTCGACCCGTATTTGGATTGGTTTTGGTGGCGCATTTGGCGCGATGTAAAATTAACGGCGGGCGTTCCCGCGCCACGCATCGATCTCGAAATTTACGGTTCGTTTGCGACCGAGCCGATTTGGGAACGCATTTTTGGATTTATCGCAGGCGATGGCGCATCGCGTAATGGTTGTCCCGTTGACAAAATAAGTTTGCGCGTTGTCGAAGAAGCGCCATTTATTGCGGTGCCTAATTTGATAATTACAAAAAATAATCATCGTGTCGCGGGAACGCTTTTGTTTAATTATGTAACAAAACCCGAGCCGCACATGAGCGATTTTCAATTTCGTTTCGCGGGAACGATGCCTGTTGATGACGTGTTAGAGCTCACGGGTGAGGGCGTTCCCGAGATTTTTCGCGATTTGCAATTTGCATCAAGCGCGCTCGTCACGGCAGATGTAATCGGCAATTTTTCGGGCGATGAGCGTTTTGAAAAAGATTTGATGGCGGTCGATGTCGATGTCAAAAAACTCGATGGCGATTACAAAATTTTTGGTTTTGAAGGTTCGCAATTTTCAGGAAAAATTAATTACAAAAATACAAGCGTCGCGCTGAACGAGCTAAAAACAAAATTTGGCAACGGCGATGTCGCGGGAACGATTGTGTTAAATTTTCCTAATAAAAATATGAACTTTGCGGGAACGCAAGTCGCGGTTAAAAACTTGTCGATTGACAATGTAAAATTAAATAAATTGGTTGAATTGGCGGATAGTTTTTTGGCGAGTTTGCCCGATGCTCCCGAGAAAAAAGCAGAGTTTTTTCAAAAAAGCGACGACGGCTCGGCAATCGAAAAATCAAATGTTGTCGCCAATTTTGCGGGAACGCTCACATTGCCAAAAATTGAAACATTGAGCGGGAACGGACATTTTAAATTGCACGACGAAACGCTTTTTAAATATGAGTTTTTAGGGCGCACATCGAAATTGCTTTCGATGTTGTACATTCCATTTTTCTCGTTTGATATCACAAATGCCGAGAGCGATTTTACAATCAAAAACGGCATCGTTAATTTGCCACAATTGGAAATGACGAGTGAAAACGCGCTCATTGAAGGCGAATTAACTTGCGATTTGGCAACATTAAAATTGGCAGGCGATTTTGTGTTTAAAAATCGGCGCGGCACAGAAATTCCGGTGCTGGGTCACGTGGTGCGCGGGTTGTCAAATTGGACTGCGCTGACGCCGCTTTCTGTCACGGGAACGCTTTACGACATGGAGATTCGTTTGGCGCCGTTGTCATCTGAAAAATCAATTTTTAATTTTGATCGTAAAAAATGAAGCCGATAAAAAAATGGAATTATTTTGCTTGGCAAAATCGGGTTCCGAATTTGAGCGATGCGTTTTTTTTGGCGGGAACGATGTTGTTTGCAACTTTGGTGGTTTATGGAATTTTTGATCTTGATTTGTGGGGGAACGCGGGCAGTTTTTTATTGGTGGGTTTATCGTTTTTTTTGTATGCGATTTTGATGTTGGTGGCGCGCGAATGGCGTGGAGTTTTGCATTTTTGTTTTTTTGTGTGGACGGCGTTGTTGGGCTTTGATGTTTGGTTGCGCACGTTTTTGAAGATTACTTATGGCGTTCCCGCAGAATCGCCGATGGTTTTGCAATCGCTCGCGAATACGCAAAGCGACGAGTTTCGCGAAGGTTTTTTGCACACGGCGCCGTGGATTTTTGTTTGCACTTTTGTGGCGGTGGCATGGTTTGCTTTGGCGCAATTGTTGACGTGGAATTTGTTTGCGCGTTCCCGCCGTTTGGAACGGTTGTTGGGAACGCCAAAAATTTATTTGCGCGTGTTGGCGGTTGCGGGAACGATTTTGTTGTTTGCGATTCATTTTATTCCTAATTTGCGTATGGCGAATCCGGTGGCGCTTTGGGTTGATCATTTGCTTGCGTTTAATGAATGGCAAAAACAAACGGCAAATTTTCATTCTGACGGGAACGTTGCGGGAGATCGAATTTTGGCGTGGTCGCCGCGTTTTTTTGGAGATCAGCCGCGCACGGTTGTTTTGGTAATTGGCGAAAGCACTAATCGCAATAATTGGTCGCTTTATGGTTATGAGCGCAAAACGACGCCGTATTTGGAAGCGTTGAATGCGCGTGGCGAATTGTTGGTTTTTCGCGATGTGCTTGCGGGCGGGGCTTCGACTGTTCCCGCGTTGCGACGCATGTTGACGTTGGCGGAAATGCGCGATGAAAGCAAATTTCTTGTTGAGCCCGATGTTTTGCAACTTGCGCACGCGGCGGGTTATAAAATTTTTTGGCTGTCGAATCAAAACGATACTTACATTCGCAATTTGTTTGCAAGCTCGGCGCAAGTGGCTGTTTTTACAAATGACGGGAACGCCGATGAAGTAACGCTCGACGAAGCGCTTTTGCCGGCTTATCAAAACGCGCTTGACGATCCCACGCCGCTGAAATTGATTGTGCTGCACTTGATGGGCGCGCATCCGTATTATCAAGCGCGCGTTCCCGAGCGGCTACAAAAAAGTTTTGTTTTTGATAAAGAAAATCCTGATTCTGTTGAAGCCGCAATGCTTGCGCGCGGACGTTTTGATTGGGTAATTGATGCGCGCAACGATTACGATTGCGCGATGATTTATCAAGACGAATTGCTGAAAAATTTGATTGAGCCCTTGCGTTCCCGCGAAAATGTGAACTTGCTTTATGTCTCCGACCACGCGCAAGAAGTGGGCCACACGCGCAATTTTACAGGTCATGATCCCAACGGAATTTTTGGCTACACTGTGCCGATGGTTTATTGGCAAAACAAAGTTTTTTCTGTAAAATATAAAACACTTGTCGAGTCGCGCGCGTTTCAAACAGATATGCTTTTTAGCGCTTTGCTAAATTCTGTCTTGCAAATCAAAACGCAAATCGCGTTCCCGCAAAATGATATTTTTGACGCGCAGAATTTTCGTTCCCGCGAACGTTTTTACGAATACACCGACATCGATTAATTTTTAATTTTGATTTTTATGATTCAAGCATTATTTCTCGACCGCGATGGCACGCTGATTTTTGATAAAGATTATTTGCACGAGCCAGAAAAAGTGGAACTCATTCCCGGCGTTAAAGAAGCGCTTCACAAAGCGCGTGCGGCGGGTTGTAAATTATTTTTGCTCACCAATCAAAGCGGGATCGGTCGTGGCTATTTTACGTTCGAAGATTACGAAAAATGTCACGCGCGATTTTTGGAATTGCTGGAATTTGTTCCCGCCGATTTCACGGCGTGTTGCATTGCTCCCGAAGCACCCGATCAACCTTCAAAATATCGTAAGCCCGCGCCCGATTTTATTTTGGAACAATTGGCGGCGTTCCCGCAACTCGACCCTAAAAAATGCGTGATGGTTGGCGACCGAAAATCTGATTGGCAATGCGGACTCAACGCGGGAACGCAAGCCGCCGCCGTGCTGACAGGAAAACCTATTGACGATGCAACGCGCGAATGGTTGCGCGGGAACGCCGTTGCGCTCTACCAAAATTTTCCAACTTTTATCAATGAAAATTTTTAATTCAAAACAAATTTTGCTCGCGGGAACGCTTTTGGCGGGAACGGCTTTGTCGGCAAACGCGCTCGTTGTTTACGGCAAAACTAATGCCGACGCCGCAGTCAATTATAGCGACGAAAACGCGGGAAGCTTTTTGTATTCGGTTGTCAAAGTTGGCGGAAACGACCAAGGTTCGGCAAATTATCTCGGGAACGGTTGGTTTTTGACCGCCGATCATGTGAGAGTTGGCGTGGGAACGTTGATTTCTCAAAACGGAAAAAGTGCAAAAGTTTCTTCCGTGAACACCGTTTTAAAAACGAAATATGGTGTTGATTTAAAACTGTTTCATTGCGACGATGTCAGCGCTTTGACTTATTTGACGAGCGCAAAATTGCTCGCCGCTGACGCGTTCCCGACGTTGAGCAAACCGTTGGGAGTTGAAAGTTCTATTGATTCTGCGGGAACGCAAATTACTTACGTTGGCGCGGGCCGCGGACGTAGCGAGAGTTCTGACCGCAATTTGACTTCTGCAACGGCAACGGCTTCGGCTGACTACTGTGTGGTGCGCACGGGAACGGCGGAAATTATTTTGCCGTCGAATGCGTTCGAAAATTCTGCGACGAATTATTTTGCGACTTGGGCAACGCAAACTGCGGGAAGCACGCAAGCGGGCAGGGGCGATTCGGGCGGCGGCGCGTTTGCGAACATTGGTGGCGTCGATTATTTGATTGGCGTGATGACGAATGTTGAAAATTTTGTTGGCGATAAAAATCCTTCAAATATTTATTTCGGCGAACGCGATTTAAGCAAGCGAGATTATTCGCTAACACTTTCTGTTAATTTGAAAGATTATGTTGGCACAATCGAGAGCATTATTGCCGCTCCCGAGCCATCGGCATTCGCGTGGTTTGCGGGAACGTTCGCGCTGTTTCTCGCGGGAACACGTCGTCGTCGCAGAAAATAATTTTGACATTCAAATCTTTTTTTTGTATTATTATCTAAAAATGCCACTTTAGCTCAGTTGGTAGAGCGACTCATTCGTAATGAGTAGGTCGTCAGTTCAAATCTGACAAGTGGCTCCATCTTTTTAAAATTATGAGCAACACTTTTGCAGCTTACATTTTTGATTGCGATGGCACTTTGGCAGCTTCGATGCACTTGCATCATGGCGCTTGGGAATATTCGATTAATAATCAATTGGATAGTGAATGGTCGTTCCCGTGGGACTTTTTTTGCACGCTTGGCGGTATGAGTACGCGCGAAACGATTGATATTTTGGAGGAACGTTATCATTTCAAAATTGAGATGAATCGTTTTTTGGAAGATTATCATCATTATTTGGCGGAACATATTTGCGAGGTGACGCCGATTCCTGAGGTTTGCGCGTTTGCGCGTCGTTGTGCGAAGTCGGGCGCAAAATTGGCGGTTGCTTCGGGCGGTTTTCGCAAAGAAGTGCATCAAATTTTAGAAACGATTGGCGTGGCGGACATTTTCCCAGTTGTTGTTACGATGGAAGATGTAAAACGTTGTAAGCCCGATCCCGAAATCTTTTTGTTGGCGGCGCAAAAAATGGGCGTTCCCGCGCAAGATTGCTTGGTGATTGAAGACAGCCCCAAGGGCTATGATGCTGCGATGGCGGCGGGAATGCAGTGCGTGATGGTTTATCCATTTTAGTTGCAAAAAATGACATCGCAAAATTATAAATTTGTTGCTTGCCCGTGGTATCGACGATTTTATAATTTGGTGCGCGAGTTGTGGTTTCCTAAATTGCCGCCGCATTTGGTGCGTGGTAAAAAAGGCGAAGCGTTTGCGGCGCAATTTTTGCGGGAACGCGGTTATAAAATTTTGACGCGCAATGTGCGTTTTGAAAAAGACGAAATTGATATTGTGGCGCGGGAACGCGATGGCACGCTGGTTTTTGTTGAGGTAAAAACGCGCAGCGATTATGATGTGCGTGGCGGTTATGCCGATGTGGATGCGCGCAAACGCCATGCGCTTTCGCGAGCGATAAAAAATTATTTGCGCCGCGCGTATTGGCGCAAAAAACCTTGGCGTGTTGATGTCGTCGTGGTAACTGTCGCCGATTCTTGCGGGAACGGCAAAATGACAGCCGAACAAATCAAAGGCATTTCGTTGTTTAAAAAATAAATTTTTGTTTTTAGTTTTTGGTTAAAACTGGCTTTCGGTTATTGCGGCGTTCCCGCGAAATGTTTAAACTTGATGTTATGATGAAATTTGCAATTCTCGGCTCGGGAACGGGCACAAATGCGAAGGCAATTCTTGAAGCGTATGCAGCGGGAAATCTCGGCAACGCGGTTCCGACGGCAATTTTTTGCGATATTGAAGGCGCAAAAATTTTGTCCCACGGCGCGACATTTGGCGTTCCCGCAAAATATATTTGTCCAGGACCATTTAAGACGAAATTTTCTCCTGAGCAAGAGCAAGTTTATGTTGATGAAATCAAAGCCAGCGGTGCAGAGTGGGTTGTGTTGGCTGGGTTTATGCGCGTGTTGAAAGCGCCGTTGCTTGATGCGTTCCCAGGAAAAATTATTAATTTGCATCCGTCGATTTTGCCATCGTTCCCAGGGCTTGATGGCATTGGTCAGGCGTGGCGTTATGGCGTTAAATACAGTGGTTGCACGGTGCATTATGTGAATGCGACGGTTGATGGTGGGAACATTATTGACCAAGCGATTGTGCGCCGCGATCCGACAGATACGCTTGAAACTTTTGAACAAAAAATTCACGCGGCAGAGCATCAATTGTTGCCGAGCGTTATTAAAAATCTTTCATTAGCCAATTAAATTATGATCGAAATTCGCTGTTCTATTGAATCGTCGTTAGCGCCAGAACTTGAAGATTTTTTCTGCGAGTTGGTGCGTTCGCCGTGGTTGATTTTTCACGAAAAAATCGGTACGCCGACATTTTTGATGGGGTATTTTGATTCGGAGGCGGAAGCGCTTGATGCGTGGGCAGATTTACAAAAATCGTTCCCGCAATTGCCAGAAAAGCCAGAGGTGGGCGAGCTCGCCGATCGCGATTGGAAAGAGGCGTACAAAGCGAATTTGTTCCCGTGGAATTTTGGGCGTTTGCATTGGGTTCCCGAATGGCGCAAAGATGAGTATGCCGTTCCCGCGGGTGCGGCGGTTGTTTATTTTGACGCGGGTTTGGCATTTGGCACGGGCGATCACCCCACAACGCGTTGTTGTGGTAAACGCTTGGTTGAGT
The DNA here is from genome assembly GCA_934675585.1 of uncultured Opitutales bacterium. GTDB lineage: Bacteria > Verrucomicrobiota > Verrucomicrobiia > Opitutales > UBA953 > Spyradosoma. Next base: position 77,445 of record CAKUQY010000006.1, on the reverse strand, counting down.
TTTTAGAAAAATCGGCGAATCCTGCCGCGGTGCGCGTGGTGGACGCGGGTTGTGGTTCGGGGATTTTGGCGATTTCTGCGGCGCAATTGGGCGCGAAAGATGTTTATGCGTTTGATCGCGATCCCGAAGCGGTTGAAGTTTCGATTGAAAATTGTGCAAAAAATAATTTGCCCGCGAATGCGATTACGGTTGCGCATGAAGGGCTCGAAGAAGGGCTCGCGCACGCGGGAACGCGCGATGTGGTGCTCGCTAATATTATCAGCGACGTGCTTTGCATTTATGCTGATGAATTGATTGCGACGGTTGCGCCTGGCGGAGTGCTCGCGTTGAGCGGTATTTTGGCAAGCGAACAACAAAGCGTCGAAGACGTGTTTTTCAGAAAAGCAGTTGCGGCTTGGGGCACGGGAACGACGATTGACGGGCGCGTTGATGGCGAATGGTCTGATGTCGCGTTGTTCCGTCCAAAAGCATAAATTTTGCGGGAACGTTTAATATTTTCTAAACGCCACCATTTTGAGATTTGTCAATGGTGGTGTTTCGTTTTATAATAATCGCCATGAAACCCCGAGAAATGTTCACGCGTGCGCGTGCGCTGTTTGAGCACTTAGATTTGTTTCCTTTAACAAGCGTTGTAAAAAAACTTACGTCGCGTGATTTGGCGGCAGACGCGCGGGCATCGGTGAATGTGGCGTTGTTGACTTTGCCGATGGGAATGGCGTTTGCGTTGATGGCTGGACTGCCTGTGCAAATTGGAATTATTGGTTGCGCGGTGGCGGCGGTGGCGGGACCGATTTTTTCGGGAACGCGCTTTTTGTCGTTTGGCCCGTCAAATGCGACGGCGGTGATGTTGCTTTCGGCGTTGGCGATCGCGGGTTGTGAAACGCCCGAAGCGCGCATGGCGTTGTTGCCAACGATTGTTTTTTTGGCAGGTATTTTTTTGCTGTTGGCGGCGATTTTTCGTGTGGCAAATTTTGTGCAATACATTTCGCGCACGGTCGTAACGGGTTATATTACGGCGGCGGCGGTGTTAATTATGGCAAATCAATTGCCTAATTTGTTTGGCATCACGCTGCGTGGGAGCAACGGCACATTTGTTTCTGTAATTAAATGCACGATTTTGCAATGGCAAGAAATTCATCCTGCGTCATTTGTTTTGGCGGCGGGAACGCTTTTTGTTTACATTTTGGTAAAAAAGTTTTTGCCTAAATTGCCCGATATGTCGGTCGCGCTGATCGCGTCGTGCGGATTGATGATTGCGATTAATTGGTGGGACGGCGTTTTGGGGCAAGGTCAAAAAGTGGCAACACTCGAAGATTTTGGGTTGGAACAATTTTGTTTTGGCATTCCAGACTTGTCGTTGCGCACTTTAAATGCGGCGTTTTCGGCGGCAATGGCGATTGCGATTTTGGCGTTGATCGAGGGAACGTCGATTGGCAAATCGGTGGCGGCGCGTGCTGGTGAACATTTTAATACTAATCAAGAAATTTTTGGTTTGGGCATGGCAAATTTGTTTTGTGGCTTGGCAGGCGGTATGCAAGCGAGCGGCTCGCTGACGCGTTCGGCATTGACCTTTAGTAGCGGCGCAAAAACAGCAATGTCGGGCATTTTTTCGGGATTGATTTTATTCGCCGCGTTGTTTGGTATGGGAAGCATTATGCATTTTATCCCAAAACCCGCGCTCGCGGTGCTCGTGATGTTTGCGGGAACGCGTTTAATCAATCTCAAAGGCATTCGTTTGGTAACGACGGCAACGCCAGGCGATCGAGCAGTATTTTTTATGACGTTGCTTGCGGGCTTGCTCGCGCCACTTGATATTGCGATTTATGTCGGTGTGGGACTTTCAATTTTACTCTTTTTGCGTAAAACTTCGACGCCCGGAATTGTGGAATATGAATACAACGAGGCGGGCGAATTGGCAGAAACAAAAAAATTGGGAGAAACGCGCGATCCCGAAGTTTCGATTGTGCACATTGACGGGAACTTGTATTTTGGCTCGGCAGAAATTTTTCAAGATCAATTGCGGCGTATGTTGGCGAATCCCAATTTGCGCGTGTTAATTCTTAAATTTAGAAATGCTCACTATCTTGACGCGACGAGTGTGATTTTGCTTGAAGAACTTGTGCGGTCGGCTCGCGCAGCGGGACGTAGCATTATTATTTGCGAAGTGCGTGGCGAGGCTTACCAAGTGTTCCGTTCGTCAAAATTGCTCAAAGTTATTGGGCGCGAAAATATTTTCTGTGACCATCCAAATAATCTCACATTATCGGCGGCGCTCGCAATTCGCCATGCCTACAAATTACTGGGTAGCGCGGCGGGAACGGCAAAAGTCAGCATTTTCGCCAAAGATCGCGGGAAGAAAGAAGAGAGTTGAAAGTTTAATCTTTAAAAAATTGCAAAACACAAACGTTAATTCTCAACTCTCAACTTTTTAATAATATTGACGACCTTGGCGCGCCAGTTTAAAATTGTATTCAACTTTTTAACTAACCTAAAAAATCATGAATCATCCAACAACAAATACAAAACTCATTAACTGGGTGGAAGAGTTCATTGCACTCTGCAAACCAGCTAACGTTAAGTGGTGCGACGGCTCAAAAGAAGAAGCAGACAAGCTCTTCGGCGAGATGGTTGCAAGCGGTATGGCGATCAAGCTCAACGAGCAAAAACGCCCTGGCTGCTACCTTTATCGTTCAGACCCACGCGACGTGGCTCGTGTTGAGAAACGCACACTCATCTGCTCAAAAGAAAAAGAAAACGCAGGTCCTACAAACAATTGGGAAGATCCAGTTGTGATGAAGGAAAAAATGCGCGCTCTTTACAACGGCTGTATGGAAGGCCGCACGATGTACATTATCCCATTCGCAATGGGACCTCTCGGCTCACCAATCGCACAATATGGCGTTGAAATCACAGACTCGCCATACGTTGTTGTTTCGATGCGCATTATGGCTCGCGTTTCAACAGAAGTGCTCCGCCACATCGAAAAAGATGATTTCTTCGTTCCTTGCGTGCACTCGGTCGGTATGCCACTCAAAGCTGGCGTCCAAGACGTGAAATGGCCTTGCAACCCAGAAAATACCTACATCGTGCACTTCCCAGAAGAAAGCACGATTTGGTCATTCGGTTCGGGCTACGGAGGAAATGCGTTGCTCGGTAAAAAATGCTTCGCTTTGCGTATTGCTTCAAATCTTGCTCGCAAACAAGGCTGGCTCGCAGAACACATGCTCATCCTCGGTGTTAAAACACCTGCTGGCAAAAAACACTACGTTACAGCAGCATTCCCATCGGCTTGCGGTAAAACAAACTTCGCAATGCTTATCCCACCGAAAGAACTTCGTGAAAAAGGTTGGGAAATCACCTGCGTTGGCGACGATATCGCTTGGATTAAACCAGACGCAACTGGTCAACTCCGCGCAATCAATCCAGAAAACGGCTTCTTCGGCGTAGCTCCAGGAACCTCTGAAAAGACCAATCCAAATGCACTCCACAGCTGCGACCGCGATACAATTTTCACCAATGTCGCACTCACAGATGATGGCGATGTGTGGTGGGAAGGTATGACCAAAGAACCTCCAAAACACCTCATCGACTGGCAAGGTAATGATTGGACACCTGATATGATTGACGAAAAAACAGGTAAAGCTAAACTTTCGTCACACCCGAACTCACGTTTTGCAGCTCCAGCACGCAATTGCCCATGTATTGATGAAAATTGGCAATCTCCAGAAGGCGTTCCTGTTGACGTGTTCGTCTATGGTGGCCGTCGTATGAACGACATTCCTCTCGTGTTCCAAGCTCACAATTGGGCACATGGTGTTTACTTGGGCGCAACCGTTGGTTCAGAACAAACAGCAGCTGCTGAAGGTCAAGTTGGCGCACTCCGCCGCGACCCATTCGCAATGCTCCCATTCTGCGGTTACCACATGGGAGACTACTTCAAGCACTATCTTGAAATGGCAAAAATCGCAAAAACACCTGCAGTGTTCCACGTCAACTGGTTCCGCAAAACTCCAGAAGGCAAATTCATGTGGCCAGGCTTTGGCGATAACGCTCGTGTTCTCGCTTGGATGATCGGTCGCGTTGAAGGCACCGCTGACGCGAAAGATTCGCCACTCGGTTTCGTTCCATCATACAAAGATATCGACTTCGACGGTCTCGACTTCACAGAAGCAGACTTCAATGCGGTGATGGCAATCGATCCTGAAAAAGTTAAAGCACAAGTTGCTGCTAACGACGATTATCTCACAAACACAATCGGTCACACAGCGCCAGAATTGCTTGCAGTTTCGCAAGAAATTCTCAAACGCTGCTAATCCGTTAGAGATAAATAAAAGCCGTTCCCGTGAAATCTGCGGGAACGGTTTTTGTTGCTTGAAAATCCCGCGGGAACGGAAAGAATAAATGAACGCAAATAACAGATAATCGAAATTTTTATTTTCTTCGTTCCCGCGCGCAAACTTTCTCGCCCGAAGGACGAAGATTACGAAGTTTCGGCGGTTTAAGCAGTAGAGTTTTTGTGTTAAAGTAAAATATTTTTTTGAATTTCTTTGTTTGAAAAACGCGTTCTTGCAGAGAAAATAAAATTCGTTGTAGTATTTTATAGCATATGGAGAGTTTACTTTGAAAAAGTTCTTGCTTTTTTTTTTTGAAGAGTTCAAAAGTCGCTTTGCTTTTATGGTTGTGGAGATAGCGACCCTAAAGATGTTCGAGAAGAACTTATTGATTTTTTGCTCGTTTATGAAAATTGTACAAGAGAAGAGGCTGAGAGAGAGATTAATGAGGAGATTCGAGCAGAGCGAGAAAAAGGTCGTAGTCTCGAAGAGATTTATAAAGAAATTGAAGAAGGCCTCGCAAAAGAAAAAGCACGACGAGGAAAATAATCTAAACTATCATTTTTGAAATTTTTCGAGATTTATAAATCTATAAAAAAACGCCGTTCCCGTGAGTTTTGCGGGAACGCCAAATAAGTCAATTTAAATTGCAAAAAATTGCAAAATAAGTCAATTTGAGTTGTGGAAAAATGTAAAATAAGTCAAAATAAAAGTATGAAAGCGATTTATTTGATTGAAAATGTTATTGGTGAGCAACGAGAGGAAGTTTTTCAAAAACTTGCTAAAAAATGGTGCTCCCGTCGTGAAGAGTCGTTAGTTGATTTGGATAGCGATTTGGCGCAAGTTGTTATTGGGATGCGACGTAGTGGGAAATCGGTGCTTTGCTACAATGTTTTAAAAAAATCGGGAAAATCTTTTGCTTATGTGAATTTTGATGATGAGCGTTTGTCAGATTTGCAGGCGGAAGATTTGGATAATTTGTTGCAGGTTCTTTATTCTACTTATGGAAAATTTGAGGTTTTGTTTTTAGATGAATTGCAAAATATTGACTCGTGGTATTTGTTTGTTAATCGTTTATTGCGCAAAGGAATAAAAGTTTTAATTACGGGTTCGAATGCAAAATTATTGAGTAGTGATTTGGCGACTCACTTGACGGGGCGTTGTCATAAAATAGAATTGTTGCCATTTTCGTTTAATGCATTTTGTGAATTCGCTGGAACAGACATTTTGACGAGAACGACAGAAGCCGCCGCAAAAAGACGCGAAACATTTAAGTTATTTTTAAAACAGGGCGGATTGCCGGAATTGTTTAAGGAAAAAAATTTTAGGTCTTACATTTCAGATTTGCTTGACGGGATTTTAAAGAGAGATATTCAAACTCGTTTTCGTTTAAATCATTTGTCAGATTTTTTGCGATTGACGAACTGCTTGCTTGATATTGTCCCCACAGAGTTTTCTGCGTGTAATTTTCAAAAATCATTATCGATAAAATCGGTTAATACAATTAAAAATTATATTGCCTATTTGCGTGGTGCGTATGTCGTTTTGCCGTTGCATAAATTTTCGTTTAAAACTAAAATTCGAATGACAGGAGAAAAAATTTATCCGAGCGATATTGCATTTATGAATGGACGAGAAAACGCATTTGTCGGCGAAAATCTTGGTTGGCGCTTGGAAACATTAGTGTTTTTGGAATTGTTAAGACGCGCGCGAATGCAGGGACAAGACCTTTATTATTATTCAGAAAGATCGTATGAAATTGATTTTGTTGTTTGTGAAAATCGTAAAGTCCAATCGCTTTTTCAAGTTTCGTATAATCTTGCAAATGAGAAAACTCGTTCCCGCGAAATTAATGCACTTTTGAAGGCGTCAGAAAAATTAAAGTGTGAAGATTTGTGGCTTGTTATTGACGGTTTTAACGAAGATGTTGAAATAAATGGTAAGTTGGTAAAAATTCGTTCCGCAAGTGAATGGTTAATTAATCGTGCGGGGACGGAAACATTTAAAAGTTGAAATAGACGTTTTTGCGTTCAAAAATCCCGTTCCCGCGAAATTAAAATCGCCGTTCCCGTGAGTTTTGCGGGAACGGCGTTTTTGTTATTTTTTGGAATTTATCGCACTTCGTTGCCGGTTGCCATGTCGATGACTTTGAAGTTTTCGACGTGATAATTTGGGTCGGCGCGGAAGCTCAATTGAATGTTGTATGCGTTTTCGAGATCGATGAGCGAGTTGCGGTCGATCGTGCGCAAACGTTCCAAATTGAGTGGGTGCAAGAAGACGCGGAATTCTAAGCGTTTGCCGAGATTGTTCCCGTCGTTGCGCAATTTGCGAGTAACGCTAACGATGCGGCGTTGGATTTCAACGCTGATGGCGCGCGCGTTTTTAACAATGCCTCGTCCTTGGCAATAGGGGCAAACCATGTAGAGCGACGTGGTGTTGCTTTCTTGCTGGCGTTGGCGTGACATTTGGATAATGCCGAGTTGCGAGATTGGGAGAATTTGGTGTTTTGCGCGGTCTTCTTCCATCGCATCGCGGAGTGCGTTGTAAACGGTTTTGCGGTCTTTTGGATTTTTCATATCGACGGTGTCGATGATGATGAGTCCGCCCAAGTTGCGCAAACGAATTTGGCGCGCGGCTTCGCGAACGGCTTCGATATTCGCTTGGACAATGAAGTCTTTTGCGTCGCCGTCGCCTTTGTGTCCGCTGGTGTTCACGTCAATTGCGGTGAGTGCTTCGGTTTCGTCGATAACGATTTCGCCGCCCGATTTTAAGGGAACGCGTCGCGCGTAAGTTTGTTCGATTTGTCGCTCGATATTGTAGCGTTCAAAAATTGGAATATTATCTTTGTAGAGTGCGACTTTTGATTTGCTGCGTGGCGAGATTTCTTCGACGAGTTCGAGAACGGCTTTGTAGTCTTTTTCGTTATCGACTAAAATGCGGTCGATATCTTCGGTGAGAAAATCGCGCACGGTGCGCTCGATAATATTTGGCTCTTGGTAGAGCATGCAAGGTTGTTGCGTGTTGTTGATGACATTGCAAATGGCGGCCCATTTTTTGAGCAACATGTGCAAGTCGCGCACAAAATAACGCAATTTTTTGCCTTCGCCAGCGGTGCGAATGATAACGCCCATGCCTTCGGGAATCGTCAATTTGCGCAATAATTGTTTTAAGCGGTCGCGTTCGGCACCGTTTTCAATTTTGCGCGAAATACCACATTGGCCTGAAAACGGCATCAAGACAATGAAACGTCCGGGAATCGCAATATTGGTGGTTGTGCGAGGACCTTTGGAGCCGATTTGACCTTTGGTAACTTGCACGACGATTTCGCTGCCGATTGGGAACAATTCAGGAATGTCCTTGGTTGCGTAGCGTTCCCGCCGCGATTTTTGTTCGGCAGATTCGTTGTCGCGAATGAATTCGATTGACGAATCGTTTGCTGCAGGGAGCATGTCCCAATAGTGCAGGAACGCATTTTTTTGTTCGCCGACATCGACGAAGGCGGCTTTTAAACCTTTTTCGAGATTTTGGATTTTGCCTTTGTAGATGGCGCCGACAACGCGTTTTTCGTCGGTGCGTTCGAGGTCATATTTTTCGAGTACGCCGTTGGTGAGCAAAGCAGTGCGGCGTTCGAGAGGTTCGCTGTTAATGATCAGCTCGCGGAATGTGTCTTTATCTTTTGAGAAGAATTTGACGACGCGTTGCACGAGTGGTAATTTTTTTGCGCGCGAGTTGGCTTCTGTTTTGATTTTGTCAATTTCGACAGGGCGTGGCTCTTGTTTTTTAGGTGGGTTGCGAAGATCGTCGTGTTCGCCACGAGGATAATCGTTTTTGTCAGGAATATCTGGCATAGTTTTTAGTTTTGTTTAGTTGTTAATGCTATCAAGTCTGGCTTTGTCGTGCGGGAGCGTAAACGTGTTCTGTATTGCCCTCAGGTGATACTCAAGGTGGTTTTTTACAACACACCCGAACCGAATACTCTCTGCATCACGCGCGGCGAGGTGGATAGCGGAAATTTTTTGAAATTTAAGATTGAAATAAAGGTTGTGAAATGGAATTGCTGGTATTGACGATGTTGGATTTTGCGCTGGGCGGGCGATGCGCGTAAACGCTTTGCAAAATGCCAAGCAAAATAAAACAACTGAGCACAAACGAGCCGCCATAACTCATAAACGGCAACGACAAACCTGTAACAGGCATCAGCCCAATGTTCATACCAATGTTGATTAAAATATGAATGAGCAAAATCGCGCCAATGCCCGTCGCCAACAGCGAACAAAACGGATCTGTCATTTTGTACGCAATTTGAATAATGCGCAAAAGCATCATCAAATAAAGTCCCAAAATCGTCGCGCAACCCGCAAAGCCATATTCTTCGGCGATGACAGAAAATAAAAAGTCGTTGTGCGCGGCGAGCTCGGGCAAATAGCCCAATTTTGCTTGCATACCGTTGGAAAAACCCGCTCCCGTCAAACCGCCTTTGCCCACGCAAATGAGCGATTGGCGCACATTCCAAGACGAGCCGATCCCGCGCGGATCAATCGTTTCGGGATCGATAAATGACAACAAGCGTTCCCGCTGATAATCTTTGAGAGGCACCCACGAAACCGCTTGGTATTGTCCGCGAATATCGCGCGCGGGATCGCGTGGACGTTGATCTTGGGCTTCGTAATATTCGACAATGCGTTCCCGATAAAAATAAATATCGACCGCGATAATGCTTCCCAAAATGGCGCCAATGGCAAAAATGGTGATAAAAAATCGCGACTTTAATCCCGCCATCCAAAGCAACGCGAGCGTTATTGGCGGATAAACCAATGTTGAGCCAAGGTCGGGTTCGACGATAATTAAAATCGCGGGAACGCCCATAATAACAAACGCTTTAATCACGTTCCCGTAAGATTTGCGAAATGTCGAAAGCGGCGAAAACGACAACACTTTCGCCATAAAAATGAGCGTCGTAATTTTTGAAAATTCAGAAGGTTGCAAACCAAACGAACCCAAAAAATACCAACGGCGGGAACCATTAACATCGTGAATAAAATTGCCAAAATCGACATTGATTAATGCCGAAATCGCAATGGGAACGAGCAATAGCGCGCCAATCCCGTAAATAAAAATCGCATTATCTTTAAAAAATTTGGGCGGCGTAATCGCCAACGCAATGTAAACGAACGTCCCCAAACCGATAAAAATAATTTGTTTAAACCATTCATCGTTCCCGCGAAACGAACCCGACGAATAAATGCCCAACACGCCAAAAACGCACAAAACAACAATCGCAAGCGGCGTAATTTTGTCCATACGACCAAAAAAAACCGCAATCTTTTCTAAGGCAGAAAAGAAAGCATTTGTTTTGATTGGACGATTTTCGGCTATCACGCGCGTTTATAATAACACAAAAACGACTTCCTTTTCGAGAGTAAAAATAAAAACCTCGCGGGAACGCGTTCCCGCGCACACTCAAGGAAGCGATACTGAGCAACGCGAGATGGAACCAATTTTATCTTCGCCACAAGAGGCGCGAAAAGCGCGTTCCCGCGCAACATCAAAAAATTCGTTTTAATTCGCGTCAGTTCGTAGTCGAAAAAATCCCTCGCTCCCGTCGTATCCACGTTCCGCGCCTTCCATTTGTGCACCGCCGAAAGATTTGCTAAAGTCGGACAAATCAACCGCGATGGTCGTTCCCGCTGAAACTTTTTGCGCGCCATCTAACAACAAAAAGTCTTGAATTTGTGAGACAAAATCATAATCTTTCAGTTAACGAGAAATGCGTTCCTGAACGCCTTTGAATAGGGTTTTCTCGCTTTTAATCTTTTCCGCCAATCGATTGATTTTCGCGCTTCCTGTAAGTAATTGTTTTTGATTTTTTGATATGCTAATTTTAGCACTCTAAAAAGATAATTTCCATTCCTGGCTTCCCGAATTAACCTTCGGGAAGTTCAGTGTTTGTGCGGTGTTCCCGCAAAATTGGGATAAGTTATCCCAATTTTTTTGTTCCCGCCAAAATTTCTTCAAAAAAAGTCTTTGCCTTAATTTTCCTCTCAAAAAAAATATTTTTTCGCTCTAAAACTAAGCATTTAAGCCACTTTTTCTATTTCCGCCTTCAAAACGATGCCTAAAAAATTGGGATTAGTCTGTTCCTAAAAAAAAGCATTGCTTTTTTTTTTTTGAAAAAATTAAAATTTTAAATGCTATGAAACCCTTATTTTTATTATTCTCGTTGTTATTCGTCTCTGTTTCGGTTTGTGCTCAAGAATTTAGAGAGGACAAATTTGCGTTGACTTATTACAATTTTAATTATTCTCCGCGTGGCGATAAGGCAGAACCGTATTTTATTATTACGGGCGTTGATAAAGAGCCAGAAAAGGTCGATCCTGTCGTTCATTTGCACAGAGACGGAAAGCCAGGGGCATTTAATTTTTCAAAATTTAAAAACAAATGGTTTAAAGGACCGACAGTTTATTTAAGCAACCCAGAGATAAAATTTTCAAGAGCGGAGCAATTGTTCAATTTATTGAAAATCAAAAAAAATAATCAAAACAATTACAACCTTTTTGTTTGTTCGGGCGTTTTTACCGTTAAAAAAACGGGGAATTACAGATTTAAATCGGAAGGGTTTGTCGGCGTTGGAACGTCTCCGAGCAATTTGAGAACCGTTTATGTTGACACTTGGTTTAATATGGCTTGGAGTAGAGGTAAATTACTGCCTCCGCGAGGGAATAATTCCGTAAAAGTTGAATTTGAACCTAAAAGTTATAAGGAACAATGGGGAAAATATTGCGGACACTGGCTGAATTTGGTCGCGGGAACGAAATATTATTTTGTTGCGTGCTTTATTGTAGACAATAAAGCAGATTTTTCATTGTGTAAGATTATGAATCCTGACGAAGAAACGACATTTGTTGTTCCGTTTAAATATAAACCTGCGGAAAAATAATAAAAGTTATGATTTGTTTTTGTCCTCATTGTTCTTCTCAATATAACATTCCCGATGAAAAATTGGGGAAAACATTTAAGTGTTCCCAATGCGGCAAAGAATTTGTTGCAAAGGCAGAAAGGAAACCCGTTAAAGAAGTCGATTTTTTTAAAGAATTGTTAATATGGTTTCTCTTTTATTTTGGCGTGATATTGTCGTTGGGCGCGGTTTACGAATCGACGAAGGAGATTTTTGTTTATGATTTTCGAAAGTGGGTTGTTGCGATTGTCGTTCCCGTTGTTTCGATTATTTTTTTAATAAAAATCGCGCGAATGTTTTTTGCGTGGTTGTCGAAAGACGACCGAGAATAGTTAGGGGGGGTTATGAAAAAGCGTTTATTTTTATGGGGGAACATTTTTTTGCTTGTGATTTGTTTTTGCAGCGCAATGATTTTTTTTAATTATTGGATGTTGCCGTCCTATAAAATCGAACGTGTGGCTCAAAAAACCAAAGATTTTGATTTAAAGGAAGATTTACTCGCGTATGCGGCGATTTTAAAAAAAGCGCAGAATGGACCGATCGATCTTGAAGAAGCGAATGAGGGTTTGTTTTATTCGATATTGTTGGGTTATTCAGAATACGGTCAGAATTTCATTGACAAAGGGGCGAACGTAAATTTTAGGGGCGCTCGTTTGTTAAATGTTGCGTTGGCGAAAAATAAATACGAATCAATAAAATTTCTTTTTGATAATCGCATAGAATTTAAGCAGGATATTTTGCTTGAATCGATTTGCGGTTTTGAAGGATTGACGAAAAAAGATAAAGTGGAGCGTTTGAAAATTGTAGAATATTTTTTGGAACGAAAATTTACAATTTCGTTAGAGGAAAATTTTGATCGCGTCGTGTCTGCTTTGGAAAATGAAATTGAGCTGAGAACTTTGTTTAAACATTATTTCATCGATAAACTTTGGCAAGATTTATTGAAAGCGCTTGACGGAGACATTGAAGCGCAGATGAAGATTGGAATTTTTTGTATTGAAAAATTGCGAAAAAATGAGGAGGGATTTTATTGGATAAAAAAGTCCGCGGGAACAGGAACTCCGCGAGCAACGATTCTTCTTGCCAAATGCTACGAAAAAGGCATTGGCGTTCAAAAAAATCTTCGAGAAGCTTTTGAATTGTATAAAAGTGCAGCGGAAAAAGGCGATGCGATAGCGCAATATAAACTTGGAGAATGCTATGAATATGGCAAAGGTTGTTCCGAAAATATTTCTTTGGCAATTGATTGGTATAAAAAATCATCGTTTCAAAATTTTTTGAAAGCTAAAATAAAATTGAAAGAATTGCCTTCAGAAATAATTGTCGATAAAGCATTCTCAAATGATGCAGAATGCCAATACGAATTGGCGATGTGGTTTTTAAAGGAACGCCGCGACGAGTCTGTTGTTTATTATTGGCTTGAGGAAGCCACTAAAAGAGGAAGCGTGAACGCGATGCTGTTTCTTGGCGAAAAATATTTGAAGGAAGACGAACGCGAAGAGGAGGGAGTTCGCTTGCTCAAGAAAGCTGCAAAATCAAAAAATAAAAAAGCAATGTATTTGCTGGGAACTTATTATTTGGACAACAATATTGATTTCGACAAGGGGATTGATTTATTGAATCAAGCAGCGAAAAAACAATGCGAAAAATCGCGGGAACGTTTAAATTCTATGAAAAACGTTTCATTGGTCAGCATTCCTAAAAGTAATTATTCGATCGGAAAATATGAAGTGACAAATCAAGAATATTTTCTCGTAATGGGGAATCCTGATTTTGATTTCAATGATTTTAAGTTCTATCCCGTAGTAAATGTTTCATACAACGAAGCAAAGGAATATTGTCGGCGTTTAACTCGATTGGGACGAATGTTAGGTTCGATTTATGAAAAGCAAGAATATCGACTCCCGACTTCCGCCGAATGGGAATATGCTTGTTGCGCGGGAGCAAAAACGCGGTTTTGCGGAGGTGATTCTGATAAAGTTTTGAAACGATATGCTTGGTATGGGGAAAATTCCGATTATAAAATTCATCGAGTGGGAACGAAATCACCCAATAAATGGGAAATTTACGATATGCACGGAAATGTTTGGGAATGGTGTTTGGATACAGATAAAAAATTTTTAAATAATATTCGTCGTGGAGGAAGCGCGTTTACGACAGCGGAAGCATGTGGTTCGTTTTATTTTAATAATTCGAATGGTCCAGATTTTAAATATGAAGACATCGGATTCAGGATTGTTCTTGCAAATACGATTTCGGAAAATAATCGAAATATTCCAAAAAAATCGGAAAAAACCGAAGCCGTTTTAGTTGTTGAAGAGACTTCGGTTCTTAACGCGCTAAAAAAAATTAGAAATCAAATGATTCCAATAACGAACAAAGATTATCAAATCGGCAAATACGAAGTGTCTCAAGATGAATATGAAGAAATAATGAAGAACAATCCGTCGGAGTTTCGGGGAAGAAATCGACCCGTTGAGAACGTTTCGTGGAACGACGCCGTTAATTTTTGTAAAAAATTGACAAAGTTGTCGCATATTGCGAACACGATTCCTGAAAATTATGAATATCGATTGCCGACTTCGGAAGAGTGGGAATATGTTTGCCGCGCGGGAACGATGGAATATCCGTCATACGCATCCTCCGAAAATTTAAATAAATATGCTCAATACGGAGGAATGATGACAACTTGTAATGTTGGCGAGAAAGCACCGAATAAATGGGGCGTTTACGATATGTACGGCAATGTTTGGGAGTGGTGCGGCGATTGGCGCGGTTCTAATCCTGTTTCTAAAGGTGGAAGCTTTAAGAGTAGCGCGAAATTTTGCGATGCTTCGAATGTGAATAAGGGGCGTGAAAATACAAAAAGTTCGGAAATTGGATTCCGAGTTTTATTCGCACCTAAAAAATAATAAGTTGGGATAAAATTCCCGCGTTCCCGTGAAGTTTATTTTACGGTGCCGAATATGCGGTCGCCGGCGTCGCCGAGACCAGGAAAAATGTAGGCGTCTGTTGTGAGTTTTTCATCGAGCGCGCCGCAAAAAATATCGACATCTGGGAACGCATTTTTGAGCAGGTTGAGTCCTTCGGGCGCGGCGAGAATGCAGACGAAAGTGATCGATCTCGGGTTGTGTTTTTTAATTTGTTTTATTGCATCTACGGCACTTCCGCCGGTTGCGAGCATGGGGTCAACAACAAACAAATCGCGCAATTCTAAATCGTTGGGCAATTTGCAAAAATATTCGACGGGTTCGTGAGTTTGTTCGTCGCGATAGATGCCGAGCATTCCGATTTTGGTAGTTGGCAAAATAGATTGAATGGCGGGCATCATTGCGAGACCGGCGCGCAAAATGGGAACGACGGTGATTGTTTTGCCGTCGAGTTTTTGACAATGCGCGGTGGCGAGCGGCGTTTCGATGTCCACGGGAACGGTTTTTAATTTTTTTGTTGCTTCGTAAAACATCAATTCTGTGATTTCGCTGATGAGCGATCTAAAAATTTGCGTCGTGGTATTTTTGTCGCGCAAAATTGCCATTTTGTGTTGAATGAGTGGGTGGTCAAAAATTTTTATAATTCGAGGCATATTTATTATTAAAAAGTTAATTGTCTGTTGGCGCAATTTTTTTATGTGTTTCCGCGAGCATTTACGGGAACGCCTGAATTTTCAATTGTCGCGGGAACGTGAAATTGTTAGACTTGTTGAAAGGAATTTAACTGTGTTTTCGTTTTTTAAAAAGCCGGCTCCGCAAATAAAAATTGCGAAAGATTGGCGCTCTGAGATTGAACAGAGCGTTGCTCCTGCGCCGACGACGCCTGAGGCGCGTTTTAAGCGTTGGATGCAGCGTTTGAAAAAAATGGCGTTAGTTTTGAGCGTGGCGTTTTTAGTTTTTTTGATTTCGTTTTTGGCAGCAAAAATTGGTTCCGACGAATTTGAGCGCGCGCATTACATTAACAATGTGCAATTGATTACCGATGGCGCGCTGACAAAAGAATGGGCGCTGACTTACACGGGCTTAAATTATTCGAGCACGGTAATGACAAAAAGCGTTTTTGAAATTAGAGATTTGCTTTTAGAATATCCGCAAATTTTGAGCGCTGATGTTTCGCGCACCGATGAAGATTTGTTGGTGATTACGTTGAAGGAACGTCGCGCGGTGGCACGCGTCAAATTGCCCAACGGCGAAATTAATATGGTTGCGCCCGATGGTGTGCTTTTTCCCGCGGGAACGTATTTTACGGCGAATGTGGACGCGTTGCCGTTTGTTAAAGATTACGAATTAGCCGAGCAAGAATCGGGCATAAAAGTGCTACAAAAATATAAGGAACTCGTGGCTTTTTTGGATGCTGTGCGTATGATTAACGCGTCGTTTTTAGTTGAGTGGGAAAGCGTTTCGTTAGAGCATATTCCGTCCAAAATTTTATCGTTGCGCTACAATCAGCCGTGGGCATATTTTGTAGTCGTTCCCGCGCGGGGACGCACTGATGCTGGCTTGCCGCCGCTTGCGGAAATTAATTTTTCGGCATTGCGTTATGTCGATGAATTAAATTTGTGGTGCGCGCCCGACACTCAAGCAACTTTGAAAGCGTATTTTGCTGAAAATCCAAACGCGTTTTTGGTACCGTGGAAAATTTCGTTCGTGTTAAATACCAAAGATATTAATAATCAATTTATTGAAGCGCGGATTATCCCGACAAAAGAAATTCCTAACGTTGCGGGAACGCCAGTTGTTGAAAAATCGCCCGCGACACAAGAACGCGTTCCCGCCCGTGAAACGCGTCCGCAAAGCGTTCCCGTTTTGCGCCGCCCCGTGCAGCAATCGCGTCCTGTAACGTCTCCGCAACCTGCGCGCCAGCCGCAGCGTCAGCGTTCGGACACGCCGCCGAACGAGGTGAATCCGCGTTATCAGCGTCGTTAATTTTTTTGATTTTATAAGTTTTTGAGAAGATGAAAGCCACGTTGTTTGAGATGATTGATATTGGAACTGCTTACACGAAAGTGTTGGTGGTCGAGATGCTCCCGCGATTAAATATTTTGGGCTCGGCAATTGTGCCGACGCAAGGCATGGTTCGCGGTGAGATTTTAGATTTAACAGCGCTCAAAGAATGTGTTCATCGTGCGATTAACGAGGCGGAAAAGAACGCTGGTTTTAGCAATGTGCGTTATGCGGTGATGTCAGTTTCGGGCTATGAGCAAGTTTTAGGTAAACAAATTGTGGGCATTACTTCGACAAAATCAAAAAGTGTTTCGCTCGAAGATATGAAATCGGCGCGTGCCGATGCTTCGGCGCATCATGCAGAAGAAGGTTTTTCGATTGTGCAACGCGTCAGGCAACGTTACAGCATTGTGCAAAACGATGTTGAAACATTTACAAAAACGCCACAGGGAAAATTATCAAATTCGCTTAAATTTTTCTTATGGATGATTCAGGGCAGCAAAAGTTATTTGGGCGAAATGGTGCAAATCGCCAACCAATATAATTTGCGCGTAACCGAATTATTTGCGGCGTCGCTCGCTTCGGCAGAAGCCACAAAATTGGGTTCTTACTACGATAAAAATCGTTTAGTGATCGATATCGGCGCGGGAACGACCGACTTCGCTTATTTTGATGACGAGGGAACGCTCGGTTTTACGGGTGTGCTTCCCGTGGGCGGTATGAATATTAATCGCGACATTACTTTTGGCATGCACGTCAAAAACGAAAATGCCGAAAAATTAAAAAAAGAACACGCAAGCGCAATCCCGTCTGTTGAAGATATCGGCGTTGAAATTGCGTTGCTTCCCGACAGAACTTTTAATCGCTACACTTTAAATACAATCGTTAATGTGCGCGTCAAAGAACTTTTTGAAACGGTGCGCGACGCGTTGCCCCCACGTATTAAAATTTCAAATATCGTTATCACTGGCGGGAGCGCAAAATTGAAAGATATTGCCGTGGTTGCGCAAGACGCGTTTCAGGGCTACGGCGCAAACGTTTTGATTAGCGAGCCAAAATTGAACGGCATCGACGAAGGATTCAAAGACCCTGTTTACAGCACGGTGATCGGCTTGGCAGCTTTGCTCGAAAATCAATATTTAACGCGCCACGGGAACGTCGAAAAAAAATCATTGTGGCAACAAATCAAAGCAATTTTTAATTAATTTTTTACGATGGAAAATTTGGCTCCCAATACTTTAAAAGTCGCAATTGTCGGCGTTGGCATGGGCGGTTGCGTTTACGTTTCAAAATTAAATACACAAAACTATCCCGTCGAAAAAATTTATATCGACACCAACGCGTTTGATTTGACCGATTTTAACGATGGCAAAACGCTCGCGCTCTTGGGCCCGACAGGGCAAGGCACGGGCTGGAATCCCGAAAAAGGCGAAATCGCCGCCAAAGACCAAGCCGAAACAATCGCCAATTTGCTCGGCGATGCAAAATTTGTCATCATCGTTGCGGCGCTTGGGCGTGGCACGGGTAGCGGTGGCGTTCCCGTAATCGCACGCGTGGCGCGGGAACGCAAAATGTTGGTCGCCGCATTTGTTACGCAACCATTTAATCAAGAAGGCAGCAATGTTTGCGAAGTCGCTCGCACCGCATATTCTCAACTGAAAATCGAATGTCATTTTTTGTTGCAACTCGAATGCGAAAAATTGTCGTTGCTCGAACAACAATCCAGCGCCGCCGAAATGTATGAAATTCCACGAAAATGGATCGATTATGGCACGCAACGAATTTTGACTTTGCTTTTTTCGCAAGATAAAAATGTACGTTTAGATTTCTCTGAATTTTGCAGTATTTTTCCAGTCGCGGGAACGCGCACATTGCTTGCTGTCGGCGAGGGCGAAGGCGAAAACGCAAGCACTGAGGCGATTAGCCGCTTGTATAATTGTCCGTTGGCAGATTATTATGGCAAATGCGACACGGCGGTTATTATTTTAACGCTTGCTACGGCGCCGACGAATGATTTGTTGACCGAAATTGTCGAAGGTGTTCGCAATAAATTTGGCTGCAAAAAACAACTTTGCTGGCGCTTTGAAGTCGTTCCCGAAATGGCAACAAAAATGCGCATTTGCGTGTTGGGCGCGGGCGAAATTGAAGCCGCAAAATTGCGCCGTTCCCGCGTGGTAACGCCTGCCGATGCTCAAAACGCGAGCAATGAACTCGCGCTCAATCGCGATTACACGGGGCAAGAAGGTTTGGGCGTTGACGATCGCGGCATTTTTGAGGGTTCGCGCCAACGCATTTACAAGGGCGTCGATCTCGAAGTGCCAACATTTTGGCGCCTCTCAATCAATCTCGAAAAAACACAAAAAAACGCAAAAGCAAATTTGAAAAAGTAGTTTGCGGGAACGCGTTTTAAAATCGTATAATTAAAATTATGAAAATGAATAAAATGGCATGTGAAGAAGAAACGCCGGCGGTAGCGCCGATGGATGCGCAAATTCAAAAAGAATTTTTGAAACAACGTAAAATTTTTCTTTGGGGCGCAGTTGAAGACAAAACCGCGCGCGATGTTACCGAAAAATTGCTTTATCTCGAATTGACCGATCCCGGCAAACCAATCACTTTTTACATCAACACACCTGGCGGCTCGATCACCGCAGGCATGGCGATTTACGATACAATCAAATTGATTTCGTCGCCCGTAACCGTCATCGTTACAGGCCTCGCCGCGTCGATGGGATCGATTTTGTTGAGCGCTCCCGCAAAAGGAAAACGCTTGCTCTACCCACACGCGCGCGTGCTGATTCACCAACCATTGATTAGCGGACATTTTGAAGGTCCCGCAACAAATCTTCAAATCGAAGCCGTCGAAATGGAAAATTTGCGCGCAGAACTCAATCGCATTTTGTCTGACGCATCTGGTCAACCGCTCGAAAAAATCACCGAAGACACCGATCGCGATTTTTGGCTCAGCGCCGAAGACGCTATTAAATACGGTCTTGCGGACGCAATCGTCGAGCCCGACAAAGAAGCTCCTAACAACAGCGTTCCCGCCAAAAAAACTAAAAGCAAAAAATAAAAATGTCCGTTCCCGCAGAAAAATCGTTTGAACAATGGCTCGCCGAAGCAAACGGCGGGAACGTTCAAGCAATGCTCACCGTCGGCATTTATTATATTTTTGGCGAAGGCGTGGTTGAGCCCAATTTTGAAAGCGCCGAATTTTGGCTTAAAAAAGCCGCAGATTGTGATAATTTGGATGCGCTACTCGCGCTCGGCATCGCTTACGACGACGCTCAATTGGGTCATTGCAACAAAGCCGAAGCGTACAAATATTTTAAACGCGCCGCCGATCATGGTAGCACCGACGCGATTTTTAAAGTGGCGCAATATTTAATCACGGGAATTGGCGTTCCCGCCAATGTTGACGAAGGTTTGAAAATGATGCGCCAAGCCGCCGAGCTCGGTAACATCGACGCCCAAGCCGCGCTTCATCAAATGCACCACCATCACGGTCCCGACTGCGATTGTGGCGGGAACTAATTTTTAATTTTAAATATTTTTTTACTATGAACTACAAAGATTTAGCAAACAAAACCGTTGACGGCTTGCCCGTTTACGTTCCCGGTAAACCTATCGAATACGTCGCGCGTGAATTTGGAATCGACCCCACAACGATCGAAAAAATGGCATCCAATGAAAATCCGTTTGGCGCTTCACCCAAAGCGTTAAAAGCAGTAAAAGCTGCGCTTGCGGGAGCGAATATGTATCCCGACGGAGCGTCGATTGCGTTGCGCGATCGCTTGGCGCAATTTTGGAATTTGAAGCCAGAGCAATTTTTTATCGGGAACGGCTCAAATGAAACTTTGATGATTTTGGCGCAAACCTTGCTCAATAAAGATTGCGAAGTCATTTACGGCGACAAATCGTTCGTCGTTTACAAAATTGCAACGGTGCTCGCGGGAGCCAAATCGGTTACCGTGCCAATGCCGAATTTTTCGACCGACCTCAAAGCAATCGAAGCCGCAATCACGCCAAAAACGCGCATTATTTTCATCACCAATCCTAATAATCCGCAAGGAACAATTTGTGACGCGCAAGAAATGCTCGATTTTGCCGCGCGCTTGCCAGATCACGTCGTGCTCGTGCTTGATGAAGCTTACGCAGAATTTGCCGACGGCAAAACGCCCGACATGCGCCCACTCATCGCCGCGGGCAAAAAAATCGTCATCACGCGCACATTCTCAAAACTTTACGGTTTGGCGGGTTTCCGTTGCGGCTACATGTTCGGCAACGAAGAAATTATCGGCTTGATGAACCGCGTGCGCCAACCATTTAATTCAAATCTTTTCGCACAAATCGCCGGGCTCGCAGCCATTGATGACACCGCATTCGTGAAAAAAACACTCGCGGGAACGAAAAAAGGAATCAAAAAACTTTGCGCTGGATTTAAAAAATTGGGACTCGATTACGTCCCAACTTACGCGAATTTTATTTTGGTTCATATCGGTCCCAACGCAAAAGAGGTTTTCACCGAACTCGAAAAACGCGGCTTGATTGTGCGCCCAATGGGCGGCTATGAAATGCCCGAACATTTGCGAATCACGGTGGGAACGCCCAAGCAAAACGACCGCTTGCTCGCCGCTCTCAACGAAATCCTCGCAAAATAAGCGTTCCCGCAAAAACCAAAATCCCGTTCCCGTGAAACTTCTCGCGGGAATGTTTTTTTATCCACGAATTACCCAAATTTTACAAATGACGGGAACGGCGGGAACGGATTTTCAACTAAGTTAATTCAGGGAAATTTTTAAGGAAACTAAGAGATTTTTTCAAACAAATAACTCAGCGACTTAACCGCCGTTGTTTCGGCGCTTGGTTTTTCGGGCGAGATTTTTTCGTTCCCGTCGCTCAAAAAAATCTGTTTCATCTGTGTTCAAAAACTCCGCGTTCCTGCCAACTTTCAACTTTCGACTTTAAATTCTCAACTTTCAAAAAATAGTCTTGCTACTTTTTTTTTTGAGGTCATTATAATTTTTAGATGAAAACTAAATTTGACCGTAAGAAGAAAATGGCAAGAAACGTTCCCGCGTGGGAACGCAATGTCGCGGCGGCGTTCGCGGAAATCGCAAAATTGATCGGCTTGATGCCCGTTGTCGGCGAAGTCGCGGCGGCGATTTATTTTTCGCCCGTGCCGATGTCGAAATCGATGCTCGAAAAATCGCTCTGCATTTCGCACGGCTCTTCGCAGAACGTGATCGACGCGTTGCGCGCGTTCGGGGTTTTGACGGTTCATAAAAAATCTTTGCGCGCGGCGGAACATTACACGATTGAAAAATCGCTTCACGAGCTTGCGGCTTCGGCGATTCATTCGCTGTTTTTGCCGGCGATTTCGGGAACGTCGGATTTGCTTTTGAAAGCGCGGGAACAAGCCGACTCAATTGCCGTTCCCGCAGAAAATTTACTCGTTCCCGCAAAACCCGGCGAACATTTTAAACCGACCGAAAAAACGCTCGCAAAAATCGACAGCGTTCTCCGCGCCCTCGCGTTCGTGCGGGAACAATTGGAGAAGTTGAAATAAATTAATACTTTTTTATATTTATGAATATCGCACTTATTACGGCTGCAGGAGTTGGAAATCGTATGGGGCAAGACGTTCCCAAGCAATTTATGACAATTAACGAATGTCCCGTTATCATTTACACATTAAAAGCTTTTCAGCAAAACGATTTGATCGATTCGATTGCAGTTGTTTGTTTAAAAGGTTGGGAAATTATTCTTCAAGCATATGCAAAACAATTTAATATTTCGAAGTTAAAATGGGTTTTTGAAGGCGGCTCGTCAGGACCAGTATCCATTTGTAATGGTTTAAACGGCTTAAAAGAATCGGGCATTCCCGATGATTCTGTCATTATTGTTCATGACGGTGTTCGCCCGTTGATTTCAGATAAAATTATTTGCGACAATATTGAAACGTGCAAAAAATACGGCTATGCGGTTACGGGTTTAAAATGTAAAGAGGTAATAATGAAACTTGACGGTGAATGTGTGAAAAAAATTCAATATAAACGAAGCGAATTAATTCGTACTCAAACACCGCATACTTATCTTTTTAAGAATTTGATGGATATTTATCAAAAAGCTACGGAAGACGATTTGAAAGATTCCGTTGCGACCTGTGATTTATGCGAATGCGTCATCAATGCCGACCAACATTGGGTTGTCGGGTCTGAAAAAAATGGTTTAAAACTTACAAATATCGAAGATGTTGAATTATTTAAAGCGATGATCGCTTTGCCAGAAGATTTAATTTTGAAAAAATGAATACAATTGTTTCTCATCCTCTTTACAAGCGTTCGATTGAGAAAATGCTGTCGGTGAAATTTCTCGATTTTGAAAAATTTCGCGATAAGCGGTTTTTTATTACAGGCGCAACAGGTTTAATTGGCACGGTTTTAATCGATGCGCTTTTGTCCGCGAATGTCGGCGTTGAAATTTTGGCGCTTACGCGTAATGAAAAACGGGTGCGGGAACGCTTTCCGCAGCATTGCGGGAACGCGAATTTAAAATTTATTGAACAAGACGTTCGTGAAGAATTTAAAATTAACGTTCCCGTAGATTTTATTGTTTGCGGTGCTTCAAATTCTCATCCTGTCGCCTATGGAAGCGATCCCGCGGGAACAATCGAGATAAATGTTGTTGGGGCGATAAATGCAATTAAACTTGCTAAAAAAAATCCTGCGTCGCGAACGATATTTCTTTCTACCGTTGAAATTTACGGCGAAAATAATACGGGTAAGGAGGCGATTACGGAGACAGATTGCGGCTTTATTGATTGTAATACAATGCGTGCGTGTTATCCAGAAAGTAAGCGCCTTGCGGAGTGCCTTTTTCAGATAGAAAAACAAACGCATGGTGTTGATTTTGTAACGACTCGGTTTTGTCGATTGTTTGGACCAACAATGACGAATGAAGACAGTAAAGCTTCTGCCCAGTTTATTCGTAATGCGCTTGACGGACACGATATTGTTTTGAAGTCTGCGGGAACACAAAAATATTCTTACGGCTACACTTCAGACGCGATAACTGCGTTGTTATTGTTGCTTCAAAAAGGAGAAAGTGGAAATGCGTATAATGTTGCCCCTGAAGCCATTCAGTTAAAAGATTTCGCAGGACTTTGTGCAAGGTTCGCAGGAACGCAACTGTCGTTTGATATTCCAGGTGAACGAGAACAGCGCGGTGCGAGCGTTGTTCAAAACGCAATTCTCAACGACAGAAAATTGCGTAGTTTGGGCTGGTTCCCTCAGTGGACGCTTGAAGACGCAATTGGCGAAACAATTGAAATTTTGAAAGGATGATTTTATGAGAGTTAAAAATATTATAAAAAAATGTGTTCCTAAGAAAACTTGGGAGATTATTTCGGCGCTTCGATCAGAATTGATCTCAGGAGTTATTGTTTTGCGTTGTTTGTTTGCCCAGGTCTTTTCCCCTTACAAAACAATTCTTGTATGCAATATGATTCAACAAACGAAAAAAGGAGAAGTTTTGCCTAATAATTGGGGCGATGATTTGAATGTAAATTTTTTTCGAGAAGCTACAGGATTAAAAGTTTTATATTATCCAAATTCAAAAATAGCCAGATTTTTGAGATTGAAGAATTTTGTTCTTATTGGAAGTGGTTTGATTGCTCGCCCTCAAAAAAAATCAGTAATTTGGGGAACGGGTGTATCAGGACATTTTCAAACGGTTTTTTTTAAGGCAGAAAAGGAAATAAATCGGCCATTGAAAATTGCTACTTCCCCAAAGAAGATTCTTGCAGTGAGAGGACCATTAACTCGGGAATGGTTAATAAATCAAGGAATTAAATGTCCTGAAATTTTTGGAGATCCCGCTCTTTTATTACCAAGATTTTATGAACCTAAAAAATTAAAAAGACATTTTCGAATTGGAGTAATTCCTCATTTTCTAACGTTGAATAATTTTAATGATCGGATTGAAAGTTTTATTTCTAAAATAACAAATGCGAAATTAATTCTTGTTCAAGGGTATAAAAATTGGCGTGATTTTATTGATGAAATTTGTTCGTGCGATTTTGTTGTTTCAGAATCGCTTCATGGTTTAATTGTCGCCGCTGCGTATGGCGTCCCTGCAACATGGATTGAATTCTGCGAGCATGTTAATGGTTGGGATTTTAAGTTTCGCGATTTTTATGCATCTCTTGAAAATGGGACATTTTTACCCCCCCCCCCTGTTCAATTATGATTTCAGAAAATACAACATTTGAAGAATTAAAGGCGGCAGCACGAGTTTTTCCAAAAGAACTCATTTACGAGAAAACGGAAAAATTACTTGAAGTTTGCCCATTTGAATTAAAAAAAGTGCCGCAGGAAGCGACGTTGTAAAATGTCTTCCCGCACAGAAAGAATTGCTAAAAATACCGTCATGCTTTATTTGCGCATGGCAGTAGCGATGGGCATTTCTTTTTGGGCTTCGCGGTTGCTTTTGGAATATTTGGGTGTTGAGGATTTTGGCATTTATAATATTGTCGGTGGCGTTGTCGTTTTGTTTACTTTTTTAAACAATGCGCTTAGCGGTGCGACGCAGCGATTTTTAAATTTTGAGCTTGGCAAGAAAAATTTTGAACGGCTTAATCGTGTTTTTAACACGAGTTTGGTAATTCATATTTTTATAGGATTATTGATTGCTTTGCTTTCAGAAACGATTGGTCTGTGGTTTTTGAATACTCAAATGAGCGTTCCCGCGGCGCGTTTGGAAGCCGCAAATTGGGTTTTTCAAATTTCAGTGGCGGGAACGTTTGTCAGTATTATTCGAGTTCCGTTTAACGCTTTAATTGTTGCGCACGAACGAATGGATTTTTTTGCGGTTGTTGGAATTAGCGAATGTTTGGCGAAACTTTTAATTGTTTTTCTGTTGAGTGTCGGCGGTTGTGACAGATTAATTTTTTATGCGTTGTTGATGTTTTTGGTAATTGCGGGAACGTCGTGGGTTTTTAAAATTTATTGTTCCCGTAATTTCCCTGAAACAATCAAGTTTTCGTTTCCTCGGGAACGCCAAATGTTTAAAGAAATTTTGTCATTTTCGGGATGGAATTTGATTTCCGGAATCGCGATTATGTCGGCGGGTCAGGGTGGCAATATGTTATTGAATATTTTTTATGGTGTTGTCGTCAATGCTGCAATGGGAATCACAAACCAGGTGAATAGCGCCGTTTATCAGTTTGTTTCCAATTTTCAAACGGCGTTTAACCCACAAATAGTGAAATCTTACGCGGAAAACGATCGTTCGTATTTTATTCGTTTGATTTTTGGTGCGTCTAAAATGTCGTATTTTTTAATGTTTCTACTTGCCGTTCCCGTATTTTTGAATATTGATTTTTTATTGGGAGTTTGGCTTACAAATGTTCCCGCGCACACTGAAAATTTTGTGCGACTGATGCTGATTTTTTTGATGATTGACGCAATAAACGGTCCGCTTTGGGTTTTGATCGGAGCAACGGGTGATATTAAAGTTTACGCGATTTGCGTGAGCTCGTTAAATTTATTGAATTTACCGTGCGCCTATTTTGCCTTGAAACTGGGCGCGGCGCCAGAGGCGGTTTTGGGAATTCGCATTGTCGTAAATTTTGCGATGATGGTTTCTCGATTGATTATTTTAAGAAAAAAAGTTGCATTGCCCGTGCGTAAATTTATTGCGAAAGTTTGCGTTCCCGCGGGAGTTGTTTCGCTTTTGTGCGTTCCCGTTCCCGCGATGATTGTTTTTTATTGCGGGCAAGGATGGCAAACATTTTTTACGACAAGTATTTTGTGGCTGTTTTTTTGTGTTCCCGCGATTTGGTTTTTGGGATTCGGGAATGAAGAGCGAAGTTTGTTTTTAACTTTTCGACAAAAATTTTTAAATAAAATTAATCTAAAGCGATGAAAGAAATTACAGATGTTAAAGAAATTCAAAAAATTGAATTAGGGCTTCTTGAAAAAATTCACAAATTTTGCGAAGAGTATCATTTGAAGTATTCTCTTTGCGGGGGAACGCTACTCGGTGCGATTCGACATAAAGGATTTATTCCTTGGGACGACGATGTCGATATTTTTATGCCACGTCCCGATTATGAAAAATTTTGCAAGGAATTTAAGGTAGACGGTGCGAGCGTTCACACTTACAAAAGTGATAAAAGTTATATTTATCCGTTTGCAAAAGTTTACGATGACAATACGCTTTTGATTGAAAATGCTTTTCCTGAGATTGAGGCGGGAGTTTATGTTGATGTTTTCCCGATCGATGGTTTTTCCGTTAATTACGAGAAAGACGGGCGACGTGTTTTAAGATTGAGAAGTTATATTTATCAATTTATGGGAGCTAAAAAAAGTGCTTGGTTCCGTGAAGGTCGTTCACTTAAACGAATGATAAGTTTACCTATTTTTAAATTGTTTTCGTGGATGATTCCCAGTTCTTGGTGTTTGGCATGCTTTTCGTTTTTTGTTTCTTGGTCTAATTATGAAAAAAGTCCTTTTCGTGGTTGTATGTCTTGGGGATATGGTGTAAGGGAAATTCTTTCAAAGTCTTGTTTTGATGATTTTATTGACATTGAATTTGAAGGTAAAAATTTTAAAGTAATGAAAGGATGGAAGAGCTATTTGAGTAATCTTTATGGAGATTATATGCAACTTCCGCCCGTTGAAAAACGCGTTTCAAATCACAGTTTTAAGGCTTGGTATAAAAAATAAATTATTTTTCTGTAAGGATTGTGTCTGTGATGAGAGTCGCCCTTTCAGGGCTGGTTATTTTTATTTGCTACCCAGGGCTTTCGCCCTGGGTAGAAAAAAGTCGCGCTTCCAGCTCTCAAAACCCGTTCCCGCCGAATAAAATCCAAATAAAAATCCGTGAAATTTGTTTTAAAACCGCCTTAAAATCAAGCCTTTGTTTCCTTTGATTTCTTTGCGGTTAAAAAAATAATCTGTGTAATTCGGGTAATTCGTGGATAAAAAATCTGCGCGTTCTGCGGAATCTGCGCGAACTTCAAAAACCGTTCCCGCCAAACAAAACCCAAACAAAACCCAAATAAAAAATTCGTGAAATTTGTTCTAAATCTGCCTTAAGATCAAGCCTTTGTTTCCTTTGATTTCTTTGCGGTTAAAAAAATAATCCGTGAAATTCGGGCAATTCGTGGATAAAAAATCTGTGCGTTCTGTGGAATCTGCGCGAACTTCAAAAACCCATTCCCGCAGAAGAACTTGCAGCTTAATCGCCGAAACTTCGTAATCTTTGTTTTTCGGGCGAGAAAATCTGGCGTTCCCGCGATTCTTGTCTAACCCCCAAAAAAAATGTCCATGAAAATGTATTTTTACAGGCGAAACTCGCTCATAAAAATGTGTTTTCGTAGGAGAAACTCGCTCATAAAAATGTATTTTTCTTTATTTTAAGGGCGTTTTGTGTTAATATGTTCCCGTGGAATATTTAAGACGGAAAATCGATGCTTATTTTGCAAATTGGAAACGTGATGTTTCTCGAAAGCCGCTGATTATAAAGGGTGCACGTCAAGTGGGGAAAACGCGTTCGATTTTGCATTTTTCAAAAACGCATTATAAGAATTGCGTTTACATTAATTTTGTCGAAGAGCCAAAATATACACAGATTGTTGATGATGGCTATTCTGCCGTCGAAGTGATAAAAAGTATTTCGCGGGTTAATCCAGACTTTAAGTTTGTTCCGAATGAAACGTTGATTGTTTTTGATGAAATTCAAGCGTTCCCAGATATTGTAACGACATTGAAATTTTTTAATCTTGACGGACGTTTTGATGTGATTTGTAGCGGTTCGCTTTTGGGAATTAATTATCGGGAAATTTCAAGTGTCAGTGTCGGATATAAAACTGATTTGGAAATGAAATCCTTCGATTTTGAGGAATTCCTGTGGGCTCATGGTTATGGCGATGAAATTAAAGACGAAATCTTGTCGCACATGATCGAAGGGCGGGCATTTTCCGACGGTGCATTAAAACTCTATGAAAATTTATTTTTGGATTATTGTATT
This sequence comes from uncultured Opitutales bacterium, assembly GCA_934675585.1. Taxonomy (GTDB): domain Bacteria; phylum Verrucomicrobiota; class Verrucomicrobiia; order Opitutales; family UBA953; genus Spyradosoma. Next base: position 49,189 of record CAKUQY010000006.1, on the reverse strand, counting down.
GTCGGAGGTATGCCAGAAGTGGTTGAAAATTTTATTGAAAGCAAAAATTTTTCGAACATCAGGGAACTGCAAAAGCAGATTGTAAACGGTTATAAAGACGATATTCGCAAATACGCCGTCGGCGTTGACAAAGCGAGAATTTCCAATGTTTTTGAATCCGTTGTGTTTCAGTTGGGGAAACAGAATAAAAAATTTCAGGTGAGCAAAATAAAGTCGGGAGCGCGGTTTTCCGATTATCGCGGCTGTGTGGAATGGCTTGAAGAGGCGGGAATTGTTAACGTTGCGCGCGCTTTGCAGACGCCTGAATTGCCGTTGAAAGGCAATGTGATTGAAAACAATATCAAAATTTATTACGCGGACAGCGGACTTTTGCTTTCTCAACTCGATGACGAGGCGCAGGACGATTTGCGCCAGAATAAAAATTTGAATGTTTACAAGGGCGGACTCTTCGAGAGTATTATTGGCGAGGCGCTTGTGAAATCGGATTATGTTTTGCGGTTTTTTAAAAAAGAAAATTCAACGCTTGAATTGGATTTTTTTGTCCGCACGCAGAAAAATCTCGTTCCCGTGGAAATTAAAGCGGGAAATAATACGGCGAAATCGCTTGCGACGGTGATAAAAAGCGATGATTATCCAGAAATCAAATTCGGCGTTAAATTTGTCAAGGGCAATATCGGGTGCGAAAATAATATTTATACGTTCCCGCATTTTTGTGTATTTTTGTTGAAAAAATTTTTAGCGACGATTAAAGATTAGTCAACTTTCGATAAATAAAAACCTCAACAAAAATTTGCGCAATTGGTGAAATTCGGGCAATTCGTGGATAAAAAATCTACGCGTTCTGCGAAATCTGCGCGAACTTCAAAACCCGTTCCCGCAGAAAAACTCGGTGGCTTAACTGCCGATGCTTCGGCACTTGGTTTTTCGGGCGAGAAAATCCAGCGTTCCCGCGAATTTCCCATAAAACCCTAACAAAATTTTGCGTAATTTGCTTTAAATCCGCGCAATCCGCGTGAAAATCATTCGTGTTATTCGGGTAATTCGTGGATAAAATTTCTTTTCGCGGTTTTGCTTTGCGTGCAAAATATGTGTAAAATGGAACTATGAAACGCACGATAAAAACTTTGAATCAGGCGCGTCTTGCGGGAACGCCGATTGTTTGCATTACGGCTTATGACGCGGTAATGGCGCGTTTGGCAACGGCGGCAGATGTTGATGTGATTTTGATCGGCGACAGTGTCGGGAACGTTGTTTTGGGCTTTGAAAATCCCGTTCCCGTGACGGTGGACATGATGTGTCATCATTGCGCGGCGGTTGCGCGCGCCAAGCCCGATGCGTTGATTGCGGTGGATATTCCGTTTGGTGTGGCGCACGGCGAATTTTTAGATTTGTTAAAAGTTTGTATGCGTTTGATGCAAACTTGCGGCGCGGAGGCGGTGAAAATCGAGGGCGGCGCGGAAATGGCACCGACGGTTAAGCGGCTGGTCGCGGCGGGGGTTCCCGTGTGGGCGCACATTGGTTTGCAGGCGCAACGCGTTTTGGCGGAGGGCGGTTATCGCAAACATGGCAAAACCGAAGCCGAAGCGAACGCGATTTTTGAAGCCGCCAAAGCTCACGAAGCCGCGGGAGCGTTTGCGTTGCTTTTGGAAATGATGCCTGCCGAACTCGCGCAAAAAATTACAGAATCTGTCGCAATCCCCACCATTGGCATCGGCGCGGGAACGGCAACGAGCGGACAAGTTTTGGTGATGCACGACATTCTCGGTTTGTCGCCAAAAAAACCATCGTTCGCAAAAATTTATGCCGATCTTGGCGCGCAAGCGAGCGCGGCAATTGCTGCGTGGCGCGACGATGTCAAAGCGCGCAAATGTTAACCTTTAAATATTTTTTACCGTGTACAAAAAAATTCTTTTCACATCACTCGCTATGATTCCTTTCGTTTTCCCAAGTCCTCAAACTTACGGACAAGATTTACCCGAAGAAAAAAGTAGCGTTCCCGCGGGAACGCCTGAAAATGCGCAATTGGGAGAATTTTTGAACACGCTGTTTTTGTCGGAGCTCGCGCTTTATAAAGATGTCAAAGATGTTGCGGCTTGTGCGCAACGTTTGTTGGATAATGAAGCGCCTAAAATTACCGATCCCGCGCTGCGTCGCAAAACTGTTTTTGCGTTGGCAAAAGTTGTAAAAACGCCCGAAGATTGGGAGAAAATCCGTGCGGATCACATTCGCGATTTGGGAGAATATTTTACGGAAACGGCGTTTGTGGCGCGCGATGGCAAGCGTTTGGAGGACGCGTTGGCAACAGTGCAAATTGCGCTCAAATGCGATCCCGCCAATGTGAAAGCGCGTTTGTTGTTTGCGTCATTGATTGAGCCCAAGCAAGCATTGCAAACATTGCATTATGGCATTAAATTTTTGGACATGCAAAGCGAGTTGGCACCGACTTATTTTAATCGTTATTTTGATGCCTTATCAAATTTGCAACAAGACCGCATTGCCGCCAAACAAGCCAGCGTTTTGCTGAAAGAAAAATTGCCCGCCGAAGTGCACCGCGCAATCGCAAACCACGCGGCGATCGCGTTTTTCTGGATCGGCGATTACGAAAACGCTTTGCAAGTGCTCGACAGCGAAGGCATTGCCGATTCGCAGCAAGGTATGATTTTGAAATCGCGTTGTTTGTTTGAATTAAACGAAACCGATGCCGCGATCAAAATTTTGGAAGATGGTTTGGCAGCGTTCGCGCCCGAAAAACGCGACGTGATTTTGTCGCAATTGTCGCATTATTATCAGCGTTTGGGCGATTTGGACGCCGCGTTAAAAGTTGCCGATCGCCGTATCGCCGAAAATCCAAATTCGGCAACGCCTTATTTGCAACGCCTTTATTTGTTCAACAAAATGGGCAAAGAAGAGCGTTCCCGCGAAGAAGTCGAATCCATTTTTACTAATTTTGCATCGAGCCAAACCGCGCTTTTGTCGCTCGCAAATCTTGCGGCAGAAACAGGAAAACCAGAAATCGCCGAACGTTGTTTGCGTAGCGCGATCGAACGCAATATCGCTCCCGCAATGTTTGTCGCTGCTGAAATTGAAGCGACATTGACCGCCGGAAACGCCGACAAAGCTATTCGCGATTACGCCGCGATTACGCAGGCAAAACCTGAATTGTTTAACGATTACGAAGCCGCGACCAAAGCCATTTTGGCAGCGGCTTATGCACGCGCGGGAACGCAAAATGCTGCCGATGAAAAACGTTTGCGGGAACACTCGCAATTGCTCTTGGCGCAATTTTTAGAATTGCCCAATCACACGCCCGACGAATTGATTTCTGTCATCGCATTAATGCGCCGCGTGGGCGAAGACGAAACCGCTTATCAAGTCGCAAGCGCAGCATTAAAGGCGTTCCCGTGGCACTCACAATTGCGCGCAGATATGATTTTGTTGCGCATTAAATTGGGCTTGATTGAAGGCAACGCTACGCGCACGCCGCTCGAAAAAGAAATTCAAGTGCTGACCCAAATGCGCCGTCCAAATCCCGCTGTTTGGCAAGAAATCGCCTTGTGGCTTTCAACAACGCAAGCCGTTCCCGAGGCACGTTCCCGCGCATTAAAACGCTTAATTGCGCCATTGGTAAAAGCTAATTATCACGAATCCCGCGATTTTTAACACCGATTGCGAGTAGCTCACGCCCGCTCATTAACATTCGCGGTTCAGGGAGAAAATTTAAATTTTGTGTAGCTTTTTATGTCGATATTTGAATTCAGCTACGATGGGTTCAATTTTATTAACAATGTTTCGTAAAAAAGAGTTTTGTTTTTCGAAAAAATAATTATGCAAAACGGATCTTTGAGCGTTAGCGAAAAGGCGTGAGCGACGACAATAGGTGTTGTGGACAATCAAATCAATCAGCGTTTTTTTTCAAATCCGGCGGTGGCGTTAGATTACGCGCGGGCGGCAGTGAATGTTGGGCTTTGGCAAAGCGAACGCGAATTGTTTGAGTGCTACATTCCGCAAAATGCCCGCGTGCTCGAATTAGGCGCTGGAGCAGGGCGCGTGGCGCTTGGATTGTCAAAATTGGGCTACAAAAATTTAACTGTTACCGATTTCGCAGAACCGATGGTAGAATTTGCGCGCGGCGTTTTAGAAAACGTTCCCGCGGGAACGCAAGTTGATTTCGCGGTAGAAGACGCAACGGCGCTTTCTTACGGGAACGCGATTTTCGACGCAGTAATTTTTGCGTTTAATGGTTTGCAAATGATTCCCAAACGCGAACGGCGGGAACGCGCTTTAACAGAAATTGCGCGCGTGTTAAAGTCGGGCGGCATTTTTATTTTTACAGGACACGACCAAACACATCCTCAACGCCAAGCGCATTGGGCGCGGGAACGCGAACGTTGGGAACGCGGAAATCAGGCGGGAACGCTCGATGATTTTGGCGATTATCACCATTTTACAGATAACGGCGAAATGTTTATTCACGCAGCAACGCCAGCATCTGTGCGGGATGCGCTCGCGGGAACAGGTTTTGAAATTTTGTATTCTGCGCTGCGTTCAGAAATTTGTGAAGAGAACGAAATTGTGAAAAATTTTTCTGACGACACGCGATTTTGGGTGGCAAAAAAGATTTGAAAAAGGTGTATTTTAGTTCCCGCGGGAACGCCGATAAATAGTGATTTTGGGATTTTTAATTTCAAAATTTTGTAGCAATAAAGCAATTTTGCCACGGGAACGCAAGCGCAAATGTCGATGAATAAAGGATTTGAAAGAAAAATATTTTAAAAAAATGATTGACTTAATGTAAAAAAAAACTTTAAATAATTGGTGTTGACTCACACGAGTCAGCATTATTCTCATCATTAACAATAAATAATCATTCAGTTATGAATAAAGGTCAACTTATTGACGCAGTCCAAAAAGCTCTTGGTGCAGACGCAACCAAAGCATGTGCAACTAAAGCAGTCGCAGCCGTTCTCGACGGTATCGCAGCTGGTATCAAAAAAGACGGTGCAGTTCAACTCATCGGCTTCGGCACATTCAAAACAGTTAAACGCGCAGCTCGCATGGGCAAAAACCCTGCAACCGGCGAAAAAATTAAGATCGCTGCTTCGACATCTGTCAAGTTCAAGCCATCGACATCTGTTAAAGACTCTGTCAACAAAGGTAAAAAGAAATAAGCCTTACGCTTAACCTTATGAAGCCCGTTCCCGCAAGGGAGCGGGTTTTTTGTTTTTTGTCGCCGCGGGAACGAAAAATTTATCACCGAATTAAACGAAATTTACGAATTTCAAGGGGGCGGTACCGAGCAACGCGAGATGGAACCATTTTTAACTTCGCTACAAGAGGCGGGAACGCGGGAATGAAAAACCGTAGGTTTAGTAGTAAGCAATAGGTTTTTTTGAGTTGTGCCGAAGGCACTAAAATCGCTTGAGATGGCTACCCCCCCCACAAAAGTGAGCGAACGCGAGCGTGTGGGGCAAGAACAAAATAACATCAGTCCCGAAGGGAGTGAAGTAAAAAAACTGAGAGTTTGCGGGAACGCTCGCGCTGGTTTTGGCGGGAACGCGCCGCCGTCGCCGTAAATAATTGGGGAACGCAATTTTTCGTTCCCGCCGAATAAAAAACAAACATAGATAAAACGTCATTCTCGTTCCCGATAAATAAAATCCCAACAAAAAATTTGCGTAATTTGCTTAAAATCCGTGTCATCTGCGTTAAAACTAAACCTTTATTTCCTTCGCTTCCTTTGCGGTTAAAAAATAATCTGTGAAATTCGGGCAATTCGTGGATAAAAAATCTGCGTGTTCTGCGGAATCTGCGCGAACTTCAAAAACCGTTCCCGTGGAATTTGTTTTGCGGGAACGCTTTTTGTTTTCGTTTTCTTGCCTATTTTATTTTCGTCGGTTATACTATTTTTACTTATGAATCTTACACATACTCCAAAAGTTGCGCTGGTTACGGGCGCGGGACGCGGGATCGGCAAGGCGATTGCTGAAAGTTTAGCGGCAGACGGGCACACGGTCATTTGCGTTTCTAAAAATCTATCGTCTTGTGGCGGCGTGGCAGAAGCGATTGTTGCTGCGGGCGGCAAGGCGGTTGCCAAGGCGGTTGATGTTTCAGATGCGGTGGCGGTTGCGGCGGCTTGTGAAGAAATTATCAAAGAATACGGCGCGGTTGACATCTTAGTCAATAATGCAGGCATTACGCGCGACGGTTTGGTGATGCGTATGAGCGATGAAGATTGGGGTAGTGTTTTGCAAACCAATCTTTCGAGTGCGTTTTATTGGGTGAAAGGTTTGTTGCGCCCGATGACCAAAAAACGTTGGGGTCGCATCGTGAACATCGCATCGGTCGTCGGCATTCAGGGGAACGCGGGTCAGGCAAATTATTCGGCAGCGAAAGCCGGCTTGATTGGTATGACCAAATCGATGGCGCGCGAATTTTCGACGCGTGCGATTACCGTGAACGCGGTCGCTCCCGGTTTTATCACGACGGACATGACAGCCGTTTTGCCAGAAGAAGTGCAAACAAAAATCAAATCTGCGATCCCGCTCGCGCGCTTTGGCGCTCCCGAAGACATTGCGGCGACGGTGAATTTTCTCTGTTCTGAAAATGCTGGCTACATTACGGGTCAATGTTTTTCTGTTGACGGCGGCATGGCAATGTAAGATAATGGAAGTGTTAATTAAAGCATAACGCTGGTTTAACAATCTTAACATTTTTAACAATTAACCAATAACTCATATGTCAGATAAAACTATCGAGCAACGCGTTAAAGATATCATCGTTCAACAACTCAATGTTAGCGAAGATAAAATCACACCAGAGGCAAGCTTCCTTGGAGACTTGGGCGCCGACTCTCTCGACCTCGTCGAACTCATTATGGCTTTCGAAGAAGAGTTCAAAGATGATCTCAATGGTGCAGAAATCCCAGAAGAAGATTCTCAAAAGATGAAAACCGTGGGTGATGTGATTGCATACATCAACGGCAAGGCAGGTGCTCAATAAGAGCAAGTGCCACTCTCTAATTTTAGTTAAAGAAAAGACGGTGGCGCATTCTGTGTCCACCGTTTTCTTTTACAAGCGTTTAATCTTAAAAAAAATAAATTTATGCAAGCAGAACGCAAACGTGTAGTTGTTACAGGCATTGGCATTTTGTCGCCTGTCGGCAACGATAAAACAATATTTTGGGAAAGCTTGAAAGCTGGTAAATGCGGCATTCAAACTATTTCTCGCTTTGATGCAACAGGTCTTTCGTGCACGGTGGATGCCGAGATTAAGGATTTTGATATGGATCCTTACATGGACCCCAAAGAGCAAAAACGCAACGACCGCTACACGCAATATGCAGTAGCTGCTTCAAAAATGGCGTTGAAAGATGCAGGTCTTGAAGTAGGCCAAATTCCAGGTCCGCGCATGGGCGTGATTATCGGCTCGGGCATCGGCGGCATGGAAACGATCGAAGTGCAGTCGCGCGTTCTTTTTGAAAAAGGTCCGCGCCGCGTTTCGCCATTCATGATTCCAATGCTCATTTCGAACATGGCTTCGGGCGTCGTCGCGATCGATTTGAAAGCGCAGGCGGTGAATTACGGCGTTGTTTCGGCTTGCGCTTCGGGTAGCCACGCGCTCGGCGAAGCGTTCCGCCACGTGCGCGATGGCGACGCTGACGTAATGATTGCCGGCGGTTCGGAAGCGGCGATTACCCAGCTGGGCATCGCGGGCTTCTGCAACATGAAGGCACTTTCGACGACCGAAGATCCCGCGAAGGCGTGCCGTCCGTTCGACGCGGAACGCAACGGCTTCATCATGGGCGAGGGCGCGGGAATTTTGGTACTCGAAGAATACGAACACGCCAAGGCGCGCGGCGCGCACATTTACGCAGAAATGGCGGGCTATTTTGCGACTTGCGACGCGTATCACATCACTTCGCCCGCTCCCGACGGCGCGGGAATGGCAGAATGTTTCCGCAACGCGCTGAAAGATGCAAATGTCGCTCCCGAAGACGTGGATTACATCAACGCTCACGGAACTTCAACGCACTTGAACGACAAGCTTGAAACGATGGCAATCAAGGAAGTTTTCGGCGATCACGCACGCAAATTAGCGATTTCTTCGACGAAATCGATGACGGGACACTTGCTTGGCGCGGCTGGCGGCGTTGAAGCTGCGGCTTGCTGTTTGGCGCTCGAAGAGGGAATTATCCCGCCAACGATCAACTTGCACACTCCAGATCCAGAATGCGATCTCGACTACGTTCCAAACGTGGCGCGCAAGGCGGACATCAAAGTGGCGGTCAGCGATAATTTGGGCTTCGGCGGTCATAATGCAGCTCTCGTTTTCAAAAAAATCTAAGCACTTTTTGAACAAAAACAAAAGTGGGGCGGCGTCAAATCCGCTCCATTTTTTTTAGAAAATCTTAAAGTCTTTTTGTCCGTAAAATTCCTGTAAATTTATGAGTAATGAAATTTTAAAATGCGTTCCCGCCGTTCCCGCAGTGCCTACGTGTGGCACGGTTTTTTTGGTGCACGGTTTGTTGAGGTGCGCGGGCTCGATGCGCACGTTGGCGGAACGCTTTTCCTACGATGGTTTTGATGCTTGGCTTTATGATTATCCAAGTTCGCAATTGGGCATTTTTGGACAAGGTGAACGTTTGGCGGGAACGCTCAAAAAAGCGTTTCAAAATTTGCCTGCGGGAACGCCCATTTTTTTCGTCACGCACAGCATGGGTGGCATTCTTTTGCGCATTGCATTGACAAAATTCTCTGCCGAAGAAATTGCGCGCGTTCGCTCCATTGCGATGCTTGCGCCGCCAAATCGCGGTTCGTATTGGCCAAAAATTGTTAAATATGCGTTCCCGCCACTGTGGTTTTTTAATCACTGTTTGCGCGATTTGCGCTGTTCGCCCGATTCGCCGTTGTTTAAAATCGCGCTCCCGCAAACCTTACCGCCGCTCAAAATTATTGCATCAAAATTTGACTGCAAAGTGGCGCGCAAATTTTTGCCGATCGAGGGCTGGAATTATGATTTACAATTTGTTTTTAGCAGCCACGATATGATTCGCTTTTCAAAAGCCGCCTACGAAGCCGCGCGCGATTTCTTCGCGGGAACGCTTAAAAAGTAATTTTTTTCAAATGAAAACAGCATTTATTCTTGGCGCTGGTTTGGGAACGCGTCTGCGACCGCTGACAAATAATTGCCCAAAGCCGCTCATCGATGTCAGCGGAAAATCAATTATTTGCCGCGCGATGGATTCGCTTTTGGCGCTTGGCATTGAGCGTTTTATCGTGAACACGCATCACGCGGCAGAAGCGTATAAAATCGCGTTCCCGCAAAATAATTACCGTGGCGCGCCGATCGCGTTCGTTCACGAGCCAACTTTGCTCGACACGGGCGGCGGGCTGAAAAATATTGAGCCGCTTTTGGACGCGCGCGACGAATCAATTTTAGTTTACAATGGCGATATTTTGGCGAATCTCGATTTGAAAAAACTGCTGAAAATCCACGAGCAAAACCGCGCGCTCGCGACCTTGCTTTTGCGGACGAATCCGCGCGGGAATGTGAATTTTGATGACGCGACGGGAACGGTTTGCGACATGCGCGATCGTTTGGGAATCGCGGGAACGCGCCGCTGCGGCTTTACGGGAATTTATTGCGTGCGCCGCGCGTTTTTCGGCGAACTCGTTCCCGCAAAAATCGAAAGCGTCATTGAGGCATTTTTGCGCGTGATTTTGCGTTCGCGTGGAATCGCCGGAATCGTTGACGACGCGGGAACGTGGCAGGATTTGGGAACGCTCGAAGAGCTTGAAAAAGCGCGCGCAAATTTTTAACCGTGGTAACGAATGGTTTTTCAACTATGGAAATTAAGGAAAAAATTTAAGGGAAACTAAGTTTTTTTGTTGATGGGGCGGGAACGGGATTTAATTTTTATCACCGAATTAAAGGAAATTTACGAATTTCAAGGAGGCGGTACCGAGCAACGCGAGATGGAACCATTTTTAACTTCGCCATGAGGGGCAGAAGGCGATGCGGGAACGGAACGCATTTTTTTGAACGCATACCGAGCGAAGCGACATTTAACATTGTGCAAATTAAAACGCATACCGAGCGAAGCGATATTTAACATTTCACGAATTGTTTTTTGTGTAGCGCGGAAATGGGGGCGGGAACGGGAATTTAATTTTCTGCTTGCGTTTTTTTTTGATTTTTAGAATGAAAGGGTAATTTAATCTTAATCTATAAAAACTATGAAAAACTTAATTTTAACGACAACTTTCATCGCCGCGGGAACGCTCGCCGCATTCGCCACCGCGCCGACGGGAACGTATGAAGACGGGAACGGGAACACACAGAATTTTGTGTTTGAGAAAAGAGGAAACCCTAATAGCCCTTATTATAGTTTAAATTTAGATTCGGGAAAATATAAGGATGTGAAAATTTATTCGAACGCCCCTATTGACTCTATTAAAGTTAGGATTGGTTCGGGCGTTACTTTTGAGGGATTTACGTTTAACAGTGCGAGCAGAGGCCATTTTTATGATGATGGTGGTTCGGTTCTTGGCGGGAATATTGTGTTTTCAAATGTTGTGGATTCTCATATTTGGGGCAAGTTGTCTTCGGAAACGCATTTTTTGATAGATTCAAATTCGCGTATTTTTTTTCATTCGAACATTTGGGATATTTCGTCGGCGGATTTGACCAAGCCGCTCATCGATGGTGAGGGATTGGTCGGAATGGCTTCGACAGATACGTTTACATTGAATTTTCTCAGCGAGGAACTTTTGAAAGAGCAGACGATCAGTTTGGTTTCGGCGGGAATGCAGGTTTATACGGGTCATCATTATTCTGGCTTCAAAGAAATCGCGATTACGCTTAACGGGAACGCGGTGAGCGATTATATCGCGACGCAAAGTGAAGACGGCAAGACGATTTCAATTTCTCGCGCCGTTCCCGAGCCGTCGCTTTTTGGGTTGCTTGCGGGAACGCTCGCGCTGGCTTTGGCGGGAACGCGCCGCCGCCGTCGTAAATAATTGGGGAACGCAATTTTTCCTTCCCGCGCAATTGGCGTTTGTGACGAGAGCCGCCCTTTCAGGGCTCAAAATTTATTCCCTCCGAATAAAACCCAAATAAAAATCCGTGAAATTTGTTCTAAATCTGCTTTAAAATCAAGCCTTTGATTTCTTTGCGGTTAAAAAAAATAATCCGTGAAATTCGGGCAATTCGTGGATAAAAAATCTGCGCGTTCTGCGGAATCTGCGCGAACTTCAAAAACCTGTTCCCGCAGAAAAACTCGGTGGCTTAACCGCCGATGCTTCGGCACTTGGTTTTTCGGGCGAGAAAATCCAGCGTTCCCGCGAAATTGGGATAAGTTATCCCAATTTTTTTGTTCCCGCCAAAATTTCTTTAAAAAAAGTCTTTGCCTTAATTTTCCTCTCAAAAAAAATATTTTTTCGCTCTAAAACTAAGCCTTTAAGCCACTTTTTCTATTTCCGCCTTCAAAACGACACCTAAAAAATTGGGATTAGTCTCTTTCCTTTTTCTGCTCGCGGGAACGCGTGGGCTTTCGTTATAATAAAAATAATGAATTTTAAGACAACGGCAAAAATAATGGTTTCGTGGACGCTGGCGATTGCGTTTGCGGGAACGTCCATTTTTGCGGCAACGCCAAAAGAATTGGCGCATCCTGAAATTACGCGCGAAGCGGTGGAAAAAATGTCGCCTGCCGAGCGGCAAGTTTTGGAATTTAAATTGAGTAATCGCGAATATCCGCGTGCGGTGGTTGATGGCAAATTGGTGACGGCAGACGATATTCGCGCGGAAACGCAGCGTGCGGCGATGGCTTTGCGTCGCGAGGCAAAATCTGCCGAAGAATTTGCGCAAAAATATAATCAATTGGTTGCCGAATCGTTGCGTCGCTACACAGAAATGTATTTGTTTGTTGGCGAATACGAAGCGTCGGGTTTGCAAATGCCAGAAGAATATTTTGACACGCGGATTAACGAGCGCATTGATCGCGATTTTGGGGGCGATCGTGGCAAGTATTTGGAATATTTGCGCGCGATTGGCAGCAACCCGCTCGCCGACCGTCAGCGTCTTAAAAATATGACGATCGAGCAAAATTTTAATTGGCAAATTCAAGAAGGTTTGCCCAAAGAAGTTTCGCCGATGGATGTTTTTCGCACTTATCATCAGCAATTGAAAAATTTTACACATCCTGCAAGTTTTGAATATTCGCAAATTGTGATTTATGCGGGAGCGAGTCAGGGCGATGACGCTGTCGCAAAAGCCGCAAAAATGCTTTGCGAAAACTTAAAAAAACATCCAGAAAATTTCGCGGGAACGGCAAAAATTCACAGCCGCGACGAGTTTCGCGCCAACGGCGGTTATGTCGGCTGGAAAGCGCGCGACGATCTTTCTGAAGCCGTAATTGAAACGCTCGACGCAACTAAAATTGGCGAAGTGAGCGATTTGCTGGAATTGACCGACGGCACGGGACGCCGCATGTTTATTATTTTTAAACTCAACGCAAAACGCGATGCGGGAACGACCGCAATCAATGACGTGCGCCCACAACTCGAAAATATGTTGCGCGGGAACGAAATGCAAAAAGCGCGCGCCGAACAGCTTGAAAAATTGCAAGAGCGATTTTTTGTGGAATGGTTTTAATTGTTTATGGAAGAAATTTTTGAAGTGCCGGAAGGCGTGAAAAATCAACGCGCCGACAAATGGCTGGCGGGACTTTTCCCCGACCGTTCCCGCTCGCAATGGCAAAAATTGCTCGATAACGGGAACGTGAAAAATGCGCTGACGGGAACGGTTTTGACGCGCAAAACACCAATTTCAACGGGCGATAAACTTTGCGTGACGATTCCTGAGGCCCAAGAGCCGGGCGTTCACGCTGTGGAAATTCCGCTCGATGTTTTATTTGAAGACGAACATTTAATTGCAATCAACAAAGCGGCGGGAATGGTAACGCATCCAGGCGCGGGAACGGCAGATGACACGCTCGTTCACGCGCTGTTGCACCACACCAACGGCAAATTAGCAATGGCGGGCGGCGAGCTGCGTCCCGGCGTCGTGCACCGTTTGGACAAAGAAACGAGCGGCGTGATTGTTTTTGCAAAAACCGATTTGGCTTATCACGCGATGGTTGAAAAATTTGCCGAACGCGAAATTCATAAAGAATATTTGGCACTCGTGGACAAAGCGCCAGATTTGCTCGCGGGAACGATCAAAGCGCCGATCGACCGCCACCCAAACAATCGCGTTAAAATGGCAGTGCGCGAAGACGGAAAACCCGCGTGGACCGATTGGTTTGTCTTGGAAAAATTTGGCAAAGATGCCGCGCTCGTGCGCTGTGTTTTGCACACGGGGCGCACACATCAAATTCGCGTGCATTTGGCGCACATTGGACATCCAATTTTGGGCGATCGCGTTTACGGCAAAATCGTCCATCGCCACGAAGGTTGGCCGCTCCCGCGCGTGATGTTGCACGCGTATCATTTGCAATTTGAGCATCCAATCACGGGCGAAATGTTAGATTTAACGGCGTTCCCGCCGCCAGATTTTTCAAATCTTGCGACCTTTTTGCGCGAAAAATTTGGTTCCCGCATCACAGGAAATTTTTAGCGTTTGGCAATGGTTTAAATTAAAATAAGGAATAAAAATTGCGGATTTCCGCAAAATTTATTCGCTAATTTGACATTTTGTTGAGATTTCATTAAAATAAGGAATAAAAATTGCGGATTTTTATTTTTGTATTCGGACAATGATTATTCAACGCAAACGTTATTTGGAGCAATTGATTGCCAAGCGCGGGAACGGTCGTATAAAAATTATTACGGGCATTCGTCGCTGTGGCAAATCGTATTTGTTATTTGATTTGTTTGTGAGTTATTTGCATTCGATTGGCGTTGGTAATGAACAAATTGTTTCGTTGCGTTTAGATGAGATTGCGAATGCGCGTTACCGCAATCCTATTGAATTGGATAAATTTATTCGGGAACGCATCGCTGACAATCAAAAACAATTTTATGTTTTTTTGGATGAAATCCAATTTGTTTCGTCGATTAACAATCCGTATTTGCCTAAATCATCGACAGAAAAAATTACATTTGTTGACGTTTTGTTGGGCTTAAAAAATCTGGAAAACGCTGACATTTATGTCACGGGAAGCAATTCAAAAATGTTGTCGAGCGATATTTTGACAAGTTTTCGCGATCGTGCGGACGAAATTCGTGTTGTGCCGTTGAGTTTTGACGAATTTTATTCGGCGTTCCCGCGAGATAAGCGCGATGCGTGGAATGAATTTCTCGTTTACGGCGGGATGCCGTTTTTGATGAATTTGGAAAATCACGAAGAAAAAAGCGCTTATTTGAAAACGCTTTTTTCGCAAACTTACATTAAAGACGTTTTGGAGCGTCATCGCATTCGTGGCGAGAAAGACGTTTTGGACGATATTTTGAATTTTGTCGCTTCGGCGGTCGGTTCGCTGACGAATCCTACGCGCTTGGCAAATACGTTCAAAACGATAAAACATTTAAAAGTTAGCAATAATACGATTTCGAATTATTTGGATTATTTTGTCGATGCGTTTATTTTGTCAAAAGTAGAACGCTACGATGTTAAAGGACGCTCTTACATCGGCTCGCCGTTAAAATATTATTTTGCCGACATCGGGTTGCGCAATGCTCGATTAAATTTCAGACAACAGGAAGAAACACATTTGATGGAAAATGTGATTTATAATGAATTGTGTTCCCGCGGCTTTAATGTCGATGTCGGCATTGTTGAAAGCAACACGCGCAACGAAAAAGGTGGTAGCCAACGCGTTTTGTTAGAAATTGATTTTGTCGTTCAAACGTCACAACGTCGTTATTATATTCAGTCTGCATTGCGTATTGACGAAGAAGTTAAGCGTTTGCAGGAAACAAAATCTCTTTACAGCGTGAATGACGCTTACGAAAAAATAGTTGTCGTTAAAGATGAAATAATTCCGTGGACGGACGAGCGCGGCGTTTTTTACATTGGCATTCAAGATTTTTTGCTGAATTATATTCAAAAATTGCAATAATTATTTATGGAAAAAGCATTTTCGGGTCCTGCGCGGCAAGCGCCTAAAAAATTTAAAGCGGAACCTTTCGGCTATCATCAAATTGTCGAATTGGAAATTCATTCGCTGACGAATCTCGGCGAGGGCGTCGGTCGCGTCGCGCTCAACGAAAACGATTCGTGGGTGATTTTTGTCGCGGGAGCGCTCCCAGGCGAACGCGTCAAGGCGAGCGTTTGGCACAACGCGAAAAATTTTTCGCGCGCGGATTTGGTGGAAATTTTAATGCCGTCGCGGGAACGCGTCGAGCCGCGCTGTCCGCTGTTTGGCAAATGCGGCGGCTGTCAGTATCAGAATTTGAATTATGGCGCGCAATTGGCTTGGAAAACGCAGCAAATTAAGGAACTTTTCGAGCGCATCGGCAAAATCGAACTGCCTGCGGGAACGCTAAAAAATTGTTTTGGCTCCCCCAAACAATGGGGCTACCGTTCGAAAATCACGCCGCATTTTGAGCGTCCGCGCGATTGCGGCGAAGCGTTCCCGATCGGATTTTTAGCGGCGGGAAGTGCGCGCAAAATTATCGACGTTCCCGCGTGTCCGATCGCGACGGATGCGATCAACGAAGCGTTGCCGGCGGCGCGGGAACGAGTGCGCGAAAAAATGGCGCGCGGAGAATTTAAGCGCGGCGCGACTTTGCTGTTGCGCGAAACGCTCGAAGGCGTTGTGAGCGATTACAAAGCTAAAGTTTCTGAACGCGTGGGCGATTTGGTGTTGCACTTTGTTGCGGGCGATTTTTTCCAAAATAATCCGTTCATTTTGCCCGATTTCGTCAATTACGGCGTGAACGCGGCTCGCGGGAACGGCGATTGCAGATTTTTGGTGGACACTTATTGCGGTAGCGGGCTTTTTGCGCTTTCGGCGGCGAGCCGTTTTGAGCGCGTTTTAGGCGTGGAAGTCAGCGGGGACGCGGTGGTCAACGCCCGCGAAAACGCTCGCGGGAACGGCATCGGCAACTGCGAGTTCGTCGAGGGTTCGTCGGAAATTATTTTTGAAAAAGTAACGTTCCCGCCCGATGAAACCGCCGTGATTATGGACCCGCCGCGCAAAGGCAGCGACGAGGCGTTTTTGGCGCAATTGTTGGCATTTGCGCCTAAGCGCATCGTTTATGTTTCGTGCGGTCCCGACACGCAGGCACGCGATTTGCAGTTTTTGCTTGCGGGAAAAAAATATCGGCTCGTCGAAGTCCAGCCGTTCGACTTGTTCCCGCAAACCCGCCACATCGAAAACGTCGCGGTGTTGGAGAGAGTGTAGAGTGTGGAGTGGGGAGTGGGGAGATTTTGCGCGCACTCCCCACTCCACACCCTACACCACTATTCACAAAATTCCGTTAAATCTGAATTGACGATGAATTCGAGTTCCCGCGGATTTTGCGTTTCGGTGTAGAGAAAGCCGAAAATGGAAAGTTCGCGGAAATTCATTTTGCGCAGGCAAAGCACGTTTTCAAATTTGGCGCAAAGCGCGTCGTAGTTGAAATCGTTAAATTTTGGCTCGGGAACGGGTTTGTTGAGCACGATCATCGTGTAAATTTTGTTTTCTTTTCCCGCCAAAAGTTGTTCCCAATCGGGCTTTTTGTTGTTGAGAAAATAATCGTAAGTGCGCACGCCAAAAGCGAAAAATGCGACATCCGTGCAGCACCAGCCCGCAAAGCGCATCGGATTAAATTCGATCGGAATAATTTCTCCGTTTTCGACGCGTAATTCAACGTGGGTCGGGAAATTGCGCGCGCCGAGTTTGCTATTAATTTTATTGAAAAAATCGGTAAATTCAGCGAGGCGTTCCCGCAAAATTTTCGCGGAAGTGTAGTAAAGCCGGTCGCTGACGTCGCTCGCCGAGGCGAAATCGTGTTTGAGAATGTTGAGCACAACAGCGTTCCCGCAATCGTCAAAATAAACATCGACCGCGTATTCGTCGCCCGTGATGTATTTTTCGATGATAAAATTGTTGTTGCCGAGCACATTTTCGGGATAAAGTTCGCGCCAATTGGCGGAAGTTTTTTCGATGTCGGCGAGTGCGTTTTGCCAGTCGTTTTCGTTTTGAATGGTGTAAACTCCCACGCTGAAAAATCCAACGGTCGGTTTTAAAATTACGGGAACGGGCAAAGTTGAAAAATCGATTTTGCCGAGTTCACTTGCGGGAACGCTTTTAAAGAAAAAATTTGGGTAAACGTTTTTGAGCAATTCGCGCATGGCAGCTTTGTTTTTCATCGTTTCGATGACGCGCAAGCAATTTTTGTCGCTTGTATTTTTACAAACCCAATCGAGCGCATTTTCTGAAATGGTGTAAACGCGTTCGCCAGCCGTGATGCGTTCCCGCGCCGTGTTTTCATCGATAAAATTGACGGACGTTCCCGCGAGATTTTGGCGCGCAAAATTGTTGTCGAGCAACGCGGTTTGCGTTCCCGCGAGATAATTTTTTAATTCGTTTGACACAAATGGTTTTTCGAGTATAATCATAACTGACCCATTCTACCCTTTAAAAAATTTTTAAGCAAATTCAAATTTTTGACTTGCATTTTGCGAAAAATAGAATTATTCTAAATTAAACCGATAACAATCAACCAAAAAAAATTATGACATCATTAAAAGGTACTCAAACAGAGAAAAACTTAATGCACGCGTTCGCGGGAGAATCGCAAGCGCGCAATCGCTACACTTATTTTGCGGCGAAAGCAAAAAAAGAGGGATTTGTCCAAATCGCTGACATTTTTGCGGAAACGGCAGATCAAGAAAAAGAGCACGCCAAGCGCTTTTTTAAATTTCTTGAAGGCGGCGATGTTGAAGTTGTGGCGGCGTTCCCAGCGGGCGTGATTGGCTCGACCGCTGAAAATTTGCGCGCGGCAGCAGCAGGTGAACATTGCGAATGGGAAA
Source organism: uncultured Opitutales bacterium (assembly GCA_934675585.1). Taxonomy (GTDB): domain Bacteria; phylum Verrucomicrobiota; class Verrucomicrobiia; order Opitutales; family UBA953; genus Spyradosoma. The sequence goes on along the minus strand of CAKUQY010000006.1, from coordinate 31,225 downwards.
GTGATTATCCAAAATTTGCGGTTATCGCAGAGCAAGAAGGTTTTAGAGAAATCGCATCAGTTTTCCGCAATGTCGCGATTGCAGAAAAACAACACGAAAAGCGTTATCTCGGCTTGCTCGCCAATCTTGAAAAAGGCGAAGTTTTCAAAAAAGACGGCAAAGTTTGGTGGCGTTGCCGCAATTGCGGTTTTATTTGCGAAGCTGCAAAAGCGCCACTCGAATGTCCGGCTTGCGCACACCCACAAGCGCATTTTGAGCTCTTGGCTGAAAACTGGTAATTTGTTCAGTTTTTTAATTTGAAAAGCGCGTTCCCGTGAAATTTTGCGGGAACGCGTTTTTTTTGACATCGCGCAGGAACGGGATTTTTTAACGCCGATTTCGCAAATTTTGTCGCAAAATTTCGCAAATTATTTTTTTTGAGGAGGCGCGCGGGAACACGGGAACGCTGTTTTTTTTCAATTAGGAAAACTAAGGGGAAAATTAAAGGAAACTAAGACTTTATAGAGGGATGCGCGTCTCGCGCGTCCCATTTTTTTGAACACAGATGAAACAGATTTTGACAGATTTCACCGATTTTTTGTGGATTTCTCAACTCTTAAATTTAAAATTTTTCCAAACTCGGTAAATAACGCGCGCGAGCGCAGTTATGTTTGACAACGGCGCGAAAAAAGGGTGTAATAGAGGAATAGATAACCCCATTTGCGTGTTTATGCTTACATTTTTGAAGAAATTTTTTCTTAATAAGGCGTCATTTTTAATGGCGATTTTATCGTTTATTTTTCTTGCAACGCCGATCAATGCTCGCGCGCAAGAGAATTCAGGCGCTCCCGCAGTTGTCGTGATTCAGACGCTTCCGGGAACGACAATTTTTCAAGAATTTAACGGTCAACGCATGCGCGTGGGAAGCGTTCCCGAGGACGGACTTTTGATTTTGGACAACACGCTTTACGCGGGAACGTATCGTTTTGTTTTTGAAAATGACGACGCGGCAGAACCTGCGGTTTTGGAAGACGTCGTGTTGAAAGCGGGTTCTGCAAAAAAATTGGCGCCAACTTTTAAGATGAAAAAAGGCGAGTTGGTGGTAACTTGTTTGCCAACAGAAACTGAAATTTTTGTGAATGGAAAACACGCGTCGCGCGGCTCGCTCGTTTCCGGCGAATACGACATTGGCAGTGAATTGACTATCGAGGCGCGCTCGTCAGTTTATGGCATTGAAACCAAACGCGTCAAACTCGAAAAAGGCAAAACGGCACGCGTGAGTTTTGATTTGCGCGGACGCATTCCCGCGAACATTCCTGACGGGAAAATCGTGTTGAGCGATGTGGCACTTGTTCTGGCAAAACAACCCGCAGCGATTATCAAAGTCGATGGCGCGGCGGTGGAATTGAAAAACGAATGCGAATTGTTGAATTTGCAGCCAGGCGTGCGTCGCGTTGAAATCGCGTTCCCGCTCAACGAAACACTTTTGCCTGTGTGGCGTGGCGCTTTTAAGGCCGTTCCCGCAATTATGGAAGGCGCCGATAAGCCCAGCGCTTTGCTTGATTGGAACGCGTTGGAAGCAAATCGCGCGGCGGCTGCAAATGTGGGTGAAAAGCCGGCCGTTCCCGCAGTGGTTGAACCTGCACCGGCTCCAAAAACAGTCGTTCCCGCAGGAAAAGTTGAAATGACTTTGGCGGGCAATCGCGTGATTTTGTCGATGACCGAAGGCGCGCGCGAATTGGTTCCCGCGGCAGCATATTTTGTAAAACGTGCGGGCAAAAATGATGTTCCCGTAAAAATTTCGACAGTCGCGGGAACGACCGCGACGGCAACGGTAATGAAAACGCCAGCCGAAGCCGATGCGCTCGTTGAAGGCGAATCGTTCTCGCTCGAAATTGCAGGCCTCGCAGCAGATATTCCCGAGCAACCCAAAACAAAATCAGCCGAAAAATAATAATTCATTTTTACCTTTTATCCCTCTTTAATTTTTAATACGTTTCAATCTCATGAAATTTTCAAAAACACTTTTTTTAGCAGCAGCAACAATTCTCGCGGGAACTGCAATTCCAGCGCAAGCGGTGGTTTATCTGAATCCTAACGGCAACACGATTTATACGAAGGATATTGGCGACCGCACGGTGAATGTTTCCGGCAATGGAACGCTGGTTGTTAACGATGGCTGGGTTGTGATTGAAAATACAACATTTTCGGGTTTTGTTAATGCAAGGCTAAATGGCCCGACAAATTCAATTAGATGGAATTCGCTTTTGGGGACTCGAGCATTGACGACGAGCAATGCAATGCAAGGTTCTGCTGTGGTTGCGGTTGATGGGACAACTGCTTGGAAAGATGCGAATACGCAATCTTGGGAGGCAGGAACGCTGAAAATTAGCAAAGATAATGCAGTGCGTCTCTACGGTCAAATTAACTCGTGGTCTGATTTTGGTGGTCGTTATGATCGTCCAATTGCAGGCTTGCCTGCCGAGCAATTACCAACGCGCATGGCAGGTGTTGACAAAATTGAAATGGGCGCGGGATCGTCGCTGGAGATTTTTGATTATGCAAATTATAGCGCTGCGCCTGTTAACGAGGTAATTATTCAATATCTTCACAATATCAAAAGTGAGAACAATAATATTTCTTCAACTTTAAAAACTCGCAGCGGCACAAACGCTCACAAATATTTTGTAAATATTCATATTGACGATACAGATGGCGGGAGCTTGGGCAAAATTTCGGGTTCAGCCAACATCGTCAAGACGGGAACGGGCAATTTTACGCTCACGGGCGAAAGTAATGAATTCCGCAGTTCGGGTGACAACTACTCGGCAAACGTTTTTGTGGCGGGCGGTTCGTTGACTTTGGCAGCGGCAGAAGTTGCTGGCGGGAACGCGTCTTACGACACAACAAAAGTGTTGAAAAATTTCTGTGAAGCGACAGGCATTGAATATAAATTTGGCCAAACGCTTTACAATGCAAATTCGATCAATTTGGCTGGAACGGCGGCAAAACATGCAAATGGCTACGGCTCGTATTCGACTTCTGGTAAATATAAGATTGACGACACCGTACACGTTTATGAATCTTATGTTGGTGAATTGATTGACGCTCCCGAAGCTTCGGCCTTGTTGATTAAAAACAACCAAGTGATTAAGAATTTTCAAGCAATGTTTGCCAACGGCAAAGGAGCGGACGCGACAGGTTCGATTGAAAGCGCGATTAACAGCGCGGTGAACGCTAAGAATATTAACCCAATCGTCACGGGAACGGGCGAGGGCTCGCGAGTTGGCATCAAGGAAGGTTCTATTTTGGCGGTCAACCAAGAAAAAGGTCACGGCGGTATTTACAAGGGTTCACTCGTTGGCATTGGCGCTGACGGGAACGCGAGTGTTGATGCGCTTGGTGGAACATTTATCAAATATGGCAAAGGTGATTTGGCGTTGATTTTGGAAGGCGCAAATATTCAACGCTTGGTGGCGCTTGAAGGACGTTTAGTTGTCAATATTCGCACTTTGAATTTGTCATCATCGGCAACTGGCATTGAGGTTAGCTCGGGTGCGCGTTTGACAATTATCGAAAACGAAACGACAACCTTAGAAAAACCATTGTCGTCAGAACGCGATTCTGATTTGGAATTTGCAACTTACGCTTACATCGATACTTTGGGCGGAAGCATCGATGTTTCTAACAATCGCGCGCCGGGAACGATCGAAATTAAAGCCGCGCAAGACATCAAAGGCAATTTAGTTGTGCGCGAAGGCATCACAATTAAACCAACAGGAGAAAATGCGCTGTCGCAAGCGCAATCAATCGTTTTGTTGGGCACAGGTGACGGCTCGGCGGGAGCGACTTCTAAAACTTCAACGCTCGCATTCGGCAGCGCAAATCAAACAATTAAAAATGTCATTGGCGACAAAAATTCTCAAATTTTGACGGGAACGGCTTCGCGCATTGAATTAAATATTGAGGACGGCGCGTATGTCGGTAGTCTTGATTTGGGTGCTTTGAACGGCGGTAAATATGGCACGTTCGCGGGTTCAATTTCTGGACACGGCAATATTATTAAGTCGGGCGCGGGAACGCTCAATTTTGCGGGCGCGGGTTCGGGCATTATAAATTATGGTGCAATGATTATTAAAGAAGGCGCGCTTGCGGGAACAAAATTAACGCTCAGCAATGCGTCGGCTTTGATTTTGAACAAAGGCACTACGGCAACATTTTCGGGCGATCAACGCTTGGTTGCGCTTTATGGCGCAGCGGGAACGTCTGTAACGCTCGCAGAGGGCAATTTGATTATCGGCGAATCGACTTCGCGTCCCGGTGAATTGGTCAATCCCGACACCAATCCTGCAACAAATTATTTGTCGCTTGCGAGCGATCGTAAAATTTTTGAAGGCAAAACCAATGTGACAGAATCGTTCGAGCCATTTATCGATTTGGCGGAAGGGTTCAAGCCGTCTCCAGGTTTGGTGGAAGGAGATTTGAAGGCTGCACTTAAAGATTTTGCGAGAAGCGCATCAACAACAACCGAACAACTTAATCTTCTTAAAGATTTGTTTGGTGATCAATCAATTAAAAAATTCACCGATTTGACTGAAAAACATTTGGCAACGGCATATTTGAGATTGCTCAACGACAACGAAATTCTCGAAGATGTCGGCACGCAATTTGCGGGTGATGTGACAGCGCAAATAATCGCAAAATACGGTAGCAGCGAGCAATCGATTTTGGGCAAAATTAAAACGACGGGCATTCGTGTGGCTGAGGGAACGCTTGCAATTGGCGGCGACTCTTTGCAACAAGCAACCACTGTTGTTGTCGAAAGCAACGGAAAATTCGCGGTCAATGTTGCGGGAACGGTTTCTGAAAATAAAGTTTCTATCGAAGGTCAAGGCGACTTGGATATCAAGAGTGACGTCAATCTCGATTTGAACAAACAATTTGTAAATACAACCACGGGAAAAATCCAATTCACGGGAACGAAAACCGATGGTAAAAATGTTGATTTTACAATGACTTTGCGCAACGCTACGGGAACGCTCGCCGCTCAAGGCGCAATCACAACCACCAAGGCAAATCTTATTTTAGACCAAGCATCAACAATGGTCGAATGGGGCAAGCAATTGACAGTTGGCGGCAATTTGACAAAGCGCGGGAACGCAGAATTGACGCTGGTTTCAAGCGATTCAAGCGTCGCGGGAACGGTCGCGGTCGAAGCCGGTATCTTGAATTTGAAAGAATGGAAAACAGACGATAATGTCGCATTTAAAGATTTGTCGATCGCGACAGGCGCAAGTTTGAATTTGGAATTTGCAAGCGATGTTTCTTTCGCGGGAACGACAAGTGGCGCGGGAACGCTCGTAAAATCGGGCGCGGGAATGCTTACGATGAGCAATAATGAGGCGGGAACGTTCGCGGGCGCAATCGATCTCGCTGCGGGAACGTTAAAATTGTCGAGCGAAAGTTATTTTGGCTCAAAAACAATTGTTTCAGTGGCTCAAAGCGCAACGCTTGATTTGCAAAAATCGCAAACTTTCGCATCGCTTGAAGGCAAAGGAACGATTAAATTGGCAGACAACACAACTTTGACGGTTGCGGCAAATAATGCTGACGCGACGATCAAAATGAATAGCAATACTGGACGCTACATCGCGACAATTCCAGAAATGCTCGTCGGCTCATTCGTGGGCTCGATTTCGGGAACAAACACTTCAAAAATCGAAATTAACGGAACGGGCGCGTTTAACTTGGGCGGAACGACGATTGCAGATGCCGTTGCAATCAACATTTTGACAGGACAATTAGTTTTGGACGCGTCTTCGGCAAATCGCTCGAATATTACTACTTCGGGAACGGGCGAAATGGTTTACAATGTCGCAGAAGGTAGCACCAACATCAACAACGCAACAACGATGCCAACAACATTCGGCAAAGTCGGCGCGGGGACGCTTTCTTTGACGGGGGATCAAGTTGCAAATAAAAACATTTCAATTTACCAAGGTACAATCGAGCTCACGGGAAATAATACACTCGGTTTTGGCTCAGTAAAAATTGCTGCGGGAACGACCTTGAATGTGCAATATTTCGGCATTGCATCTAATATTAATTTGCAAAAAATAGAGGGTTCGGGAACGCTTGTTTTTGAAAATACGGGAACAATTTCTGAATTGATTCTCAACGATACAACGATGTTGCCGACCTCGGGCGAAAAATATTTCAACGGCGACGTTAAGTTCGTAAATATGAATCTCAAAGTTGAAAATGACGTTTCGATGACGGCGATTGGGATGGATGAGAATTCAACATTGAACGTTGTCGGCGGTGCAAATCTTTCAATCACGCAAAGCGCGAATACAGAATTTGCGGGAACGGTAACAGTGGAAGATAGCGGATCGATTAATGTAAGTTCCAAAAAAGACGCGAACGGCAATTTCTACAAATTGGCGTTTACGGGAACAGAAGTTAAAGGTGACATCAATGTCAACAACGGCGCAGTGCAAATTAAGCAAAGCGAAGATTTGGGTGGCAAAACTTTGACGGCAACAGGCGCGGCAGATTTGTATTTTAGCATCGATGAAAGCTCGGTCGTGGCGAATAAATTGACTTCCGCAAAGGTTAACGTTGCGGGCGCAAGCTCGGTGCGTTTGATCAAGACTGGCACGGGAACGACGAAGCTCGACGGACGAGGAAATCCATTTGAAAATATTGAATTTGTTTCAAGCAATGGACGTGCGCGCATGGCGAGCCCAACACCGCCAATGCCTGTAACTTTGGGCGTTGATAATGGTCATTTGGAATTGTCATACGTCGATCAAATGCAAGGCATTAGCTTGGCGACTTATGGCGCGGGAACGCTTGCTTTGGAAGGCGCACAAACACTCGACCGTTCGATCACAGGCGATGGCAAAGTTAAAAAAACGGGTGTTGGCACTTTGACGGTAACGTCAAATCAGGCATTCACGGGAAAGTTTGAGCTTGCCGCGGGCAAAACAGTTTTTGAAAATAATGTTTCGCTTGAAACGAGCCAATTGATTGTCAATGGCAACGCGACAGCGACAGGTTCGTTGACTTTGACAAATACGGCAAGTGAAAGCGTTTTGAATTTGAAAGAAAATGGCAAATTGATTTTGAAAGACGGTACTTCGGTTAGCTACGCGGGAACGCTTAAAGTGGCAGACATCGCGGGAACAATCGAACTCGCGGGAACGCCAAGCAACAGCGAAATCGTTGTTTTAAAAGCACTTGGCGAACATGCAGACCTCAGTTTGAGCGATCAGCGCGCGCTTTTGGACCATATTGAATTGGATATGGTGGGCGCGAATAAATTTATGCTCGCGCAAAACGCGGGAACGATTTCTGTGTTCACGATGGGCGACAGTTTGACTTCGGGCGTAAGCGTGCACGAAGGGCTTGGCGGATTCGTTTCAATTTTGGACAATTTGATGCCGCAAGGGGATAAAGTTCTCGAAGCAGAAATGAATCCACTGCTTGCAAAATTGTTGCGCGCAGGCAGTGCTGGCATTGCGACGGAAATTGAAAAATTGTCGCCGCTTTCGTATTCGGCAATGGTTGCGATGTCGTGGCAAGCACACAATAATGACATTGGGCAATTCCGCAACCGCGCAACAGCTCGCCGCTTTGAATTGGTCAACGAATTTGCAAGTCGCGATTTGCAATTTTGGGCAACGGCGCAAGGCACATTTGCTCAAAATGGCAACGGGAACGATGCCGCGGTTTACGATTTTAACACTTTTGGTGCGGTGATTGGCGCAGATACAAAAATTGACGATTACACCTTGTTGGGGTTTGCGTTGGGTTATGATTATGGCTCGGCTGATATTCACAATGGCGGTGGCAAAATCAAAAGCAACGATTATCGCCTCACGGCTTACGGCTCGTCATTGGTGGGCGATGGCTCGTGGTTTGTCGATTACGGCGCAACAATCGCAATGAGCAATTATGATGTTAAACGCAATACAATTCTCGGGAACGCGACTGCAAAGCCAGACGGATTCTCATTGGGCGCGTATGGCGTTTTGGGACGTGGTTTCTTGATTGCTGTTGATCGCGATCAACGGTTGGTGCTCACGCCTTACGCAGGTTTGTCGGCTTACTATACAACAATTGGCGATGAAAAAGAAGCGGGCGGTGCAGACCTCGAAATTGATAAAATCAAAGCGCTGAGCGTTCGCGGGATGTTGGGCACTTCGCTTGATTGGGTGTTCCCGTTTGATGATTATGAAGGACGCTTTGGAATCGACGCGGCATTTGCTCACGAATTTGGCGACAGCGAAGTTGATGTTGACGCTAAATACGACGGTCAAAAAACAACGGTCAAAGCGGCTGGCATCGCAGAAAATACATTCTCGATCGGCTCAACATTGAGTTTGACAGTTGGCTACCGCACGAATATTCATTTTGGCTATCGCGCAGAAATCGGCACCAACGAAAATGTTTCCCACAACGTTAACATGGGCTTCCGTCGCACATTCTAAAATTAACGTCGTTATTTAATCTTTAAATTTAACTTTTAAATCTTAATTTTTATGAAGTTTACTAAACAAGCTCTTTTAACAGCGTCATTCGTTTTTGGCGCGGCAGTTTTTGCGCTCGGCGCACGCGAAACGGAAACGCTTGCGGGTGGAGAGATTACGCTCAATGATTCGTCTGGTAGCGTTAATAAAAATTATCTTATTGAACAAGGCGCGAATGTTGTTTTCAAGGTTGAAAAATCGGCAACGCTTCAAGGTAATCTTTATGGTGCGGGTCAACAAGACGCAGCAACTCATCTTTTGATGAATACTTATAAACCGCTCGAAGGAACGACAATAACGATTACGGGCGGTGGCATACTTGAATATAAAGGTTTTAAAGACATCAAATATTATGACGGCAAAACTTACCAATATGTAACGAATTCACCAGAACCTGTTTACTCAAACGCGTTCCCGTCATCACTTTTGGCTCCAGATAAAACAACAGGTGCGGTTGACACTTCTAAAACGGCTTACTCGGGTTCGATGGTTGTTGGTGGCGGGACAACCTTGAAGGTTTCGGGTTATTTGACGCAATATGTTTCACCTTATTATGGTGTAGATTCTGTTGGCAAATGGGTGGGCGTACAAGATATCACGCTTAAAGATAATTCAACAATTAGTTTTGTTTCGTCACAAAAGAATTTGCTCGATGTTTTTGGCGACGCGAACAATATTAACAAGACTAACTCGCTAAACTTTTTGAAAAATGTCACGGCATCGGCAGAATCGACCATCGAATTGGGCAATGATCGCAACTACGTGCGCGCAGATGGCACCCGTGGTTATTCAACAACGCGTCTCGTTATTCAAACAGATTCAGGGAAAACGTCAAAGATTGGCCACCTTAAAGGAACCGGACGTGTTTATTTCACGGGAACAGATCATCGCGTGACCGTTGGCGACGAATCAAATGTTTATTTTACGAGTAAAGCCGACTTCGCAACCAACATTGTCCCTACGGGAACGACAAACGGTTATGTTGGCAGCGAGCGTGGCCCCAACACGTTTGACGCGCAAGATTGGTTAAATTACGTTCACAGCATTGCCAACAATTACGACACTACGGGCGAAACGGTTGGCGGCGCGTTGGCAGACGTTTTCTTGGGGGATGGCAAATACCATTTGGGTTCAGACGGAAACGGCAATATTGTCAATAATATTTTCGCGTCTGCGACGGCATTGCAATTGGGTTTTCGTGCAGATACAACTTATAACAGAGTATTAACTTTGAATAGAACTCCAGGAGACATTTCAACGCTTTATTCAACGCTGAATCCTGATTATGTGCCTTCTCAAACTCAAAATAATACCCAAACGACGCTTGTCGTTTATGGAACGCAAATTGTAAACAATTTCCAATCGATGATCTTGGGAGGAAGTTGGGATGAGGGTGATAATAAAATATGGCACGCTGATCGTTGGGGCATGGAAGAAAATGTTGTTGAGGGAAACAAATATCAAGGTTTTTCCGAGCCGTTTTACGGATATAAATTTGGAAATTACAAAGTGGAGTTAGACTCTGACGCGGTATTGGTTATCAATCAAGACGAGCTTCACGATGGCATCTTTTTGGGTAAATTTTTGGGGAATGCGGCAACGAATGATGGGGTCGTTGTCAAAACCGGCAAGGGTAATTTTGCAAATGTGTCTGACGAATCATACGAAGCAGGCGAGCAGGCAATTGAACGCTTAATGGTTTTAGAAGGTATGTGGATTACAAACTCGACTGCGCTTTCTACGACATCTGTAACGATTGGCGCAGATGGAAAGTTTATGATTCTTTGTAATACTACGGGGCAATTACGCGGAACGGTTAAAGCCACTCGCGGCGCCGAGTTGCACATTGCACGTGATACTTTGTATACAGGAATAAATGAAGAGGGAACGACTATTCAAAAATCGTATCTCGAAACAGGATATGTGGATTCTAATGGCAAAAAAAACATCTCGGCTTATCTTTTGAAAGAAGTTGGTGGGGGATATGGTTCGTTTGGAAACAATGAATTTGCTCAAAAATATCTCACGTCAATACGAAATGGCATCGTTGAAGTTGTTAAATCTCAAGATGAATTTTACGGCTCTGTTTTTGTCGATCGTGGTATGACATTGGTTTTTGGTTCGTCTGAATCTGAAAATTATTCAAATGCTTTTGTTAACGCAGATAAAATCGTGCTTTGTGGCGAAGATGATGTTTTTGGCTTAGATAGTAAATCTAAAATTATCATTGGAAGCGTCGCGGGAACGGGCGGTTATGATCCAAGCTACGTTCAAGTATTAAGTCTTTACTACAAAACGAAAGATGCCAACGGGAACGATGTAATCAAAGCGGGTGTTGGTGAATATAATAGCGTTACCGTTAACGAAAATGCAACATTGGCGTGGAATATTAAATCTGGCGAAACGGCAGATTTTGAAGGCGTTTCAATGGGCACGGGAGGAGCATTGGTAAAGCTCAATGGTGGCACATTGAATTTGAAAAAAGCGATCGGCTACACGGGAGCGACGGGCGTTTTAAATGGCACATTGAATTTGAGTGCGGCAAACGCAATTAATTCCAGCGCGGGTTTGATTTTGGCCGGCAACGCTTATCTCCAAAACGATTCGCGCAAAGACCAATTGCTCCGCGCATTAGTCGGCGGCAAAAATACTGCCGTTGGCATGAATGGCGCGGCGTTGACCATCGGCTCGGGAAATGTTGATACAAGCACAACGGCACCAATCGCAAACTATTTCTTCGCAACCTACAACGGCGCAAGCAAATATTTTGGCACAGAATCGGGCAGTCTTAATTTGCTCACAAATGCGGGAATTTCTGAGGAGAAAAAAACAGAACTTTTCGGCTCGCTTGGAACTCAACGTCCACAATTTAACGGCCACACAATCACAGTCGAAGACACCGTTAATTACATCAAAGATCCCGCATTGCTCAGCGACACATTCGCGCGCGCACACGCTGTGATCGACGTGGGAACGTGGGATAATATTAAAAGAAGTTTTGGCACAGAAAAAGATTTGCTTTCGTTTTTTAAAGAAACATTCTCGATTAAAGAAATCACCGATTTCAAGAATGCATCTCATGAAAGCGACGGTTGGACGGCGCGCCAATGCGAAGTTTTGCTCGAATTCGCAAAACAATTAAACACCAACGACGAGTATATTTTTGAACGCGAAGGCAACACAGGTCGCAATTTGACGATGGCCGATTTTGCTGTTTTGAAAGATACGTACGCGTTGAAATATTTGGCCGAAAAAGTTTTGAACGACGCGACAGTTGCAGACCTTTCGCTCTACAACTTTATTCGCAAATACGACAGCAATTATTCGTTCCGCTTTACAACAACCAATATTGCAATGCTCGCAATGCAATACGGTATCGCGGTGGGTGGCAATTCAGATGAAGAACGTCAACAACAATTCAATGCTGCCATCGGTGTCGCAACCGATTTGACGGTCGATTATGGTCCCGCATTTGCTGGCACAATTGAAGGTCGCGGAACGAATTTGACCAAGACGGGAACGGAAACTTTGACGCTCACGGGCAAAAATACGTATTCGGGATCGACTCATGTCGAGAATGGCGAATTGCGTGTTGACCATGATGCAATTCAATTTACAACCGGAATCCGCGTTGACAAGGGCGCGCTTTTGACAATCGTTTCGGGAACGACCGATAACGACGGCAACACAATCGAAGTGGCAAAATTTGAACCAGCATTGCTTTGCGGCGCGGGAACGCTCTTGAAAGACGGCGCGGGAACGCTCGAAATCGTTAACGCGCTCGCAGAAAAGGTTGAAGATGCCAAGAACGATTTTACGGGTTCGATTATCGTCGGTAAAGACACGCTCCAAGTTGATATTAGAAGCCGCGAAGAGTTAAAGTCTGATATTTACGTCAACAAAAACGCAACGTTCAAAATTTTGCTCGAAAAAGAAAACGCAGCCGACGAATTCATTCTCTCGGGCGGTATTTACGGCGAAGGCAAATTTGAATTCGCGGGAACGGGTAAATTCGTCTTCACCGATGGCGACGCAATCGCCGATGACGAAAACTCAAATGTCACATTCAGCTCCGGCGAAAAAACTTCATTCAAATTTATTTTGGATGGCGTCATTGGCGCAAGCAGTTTGGGCAATACAAATAGCGATTTCCGCGACAGTGCAGCGTTTGTAATCGGCTCTGACGCAACGTTGGAATTTAACATCGCGTCAAAACAAGCTCTGAATAATTCGGCGTTGACTTACGCATATTCTGGCACAATCAACGCTGGCGCAGCTGATAAAACGGGCGAATTGATCGTCACGGGCTCGGGTGATGGCGATTTGGGCTCTGGCCGCACTTTGCAATTGACGGGAACGGATATTCACCTCGACAAAATTACGCTCGCAGATATGGGCGTTTTGCAAATCAAGGGAACAACCGAAGCAAACTCCGTCGCTGTTGGCAACGAAACTAGCACCGCAAAACTCGACGTTTCGGGAACACTTAACGCAAGCTCGATCACAATCGGCGCAGGCAGCCAATTTGTAAACACGGGAACGATTACGACGGGAACGCTTGAAATTAACAGCGAAACAACACAAACCACGGGAACGATCACCGTTTCTGATAAATTGACCGTAAACGCAAATACAAGTTTGATGGGAACGCTCGATTTGGCGGGCGCGCAAGTCTTCGTCGCCGACAGCCAAACGTTGACGATTAATAAAACCGTGACGAAAAATGAAACAACAGCATTCACGCTCGGCAACGCTTCAATGTTGAAAGTTTCAGGAACGAGCGATATTGACATTTTGGGCAATTTGACTCCAAGCTCAGCAAATTCAACGTTGGTTGTTGATCAAGGCAGTTTGATTTACAATCCAAATTCGTCATTCACGGGACGTATTGAATTAGCAAATAGCGCAAGCTTGAAAGTTTACATGGCAAACACAACTGCAATTACGGCAGTTTCTGGCTCGGGAACGGTTGAAGTTGTCAACACCGATTGCAATGTAAATTTAACCGTCTCTGTTGACGCAGATTCAACATTCACGGGAACGTTTAAATTTACAACAGATCCTGATATCGTTCTTGCAGGAACGGGAGTTTGGAATGTTTACGAAAGTGGAACTTGGGCGAAGTTTGAAAACGTTGCCAAAATCCAAGTCGCTAACGGTGCAGGTATTGGCGTTGGCGCAACGGGAACGGTCGGCGCAGTTTCGGGAACGGTTCCAACGATTGCTTTGGGCGATGGTGCGGTGATCGCGTTGAATGATACGCTGACCACGGGAACACCAATTCGACAACAATTTGACGTTGCAGACACCGTCCAAAACCTCACTTTGCGGGCGAATGGTTCGTTTGATTTGTTGAATGCGCCAGAAACAATTTTCGGGCTTGACGCAGGTCGATACAATATCACTTTCTCGAATTTTAACGGCGATTTGACGGTTACGAATCTTGGTGAAATTGGTGAAAAAGTTTCGCTCGCGACTTATGGCGAGAATGGCGTTTTGACGCTTGAAGGCACCGCTTCGGGCTCTGCCGCAGAATACAATAGGTCAATTGGCGGGAACGGCAATTTGGCAATCAGCGAGAACGTGATTTTGGGCGCAACGTCGCACACTTACACGGGAACGACGACGGTCAATGCTGGTGCGACTGCGACATTCAACAACGTAACGCTCGCAAGCAGCAAATTGACAGTCGCGGGAACGCTCAAAGGTGGCGTGACGCTCGCAAATACAGCCGCAATTGTTTTTGAACCCAACTCAAAATATCTCGCTTCGATTGACGACGGCAACAAACTCGTCGCGGGAACGATTTCTGGCACGGTTGACGTAACGCTTTCGGCGGATAACGCGAAACGCGGTTCTGGCTATGCGCTGTTCGAGGGTAATCTCGACGGTCTGCATATCGTTGGCGCGCAAACGACGGGAGCGCGTCCGCTGATGGTTGAAAATTCGGGCAATCAATTGATTGTTTATGTTGCACAAAATAATTTGCGCGATGTCGAAGGCGTCAGTTATCATGACGGAATCGGCTCGTTCCTTGACATTTTGAGCGATTTTGCACGTCCAGACGCGCACGGCGTTGTTGCAGACACAATTGGTCACGCGCTCAATCGTTTCTCGACAGATGAATTGAGTTCCGCTGTTGAAAAACTTTCGCCATTGAGTTATGCGTCGATGGTTTCGATGCCAGCGGGAAGTTTCTCTGCCGACCAAAATTCAATCAACCAACGCTTGAAACAACGTCTTTACGACAACACATCTCCAAGCGCTGTTTGGGATTACGCGCCCGATTGGGAATTCTTTGCCCAAGCGCAAGGCACGAGTGCTAACGCGGGAACGCGCGCCAGCTCGATGACATACGATTACAACACCTTCGGCGTGTTCGCGGGAGTGGATCGCAAATTCTCACAAACATTCACCGCAGGTTTTGCGATTGGATACGATCGCGGGAACGCGAATATTCACCACAGCGGTGGCAAAATCGAAGGCAGTCAAGTGCGTCTCGCGGGTTTTGCTGGTAGCATGATCAACGATTATATCGCGCTCAATGTCGGCGCAGAGCTTGGTTTTTCGGACTTTGATATCAAGCGCGAAAACGGCTTTGGCAAGAGTAGCGACAGCACGAACGGTATCAATGGCGGTGTGTTCGCGGACGCGTTGATGGCGTTCCCGCTGCACGAATTTGCCGATGGCGAGCGTCTTGATTTGATGCCGCACATTGGTTTGGCGCTTGGCTATTACAATGTTGATAGTAGCAACGAAAATGGAGCATTGGGCGCGCTCAATGTTGATCGTTTTGATGCGCTTTCATTGCAAGGCAAAGTGGGTGCAGAATTGGTCGCATCGTTCAGTGTTTTAGAATACAAAACGCGCGCAACATTTGACGTTTCGTTGATTCACGAATTCCTCGACGACGAAGTTGAAATCGACGCTTCGATCGCCGGTAAAAAATTCAAAACCGATGCGAAAGCAATGTCAAAAACAGCACTTTCAATCTCGCCGGGCGTTTCTGTCGATCTCGATGCAAAAACAAGCGTTTACTTGAATTACGAATTCCGCGCGGGAACAGAATCGATTATGACTCACAATGTCAATGTCGGTTTCCGCCACCGTTTCTAATTCGGCAACAAAAAATGCGTTCCCGTGGGTTTTGCTCGCGGGAACGCTGATTTTTGTTTTGCGTTCCCGCGAAAACGGGCATAAACTTGAAGTAATTACAACAAAAACTTCCAACAAATAATAACATATGTCAGGACATAGTAAATGGGCGACAACTAAGCGCCACAAAGGTCTTGTTGACGCAAAGCGTGGCAAGATTTTTTCAAACCTTGCAAAAGAAATCACTCTCGCGGCAAAAACCAGTGGTGGTGATCCCGAATCAAATGTGCGTTTGCGCGCAATTCTCTTGCGTGCGCGTGCAGCTTCAATGCCAAAAGATAACATCGACCGCGCAATTAAAAAAGGCACGGGCGAAATCGAAGGCGTTACTTACGAAGAACTCGTTTACGAAGGTTACGCTCCCGCAGGTGTTTGCGTGATCGTTGAAGTGATGACCGACAACAAAAATCGCGCAGTCAGCGAAGTGCGTTCAGTGTTTACCAAAAACGGCGGGAACATGGGATCGTCGGGTTCGGTGGCATTTAATTTTAATCGCAAAGGTCAAATCTTAATCGCCGCAGACGCAACGACCGAAGACGAATTGATGGAAGTCGCGCTCGAAGCCGGCGCAGAAGACGTCATTAACAACGAAGACCACTTTGAAGTGCTCACCGCGATTTCTGATTTTGACGCAGTGCTCCAAGCACTCGACGCAAAAGGCATCAAGCCAACCGAATCTGAACTCGCATATTTGCCAAACGTTACCGTGCCAATCAACGACGCTGAAACCGCGGCAAAAATCCAAAAACTTACCGACGCACTCGAAGACCTCGACGACGTGAAAGCCGTTTGGACCAACGACGACATCGCTGACGGTTTGTTGCCAGAAGAATAATCGTCGTCTCAAAAGTTGATAGTTGGCGGGCTCGTTCCCGTCAATTATCAATTTTTTTAATTTTATCCACAAAATGTTCCCGCGAAAAAAACGCCCGCCATTCGCTGCTCGTCCATCGTTCACAAATCCGATTCGACCTGCGGTGCGCGCTGTTTTAGTGAAAGACGGGAAAATTTTGCTGGTAAAACTCAAAGACAATTCGGGCAACTTTTTTGTGTTGCCGGGCGGCGGACAAAAACACGGCGAAACAATGACTTCAACCGTCAAACGCGAATGCGCCGAAGAGCTCGGCATCGCCATCGAGCCCAAACGACTTTGCTATGTGCGCGAATACATCGGCGCCAATCACGAATTTGCCCAACGCCACAAATATTTTCACCAAATCGAAATTGTTTTCGAATGCGAATTACTCGACGATTCACACATCGGCACGGGAACGGAAGAAGACCAGCGCCAAGTCGGTTTTGAATGGATCCCAATCGAAAATTTGCCAAACACTAATATTCGCCCTTCGTGCTTTAAAAATTTTGTGAAAGGCGGAAGACTCGAAATCCCTTACGGCGCTTATCTTGGAGATACTAATTAAAAATGTTAGCAGAACGATTAGACAAAATTCTCGCGGGAACGTTAAATTTAAATAGCGTTCCCGCCGATATTTCGCAAAATAATTGCGCGGTGTGGAATTCGATCAATCACCTCAATTTGATTATCGCGCTCGAAGCCGAATTTGGAGTGATGTTCGAGCCCGAAGAAATCGCCGAAATGCGTTCCCGCCAAATCGTCTTAAAATTGCTTGAACAAAAATTAAATTAAATGAAAACCGCGTTCCCGCAAATATTCGATTCCGCCGAAGCGATGCAAAATTTCGCTGCGGCGTTCGCAAGCCAATTGCCCGACGACGCGATTTTGGCACTGCACGGCACTTTGGGAACAGGCAAAACAACGTTCACGGCAGGGCTCGCGCGAGGACTCAAAATTAGCGAACCCGTAACTTCGCCAAGTTTTAATATTTACACGATTTACGAAAGCGGTTCCCGCCAACTCGTTCACATGGACGCGTATCGACTTGCGGGAACGCGCGCGCTCGACGGTTTAATGCTCGAAGAATTTATGCATTCGCCATTTATTTGGGTGATCGAATGGCCCGAAAAAATCGCCGACGCGCTCCCGCCAAACGCGCTACATTTGTATTTTTCAATTTTAGAAAACGGCGCGCATTGCATCGATGTAAAAGCTCATGGCTGAAACAGATAATATTCACGTTGGCGAAAGCAGCGACGGACTTTTCAAAGAGCAAGCGCCCACCGTGCGCCTCGATAAATTTGAAGGTCCGCTCGACTTATTGTATTTTTTAATTCGCAAAAACGAAATCGATATTTACGATATTCCCATCGCAGAAGTTACGCGCCAATATATCGATATTTTGCACGGGAACGAAAAGTTGGACATTGAAATTGCGGGCGATTTTTTTGTCATGGCGGCAACGCTGATGTACATTAAAAGTCGCATGTTGCTTCCTGCCAGTGAAACCCAAAAACAAGAAGATTTGCCCGACGATAGCGAAGAGGTTTCGCTCGACCCGCGCTGGCAATTGGTCAAACAATTGATTCAATACAAACGCCTCAAAGAATCTGCGCAATATTTGGCAAAATTGATTGACGAACAGCAAAATTTTCTTGAACGCCACATCAGCGTTCCCGCGCCAGAAACCAACGAAAAGCCACTCGAAAATATTGAGGGGCTCGATGTTTGGAACGCATTTAATCGCGTTCTCAAAAAGCTTTCAGAACGCATTTTGCCAGGTGAAATTTCGGACGACACTTACACGATTTCCGACCGCATGACGACGATTCTCGAGCGCCTCGCCAAAGAAAAAACATTTACATTTTCGTCGCTTATGTCCGAAAAAATCACAATTCCATTGCTCGCAACCACATTTCTCGCGTGCTTAGAATTGGCGCGTTTGCACAAACTCCATATTCGCCAAGACGAACTCTTCGGCGAAATCTATTGCGTGGAACCGGCGGAAAGCGTTCCCGAAGAAAATTCAGAATTAAAACTCGAAAGTTAACAACGATTGCGAGTAACTTACGCCCGCTCGCTAACGTTCGCGGCTCAAGAGCAAAAATTTATCGCGGGAATGGTGTTCGCGGCACGGCGTTGTGCTGACGAAAACCAGCGCCGCGGGAACGCCGACTTTTTCAAGCGCGAGACAAAGATTGCGCGTTCCCGCAACGTTCATGGCGAAAAATTCTTCCGCCTCCGCCGGCGTGCGCGGCACGCAATGCACCCTGCCCGCCGCGTGAAAAACGACATCGAAACGGCGCGGAAGCGCGGGAACGCCCGCCGCCAAATCCGCCGGATTTCGTTGCCCGCGCCGCGCCCGAGCGACGAAATGACGTAGTGTTTTTGCAGTTCCGCAAGCACGTTGCGCCCGACAAATCCGGAAGCCCCGGTGAGCAAAAGATTTTTCGTGACGGGGAAAATCTAAAAAAACGTCCGACTGCCGGCAAATCCGCGTGCGCTCATCTTTGATTGTCGCGTGCGCAAAAGATTTCAGCGAATGGAAACCGCGTTTTTCTTGTCCGTTCCCTCGAATTTGTTGTCGCGTTCGGAAACGTTTTTCGAATGATGCGATGCAATTGCGACCCCGCCTTTCATGCGGAAAAGATTGCGCTCGATGCGAATGTTTTCGTGAACCGTTCCGTTCCCGGAAAGCACGTGCGGATTGATGTTCACGACCGGCGTCGCGCATTCGACAAATTTATTTTTGCGAATAATCATATCGCGCACGGGACCGGATTCGAACCAGCCGGAAGCATCGTCTTCGACAAGAATTGCGGACATTCCCGTTCGCTCGAAGCGACAGTTTTCTATGACGACCGGGCGGCGCGTCGTCACGAGAAAACCGCGCGTCGGAATGTTGCGCACGACAACGTTGTTCACGTGCAGCGACGGAGTCCACGTCACATTTTCGACGGCATCCTCCGCTTCAAATTTTTGGGGCACGTTTTTTTTGAAAACGACTTCGAGTCGGCGCGCGTCGAGCGCACGCACTTTTTCGACGATGTTTGTTCCGAACGGCTGAAGCGACTTCCCGTGCACGAACTCGACTTCGTCTCCGGGAAAGAAGCCGTCGATCCCGAAGGTCTGATTGTGCATGAAGCGCAGAATGAGCGTCCGATTGTTCACGCGTTCGGCGACGCGCAGATGCGTCCCGTGAACGTTGATCGCATCGTCGTGCGAACTCGAAAGCACGCTGTCGGCAACGCGAATTTTTCCTTTGCATCCGGAAAAATGCAGGATGTCCGCCCACGCGACATTAGTCCGCGAAGATTTTTTTCGCGGCGCCGCAGTCAGGCGGGAAAAACTGAGATCTTCACAAAATTGCGAGACTACGCCCATTCCGTGTATGGTGTGAATCGAACAATTTTCCCAACGAATATTGCGGCTGCGGCGTTGGAAAAATCCGACGCAATCGCGCGTGATGTCGCGATTTTGAATCACTTGTCCGACGCGCGTCTGCGGCGCCGTTCCCGCGTAGGAAAATCGCACGTTCCCGGGCGCAAGTTCTTCCGCGCGCGCACCGTCCGGAGAGAAATTTCCGCCGAACGTTCCCGTATCCGGATTAAAAACTTTGATGAATCCGCCCAACGGGAACGACCATCCGGGACCTTTCCAAAAAAGTCTCCCGTCGCGGATTTCGTATTGAAACGCAGGGTCGATTTTCGCATCGATGAATTTTTCCGTGCGCCCGACGATGCGCAGCTCGCAGACCGTCGGATGCAGATAATCAAACGTCAGCCCGTCGAGCGAGACATTACGGCAATCGTCGATGACCGCGTAAATCATTTTTCCTTCCGCGAGAATTTCGGCGCCGGCGGCACCGACCAAGCGGACGTTTTTTGTATTTTTGAGGCGGACGGCAACGGCTTTCGGTGCGTCCGGACAATCGTTCGTGTTGGAAATATGATATTTCTCCGCCCACAATTTTCCGTGAGCGAAAACGTGTTTGCCGGACAAAAAACGTATCGTAATCGGCAATTTTTCCGTGCCTTCGCCGCTGTTCACCAGCAGGGAAAATTCATGACGACCGGGAGCGACGACTACGGTGTCGCCGACGGTCAGCCGCATGGACGAAAGCGGCAAAAACGTCTTCCACGGACGTGTTTCGCCCCGTCCGGAGTTCGTATCGTTCCCGCGCTCGGGATCGACGTAATAAATCGCGTTCCCGGCGGATTTTTTCAGGCGGGAGTTCTCGGTCGCATACGTTTTTTCGTCCGCCGCGAACATCGTTCCCGCGACAAAAAACGAAAACGCGACCACGCCGAGCAGCAACGTGCGAACATAACTTTTTGTAATGTGAAGCATACAATCCTTAAGGTCTTAGTCTGAAGGAAAAAACGATTTTCCGCAAACAAAAATCACGGCATGTTGCGCTCGCCGCAATGCCTCACCAAAAACGACACCGAAGGAGACTTGCGTTTTCCGAGTTATGCCTCATTAAGAAGGACACCGAAGGAATGCTCATATGGAACAGAAATTTTTTACGATGAGCAGACAATCAAGAGACGAATATCTGCGGCAGAAGAGCCGCGAGTATGCGAAGCAGTGCGGAGGGCGTGCAGGCAGAAGCGCGTTTATCGACGAAGTTGAACGAACGACGGCTCTTGCGCGAAAAACCTTAATCCGCAGGCTGAACCATCCGCCGAGCGACCCGCCTGCGGGAACGCCGCGAAAGCGTCGCAGGCGCTACGACGAATGCGATGTTTCTTTGCTGAAAAGAGTTTGGCGCGAAAGCGGATTTTTGTGCGGGAAGCTGCTCTGCGGCGTTGCGAAAGAAATCCCGCAACGAGCGCTTCGCGCCTCGGCGTGCCCCAAGCCCGGACACATCGGAGCGGACACGGTTGCGCTCTGCGGCGGAAACATGGGCGGGAAATTCTTTTGGATTCTGACGCTGACGGACGTTTTCAGCGGCTTCACTCTGATTGCGCCGATTTGGAACAAAGAAAGCGGCGCAATCTCCGCGGCGATAGTTCGGTTGCTCGGGCAACTGCCGTTCCCGCCGGAGGAGTTTCACTGCGACAACGGTTCGGAGTTCCTCAATTCGGAGGTTTTCCGTGCGGTGAAATTACGTTTTTCGCGCTGTTCTCTGACGCGTTCGCGCCCGTATCACAAGAACGACAACGCTCACGTTGAGCAAAAAAACGGAGCGCTCGTTCGCGGGCTTTTCGGCGAAATGCGTTTTGACGATCCCGCCTCCGCTCCTTTGTTGGAGCGGATTTGCGCACTGTCGAATCTGTTCGTGAATCACTTTCAGGCAACGCGTCGGTGCACGGAAAAAACACGGGATCGACTAACCGGACAAACGCATCGCGTTTACGAAAAGGCGACGACACCGATTGCTCGGCTCCTCGCCGGCGATTTTCTTTCTCCGGAATCGCGAGAACGCGCCGCCGCTGCGGCGGCGGGCAAACACTACCTGAGCGTTCGAAGAGAACTCGACAGCGCGCTCTCGGAACTGTTGCGTAACGCAACGGGAACGCCCCTCACGCCATTCCCTGATGCCTCGTTTCCGACCGCCTGTGCTCGGCTCCCCCGCACTCCGGGATTGCACACTCCTTCGGTGTCGTTCTTATGTGAGGCATCACGGCAAGCGAAAAGCTTTCCCGAAAAGTGTGCGGCGCTCACTTCGCCGGCCTGCCGTCAAAAACGACGACTTCGAACGGCTTCAACTTGAAGGAAATTTCCTTGTCGAGCGGAAGCGTTGCACCGGTGATCCCGGGCAGATTGCGCTGTTCGCCCTTGAACGCGGGCTTGAGCGTGACGGCGCCCTGCACGAACGCGGGAACGTCGAGCACCTTGCGCAGCGTCGTCGTGAAAGTCTTTTCTCCGTCGGAAGAATTCCGCAGAGCGAGCGTAGATTTTTTCGCATTCCACGCGGCCCAACCGTAAATGCTTCCGGACTTTCCGTCCCACGGATTTCCGCCGACCCAGTGCGCATCGTCGAGCACATCGGCGTTCCCGCGGAACCACTTGATGCAGGCGGCGAGTTCGCCCCAAAGCCCGAGCTCGGTCATCAGGTCGTTGTCCACGTAAAGTTCCTGCAAAGCGCTACCGCAGGCAAACGCGCAACGCATCTCCTTGATTACGCTTTCCTTCGTGCGTTCCATGGAACGTGGCGGACCGAACTTCGTGAGCATGAGCCCGTGCGTCATCAGCGAATTGATCGGGCAAAGCGGCGATCCCGCGACGAAAATTTTGTGCACCCACGCATCGCGATAGGTGATCCATTTTTCGCGCGGCGAACCGACTCCCATCTGCCCGTGGTCGCCGTCCTGACGCCAAACGGAATCCGCGACATGAAACCAAAACGGCGAGGCCCACGTGCCGACCGTCGTGTTGATGAAAAGATCTCCGCGTTTTTTGCGCAATGCGCGTTCGACGCTGATGATGCCCTCGGCGTCTTCTTCGTTTGCGGGACCGTAGGCGACGGGAATCGCGCTGATTCCGTCAAATTTGAAGTAGCGCATGTCGTAATCGTTGATCATCTGCGAGCAACGCCTGACGAACGCATCAAAATATTCCTTGTTCGAAAGTTGGAAATTTCCGATCTGATTGTTCGGGTGATTGCGATTCCAAAAGCCGAGGCGTTGCGCTTTGGACGAACCGTAGCCGCCGACCGGTCCGAGCCATGCGCCCGTTCCCGCGTTCTGCTTGCGCGCTTTCGCGTCGATTTTTTTGAAACCGTTCGGGAACGCCGGCTTGTAGAAATCCCACAGCGAGTTGAAATCGTCCCAGCCGTCGTCCCACACGAACGCGTCGATGCTGACTCTATACGGCTTGAACAAATGCTTTTCCCACGCGTCCACGACTTTGAGGCAATCTGCTTCCTTCATGCGTTTGTCGATGACGTTGTTGCGGTCGATATTCAGCTCATACCACGAATTGTAATGAATGAACGGTCGCCACGGCATGACGCGCTCGCGTTCGTTGTAAGCGAGAAAAGAACGGCGCTCCTGCCCGGGAACGAGCGAACCTACGACGGAGGAAACGTCCCACTCCTCGCCCTTTTTCAGCGTTGTCTTGCGCGACCACGTTCCCGTCATTTTGTCTCCGGAAACTTCGTTTTTGCCCATCGGCGTTTCGAGCGCGGCGAAAGCGGTCTCCGTCACAACGGGAGAACCGCGCGTGTTCCCGAGCACCTTGGCATCCTTCATCGTAAGCGCGAGCGGGACGATCGCCGTCATCGGCGTATCTTTTTTTGCGGAAATTTTCAATTCCTGCCGAATGTAATGCGAACCGTCGCGCAACACCGCACTCCACGCGACGACGAGATCGCCTTTCGTAAATGTCGCCGTAAGCGCCTGTCCCGGATGCCGCCCGGAAAGCTTCAGCGCGTCCGGCGTGCCTTTGAGCGCAACTTTCTTTATGCCCAAGCAAGTCATCTTTGACGCGGGAACGCGTTCGCCGTTCCCGAGCACGATTTCAAAAAGTTCCTCGGCGGAGGCAACTTTTTTGCCGGAGAGTTTCACGACAAATCCTTTCGCAGACGAAAATTGCGCGGAGACGATCTTATTCGCAAGCCCCGTCGAGCCTTTGGCGACGGCAACGTCCGGTTGCGTTTGCGAAGGATAAACGACTTCCGCGTTCAGCGCGGGAAGCGCCGCCGCGAAAATCGAAAGCGCAAGGAGTAATTTTTTCAGCGATTTCATAACGTGCCCGCGATTTTGAACACGAAATTCACGATTCGCAACGGGAACTTTTTCCCTCGGAGAAATTTTGATGCATTATTCACTTCGCTCATAAAAAATAAAAAATTCGGGGTTTAAAGATACCGCCAATTTTATTTATTGAAAAGATTGATGTCAATAACAATTCTTAATAATGCCAAATTGTCGTCATTAAAAAACCGCGCGATTCCGCCGAACGATGCTCCGGAAAGCCGTCCCGACGCCGCGTCGTAACTGCGCGCGGAAATCCCGAGCAGCGTCGCGCCGCGTTTCAGCGTCGCCGAAGTTTCGCGTCCGTGCGCATCGCGCGCGAACGCGAGTGCCGTTCCCGGATGGTTCTTAAAGGGGAGCATTTGGTGAAACCGTATATATCAATTGAACCCTTTGCGCTCCGAGATAAATTATTTCCAACCTCTTCAAAAGGCGTTCTTCTTTTTCAAAAGTTTCTCTATTTCTGCTACGGTTGGTACAAACATAGCCTTTCTCTTTTAGACTTCGCCGAAATATATCCATTTCGGTTTCCGTCATTTTAATCGAACAACATACATCGCCGGAATCAACGTCGTGCATCCATTCCGAGCTCTTCAACATCTCGAAATCTTCCGGGCAATCAATTTCTAATCGCTCATGGCGCGAACACGTAAACGCGCCGCAGTACACGACAAGAACTCCGACGATGATTATGAAAAGCCTCATTGAAAACAGAGGGAACGTCAAAGCCCCTTCACCTTGTATTCACAACAACACTCCTCGCAAGTTTTGTCGCCGGGACAATCAATCCCTTTCATGTTAGCTTCCATATCTTTAAGAGAGTCTTCGGCGTTTTTGAGAGGAACTTTAAATCCGTTTTCCACGCCCTTGCGGAGCAAATCCGAAACTTCTCTTAGTTTCGCAAGAAAAACGACTAACGCCCTATCAGACTTACGTGTTGCCTTGCACATTCCTATACAGTGAAAGTATTTGTCGGCACCAATGGTGTTTGCTGCACGCATGTCTTCATACGCCTTCCACAACTCTTTCACCGCTTTATAGCAAGAAATTACAGGATCATCTTTCGACACGGTTTTCTGGCGCGGGCGAAGAGGGTGCCAAATTTCCGAGCCGGGAGCAATCATTAGCCCTAATGCATCTGTTTCTTGGATAGTATTTTTACAGAACGCATACAGATTCAACCCGCCTTGTTCTTCGATGGGGTCGCGGGAGAGGAAGCGTCCGAGCGAGGGCGAGTAGTGGCGGTAATTGTAATAGACGAGGTCGAGCTCGGAGTCGCAGATTTCCGACGACCATTGGAGCGGATTTGCGGGAACGGCGGAGCCGGAGGGCGAGGCGGCGGACACGTTCCCGAACGGCGCGTAGTCGTAAGTCGCGGCAACGTTCCCGTAGAAGTCTACGAGCTCGCAGACGTTTTTCGTCAGATCGACCGTCGGGAAATAAACATTGTCGCCGACGATTGAAATCGCGAGCGGACGCGTCGCCGTTTCCTCCGTCGGATCCCAGTAAATCACGCGTTTCAGCGCAGGTTCTTGCGTTCCCGCGACGTCGAACGCCGCGATTTGCAGGAAGCCACGATAGGCGTAGCGCTCGTGCAGAACGAGCGTTCCCGCGACCGACACTTTTTTCTCGAAACGCCGACCGAGCGAATCGTAGCCGCATTCGACCACGGTCTGCGTTCCCGCATTTTCAAAACGCACCGGACGATTTTCGGCGTTGCAAGAAACGCTCCACGTTCCCGTGGCAGTTTTGTTCAAAGTCGCGTTCCTGTCAGCGTCATTTCCAAACTTCAAATTAAAGATGTTCTTTCTAAACATAATTATAAATATTTATTAGATGACTATAAAATCAATTTGATTTATTTTTCTTTTCTAAAGACAATAGTGTGAGAACAGTAAAAACAGAACAAATTATTAAAATTATTTTATTTTTCGAGACGCTTTATTAAAAATTTTCTAATTGAAGAAAATAACAAAATCGATAAAATCAGAAAGAACATAATTCTATCTTCGAAATTTAAAACATATTTATCCACAATATAACCTATGTAAAATAGTAATAAGACAAACCACCAGGTGTTTAAACGAACATTTGGATTTATTTTAAAAACAGAGTTTTGTTCAATTCCTCCAAGATTATATCGAAAATGTTTAAAATCATAAAAAACTCTCGCTATACAAATTAACAAAAACAAAATTGCAATTAATACAAAAAATATTGAAACTTCAATATCCAAATCGCTCAAAAACGTAAGAAGCCCCAAGAATAAAGCAAGGAGTGTTAAAAAGATATATTTTTTCATTTTTTTATTGTTTTATCGGGGCACGACCAATAATTATAACAAACATCACCCGTTGGTCGTCGAACTCGACGAATTTTCTTTATCGACAATTTTGTTTTTGTGCATATCCAACGAAAGCAAACAAGGCCTGTTCCTATTGTATCGCCAATTATATAACCTGTGCCTAAAACAGATACAACTAACTTCATTAAAGGATGTGTTGTTGCCCAACGGGCGCTTGCTGTCGATGAAAAATTCATTCCCAAATCTGTCATATCATCCCAACATTTAGAAAAACTCGAATATCCTGCAAACTTCCAAAATCGTTTGGCCTCTAAACAACACGATGAATTCTCTGCCACATCAAAATCAGGGCCTTCAATTCCGCCAAAAACAAATTTACCTTTTAAGTCATATTTTGAAATTCCATTATTCCCGCAAAAGCAATACAAATTCAACCCGCCTTGTTCTTCAATTAGGTCACGGGAGAGCCAGCGGGCGGTGGTTGGAGAATAGTGGCGGTAGTTGTAGTAAACGAGGTCGAGTTCTGGGTCGTAGAATTCGCTTGACCATTGGAAGTTTTGCTCGAAATTGCCAATAGATGAAACGTTCCCGAATGGCGAGTAAGAATAAGTTGTTTTAATGTAGCCATCACTTCCAAAAACTTCGCAGACGTTTTTCGTCAAATCGTGGCCGTAAACAAACCAAGTTCCATTCTTTTGAATCGCGAGCGGACGCGTCGCTGTGGGTTGCGTCGGATCCCAGAAAACAAACCACAACGCAGGCGTTCCCGCGCGAGTTAAGTCTAAGCACGCGATTTGTAAAAATCCGCGATAAACGTAGCGATGGTGTAAAGTTGTCGTTCCCGCAACAGTGATTTTTTTCTCAAAGCGGCGACCCAAATAATCGTAATTCATTTCCACGACGGTTTGCGTTCCCGCGCATTCAAAACGAATCGGACGATTTTCGGCGTTGTAAGAAACGCTCCACGTTCCCGTGGCAGTTTTGATTAAAATCGCGTTCCCGTCAGCGTCGTAGGCGGGAACGAAATCACCCTCGATTGTCGTTTCATTTGTTGCATTGCAAGCAAACTGCGTCTGATTGCCAATTTCATCAAACGCAAAATTAAACGCGTTCCCGCCAAGCGTTCCCGCAACCAATTCCGAGCGCGAATTGTAGCCAAACGAATCGTTTTGCGTTTTTATGACAAACATTATTCCCATTTTTTTGGGGGGGGGTAAACATTAACAACTATAACCGTGAAAAGATTCTCCGTCAAATAAAAAAGCACCTTCCAATTTGTTTAAAATAATTATGGATCTGTCCATCCATAAACATAAAACAAATTTGATTTTTTAGAACCAACGATTTTGATTTTCCCATAAAAATTAGGAAAGCGCTCAGCGGTCCACAGAAATTCGGGATATTCACCAAATCGTTTTTTATATTCCATAATTCCATCAAAGCCCTCAGAACTCCTGATATCACATTTATTATTTTTTACACTCGATAACTTTTCGATTAATGAGGTCGAATCACCATCAATTTTGACCCACATCTTAAAATCGAGTCGAGTTGAAAATATAAGTTCTGAATGACTACGAATTGACTCTATTTCAAAATTTCCGGAATAGATATATTGCGAAAACAGATCGATAAATTGCTCACATCGCCGTTCCCTACTTTGAGAAACACGAAAAATAAAAACACCAAGAAGAAAAACAAAAAAGATTAATCCAATTTTAATTTTCACAACAATCTCCATTCCCTGAAATTGACCACGTTCCCATCTCAATATGGCGTTTCTTAAAAAAAGGAGAGAGACAAGACCCATATTCACCTTCATTAGGCGAAACGCCTGTTTGCTCCCAAACATACATTGTTGCAGTGAAAGAAAATTTTTGTTCTTCTGTCCATTCTATATTTATATTTTTAACTTTTAATTCAAAATTTCCAATACATATAAATCTTTCATAAATGTTTTGCTGAACATCCCCATATCGTCTCATATCGGGTGCAACATCAATATCATTCATTTTCCCTAAAGCATTAATATCAAATGTTTTAGAGTTTTTAGAACACAAATTCTCCTTTATGTAATTTAAAATTCTATCTATTAAATCTTTTTTTGATCCCGCAATTGTTTTTGGAAATCTTTTCGAAAACCATGCTGTATAATCTTCAGGATCTTCGGAACGTGGGAACCATTTTAAATTAACTTGATCCCAAAATCCGGGACCTGAAAAAATCGATTCGTTTTGACGATACCATAATGTTTCATCTCGAAACGCAAGACCTAAATAATCGCTAAATTTTATTAGCATATTCCCTACAAAGCAATACAAATTTAATCCACCACGTTCTTCAATTGGGTCGCGGGAGAGGAAGCGTCCGAGCGAGGGCGCAGACCGTCGAACATGAGTTCTGCGGCGTCCAACAAATGCCCGATTTTACGGCAACTTTCGAAAAAAGAAACGTCTTGTCGATGCCGATTATTTTTCCAAATGAAATAAAAAGAAGTCTCCACAATATTAGTACTCATTTCGTTGGCAATCTACGCCCATCGGGCTTGCCGTTGTCTGCCAAAAGCTTGTTTTCAACAGAACGCGTTCCGTAATTCGGAAAAAGAGCTCGCTTGGACAAAGATCTTTCCAGCTACTACACCCTTCATTCCCGAATAACTCACCATAACCACAAGGTTTTACCGGGTCGAAACGACAAGTTTCCCCCTCGATTCCGGAGAAACAACAGGAGAGGGCATGCCATATTTCCCGTTGTAAAATAGGAAAAAATTCTTCTCCCCAAAAATCAATATCATCAGAATCTGCGTAGCAATACACGTAAAGATATGCTTCTTCGTCTAAAACCATCTTTACGGCATTCGCATAAAAATCTTCCTTGCCGAAAAAAGTCGACCCGTATTCCGACCGCCATTCATCTTTCCATTGCCAGCGCCACGTAAAAATATTCTTGGACGGATCCATTTTCGGATTTTGGTAATGAATCCACAAATTTAACAACGCATACAATCGGTCGATAACTTTTATTTCGTAATAAAGCTCTTCTTCCGAGTAACTTTTATTCCTAACGTGATCTGGCAACCAGAATTTATCGTTGATGTCGTGTGAGAAATTGATATATTCGCGGAAAGATTTGAAGTAGACGCGCCACACTGCATATCCGAATACGCTTACCAGAGCTCCTAGAAAGAAGAGCAGTATAATTTTTGTTCGAGCTTTCATTAGTATTTGTTTTGTGAAATGCATTCGTCCAAGGCGTTTTGTGCTACACTCATTTTTTCTTTTGCATCCGCTGTTTTATTATTGAGGTCGTCAACGTAGTCGAGGAAGTTTTCATATACAGTTCGGCTCCAATCTTCCTCCCACTTGGCTCGTGCTAATTCTTGAGAAAGCATATCTTCTGTATATCCTCCCTTGGAAGAAGCGTGAAACTTTGCGGAATCGTGTTCAAAGATTGAGGTTGCATACGCTAAGGTAGCGTTTCTAAATTGCATGTACTCTCCTATGCATTTTTTGCCGCAAACAATCGTTCCGTCATACTTGTTTATTGCAGATATCGCCTCGTTGTAAAATATCTTGGCCTTATTGAAGTGGTGGCGTTCATGTGAATTTATTTCCTCGTCATTGATCGGCAGAAATTTATTCCAATAGAGAGTTATCTCCGGCGTGGAGCCAACAGCCATCAGTTTGTATAAGTTCTCGCCGAAAACTCGAGATTTATGCCGCATTATTTTTACATCTATTCCTGTCCCTACGAAAACTTGCAAATACGCATGCCTTCCTCGCAGAGGGTGATGACTTGGATGCACCAGTGTCTTCTTAAGCGCATCGTAATCATAATTGATTAAGGCGATTCTGCTGCCGCGCAGATCAATTCGAGACACGCTTTGATTTGCAGTAAACGCATACAGATTCAACCCGCCTTGTTCCTCGATTGGGTCGCGGGAGAGGAAGCGTCCGAGCGAGGGCGAGTAGTGGCGGTAATTGTAATAGACGAGGTCGAGCTCGGAGTCGCAGATTTCCGACGACCATTGGAGCGGATTTGCGGGAACGGCGGAGCCGGAGGGCGAGGCGGCGGACACGTTCCCGAACGGCGCGTAGTCGTAAGTCGCGGCAACGTTCCCGTAGAAGTCTACGAGCTCGCAGACGTTTTTCGTCAGATCGACCGTCGGGAAATAAACATTGTCGCCGACGATTGAAATCGCGAGCGGACGCGTCGCCGTTTCCTCCGTCGGATCCCAGTAAATCACGCGTTTCAGCGCAGGTTCTTGCGTTCCCGCGACGTCGAACGCCGCGATTTGCAGGAAGCCGCGATAGGCGTAGCGTTCGTGCAGAACGAGCGTTCCCGCGACGGACACTTTTTTCTCGAAGCGCCGACCGAGCGAATCGTAGCCGCACTCGACCACGGTTTGCGTTCCCGCGTTTTCAAAACGCACGGGGCGGTTTTCGCCGTTGCAGGAAATGCTCCACGTTCCCGTGGACGTTTCTATCAGCGTCGCGTTCCCGTCGGCGTCGTAGGTCGGCGTAAATATTTCCGTCTCGGTTATAGTTGCGTATTGATTCAGCGCGTTCGCCGCGTAGGCGAGCTGCGTTCCCGCTTCGGAAGCGGTTGCGCGGTTCCCGATATGGTCAAAAGCATACGCGTAAGCGGCGTTCCCGAGCGTCGCGGAAGTCAGTTCCGAGCGCGAGTTGCAGAC
>CAKUQY010000005.1 GCA_934675585.1 uncultured Opitutales bacterium | reverse complement strand
TATAAAATATATGAAAAATCTCATTACAATTACAGCGCTCATCGCTGCAGGTGCAATTGCTGCTAACGCAGAGACAACCTTAACTCCAGGTGCTAACTTCAAAGGTCTTAGCTGGACTCAATTGAATCTCACATCTCCTTCGGGTAACGCTTTGGAATCAGGCAACTCGGGATTTAATTGGGACGGAGGACAAGGCAATTTGGCCGATAGCTGGTCGCTTTTGTTCACGTTGAATACAAGTAATCTATCTGGCAAAAGGGATGTTTTTTCAACAAATACTACAGGTGGTGGTGCGGGTGGTCTTGTGCTTGGCTTGGATTTTTCTGATTCAACATCACCGACAATTGGACTTTACAACGGAAAAGTGTCTAGTGGTTCATCACCGTTATTAGGCTCTGTAATAAACTTTACAACTGGTCAAAACGTGATGTTGACATTTTTGAAGTATGACGAGGCTACGGCTACAAGCAAATCAAAAGCAGGAAAGTTTGTTCTTTCAACATATGATGGTGAAAATGCTACTTCGCAAAAAGTAGAGTTTGAAGTTGGGAAAGACCAGGGAAATTTGACATTCTTAAAAAACGGGAATACTCGTCTTTGGACCAACGGTGCAGTAGAAACATTCTCGAACATTAAGTTGGCTTATGGTTCGGAGATTCCTGAGCCATCTTCCTTTGGCTTGTTGGCTGGCTTGGGTGCGTTGGCGTTGGTTGGCGCGCGTCGTCGCCGTCGCTAATGCGAAATGTTGAAATTTAAAAGCTGAAATAATTTTAGACTTTTAAAGATAAAAAATGCGTTCCCGTGAGATTGATTTCGCGGGAACGTTTTTTTGTGTGTGATTTAAAAAATTAACCTTTTAAGTAAGGCGTGCAAACTTTATAATAGGAATTATGACAGCAGTAGGCGACCTCTCAAATTCTAATGAAAAATCCGTTCCCGCGGGGCAAATTGTCACTCAAGGTTTGGCAAAAGTTTATGGCAAACGTGAAGTGGTTCACGATGTTTCGCTGTCGGTTTCTTCGGGCGAAGTTGTTGGTTTGTTGGGCCCAAACGGCGCGGGAAAAACGACGACATTTTACATGGTGGTGGGCTTGGTGCCTTCGACGCGCGGGAAAGTATTGCTCGACGGGAACGATGTTACGGCGATGCCGATGTGGCAGCGCGCGCGTTGCGGGATCGGTTATTTGCCGCAAGACGCTTCGATTTTTCGCAAACTTTCGGTTTGGGACAATGTGATGGCGGTTGTTGAAACGATGAATATGCCAGCTTCGCAGCGACGCGAATATTGTCGGCAACAATTGGACGATTTGGGTTTGATGCGTTTGGCAAAACAGCCCGCGTACACGCTTTCGGGCGGTGAGCGTCGGCGTTTAGAAATTGCGCGCGCGTTGGCGACCAAACCGCGTTTTATGTTGCTCGACGAGCCATTTTCGGGCGTTGACCCGCTTTCTGTTGCCGATGTTCAAAAAATTGTCATCGAGCTCAAACACAAAGGCATAGGCGTTTTGATTACCGACCACAACGTTCGCGAAACGCTTTCAATTGTCGATCGCGCTTATTTGATTCACCAAGGAACAGTTCTCGTGGAAGGTCCCGCAGATAAGATTTTGAACGACGAAAAAGCTCGCAAATTCTATCTCGGCGAAGGCTTTAAGATGTGATGAAAAAATGGGCATTGATTTTTGCGGGAACGCTGATTTGCGCGGGAACGCTTTTTTATTTGAACACTTCAAGCACTCCAACAACGATGAAAGTAGAATTTCTTAATCGCGCGACGGGAACGGTCGAGCAAGAAGCCATTTTTGGCGAAGGCGCATTGCGCTGGGTTTATGAAACGCATTTGGGCAAAGTCGCGCTTTGGGCGCTGATTCGTCGCGCGTGTTTTTCCAATTTTTACGGCAAAATGATGAGCAAACCTGATTCGCGGGAACGCATTGAGCCGTTTGTTGAAAAATATAAAATTGATACGGCAGAATTTGCGGAACCCGTCGAAAGTTTTGCATCGTTTAATGATTTTTTCTCGCGCAAATTAAAACCATCGGCGCGCCCGATTGTTGACGGGAACGCGAATGCTTGTTTGCCCGCAGACGGACGTCATTTGGCGTTTGAAAATATCGGCGTGGCAACGCAAATTTATGCCAAGGGACAGCGATTTGATTTGGCGACATTTCTCGGGAGCGCGGCGTTGGCTAAACGCTACGAAAACGGCTCGCTCGTTTGTTCGCGTCTTTGCCCGACCGATTATCATCGCTTTCATTTGCCGGTCGCGGGAACGCTCGATAAAATCAATTTGATCAACGGCGAACTTTACTCGGTGAACCCAATCGCGTTGTCGCAAAAATTGTCATACCTCTGGGAAAACAAGCGCGTTGTCGTGGAAATCGATTCCCAAGAATTTGGCAAAGTAACGCAAGTGATTGTTGGCGCGACGAATGTGGGAACGATTTGTTTTAGCGCAAAAGCGGGGCAGACGCTCGAAAAAGGCGCGGAACTGGGCTATTTTCGTTTTGGCGGCTCGTTTGTCGCAACATTTTTTGAAAAAGATAAAATTAAACTTTGCAAAGATTTGACAGACGCAACCGCGCGCGGACTTGAAACTTACGCCAAAATGGGCGAAGCGTTGGGAAAGGCAGAAAATTAAAATTTTAGAGTTAAAAGTTGAAAGTTTAAATTGAAAAGTTTTAAATTTTAACAATAAACTCAAACTTTTAACTCTCAACTTTTAAATTTTAACTTTTTTTACAAAATGCTCGAAGTTGCGCTAATAATTTGTGTGTTTGTTTTTATTGCGCTGGGGGTGATTTTTGTTTTTACTCCAGGTTTGCCAGGTCCGCTTGTGGCTTGGGCGGGAACGCTGATTTATTTGCTTTGCACGCAAAATGATGTTCCCGCGATGGGCTGGCTTGGCGTGAGCGTTTGCGGTGTTTTGGCGGGAACGTCTTTTGTGGTAGATTATCTCGCGTCGGTTTGGGGCGCGAAAAAATTTGGCGGCACTTGGCGCGGCGCGCTGGGAGCGTTCTTGGGCGCTATTATTTGTCCAATTTTGTTGGCGCCGATTGGTTGGATTTTGGGTGCGATTGTCGG
The DNA here is from genome assembly GCA_934675585.1 of uncultured Opitutales bacterium. Taxonomy (GTDB): domain Bacteria; phylum Verrucomicrobiota; class Verrucomicrobiia; order Opitutales; family UBA953; genus Spyradosoma. The sequence continues at coordinate 92,137 of CAKUQY010000005.1, read as the reverse complement.
CGTGATTGTCGGTCCCGCGATTGGCGCGTTTCTTTTTGAATGGCTTTGGGGCGAAGAGACAAATAAGAGCGCGAAAATTGCGTGGGGCGCGTTTGTTGGCGGCGTGGTAACATTTGTTGTTAAAATGATTGTGGTGATGATTATTTTTGTTTACACGGGAACATGTTTTATCGCGGCGACGCTTTAATATTATTGATTGGCATGGAAAATGCTACATCTTGATTGAAGAAATCGGATTTGCGAGAAATCGTATAATATCCAATAACGTTATGAATATTCCAGAAAATTATAGTCCACGCGCTAAGCGTGTTGTTGAATTTGCTAAGCGCGCCATGTTAGAATTTGGCGCGAGCAATATTACTGTTGAACATTTATTGTTGGCGCTTTTGCGTCTTGAAGAAGGTGTCGCTTACAATGCGCTCGTGCATTTGGGCGTGCAAGTTGGCGATTTGGAAATGCAACTTGTTGAACAAATTAAGCGCGGGAACGCCCAAGAACCCGCGACGCGCGAAAGTGAATTTTCAATGTTTGCTGCGGGAACGCTTCGCATCGCTGCATCTGAAGCCAATGCTTTGCGCCACGCTTATGTCGGCACAGAACATTTGATTTTGGGCATTTTGTCGAGCCAAAACCAAAGCGTAAGTAATCTTTTGAAAAAATTTGGTTTGACTTACGAAATCGTTAAAACGCAAATCGAAAAAGAATTAAATATTCCAGCAAGCCCTAAAAACGTTCCCGCCAAAAAAGAAACCAAGCGCGGTGAAAACAAGGGCGCGATGGACGAAATCGAAGCCGCGATGAGCGAAGCCGCCAAGCGTTTGGAAGCATTGCTCGGGAACGCTCGCAAAGACCAAGAAGAAGGTAGTGAGCCAGCCGAAGAAATCGATGAAGACGAGCCACCATTCGACGCGCCAAGAGGCGGACGCGAGCCGCGGGAACGTCGCCGTTCGGCGTTGAAAGCGTTTTGCCACGATTTGACCGAAGAGGCGCGTGCGGGCAAGTTTGACCCGTTGGTGGGACGCGAAAATGAAGTGCGCCAAGTGATTGAAGTGCTTTGTCGTCGTCGCAAGAGCAATCCTGTTTTGTTGGGCGAAGCGGGTGTTGGTAAAACTGCGGTTGTCGAAGGTTTGGCGCAAGCGATCGTCGAAAAACGCGTTCCCGAAATTTTGCAAAACAAGCGTGTCGTTTCGTTGGCGATTAATGATATGCTGGCGGGAACGCAATTTCGTGGACAATTTGAAGAGCGCATCAAGGGTTTGATCGAAGAAATTGTTGCGTCGAAAAATGTGATTTTGTTTATTGATGAAATTCACACGATTGTTGGCGCCGGCAAAAGTGAAGGCGCGCCGGGCGATGCTGCCAATATTTTAAAACCAGCGCTTTCGCGTGGCGGTTTTCAATGTATTGGCGCAACAACATTGAGCGAATATCGTAAATTTATTGAAAAAGACGCTGCGTTGGAACGCCGTTTTCAAAGCATTAATATTGACGCGCCAAGCGAAGACGAAGCCATCAATATTTTGAAAGGCATCGCGCGCAATTATGAGGTTTTCCACAACTGTCATTATTTGCCCGAAGCGATTGAAGCCGCTGTGCATTATTCCGAACGCTACATTCCCGCGCGCAATTTGCCCGACAAAGCAATCGATATTATCGACCAAGCGGGAGCGCGCGCACGATTGACAACTTTTGATAAACCGCAAAAATTAATTGACGCTGAAGAAAAAGCTGAAGCGTTTGAAGATTTGCGTAAAAAAGCGGTCGAAGATGAAGATTTGGAAGCCGCTCGCGATTACAAAAATAAACGCGACGACGCACGCGCCGAACAAGAAAAATTGCACAAAGCGTGGCAAGATCAACGTTCCCGCAATGTTATTGATATTTCGGTTGAGCAAGTGTTGGAAGTGATTTCAAATCTCACTAAAATTCCGGTATCGCGCATGAATCAAGGCGAAGCCAAACGTTTGCTTGGGCTCGAAGCTGAATTGCGTCGCTCGGTGATTGCGCAAGATGACGCGTGTTCGGCAATTGCGCGTGCGTTGCGCCGTTCCCGCGCCAATTTGAAAGATCCTAAACGCCCGATTGGCTCGTTCTTGTTTTTGGGTCCTACCGGCGTAGGCAAAACTTTGCTCGCGAAAACGATTACCGAACAAATGTTTGGCACGAGCGATGCGTTGATTCAAATTGATATGTCTGAGTACATGGAAAAAATCAATGTTTCGCGCTTGATTGGCGCCGCGCCAGGTTATGTTGGCTACGAAGAAGGCGGCAAATTGACCGAAGCTGTGCGCCACAAACCTTATTCGGTAGTGCTTTTCGACGAAATCGAAAAAGCCCACCCTGACGCGATTCAATTGCTTTTGCAAGTGCTCGAAGAAGGCGGTTTGACCGATTCGCTCGGCAGAAAAGTCGATTTTCGCAACACGATTATTATTATGACTTCAAATGTTGGCGCAGACGCGTTGCAACGCAATTCGCGCATGGGCTTTGGCTCAATCGGCACCGCGGCAGATTATGAAGGCGCAAAATCGTTGATTTCTGACGAAGTAAAACGCGTTTTTAAGCCCGAATTTTTGAATCGCTTGACAGATTGCATTTTCTTCCATCAATTGAGCAAAGCCGACATCGGAGAAATCGTTAAAATTGAGGTTGAAAAACTTTCAAAACGTTTAGAAAGCCAAGGCGCATCACTCAAACTCAGCAAAGCCGCGTACGACTTTTTGGTGGATGTTGGCTATGATGAAAAATTTGGCGCGCGACCTTTGCGCCGCGCCGTTGAGCGCCATCTTGAAGACCCGTTGAGCGAAGAAATTTTGCGTAATGCAGATAAAAAATTTGACGGTCCTATCGCAGTGGATGCTGGCGAAAACGAACTCAAATTTTACTGCGTTTACAAAAGCGAAAAGAAAAGCGCGCCCAAAAAACGCGTTCCCGCAAAAGTAAAAAAGCGTTCCCGCGTCTAATTTTTACGGGAACGCCTTAAAGCTCGAGTTTTCGAAATTTCGGGAACTTGGGCTTTTGTTATTGTGTTTAAAATTTTAAAATCGCGCGGGAACGATTTTTTTGCTAAACTTGATACATTATGGCAGAAATTAGTACTGAAAATAGAGACGCGCAAGGGCGTTTGCTTGATAATGAGGGAATTCCTGTCCCGACAGACGATTCATTGTTCGCGATGGATAATATTCCATCGGATCTGCGCGATGCTTATTGGCGCAAATATGTTTATCGTGCGGATAAAGAGCCGCAGTTGACGGTTCGCGGTGCGATTTTTGGTGGTTTGATTGGTATTTTGGCTTGTGCTTCGAGTATGTACACCTCGCTCAAAATTGGTTGGGGTTTTGGGATTGCGCTCGTGGCGGTTATTCTGTCGTTTGTAGTTTTCAACGCTTTACGTTCGCTTACAGGTGGTCGCATTAAGCCGATGGGCGTTTTAGAAAATGCGGCGACTTCGTCGGTCGCGTCGGTGATTGGTATGACGACGACTCACACGGTCGTTTCCGCGTTCGGTGCGTTGATGCTTTTGCATTTGGGCATGGGCGAGAACGATTACGTTACCGAATGGTACAAAATGGTGCCGATGATTTTCTTTGCCGCGCTGACGGGAACGTGCATTGCGGTGCCACTGAAACGCTCGCTCATCAATGAAGAACGCTTGCGCTTTCCAAGCGCGATCGCTTCGGCGGAAACGTTGCGTTCGCTCTATGCTAAAGATGGCAGCGAAACAACCAAGCGCAAAGTAAATACGCTTTTGAGTGCGCTCGGCTTTGGTGCGGTCTTGGGTTTGGTAAAACAGGCGGGAACGTTGGGCAGCGCATTTATTGAAGTCGGCAAAGAGGCAACGGGCGCATTTTTTAACAAATTGGCGTTTTTGCCAGAGGCGATTAATTTGCCAGATTTTTTGAATCCTTTAAAATTGTGGGGCATCACGGGAACGGAAACGGCACCCGTGCTTAAAACAGACAAGGGCACAGACGTGAGCGTTCCCGCGACGGCGACATTGCCAGGTTTGTCGTTTGATATTTCGGTGCTTTTGATTGGCGCGGGGATGCTTTGCGGTATGCGCGTGTGTTTGACAATGCTTGGCGCGGCTTGCTTGCTCGATTGGGTGATTGCGCCGTGGTTGATTCAACAAGATATTTTAAACGTCGCGAATGCTGACATTTTCCGCAACATCGAAGTTGTCGCAAATCCTGATGGTTCATTTGGTGGTTTCAAAGTTGTTTATTGGTCGCTTTGGTGCGGCACGGCGATTATGGTGATGGCGAGTTTTACCTCGCTCGCGTTTCAATGGAAAACGATTTATCGCGCGTTTGCGGGTGCTTTTGCAAAGAAAAGTGTCTCGGGCGAAGTTCGCGGGAACGCGGATCCTGTCGCCGATTGCGAAGTGCCGATGAAATGGTTTTTTATCGGCATTATTCCTGCATCGCTCGGCTTGATTGCAACACTTCACTTTGCATTTAATACGCAATGGTATCTCGGCGTTTTGGCAATCTTTCTCGCGGGAGCGTTTGGTTTGATTTGCGCGCGTTCTTGCGGTGAAGCAGACACGAACCCGATTGGCGCAATGGGTAAAATTTCACAGTTGATTTATTCGGTGATGCCGGGTGCGCGTGTAACGCAAGCGATGGCTGCGGATAAAGCACTTGTGCACGCTGGTTTGCAAACAAATTTGATTACGGGTGGTGTGACGGCGGCGGCTGGCGGTTCGGCGGGTGATTTGATGAGCGATATGAAGCTCGGCAATTTGCTCGGTATGAAACCACGCATCCAATTTTTTACACAATTGCTCGCAATTTGTATTGGCACGGTTGTGGTCGTTCCCGTGTGGCGCTTGCTCGTGCCTTCGGCGGAAGCACTCGAAAAAAATTATGCGGCGCCACCTGCGCGTATGTGGAAAGCGGTTGCAGAGTTTTTGAATGACCCTTCAATGTCGCTCCCGACAACCGTTTATTGGGCGATGGCGATTGGCGGTATGATTGGCGTGGCGATTCCGTGCTTGGAAAAATTGTTGCCTAAGGCGCGTCCGTATTTGCCTTCGGCGATTGGTTTGGGTATTATTTTGACGCTCCCGAGCGCATTCAATAACGCATCTTCGTTTGCAATCGGCGCGATTATCGTTTGGCTGTGGCACAAATTTCATGAAAAAACCGAAAACGAATACTCAGTTGCGCTCGCGTCGGGTTTTGTGGGCGGCGAATCGATTGCTTGTGCTGTGATCGCGATGACGGCGACGGGCGTTTTACAATTGGGCGGCGACCCCGAAAGCGTTCCCGCGAATAGCGTTCCCGCAGAGCCGACTCCAATTGTCGAAGTGATTACGCCAACAGAGGCGCAACCTGAAATTGTGAACGAAAAATAAAAAAAACAAATCGTAAAAAGCGCGTTCCCGTGAACAAAAAAATGTTTGCGGGAGCGCTTTTTTTCTCGCGCTTTGGGGAAGGTGATAGTATTCTAAATTTATGAAAACCCCAATTTTACTCGCGGCGGGAACGCTTTTTTTGTTGGCGTTTGCGCAAGTTCAAGCGACTCCAGTTGCTCAAAAAACACAAAGCGTTCCCGCAGAAGTGCTCGTCGCGGGAACGGACGAATACGCCGTGCTCGTCGCGCCCGATTACAAAAAAGATGCCGTCGCGATGCGCGCAATTAAGCGTTTTGCCAAGCATCATAATGCGACAAAAAATATTTATGTTTGGGATGATTCGCCGGCGCTTTTGAAAAAACTGAAAAAGCAACAGCCGCGCTACATTGCCGTCATCGCGCCGCCGCAAGATTTGAATCGCGTAAGTTTGCAAAAATTGAATCAGCTTTCGCGCAAAATCGATCCCGCCGAAGACGCGCACATCGATGCGATTTTGGGAGTTTTGACGGCAGACAGCGTTGAAAATTTGGAACAAGTTTTAAAGCCGTTCCCGCGCATAGAATTGACGCGCGCGATTGGCACGACTAATTTTGAAACCGAACGCTTTGACCAAGCGTTTATTATGCTCGACTGGGGCGGAACGCAAAAATATTACACGCGCAAAAACGGCAAAACCGAATTAAAAGAATTGCCTAATCCTGAAATCGCGATCGATATTTTTTGCGACGAATACAACGCCATCAACCCGCAATATTTTTTAAGCGCGTCGCACGCGACAGAATTCAATCTCGAAATGCCGTTTTCGCACGGAATGATCGTTCCCGCGAAAGGAAAATTCTGGGCGCTTCCAAAAAATGAAATGACGAAATTTCCGCTTGGTGGATTCGTTCCCGCAAAGCACAAACGCTTTGTTCCCGCGCAAGACCCAAAAATCTGGATTGCCGCTGGAAACTGCTTGATCGGCGATGCTTACGGGAACGCAAATTCGATGGTCGTTACCGCGCTTTCGCATTACGGCTACCGTCAATTTGTCGGCTACACAGTGCCGAGCTGGTTCGGGCGCGGCTGGGAAATTCATAGCCATTTTTTCTCGGGAACGCCCGCGATGCAGGTCGGTCAAGCGTGGCTGTTTTGCATGGAAAACACGCTTCAAAATTTGCCGGAAACATTGCAAAAAACGGAAGTGCCGTTGCAAGCGCAAGGCATGGCTGGCATCGATGTTCGGGCTTTGGCGGGAACGGTCGCTGCGGCGGGAAGCCGTCCGGACAAAGCGCTTATCGGCAATCTTTACGACCGCGACACGATCGCTTTTTACGGCGACCCGATTTGCCCCGTGAGTTTTAAGCGTAAACCGACAACCATCGAGCTGACCGCGAACGGGCGTTCCCGCGAACTCACCATTAAACCCGCCGCGGGAACGGAAAAAGCGCCGATCGCTTATTGGTTCCCAGAACGCGCAAACGCCGCGGGAACACTCGAAATCACACGCGTTTTGATTAGCGGAACCGAACAAAAAATTACTCCTGAAATTATCTTCACCGAAAATTTTGTAATCTTGAAAAACGAACACGATTTTGGCAACGACAGCGCGTTAAAAATTAAGTGGCAAACAAAATAGCGGGAACGCAAAAATTGGGAAGAGCGGCATCTTGCCGCTCTTTTTTTGGGCTGGAACGCGCAACACGGGAAGCCGCGGGTTTTAACCCGCGGGAAAACAAATAACGACGCGCCTGTAAGGCGCAACGTTGCGATGGGCGTGGGAACAAAAAAGAAATCAAGAGAACCTGCTCGCTTTGCTCGCTAAAGAAAAAGAGATATTTTAATTTTTCTTAAAGTCGCGGGAACGCGTTCCCGCGATGGCTAACCCCCACAAAAGCGAGCGAATTTTATTTCAGTTATTTTCAAACTCGGTCATCGTCATAGTCGCGCGAATGCGCGTCTCGCGTGTGGGGGTAAAACAAAAATAACACCAGCCCCGAAGGGAGTGAATAAAAAAAACTTCGCCACAAGGCGCAGGAACGCGGGGACGGGGCGCGGGATTTTTTGAACACAGATGAAACAGATTTTTGACAGATTTCACAGATTTTTTTGAGTGAGCGGGAACGGGAATGGAAAATCCGTAGGTTTAGTAGAAACAAATAGGAACTTGGCTTGTGCCGAAGGCACTGAAATTGCGGGAACGCGTTTCCGCGATGGCTAACCTCCACAAAAGCGAGCGGAAACGCGAGCGTGTGGGGGTAAAACAAAAATAACATCAGTCCCGAAGGGAGTGAATAAAAAAAACTTCGCCACGGGAACGCGGAATTTTTTAACGCAAATTTTTCAAGGAGATAATATTTGCCAATTTTTAATAATCGTTAAAATCCTTTAATTTGTGAATCGGTTTAGCGCGTTATTTTTCTTTTCGCATTTTATCTTGCGGGAACGCGCAAAATAGGTCAAAATGTTAACATTATATGCGCGGGCGCGAGTGCGTCCGCAAAATCACCCCTTTAAACTTACAACCATCGTTTTTATGAAATCAAAAACTCTTCTCATTTCAACTCTTTTCGCAGCCGCGGCAATGAGCGCGGGAACGGCAACTGCCGCGACTTATACGTGGGTTGGTAATAATAACAGCAACTTTCATAATGGCGGCTATGCTGCTTGCAATAAGAACGCAGACGGAACATGGGTTTATTCGGAGTTTGGTGGAACGAAGCAAAATTGGCAAGAGGACACTTCGCCATCTTTCCCCGCGATTAGTAAATTATTTTCGACGCTTGGCAACCAATTAAACACGTTGCGCTTTGTAACGCCAGGAGAAACGCTGACCGCGGGAAGCGAGACTCGAACGGTTTCGACGACGAATAAAGCACCCTCGGTTTCTTTCAACGATTTATTGTTGGGTGGTTTGATTGTTGAAAGTGGTGCATCGGGATATTCGATTGTTCAAAGTGGCAATCGTACTTTCCGCCTTGGTAAAGAAAATGACACAACCGCATTTGGCGGAACAATTAACGAAGATTTTACTTTGACAGGACAAACAATTCGTGCGTATTCAACGCAAAATTGGGCTGTCGCATCGGGTAAAACGATGAAATTTAACGGAAACATCGAAGGTAACGCGGAGTTTAATATTATGAATCGCGATGGCAATAAAGACACTTCGGGAACGGTAGATTTTTTGGGAAATGTTACGGCAAAGTCATTGAGAACGGGGATTTCGACAGTAACCGTTCATACAGGAAAAACATTCAGATTAGGGCGTATTGAATTGGGTGATAGCTTTGCCAATGGTGATAAAGCGGCTAAAATTGTTGTTGAAACAGGAGCGAAATTGCTGGTTACAGGTTCGACGAATGACGCTGGGAATGCCGCAAATTCCCAATACAAGCGTAATACGATCGTGCTTGGCGAATGGCAAGTAAAGGGGAATCTTGAAGTTAAAGGAACATTTTTGGCGAATAAAGCAGTTGTTTTCTTTGGTGATACAGGTGGCGATGTGACGGTTGCTGAAAATGCAACGATGGTTGTCAGTGGCTATGGTTTGAGTTGCGATGATAGAACAAATTCGACAGAACAATTAACTGTAAACTCAGGTGCTAAATTAATTTTGGGCGATTTTGGCTTGAAAAACAAAGCAGGCAACAATCACCCTGCCGCGAGCATTACCGCCGCGACAATTGGAGCGTTTAAAAACAAAACTGTCATTGAAAAAGATATTATTTTGGGCGCAGGCGCTACCACGATTGACACGGATCTCTACACCGTTGATATGTCGGCGGGAACGGTGGCGAAAGGCGAAAACCCAAGCACGTCAATAATTACCGTTAGCGGCGTAATTTCGGGCGCGGGCAAATTGAGTTTTGTCGGCAACGGTGTAACAAAATTGTCGGGCGCGAACACATTCACGGGTGGCATTGATGTTACGGCGGGAACGCTTAGCGTTGAAAATGCAGCGGGGCTCGGCACGGGTGCGGTTTCGGTCGCAACAGGCGCAAAAATGATCGTGACAGAAGCCTTGACTGGTGTTGGGGCGGTTACCAACAGGGGCTTGATTACATTAGAAAAGGGCGCGACATTTACAGACGAGTTTGAAAGCACGGGAACGCTCTCGGTTGTTTCGGGAACGGTAACATTTAAAGAAAATGCGACTAAAACGCTCGCGGGCGAAATCTTGCTCGATAAAAACGTAAATGTTAAGAATTTAAATGTTGCCGCGGGAACGCTTTTGTTGGCAAGCGGAAATACTTTAGAAAACGCAACACTTGCGGGAACGTCGTTGAAAATCGGCGGAGCCGCTGTCGGTGAAAAAGCGACGACGCTTTCGGGCAAGGTTTCTTTTGTAACGGGCAATATCGACTTGTCGAGCGTTGCGTTCTTTGGCTCAGATCTTTCACGCACGATTTTTGATGCGACAGGTGTCGATTCGACACAAACAACCGCAATGCTCAATGCTTTGAATGGTGGTCAAATCGTAACAAATGTTGAAGGCACTTGGGCGTTTACAGCGAGTAAATTTATTTTTACCGCGACAGCCCCGAACATGGTGGCTTGGAGTAAAGGAACGTCAAAAGGTGATTCTGGTTCTTGGGACGCAACGAATTTTAACGGTCAAACGGTTGGCGGCTCGGTAGATAGTGCTTTGCCGTTGGTTTTTGACGCTGTGCCAAATGTTGATACTGTAACAATCGATGTAAAAGGTGATGTTTATGCGAGCTTGGCGCAAGTTTCAGGTGAAACGACTTATGTTTTTGAAGGCGCAAATTCAGTCGTGAATATCGGCACAGCATTACGTATCAGAGACGGCGAATTAGTCGTTAACACCGCAATGAAAGTTGACGGCGAAGGCATCGATATTCAGGCAGGCGGCAGTCTTACTGTTGGTGCGGCGGGAACGTTGCAGATGAACAACGTGAGTTTGGCGCAGGGAGCGACGCTTAATCTTAATCACCAAAACGCGCTTTCGGCTTTGAACGGAAAAACCGGCACGGATATCACGATGGCTGGCGGATCGACAATCAGTTTTGTTCAGGGCGGCTTGAGCGGTGCGGAAAAAATTCATATTTCGGAAACAAGCGAGGGTAAATCGGCGGTTTTGTCTTTGGCGGCGAATCAGCCGACGAATAAAGATAATAAGGTTTATCAATTGGACGAACGCTTAGGAATCGAAGCGGGTTCGCATATTACTTTTGATGTCGGAAAAGAATCCTGGCTCGATTTGACGGGAGCGCAGATTAACAACGCGGGCAATTTTACGAAAACGGGCGCGGGAACGCTTGTGCTCACGGGCAGTAAAACTTTAACGGGCAAGTTGACAATTAATGGTGGAACGGTTGCGCTGGGTTCTGGTGGAGAGAAAGAGGGCGAGGCTGTTTTTGAGGGCAATATTACAATCGGTCAAAATAGCATGCTCGCATTAATTCGTTCAAATTCGTTTTCTTCTAACAATCATTCCGCAACCATTGATGTTTACGGCAAAGTTTACATTGGGCAAGATGTCGTTTACGACGGTGAGGGCGCAGATATTCCAACCCAAACAGTGAACGGTTTGACCTTCAATCTCTATGGCGGCTCAATCGATGGCGTTGAAACGAACGATTACCGCTTGATTGAAGCAAAAAATATGACCGTTAACGCCAAAGCGGGCTATGAAAGCTCGATGGGTAAATACCTCATTGAATTGGCGGGAACATCGACATTTACAGTTGAAAACGGTGCAACATTGACGGTTAATTCGACGTTTATTGAAAAACAACCCCAGAATGGAACAACGGGGACTTCTTATAGTTTTACGAAAGCTGGCGAGGGTAAGATGATTCTTGCGGATACGTTGACCGTTGGCTCGGGTATTGAAACGCAATTCCGTAATTTCTCGGGAACGGTTAATGTTACTGGTGGTATTTTGGAAGTTCAAGGAACGCTCGGGAACGCGAGCGGAGTCGAGCTTACGTCGGATACGCAGTTGATTTTCAACCGCAGCACCACTGTCGCGTTGAATTTTAATGGTGTCATTTCTGGCTCGGGTAATGTTGACGTTCAGGCGGGAACGATTCATTTGACAAACACAACTGCCGGCCTCACAGCAACGGGTGCTTTGACGATTGCAAACGGCGCGGCGTTGATTGTTGACGTGGGAACGATTTCACAAGAAACCACGCTCGGTGGCTCGCTCACGGCGGGAGCGATTTCGGGCAAATTGACATTGCAAGAAGGCGCAACGATCGGCCACAGCGCAGCGACAAATAAAAACGTTACGATTTCGGGCGAAATTGACGCGACAGGCGCGAACGTTTTGACCGTCGCGGGCGGCGCAAATTTGACATTTAGTAGCACAAATGTCACAGGTGGCGATTTAGATTTTGTCGTCAAAGAAAGCGCAACCGTGAATTTGACGGGAACGACAGCTGTTAGCGATTTGACAATTGTCGGTGAGGGTAAAGTTGCGGGAACTTGGGAACTCGACACTTTGACGCTCGTTGACGCGGGCGAAAAAACGCTTGGAATTGTTGGGGAGGACCCAGCTGCAATGCACACCGCAACCGTTACGATTGATTCGGGCAAAGTGGCAATCGGCGCGAACGCATCGTTGAATATTACGGCAGGTTCTACGCTCACAGGCAGCGACATGGGACTCACTATTTCGGGCGCGGGAACGTTGACCAATGCGGGAACGATTGAAAGCTCGAATTTGATGCTCGGTTTGAGTTCCGCACAGGGTGGCACAATGATTGACAACTCGGGAACGATTAAATCGACAGGAACGTCAACGACTGGCGCGATGGCGATTAAAAACGCGGGAACGCTCGAATTGGGCAAAGCGTCAATCACAGGCGATGTCAATGTCGCCAACACGGGAACGGTTGTCGGTGAATTTAATGTTGCGGACAATAAAACGCTGACGGTCAGTGGTGGACGATTTGGTAAAGCAGGCGAAACAATTACAATTTCAGGCGAAGGCGGTGTCAAACTTGGCAACAATACTTCAGTTGTTGGCAAAATCGCGATCAACGATGGTCGTTTGAATGCGGGCCTTTCGTTTGGCGTAAAGCCAGATTTTTCACAAAGTGTTAATATTGCAAATTCAACATTGGAGTCTTTGAAACTTGACGCGGGAACGTTGACTGCGACGACAATTTCACTTGTGGGAACGGACGCGAATGCGACTGAAAAACTCGTCGAATTGCGCAACGGTTCAATGCTCAACGGAGATGTAACAGTCGTTGCGAAAACGATTGCGACGGGATCGTCAACGACGATTTTGATGGAAAACTCAAACATCAACGGCTCGTTGGCGCTTTGGGGTGTGACGGGCGATTTGTCAAATGTCAATGTCTCTGGCGTTTTGAATTTGCAAAATCATATTTCGGTGGATCGCCACAATCATTTTGTTGCGCATGGCGTTCCGGCAGGTGATATTACAAAAGACACCGATTACGCGGGTGTGAAAATCGCCAATGACGTTTCGATTGGTGGTATTTCGGGTGCGGAATTAGCATTTATCTACAATTCGTCGGGATCGTATACCCTTAACGGGCGCACGACTTCATACAAAATTGAAACCGTTGATGTTGATTTCAATTTAGACAACGTTGATGCAATTGGCGAAAGTTATGTGCTTTACAATGGTCGTGTTTTTTTCAAAACCGAAGACAACGTTAGCGCAAATTGGTCGAATATTTCGATTACTTCGGATGATACAGCTAAAAAATATACAGTAAACTTAGACGGTAAAATTATCGGCAACATTACTTTTGCTGACGGCACAAACGATTTGTATTTGGACATTGCGCAAAACGGGATTGTCGTGAAACGCGCGGGAACGTTTGTTTGGAAAGACGGCATCGAAAAATGGAGCGATGCGAAGTGGGATAAAACGCAAAAGAACGATGTTAATTTGACAAATCAATCAATTACATCTGGCGACAATACTTATGTCACGATTACCAACGCTTCGGTGGGCTCGTCGCTCAAAATTGACACGGCCGCAGTTCAAGTTGGCGGTTTGAATTTCCGCAATGTAACAAACTTCAACTTTGATCAATCAGGCAACGCAATCACTGGTAAAAATCTCAACATTGAAAACAGTAGCGTTGTTATTAAAAATCTCGGCGCGAATGCGATTAAGAATGCGATTATTGGCGCAGGCTCAACGCTTACGATTGATTCTGTCGCGACAGGTGGAAAACTCTCAGGAACGCAAATCACACTCGCGGGAACGCTCGCGTTCAATGCTGATTACAGTGGCGGCGAAAAATTAATTTTGAACGGCACGGCTGCGGCGATTAGCGTTGCGGACGGAAAAACGGCGACTTTGGGAACAGCAACAGGCGCGACGGCAACGTTGGCAAAAGATGGCGCGGGAACGCTCAAACTCTCGGACAATTCTGAAATCGCAAATGTCAAAGTCAACGCGGGAACGCTCAATTTTGTCGGCCCAACGACAGACAATTTGAAAGTCGCAGCGCTTGTTCAAGCGGCGGGAACGACCGTTTCTGTTGATTCAAAATTTGTAAAAACTAATGTCAGTTTGGGCGCAAACGCAATTTTGAATTTGAAAAATGAGGCAACAGACCAAAAATTGAACACGCTCATTTTGGCAGACGGCGCGAAATTGAGTTCGACTGCGGCTTTGAACATCGGCAACGATACTCAAATCAGTTCGACGGGAACGGCGACGATTAGCGCAGAATTGACGCAAGTTGTTAATACGCAAAGTTTGGTCAATACCAACACAGGAACTTTGACAATTCAAAAACTTACCCTGCAAGACGTAACCAATGCTGGTCAAAAAGACGCATCGTTGGTAAAAACGGGCTTGGGAACGCTTAAAATTGAAAATGGTGATCTCGGAGGAACGATTTATCTCACGGCGGGAACGCTTTCGCTCGGCACCATCACTAAATTGGGCACGATCATGGCAACGGCGGGCGCAACGCTCGATTTGACGGGAACGGTTTCCACCGACGAAAACAGCAAACTCCAAGTCGCAAACGATTCGACATTGACATTCAAAACTGCGAACGCGTTTACATTTAACGGTTCGCTCTTGATTGACGGCACGCTCAAAATCGACCAGAAGAGCGCGATGGTTACGCTTGCGGGAACGGGAAATCAATACGAAGAAATCGAATTTAACAAATTGACGTTCGCGTCAGGATTCAAATCGAAGGTGGCGGGAACGCTCAAAATCGTGGGTTCGGATGCTCAATTGAAAGTTGAAAGTGGAACTTTGAATTCCTTGGGCTCGTTGAATTTGAGTAAGAGTTTGACGCTCGACCTCGCAGAAAATGCAAATGCTCAATTTGGCAATTTGTACGGCTCGGTTCGCAGCACGTTGACGGTTACGGGAACGGGCTCGGCAACTTTCGCAGGCATTGACGAAATGGCGATAGAAATTGACAGTAGCGCGACTGTAAAATTTGTGTCTGGCAATTTGGGCGTAATTAATGGCGGCGCGAACGCAACGCTTGAAAAAATCGGCGCGAACACGACGCTGGTAACCAAAGTCGCAAACAACGATTTCACGGGAACGGTAAAAGTTTCTGAGGGAAAATTTGGCTTCTTGCAAGGCGGCGCTTTTGCGAATGCAAAACTTGAAGTCGCGGGCGACGGCGAAGCGATTATCGCTTATGACAGCAAGTCAAAAGTTGCGATTGGCGCAGTTGCCGACGCGACGACGATTGCGAAAACGCTGACGGGCAATGGAAAACTGACGGTTGCAAATTCTAACGAATTGAGCTTTGAGAAAAAAGAATTAGTTGATGGTTTCAAGGGAACGCTCGCGCTTGAGAATGGCGTGGCGAACTTGAAAAACTTTAGCACGGACGCGATCGTTCAAATGTCGTCAAATTCAAAAATCGTTCTTAACGAAACTTTCACGCTCAAAAAGTTGGAATTCGCATTTAACGACACCAATCAGATTGATTTTAGTGCAGTTGACGCAAATCAAACATTGACGATTAGCGATTTCGGCTACATTAAAAATCAAACAACAGGCACAAAGGGAACGCTTGGCATTCGAGTCGAAACGGGAACGGTAGAGTTCGCAAAGTCGATTACTGAAAAATTGAATCTTGTTGCTTTCGGCTCGGGAACGCTTAAATTGTCGGACACAGATCACGACATCGGTGAATTGAGCGCAGGTTTCATCGAAGGAGGCAAAGCGGTGACTGTTGATTTGACGGGCGCTACGGGCAAAATCGAAACCGTCAATTTGTCTGGCGCGACGATTAAGTTGAGCGCCAATACCACAGTTGGCAAATTCGTTTCAGATAGTAGCGCCTCGGTCATCGAAACGGTGGGTGGCATGGAACTCAAAAACATTGATTTGTTCACGGGAACGGTGCGCAACACTTCGGGAACACTCACGCTCAATCGCGACGGCACAACGCTCGCAACGCGTTCGATCGTTTACGGATTTGGCGAAAATACCGCAAATGTGATTACTCATTTTAACATTAAGAGCGATATGAGCCAAGGCGGAGCAACATTTGCGGGCGCGGGAACGATCGAAATTAATGCAAAAGACGACACAAATGTTGCAAAAACTCTCACGCTCAACAAGGCGAACAAAGATTTCACGGGAACGCTTAAATTGACGGCGGGAACGTTGAAAATGACTGAAGCCGCAACGCTCGGCACAGGCAATGTTGAACTCGCAACGGGAACGACGTTGGCGCTCGCTCCTGAAAACAACAACGCGAACGTCGTTATCGGCGGCAAGGTTTCGGGTGGTGGCAAAATCGAAAAAACAGGCGGTTCGACTGCATTTATTGGCGGCGAAGTTGGTGTTTCAGAAATCGTTTTAAAGGGCGGCACGCTTGCGGTGACTGTTGTAAAAGACAATTCTGCAATCAAATTCGACGGCGCAGCTGTTTTTGAAACAGGCAAAAAACTTAACGATGAAGGCAATGTTGTCAATCTTAGTGCTGACGACAGCGAAATCCGCGCGATTAATGCTAAATTTAACGCTTCAACTAATGCGACATTCTCGCATTCAAGCGATTTTGGCAAAACGACGATTACTGGAAGTTGGGAATCGGGAACGGCTCCAACAGGCGTAATCACGCTTGCTGGCGGTGGCACGGGTTCGGTGTTTGATTTGCAAACCAATGGCGCGCTCGTCAAGAAAACTGGCACGGGCAAGTGGATGCTCAATAATGCAATCGGCGGTTCGTTGACAGTGGTTGCGGGAACGCTTTCGGTGCAAAAATTTGCAACGGCTACAAATCAAACCATTTTGGTGAACAGCGCGGGAACGCTTGAAATTACGGGTCTCAATTCGGGAATGACGAAAATTGAAGGCGATTTCTACGGCGACGGCACAATCCGCATTCAAACAGCTACACCGACAGAACTTGGCAGTTTGGGCAACGCTTCATCGAGTTTGGTTTTGAACATTGCTTCGGAAGTTAGCGTGAAAAGCGATCTCCGCAACACGATCATGGTCGCGTCAAACGGCAAGTTGAATTTTGTGGCAGATTCAGAATTTACTTACGATGGATTCCTTCGTGGCGAAACGGGCGCGATGGTGAAGAAAACGGGAGCGGGAGTGCTCACGCTTGGCGAAAATTATGACGGCGAAGTTGATTTGACGATCGAGGCGGGAACGGTGAAAGTTATAAAATCGTTGGGCAGCAGCTCAAAGGGGATTGTAACGGTTAACACGGGCGCAATGCTTGAAGCTGCGGGAACGGACGTAAAAATTACCAAGCAACTCGAAGGCACGGGAACGCTGAAATTCTCGTCGGGAACGACGACGATCACCGCAAAGAGCGATTTCGCGGGAACGGTTGAAATTGCGCAAGGCGCAACGATCGTTTACTCGTCGAAAAATTATGCGGCGGGTCTTGGCACAGAAAATATTACCGGCAAGGGAACGTTGCGCGTAGATTACACTAATGCAGCGATGGAAACCGACTGGACCGCGACAGGATTTGCGGGCGATCTCGAAATCAAAAAAGGCACGGTTGCAATTACGCAGGAAAAATTCAACGCGTTGCATAACAATTTTAAAATTAAATTCACGGGCACGAACGAAAACGACGCAACGTTGAAATTGTCGGGAACGGGAATTGCGGTCGATGGCATTGGTAATTTGGTTGCACTCGAAGGCAAGGCGGGAACGCTCGCGATCGACGGAACGGCAATGCTGGACGGCACTTTCGGGAACGGTGTTTCCTTGCGCGTGCTCGACGGTAGCGCACTGACAACTTCGGGTGGTGAAGTAAGCGCGAATCTCACGATCGACAAGGGCGCGACGATGACGCTTGCGGCTCCGCAAACGAGAATGGCGCGGACGAGCACTCGTTCTAATTCGGCGCTTTTGACCGTCGGCGGAAATCTGACCGTCGCGGGAACGATGAATGTCGAAACGGCGAACTCGATTGCAATGAACGGCGGGAACGTACTTTTTGCAGATACTGCACAAGTTATATTTACGACATTGCCAGGAAACGATGTGTTCATTTCGGGCGTGGGGAGCGTGAATATCGACCGAAATGCTTCGTTCACGCTTGGCGATGGCACGGTTTTGCGCGCGGCAGTTAATGAAGGCGCGGGAACGCTCGTGATTGGCGAATACATCGAGTCTTACGGTCCTGCGGGTATGTCCGACTTTGCGGCTTTGATTAACAGCAATCAAGATAGCGACATCTGGCGCGCATGGCGTCAAGCGTCGTCGGGACAAGACGGCATTTTGCGCAACTTCTCGCCGGTTTCATTTGGCGCGTTGACGGAAATGACGATGAGCGTCGCACGCGCAAGCAACGATTTGTTGCGTCAACGTTTGGAGCAACGTCGCTATGATCGCGCAATCCCAATGGCGATGATGGTCGGCACTAATACTTTCTACGCGAACGGTTTTGGCGGCACGCGCGATAGTGGCGAAAGCAGCGGCGAAAATCCAAATTACGATCTCAATTATTTTGGCGCGAAAGCGGGTTTTGATACGATTTTGTCGGGCCAAGCGATTGCCGGTGTCAATCTTAATTGCGCAACGGGCAAAGCTAACATTCACGCAAATGGCGGTAAGCACGAAAGCTCTTCAATTGGCGTGGGCATTTACGGACAATACATGTTCGACGAATTGACCTATTTGGGCGTTGGCGCGCGTCTCGGTTTTGACGCATACGACACCAAGCGCCGCACAGCATTTGGTGAAGTCGAAGGCGAAACAAGCGGCTTTGACATGGGCTTGTCGGCAACGCTTGGACGTTTGTTCGTGCTCGACGCAAGCAACGGCATTCACTTCTCGCCATATCTTGGACTTGATTTGGATTACGTTACCGTTGGCAACTTTGACGAAACAGAAACTGCCAACGATACAGCGTTGCGCGTGGATTCGTTTGATCGCATTTCGTTGCGCGGTATTGCGGGCGCGAGCTTGACATGGGCGCCTGTTCCAGAATGGCGTTTCACGCTTGACGCTTCGGTGCGCCACGAATTTGTTGGCAACGATAGCGACATTGACGCAACATTCCAATCGGGAATCTACGCGGGTAAAAAATCGACAACAACGGCTTACTACGCGAACGAAACTTCGCTCTCAATCGGCCCACGCGTCGAATATCGTTTCAACAATTCTTGGGCGGTTAATGCGGCTTACGCGTACGAAACCGACTTTGAAGAAGCGACCTCGCACAATGCCAACATTGGTTTGAGCGCACGATTCTAATAAAAAACTGCGTGCCGGCAAAATGTCGGCAGCAGTTATTTAGAAATGACAGACCATTTTACATTGGCAAATTTTGCATCGGCGTTCCCGCAAAAGGGCGCGCCGGTGCATTTGGCAATGGGCGTTTTTGATGGCGCGCATTTGGGACATCGCGCGATTTTTGATGCGGCAATTGCGGGAGCGCGCCAATCGGGCGGCGTGGCTATCGCGCTAACATTTGACCCGCACCCGCAAGTTTTTTTTGAAGGCGCGGGAACGGTTAAATTGATTTATCCGCTGGCGCAACGATTTCAACTTTTTAAAGATTGCGGCTTGGATGCGACCATTTGCGAACCATTCACACGCGCATTTGCAAGCGTTCCCGCCGTTGAATTTTTATCATTTTTAAAAAAACACGTTCCCGCGCTTAGCGATGTTTATTGCGGCGAAAATTTTTGTTTTGGCTCACAACGCGGCGGGAACGCAAAAACTTTGCCCATTTTTGCAAAAAGCGAAGGCATTAAAGCTCACGCAATTGACGCGGTAAAATGGAAAAATAAAACGATTTCCTCAACGCGCATTCGCACAGCACTCGCCGCGGGAATGCTCGAAGACGCCAATGCGATGCTCGGAACAAATTATTTTATGACGGGAACGGTTATCGGCGGAAATCAACTCGGCAGAACCATCGGTTTCCCAACGCTTAATGTCGAATGGCGTTATGAAACGCGCGTGCCGTTTGGTGCGTACGCGGTGCGCTTGGTCGATTTGGACACGGGAACGTATTTTGATGGTTTGGCAAATTATGGCGTGCGCCCAACGATTGGCGATTTGAACGACAACGCGCCGCTGCTCGAAACTAATTTGCTCGTTCCCGCGGGAACGCGAGTGCCAACCACGGGCGCAAATATTCGCGTGGAATTGATTGTATTTTTGCGGCGGGAACGCAAATTCGCGTCGCTCAATGATTTAAAACAACAACTCGAGCAAGACAAAGCACTGGCTCTTACAAAACTTTAATTTTTTAATTATGAAAATGCTTTATCCTTTTTGGCGCATGGCTTATGTCTCGGCAAAACAGGACGGTCCAAAATGGGACGACCCGTTTGCTGAAATTCCAAAACAAAGCGACGAAAAAAAATATCATTTAATTTATCGTGGCAAAACTTGCTACATTGTAATGAACGCGTTCCCGTACAACGCGGGTCATGTGATGGTGATTCCATACCGCGCAGTGCCAACGCTCACCGATTTGTCGGCCGAAGAACGCGCCGAATTGATGGAAACAATCGTGCTCGCCCAAGATATTTTGGCAAAAACATTACATCCGCACGGCTTTAATGTCGGCTTTAACATTGGCTCGGCGGCGGGAGCGGGCATTCCAAAACATTTGCATTGCCACGTGGTGCCGCGTTGGGACGGCGACAATAATTTTATGCCCGTCATCAACGACACGCGCTGTTTGTCGTCGTCGTTAGACGAACTTTGGGAAGCGTTGAAAAAAAATACGCCGCCACACGCAAAAAAGTTGGAACAAAAAAAGCAAAAAGCGTTCCCGCAAAAAAGCGTTCCCGCGACACCAGCGGACGTTCCCGCGTGCCCGAAATGCGCTTGCCCAATGATTTTGCGCACGGCAAAACGCGGACGCAATGCGGGTAAAAGTTTTTGGAGTTGTAGTGATTTTCCTAATTGCAACGGAACGCTCCCGAACGGTTAAATTCGCGCTTTATCGTTGCGGGAACACATCCGTCAGTTTAATATAGATTAGAATTATGGCTATCATTGTCCAAAAGTACGGAGGCACTTCCGTTGGAAACGTTGACCGCATTAAAAATGTTGCGGCCAAGATTAAAACTTATTGGAAACGTGGCGACAAAGTTGTCGTTGTTGTTTCTGCACGCAGTGGTGTTACAAACGATTTGATTGCGCGTGCCAAAGCGATTAACCCTTCGCCGAACGAGCGCGAAATGGATATGATGCTGGCGACAGGCGAGCAAGAAACGATTGCTTTGACGGCGATGGCGTTGCATGCAATTGGCGTTCCCGCGGTGTCGCGCACGGGCGCGCAAGCTGGCATTTTGACCGACTGTTTTCACATGCGTGCGCGCATTGCCAAATTGACAGGCGGCGATTTGCGGGAACGCTTGGACGAAGGCAAAGTGGTTATCGTCGCGGGCTTTCAAGGTCAATCTTCGATGGGCGAAATTACAACGCTTGGCCGCGGTGGTTCAGACTTGACGGCGATCGCACTCGCGGCTGCAATTAAAGCAGATCTTTGCCAAATTTATACCGATGTCGAAGGCGTTTACACTGCCGACCCGCGCATCGTTTTGCACGCACAAAAATTGCAAACGCTTTGCTACGAAGAAATGCTCGAATTGGCATCTTCGGGTTCAAAAGTGATGCAATCGCGTTCAGTTGAATTTGCAGAAAAATACGGCGTGCCGTTCGAGGTGCGCTCATCTTTTAACGATAAACCAGGAACAATTGTGAAAAGTATTGAAAAAACAATGGAAGACGCTCTCGTCGCAGGCGTCGCTCTCGACCGCACGCAAACGCGTATCACGCTCGGAGATTTGCCAGATAACCCAGAAACAATCGCAACCGTTTTCGACGTGTTGGGCGATGCTTCAATTTCGGTGGATATGATTGTCAAAAACGTTAAACGCGAAGACGGCACCGCAAGCTTGACATTCTCTGTGAATACCGCACAAATTGATTGCACTGAAAAAGTGCTCACCGAATTGTTCAAAAAACTCGGCGCGGGAACGTTCCGTTCTGCGGGTGAAATCGCAAAACTTTCAATCGTTGGCGTTGGTATCACTTCGCACCCAGGTGTCGCGGGAACGCTCTTTAAAGCGCTCGCATCCGTGGGCGCAAACAGCGAATTGGTGACGACTTCTGAAATCAAAATTTCAGTCGGTATCGATCCCGCAAAAGCTGACGATGCGGTGCGCGCGGTTCACACAGCATTTGGACTTGATGGCGCAGACGCTGTCGAAGTTGGCGGCGTAAAAAAATAGCAAAAAAACTATGCGTGGGCGTGCAAAATAAATGCGCGCCCGCGAGCAAATTCGCGTTCCCGTAAAAAACAGCAATTCTCAAAATGTTTTCTCCATTACAAAAACGCATCATTTCGTGGGCGGCGACAGGCGCGGCGCTCACGTTATTGTTTGTTTTATTGGTGTGTTTGATTGTTTTGTGCGGTAAATTTTTATCGACATTTGCTTACGTCGTTTGGCCGCTATTCATCGCAATGATTTTGGCGTTGCTCGTGCAGCCAATTTCCGGATTTTTGGTAAAACGCTGTAAATTTTCGCCAGCGCTTTCGGCGGGAACGCTTTTGTTGATTGTGCTGACTTTGTTGTCGTTAGTTTTATTTTTGGTGATCCCGCGCGCGTTGGTGCAATTTTACGATTTCGCACAATCGCTTCCCGCGATTTGGACCGGCGCGCTCGCAAAATATCCCGAATTTGCCGATTGGCTAAACGACCTTTTGAGCGAAGGCGGCTTGTCACAATATTTTAAAGAAGGCGATTTGGGCGTGCTCGCAAAAGAAACCCTCGAAAACGCATTCCCCAAAATTAATACTTTGATCAGCAACGCCGAAAGCGTATTTTCTGCGGTCGCCGCATTCGCGCTCATCCCTATTTATTTTTACTATTTGTTGAGCGAAGAACACGATTTTATCGGCAAATTGACCACCGAATCTTATTCCAT
This sequence comes from uncultured Opitutales bacterium, assembly GCA_934675585.1. Taxonomy (GTDB): domain Bacteria; phylum Verrucomicrobiota; class Verrucomicrobiia; order Opitutales; family UBA953; genus Spyradosoma. The sequence goes on along the minus strand of CAKUQY010000005.1, from coordinate 69,416 downwards.
TTTGCCACAAAAAATTGCCGATGATTGCAAATATTTATTAGAGCAATTTCGCGATATTATTGTCGCGTATTTTCGTGGACAATTTATGGTCGTTACTTGCTACGGCGCGATTTTGGCGGGCGGTTTTTTAATCAGCGGTTTGCCCAGCGCGCTCTTGCTGGGTTTTGGGCTGGGTTATCTCAACATGATTCCGTATTTTGGCACGGTGGTGGGACTTTGTTTTGTGTTCCCGTTAGCATTTTTTACGGGCGGGATCAGCTTGCTCTTTTGGGTTTTTGTCGTATTTTGCATCGCGCAATTTGTCGAGGCATATTTCTTAACACCAAAAATTATGAATCGCTACACGGGCTTGCATCCGATGGTCGTTTTGCTTTCGTTGTTCTTCTGGGCAATCGCATTAAACGGCATTTTGGGAATGGTGCTCGCCGTGCCGCTGACCGCATTTTTTGTCGTGTTCTGGCGTTTACTTAAGAAAAATTATTTGCGCCACGGGAACGGGATTTAATTTTTATCACCGAATTAAACGAATTTTACGAATTTCAAGAAGGCGGTACCGAGCAACGCGAGATGGAACCATTTTCAACTTCGCCATGAGAGCCCGAAGGCGGCGCGGGAACGGGATTTTTTTTCGACTACGAACTGACGCGGATTAAAACGAATTATTTTTTTGGGAGTGGGAACGCTTTTTGTTTATTTTTTACTCTGCGTCTTTGCGCCTCTGCGTTTAATAAAAAAATAACGCCGAGGCGCAAAGGCGCAGAGTTTTGATTAAAATTTTCAAAGATTGCATTCTTGCGGGAACGAGAATTTTTATCCACAGATTTTAGGATTTTTAAGATTTTAACTTTCAACTCTTAACTTTTAAATTTCCTTGCTGTGCCGAAGGCACTGAAATTGCGGGAACGCGTTTCCGCGATGGCTAACCCCCACAAAAGCTCGCGGAAACGCGAGCGTGTGGGGGTAAAACAAAAATAACACCAGTCCCGAAGGGAGTGAACTAAAAAACTTCGCGGGAACGTGGGAGCGCGGGTTTTATTTCTCGCGCAGATCTCGCGGATTGCGCAGATTTTATGGGAGGAGCGGCATCTTGCCGCTCCATTTTTGTTATTTTTTCTCGCAAACTCAAAGCGCCAACGGCGCAACAGAATTAGCCAGAGCGCAAGCCCTGGGTAAAAGAATAAAATCCACCAGCGCTGAAAGCGCGACAGAACACGGGAACGCAAATTTTCCATCTAAGGCAACTACGGGAAAATTAAAGGAAACTAAGAATTTTTGTTGGTGGGCGCGGGAACGGGAAATTTCTCACACGAAGACACGAAGGCACGAAGATTTTTTGGGCGCGTTGCTAAGGCAACGCAGACGTGCAGGAACGGGAACGAAAAAAGAATTTAAGAGCACCTGCTCGCGTTTGCTCGCTAAAGAAAACGAAGAGGTTTTTTTGCTTTTTGAATTGAGAAAATAAAAAAATTAAATTTTGTGCTTGCGTTTTTTTTTTTTGAATTTAGAATATTTCAAGTTTGAAAGATGGTCTTCAAACGAAATCTTAAATCTTAAACAAAAAAATTATAAAATATATGAAAAATCTCATTACAATTACAGCGCTCATCGCTGCAGGTGCAATTGCTGCTAACGCAGAGACAGCCTTAAAACCAGGTGATAACTTCAGTGGTCTTACCTGGAATCAATTGACCCTCACATCTCCTTCGGGCGGCAGTTTGGCAACAGGCAACTCGGGATTTAATTGGTCCGAAGACCAAGGCAATTTGACAGCAAGCTGGTCGCTTTTGTTCACGTTGACGACAACTAGTTCATCTGGCAAAAAGGATGTTTTTTCAACAAATAGTTATAATGGTGGTGCGCATGGTCTTGTGCTTGGCTTGGATTTTTCTAATTCAGGAACATCGACAATTGGACTTTACAATGGAAAAGTGTCTAGTGGTTCACCATCGTTATTAGGCTCTGCAATAACCTTTACAACTGGTCAAAACGTGATGTTGACATTTTTGAAGTATGACGATACTACGGCTACAAGCAAATCAAAAGCGGGTAAGTTTGTTCTTTCAATACATGGTGCTAACAATGCTACTTCGCAAAAAGTAGAGTTTGAAGTTGAGAAAAACCAGCAAAATTTGGCATTTTTAAAAGACGGAGGAACTAATACATCTCGTCTTTGGACCAACAGTGGAAACGAAAAATTCTCGAACATTAAGTTGGCTTATGGTTCGGCGATTCCAGAACCATCTTCCTTTGGCTTGTTGGCGGGTTTGGGTGCGTTGGCGTTGGTTGGCGCGCGCCGTCGCCGTTCCCGCAAATAAGATTTTTTTCATATTGTTTTGTCGTTCCCGTGGGCTTGCTCGCGGGAACGTTTTTTAACACCGATTGCGAGTAGCTTACGCTCGCTCACTAACGTTCGCGGGTTTAGGGACGATTTTTTTCGACTACGAACTGAGCGGACTAGAACGAATTATTTTTTTAGGGGCGTGGGAACGGGAACAAAAAAAAGAAATCAAGAGCACCTACTTGCTTCGCTCGTTAAAGAATTTAAAGATTTTGTTTGGCGGCTTAAACCGCCGAAACTTCGGAACCTTTGTCCTTCGGGCGAGATTTTTTTCTATGGGAACGCGGGAATTGGAAAGTTATTTCTCTCGCAGATTTCGCGGATTTCGCCGATTTTTTATTTCTCACTAAAACTTATTTTATCCTAATCTGCCAGCGGTGCTTCATTTTTCCGTTCTCGTGTTCCCGCCCTAAAAAATAATTCGCGTAAATTAGCGTTTATTCGTAGTCGAAAAAAGTCGTTTTCCCGTTCCCGCGAGTTGTATTTTATTGACATTTTGGGGTTGGTGTTTGAGAATGTTTTTAGTTTAAATTTTTACTAACCCCGATTGAGATTTGCGTTTAGACAAAAATGTTTTTGTGTTGCGCTTAATTATTAAAGATGAATGAAGATTTGTCAGCGTCAAATACCGTTGGCTTTGCTCCCCAAAGCGAAGCTGATTGGCGGGCGTGGATGGCAGCCAATGGTCGTCGGATGTTGTTGTGTGCGCGTCAATGGACGAATTCGATGGCAGATGCAGAAGATGTTTTGCAAGAAGCATTTGTGCGTTATTGGAAGAATCAGCGTCATCTTGGTGGTAGCCCTGACGCGTTAATTTTGACTTCGATTCGTCGTGCGGCGATTGACATGGGGCGTTCCCGCCAGCGTCGTATTGCTCGTGAGCAATTGGCTTATGAAAACACCGAGCAGGTTGAATGGTTTGAGCATAAAGATTCGGCGCAAACGGAGCTCATTGAAAAAGCGTTAAAGCAGTTGCCAGAAGAACAGCGCGAGGTTGTCGTGATGAAGATTTGGGGCAATTTAAAATTTGCAGAGATTGCGGAGGCGCTTTCGATTCCTTTAAACACAGTTACTTCTCGTTATCGTTATGCGCTTGGCGCGTTAAAAAAAGATTTAGAAAAATTAGTTTAATTATGATGAAAAAACAATCGACAATCACTGATGAACAAATTGAAATGCTTTTGCAAGAAAAGGGCGTTCCCGTAGCGCCGTCGTCAGATTTTGTGGATTGTGTGGAGGCAGCGTTGAGTGAAGATGTCGCGTTTGAGTCATGGTTGAAAGAAAAATGCGTTCCCGTGGCGCCGTCGGTAGATTTTGAAAAGCGTGTGCTTGCGGGAACGGTTTTGAAAAATACGGCGAAGTTTGATTTTAAAAAAGTGTCTCGCGTTTTGGCGGGAACGGCGGCAGTTGCGGCAGTTGCGGCGACTGGGGTTTTATCATTTCGCGGGAACGAGGCGATCGCTCCCGATTTGGCTCCTGAATATCAATTGGTCAGCAATGAAAATGTGTTGAGTGAAATTGATGAATCGTTGGAGGCGGTTTTGCAAGCCGACGGCACGGTAGTTTTGCCGACGCGTTATGTTTACACAAACACGCAACGCTGGCAGGACGCTAATTCTTCAAAACAAATTGTATCGAGTGAAAAACACGAAGAGATCGTTCCCGTGGTTTTTGCGGTTTATTAATCTAACAATCAATCTTCAAAAAATATGAAAAAAGCATCTTATTTAGCAGTGGGGCTTGCGGCGTTGTTGCCAGCTGTCGCGGCGGTCGCTGAAGAAGTTAAAATTAGCGTTCCCGCAGAAAATGAAAACGTGATTGTTCCCGCGGTGGTGGCTCGCAAGCCGTTGCTTTTTGTAGGAATTGCGTTGCAAGATCGCATTCACGAGGATTTAGATTTTGGCTTGTCGGTGATTTTTGTGCAAGATAAATCGCCGGCTGCTAACGCGGGCATTGAAGTGGGCGATGTTTTGTTGTCGTTTGATGGACAAAAATTGTTTAATTGCCATCAATTTTTTAAGCTTTTGCGTATGTATGAACCCGGCGCAACGATTCCCATAGAATTATTGCGCGATGGCAAAAAAATTGAAACGACGGTGCATTTGGAAATTCGTCCTGGAAAAGTGATTCAAAAAAGTGCTCTCGCGGCGGGAACGCCTAATAATCGCGTGGCATCATCGCCAACGCGTGATGATGTGTGCATTATTATCAACGGCAAAGAATATTCGCTGAGCAATAATATTCGCGAATGGCGCGATCGCGTTGCCGTTACTAAAGACGCATTGATCATTCGCACCAAAGATTTTCGTGACGAGGTTTCAGCGTTTGCAGAACGTTTGCGGGAACGCATGCCCGAGCCAAAACAAGCACGCGTGAGAACATTCAAAATCCAAATGGCAGAAAATGATTTGTCAAACGCAGAAACGCACACGGAATTTTCGCGTCATTATTTCGGGAACGGTTATGATATTATTTATTGCGGACGCAACAGTGAGCGTCATTTGATTGTTAAAAAACTTGATGAAGAAGCGGTTGTTTTTGATGGACCTTGTGCGACGCAAGAAGAAATTGACGCGATCCCGCAAGAAGTAAAAGAAATCGTTGAAAAATTTATGCCCTTAAAAGCAAAGTAAATTATCGACAAAATAAGGGAAAATACGATAAAATAAACTATCGTTAAATTATTTTATTATGAGTATGATTAATAGTATCGTTATGTTCGCACAAGACGCAGTAGCACAAGTGGCTCCTGCAGCAGTTGACGCAAGCACAGCAACAGAATGCGTTCCCGCAGAATCAATGGGCGGTGGCTGGAGTGGCATTCTTGTTTGGGTGCTCGTTTTTGCAGGTCTTTGGTTTTTGATGTTTATGCCACAACGCAAACGCGCAAAAGAACAGCAAAAAATGCAAGCTTCTTTGACCGTGGGCGACCAAGTTGTTACCGCAGGTGGCATTTATGGTAAAATCGTTTCAATCGACGAACAAACCGCTGTTCTCGAAGTTGAACAAGGACGCATCAAATTTGTGCGCCAACAAATCGTTGCAAAAGTTTAATTTTTGACAATGATTTTGACAAGCGTCAAGCTTGCTCTCGGCTAAAACCGTTCCCGTTTTGCGGGAACGGGTTTTGCGCATTAAAAAAAAGGAATTTTGAAGATTTAGAAAATGAAAACATTTTGGAGATTATTGGTTTCCGCGTTGGCGTTGGCTTACGCGATTTTTAATATGTTGCCGTTGCAGAGCATTCCGTTTCGGGACTACATTGCCGCGCAGGTGAGCGCCGACAATGACGGCTTTAAGGAACTGCTCGCCGAAGCCGACGAGCGCGTTTCCAATTACCGCGACGACTCCGTTCCCGCCGAAGCCAAATCTCCTACGCCTTATGCCGCAATCAAGGACATCGCCGCGGGCAAAGGCAAAAGCGGCGAAGTTGTCGATCTGCACAATCAGTTTTTCCCGCATTTGAAAATGGTGCGCGAGCCCAACGTCGAGAAGAAAAACAATATGCTGATGCAGGAGTTTTTGCGGCGTTCGCAGGGAAAAGTTAAACTCGGGCTCGACCTCCAAGGCGGCGTGGCGTTCACGCTTCGCGTTAATCCAGAATCCGCGGACGCGGACAGACGCGCGATGGCGAAAGCGAAAACCGACGAAGAGCGGGCCGTTTTGAAAAAAGAAGCCAAGGCGCGCGCCACGGAAAAACTTTCCCAGCTTAACCAGGCGATCGATGTGATGACCCAGCGCGTAAACGCTTTTGGCGTGAGCGAAGCGGTGATTCGTCCCGTCGGTGCTGACGCGATTGAAATTCAATTGCCGGGCGAAGATACCGCCAACAATCCCGAGGCGATCAATTCTCTTAAAAAGCCGGCAAAACTGGAATTCCGCACGGTTCACCGTTATTTGACACCTGCGGCGGGAACGAAAGAGGGAACGATCGTTTCCTTGCGCGAAAATCCGCGCGAAGCCGCTTCGCCGGTCGCCGCCTACGAAGTGCTTTACGATGAATATGTCGATAAAAAAACGGGCGAAGTGAGCCGTTTCCCAATTTATGTTAAAAAAGCTCCAGACGCGACGGGAGCGATTGTCAAGCACGCCGAGCCGGTTTCTCCCGACGGACTTTCGCTGATGGTCAGCATTTCGTTTACGAGCGATGGCGGAAAAATTTTCGGCGACATCACGCAGCGTATTGCGGATATCGACAACGCGACGGGAACGAACGGACGTTTTGCGATTGTTCTCGACGGAAAATTGATGAGTGCGCCCACGATCAACGCTTCCGCTGGCGGCAAAAAAACCGGTATTTACGGCGGCGGCGCGCAAATCACGGGCAATTTTGACCGCAAAGAAGCGACCGAGCTCGCGAACGCGCTCAACAATCCGTTGGAGTTCCCGCTCGAATTGCAGGACATGACCAATGTGGGCGCGTCGCTCGCGAAAGACGCGCAAGCCCAGTCGATCAACGCGTCGATCGTCGGCGTGATCGGAACGATTTTGTTTGTGGTTTCATTTTATTTGCTTGGCGGCGTGGTCGCGGTCATCGGTATCGCGCTCAACATCGTTATGCTGTTCGGCATTCAGTGTGCCTTGGGCGCGACGCTTACCTTACCAGGTATCGCCGCGTTTGTTTTGACCGTGGGTATGGCGGTGGACTCTAACGTTTTGGTGTTCGAGCGTATCCGCGAGGAACTTCGCGCGGGAAAGTCGATGCGCACGGCGGTTCAGTTAGGCTACGATCGCGCGTTTGTTACGATTTTGGACTCGCAGCTGACGACGCTGATGGTCGCGGTTGTTTTGATTTTCTTGGGAACGGGTTCGGTTCGCGGTTTCGGCTACACGCTCGCGATCGGTATCGGCACCACGCTTTTCTCGACGCTCGTGTTCTGCCGCGGCGTTCAGGAATTTTTGGTCGAACGCGGCTGGCTGAATAATATTTTCGGTGTCAAAATCGATTGTGAATTCAACTTTAAATTTATGGCGCGCTGGAAGCTTTCGCTTCTTGTCGTTGCGTTGCTGGCGGTGGTTTCATTTGGCGCGGTCGCGATTCGCGGCGATGATTGTCTGGGCAAAGATTTCAAGGGCGGCGAATCGGTTACCTTGCGAATTGTTCAGGATGAGGCGATTCAGGCGAAAGTTGGCGTGGGCGAAATCCAAGCCGTTGCAGAATCCGTCGGCGTTCCCGAAACGACAGCGATGTATCAGCAACGCGTGGGCGCGGAGGAAAAAACGCTTTCAATTGAATGCTCGTTGACCGAAGATCCGTCGCAGGGCGAATTTTCAAATGTCGATAAGGTTTGCACGGCACTTTTGAAGACGTATCCCGAACTCTTCGCGGGAACGGCGGAAACGATCGACGACATTGTTGTCGGCAAACAGGCCGTCGGCGCGACCGTGAGCGAACAGCTGATTAACATGACGATTGTCGCGTTGATTGTCGCGCTCTTTGGCATCGCGGTTTACGTCGCTTTGCGTTTTGATATCGGTTTCGGCGTTTCTGCGTTCCTTTCGACGTTGCACGACATTATTTTCGTGACGGGCGTTTATTTGGCGTTTGGCGGACAGCTTTCTGCCTCGATGATTGCCGCGTTGCTGATGGTCGCGGGCTATTCGATCAACGACACGATCGTCGTGTTCGACCGCATTCGCGAGGAATTGGTGTTGCATACGAAAATGTCTTTGGGTGAATTGATTGATTTCGCGATCAACAACACGCTCCCGCGCACGTTGATTACTTCGGTTACGACGTTTTTGACCGCGCTTTCGCTGGCTTACTTTGGCGCTGGCGATGTGGCGGAATACGGAAAAGTTTTTGTGGTCGGCGTGATTGTCGGCACATTCTCGTCCATTTATATCGCTTCGCCGATTTTCTATTGGTGGCATAAAGGAAGCCGCACTGCTGCTGAAGAGGGCGAAAAAGAATATCATCACGCGTGGGAAGCAAACGAGTTGGAAACTCACGAATAAACTTGCGTTCCCGCGCGCAATCTTTGTTTTATAATTATGGAAGATTCTCGTAGTTTAAAACCGACAGACTTGCGCGGCATTTTGAAATACGTGCCGATGTTTCGCGATCACACCTTTGTGGTCGCGATTGATGGTTCGATTGTCGCAGGCGAAAATTTTGAAAATTTAGTGCTCGACATCGCCGTTTTGCGCAGTCTAAACATCAATGTCGTTATTGTTCACGGGATCGGCCAGCAAATGCGCGAAATGGCAAAAGCGCGCAAATTAGAAGTGAGCGACGTTTATGGCGAAGGGCGCACCGACGAGCTGACAATGACGCTCGCGCGCGAAGCAGTCGGGCTCGTTTCGCAATCAATTATCGAAGGGCTGACGCACGCGAATTTAAAATGCGCAATTACTAACGCGATTCGCGCAACACAAGTTGGTGTCATTGGCGGCATCGATATGCAATTGACGGGAAAAGTCGAAAAAATCGATGTTCCGCTCATTAAATCATTGCTCGCGCAAGGCATTATCCCGTTAGTAACGCCAATCATTTGCGATCGCGACGGCGTTTCCTTGCGCGCGAATAGTGATTCGGTCGCCGCAGATTTGGCAGTCGCGCTCGGCGCGTCAAAATTGATTTATCTTTCGCCGTTTAACGGGCTTGAAATTGATGGCGAGTTGAAAATTAATTTAAATCTTCAAGATGTCAAACAAGTTTTAAAAAGCAAAACAGTAAAAATGGAAGACCGCGTTCGCGGGAAGGCGCAGTTTGCGGTCGCCGCGCTCGAACAGGGAATCGTGCGCGCTCACATTCTCGACGGACGGCGCAATGGCGGCTTGCTCGCGGAAATTTTTGACAAAGTGGGCACGGGAACGATGATTCACGCCAACGAATACGATTCAATTCGCTGGGCAAAGAAAAAAGACGCGTCCGCAATTTATGCCATCACCAAAAATGCCGTGCGCAATCAAAGTCTTGTGCAACGCAAACTTTGCCACATCGAAGAGCATTGGGAAGATTATTTTGTTTACGAAATTGACGGCACGATCATCGGTTGCGCGTGTTTGCGCAAATTTGAAGACGCGCCTAAAACGCTCGAACTTTGCAGCGTTTACGTGCAACCATTTTATCAAGATCGCGGCGTTGGCAGTAAATTAATCGCGTTCGCAGAAATGCAGGCGCGGGAACGCGGAGCAAAATCGCTCATCATTTTTACGACGCAAACTTACGGATTTTTCCACAGCGTTTGCGGTTTTGTTGATGCACAACCCAAAGATTTGCCTGCGACGCGCCTTGCTGAAGTTAAAAGCAACGGCCGTAATTCTAAAGCGTTGATTAAACATTTGTAAGTCGCAATGTTTGATTTTTCTGCGAGCGAAGAAATTTTAAAAGGCGGTGGCACGCGTCGCTTTTTTCGCGTTAATTATCGTTCCCGCGACGCTATCGCTTGCGTTTACGACGATAGCAAATACGAAAATTTTTTGTATGCGGGAATTGCGCAATTCCTCGCAAAAATCGGCGTTCCCGCGCCAAAAGTTTTTTTGCACGATCGAGAAAAAAAAATACTCGTGATGGAAGATCTCGGGAGCGTGGATTTGTTTCAATTGCAAACCGCGGGAACGCAAAATTGGCGCGCGGCTTACAAATTGGCGCTCGATTCGCTCGCAAAACTTCACCAAACGCCGCTCGACGCGCTCGCGGGAACGGAAATTTTGCAAGACGGTTTTAACGACGCGTATTATTTGTGGGAACAAAATTATTTTTTGGACAATGCCGTGGGCCCGCAAAATCACATTCCCGCAAAAAGTTTGCTCGATGAATTGGCGCAATTGCGCGCAGATTTGCTCGCGCTCCCGCGTCAGCTTGTTCACCGCGATTGCCAATCGCAAAATATTATGTGGCATGGAGGGAACGCTGTTTTTATCGATTTTCAGGGAATGCGCGCGGGAACGGGATTTTACGACGTTGCCTCTCTTTTGTTTGATCCGTATGTTGAAATCGTTCCCGCCGATCGCGAAGTATTTTTTGAATATTATTGCGCGCGTATGAATTACGTTCCCGAAGCTGTAAAAATAATTTTTTACAAAGCGGCGGCGCAACGGCTAATGCAAGCGCTCGGCGCGTATTATTTTCTTTCTGAAAAAATGGGCAAGCTGCGCTATTTGGCGTTTGTCCAGCCCGCGCTCGCGCGCCTCGAATATGTTTCCCGCAACATTTTGCCCGAGCTCAATCGCCTTGTGAAAACATTAAAGATATGTTAGACTGAATTCCAAAAATAAATGTGCTTGTTTATTTTTTGAATAGATATAAATACCCCAAAAAAGAAAGGTCTTATCATGTCAAGAACGAATTCTCTACAAAAACGTTCTTCGTGCGTATTCCCAGATGGACCGATTTATGAATTTATCGCGGCGCTCCCGATAACGACGAAACAACAGCTTTGGCTGTTCCGCGCAGAACGCATTTTGAACGGCATTAATTACGACAAAGCACTCGCGCAAAAAGAAGGCAAAGCCATGGCGGAACAGGGATTTTACGAGAATGCAAAATTAGAAGCGCGCTTTCGAGAATCGTTTGAAAAACGCTTAAAAAATAATCCTTAAAAAACCGTTCCCGTGAAATATTTTCGCGAGAACGTTTTGTTATTTTTGAGATTTATTTTTACCCGAAAATGATTTTGCGGCAGGGCAAAATTTTGTAGAAAATGTAAACCGTGCAATAGGTGAGCGCGAAAGTGATAAGCGCGCAAACAGGCGTTTGCGCCCAAACGGGAACGCCTATTTTGCCCGCCGTTGCAAAGCCCACGCCGATGTATAAATAGTGCACCAAATAAAATCCAAAACCGATTTTTGCGAGCGTGGCGAGAAAGTTCGCAAAATGTCCTGCGGGAACGCGAATATGTTGAATGATCGCGAACGTTCCCGCCGAAACGAGCGCGACAGGAAGCGAGCAAAATTGCCAAAATAATTCGACCATTGGTCCGCGTTGAAAATGAGCAATCGTTCCCGCGTCGGCTCCTTGTGCGAGCGAGCAAATCCAAGCGCAAATGCCGTTTTTGTTGGCGAGTGCGGTGAAAATTTCGGGTTTATCAACGGCGCCAACGGCGCGCACCCAAAGAAAACCGAGAAATGTTGCGACCAAACCAATGGCGATTGCGGGAACGGCCCACGCGAGCGTTTTTGCGAATGGCGCGGGCGATTTTGTAAAGCGTTCCCGCAAAACGTGTCCCAGCAACAAATAGCCGTTAAATCCTGCAAAATAATAAAGCGTTCCGAACGCGTTCCAATCGCATTCGCCGAGAATTAAGCCGAGCGGCGTGGCGGGAGCGAGAAATTCGCGCGCGTAAGGTAAAAGCAACGAAACGCCCCAAATGCTCAAGAAAACGTATTTTTGTTTGAGCGAAGCTTTTTCGACCCAAGCCGAAAAAATCGGCAAGTACAAATAAAGTCCAATCAACATAAACACGTACCAAACGTGGCAAGAAAGATTGTGAAGCGAAATGAGCGAAGCCGCGCAAAGTTTGAGCCCGCTGATTAAATCGCTTGAAGCTCCCGCGCCATCGTTCATAAAAGTGCTGTACGGGAACGTCGTTTCGATGGCGGTTTTTGCGGCTTCGGCGCTTGGCGCAAGCACGCTTGAAAGCCACGGGAACAGCGAATAAACCATCGACCAAATTAAGAACGGCCAAAGCACGCGCAAAATGCGTTTTTTATAAAATCCGCCGAGCGTTTCTTCGTGAATCGGCAACAAAAGCGCTCCCGTAATCATCACAAAAAGCGGAACCGAATAGCGCACGAGCGAACCCCAAATCGCGCCCCACCAAATAAAATCGGGATCCGTTCCCGCCGATGTTGAAAAATTAAATGGATCGCCCGCGTGGCAAAAAACGATTCCAAACATTGCGACCCAACGCATCACGTCGAGCCAAATAATGCGATTTTGTGTAGTGGTCATAATTTTATTGTAATTGCGTCGCGAGCGCGTCTAAAACGCGGCTTGCGGGAACGCGCGAAATATCCATGCCACCTGTTGGCGGACAATTTTCGGGTTGCAAAATAAATTTTGGCGCGTCAAAAATCGGCCCGGTGCGAACAGGATTTGTTGGTCCAAAAACGACAGCCACGGGAACGCCGAGCATATTTGCGAGGTGCATGCCGCCCGTGTCGTTGCAAGCAATTGCGCGGCAAGATGAAAGCTCGCGCATATAAGTTGGCAAATCGGTTTTTCCGGCGCGGTCGATAACATTGGCGGGTTGGTTTTGCGCGACTTGCGCGGTGATTGCGCCGTCTTTGGCTGTGCCAAAAAGATAAATTTCGAGCGTTGGATATTTTGTGAGCAATTGCGCAATGAGTTCCCGCCAGCGCTCAATTGGCCAGCGTTTTTCGGGCGAATTTTCTGTGCCACAAATTAAACCGATGCGGAATTGTTTTTCAACCGCGAGCGGGAGCGGCGACAAATCAAGCGGCGCGCGGAGTTCAAAACTTTTAAACCACATTTCCCAAACGCGCGTTTGGTGGTTTTTTGTTAAATCGAGCGTCGCGGGAACGCGCCAGCCGCGTTCGAGCAATGGGCGCGGATAGCTGTTGCGCACCATGCCAAAAGTTGCTTTGGCGTTGATGAGCCAAGCTTCAATATCGCTGCGTAAAGAATTGGTAAAAAGCAAGAGCGTGTCAGGATGGCGTTCCCGCAACTTGTAGCAAAATTTGTAATAACCTTTTCCTTTGGGCGGGAGCGCGATGAGCTGGTCGCCAACGCCCAATTGTTCGAGCATCGGCAAAAAATGTTTGCGCGCAATCAGCGTAATTTCTGCGTCTGGACGTTCCCGTCGCAAGGTTTGAATGAGCGGGAACGCCATGACGATGTCGCCGAGCCAATTGGGCAGGCGAATCCACAAGCGGAATTTTTTCGGGAGCGTTTTTAAGCCGTAATAATCGAGCGTTTGCGGCAAATGATTTTTTTTGTGTTCTTTAAAAAATGTGTCAAAACCTTTGAAACGATCGTGCAACCAAAGCCAATCGGCACAAAGATTTTTGCGGGAACGCATTTTGGCGAGCAGCCAATCGTTGAGCGCGCAAGTGTTGGCGAGCGCGTCGCTTGGATTTTTAGAATTGATAATTTCAAAATGAATCGTGCCGCTAAAAACGTCGTTGCGCTCGCAATAAACCACGCAAAGTTGGGCTTGTTTGTTGGCGGCGAGCGTTCCCGCCAATTCGCTGTTGGTCGTTACGCGTTGGTCAAAAAGCGAAACGGCTCCGCGACGCGCGCCCGGGCTTTGATCAAAGAGCACAACAACAACGTTCCCGCTATTCAAAAAATGTTTGGCTTGCACGAGCCCGGCTTTACGGGAAAGCAGCTTCATGCCAAAGCGTTCCCGCGAAGTTTTCACCCATTTTTCAATGGCTTTTGATTTGAATGGACGGTAAAACGTGCCGATTTCGGTTTTTTCTGCGGGGGATTTTGAAAACAGTTTTACCGCCGTCAGTACTTCCATTTGCGAAAAATGCGGCACGCCGATGACGAGCGCTTTTTTTTCGGCGACGACTTTGTCGAGCAGCGTCGTGTCAAATTGGTAAAGTTTGCGAATTTTTTTGGCAGAATAAAATGGCGAAACGAGTGCAAAAATTCCCATTTCAATCGTGCGCGCCGCCGATTCGAGCGCGAGCGCGTGCAATTCTTTTTCGCTTAAAGTTTCATCAAAATGGCTGAGATTGTTGATTGTTACGCATTTGCGTTTGGGCATAATTGCAAACAACAAATGCGCGATGCTCACGCAAATCCAACGAATTACAAATCGTGGCAAAAGCGAAAGTAAAAATCCCAAAATTTTGATGAGCGCCAACATTTTATTTCAAGCCAAGAACGTCTTCCATGCCGTAAATTGCGGGGGCTTTTCCGACAACCCACGATGCTGCATGCACGGCGCCGTTTGCAAAAATCGCGCGCGATTCTGCTTTGTGCGTCAATTCAACGCGTTCGCCTTCGCCTGCAAAAATGACGGTGTGGTCGCCAACAACCGAGCCGCCGCGCAATGCGTGAACGCCAATTTCTTCGCGGGAACGCTCGCCAATCACGCCCGAGCGACCGTGTTTTTCAACGCTGCGGTCTTGTTTGCGCGCCGCTTCGATGATTTTGAGCAATTTTTCTGCCGTTCCCGAAGGCGCGTCTTTTTTGTGATGGTGGTGCATTTCGACGAGCTCAACTTCAAAGCTGCTATCGAGCAATTGTGCGGCTTTGCCAACGAGCCAATTTAAAACATTTACGCCAACCGAATAATTGCCCGCCCAAACGATTGGAATTTTTTTGGCGGCTTCTTCGATAATTGCGCGTTCTTCGGCACTGTGGCCTGTTGTGCCAATCACGAGTGGCGTTCCCGCCGCCGCGCACGCTTGCGCTAAAATCGGCGTTACCGCGTGAAAAGAAAAATCGATCACCGCGTCCGCTTTGGAAATTTCGGGAACGAAATCGTCGCCCGCGTCGGTTTTTCCTGAAATTTGCGTTCCCGCCAACTCTGCGGCGGCAATAATTGCTTGGCCCATGCGGCCCTTGTATCCATTGATGTGAATTTTCATAAAACTATTATAATAAGCCGTTCCCGCAAGCGCAAAATGAAAAAACGGCGGGAACGCAAACGGCGCGGGAACGCGGGAACGGGAATTTTCTCACGCAGATCTCGCAGATTGCGCAAATTTTATGGGAGGAGCGGCATCTTGCCGCTCCATTTTTACTTTTCTCCCACCGATCTCACAGACTTCACAGATTTTTATCTTTCGCGGGAACGGGAACGCTGAAAAACCTTAGGTTTAGTAGGAATAAATAGGAACTTGGTTTGTGCCGAAGGCACTAAAATCGCTTGCGATGACTAACCCCCACAAAAGCGAGCGAATTTTATTTCAGTTATTTTCAAACTCGGTCATCGTCATTGTCATCGTCATAGTCGCGCGAATGCGCGTTTCGCGTGTGGGGGTAAAATAAAAATAACATCAGTCCCGAAGGGAGTGAACTAAAAAAGCTGAGAGTTTGCGGGAACGCTGATTTTTTTCAACTATGGAAACTACGGGGGGAAAGTTTAAGGGAAACTAAGATTTTTTGTTGGTGGGCGCGGGAACGGGAACGCAAAAAAAAAGAAATCAAGAGCACCTGCTCGCTTTTCTCGCTAAAGAATTTAAAGATTTTTTTGAATTTTTTTGGCGGCTTAAACCGCCGAAAACTTAGGAACCTTTGCCCTTCGGGCGAGATTTTTTCTGCGGGAATGGCGGGAACGCGTTTTTGTGAAAATTGATTTGTTATTTTGGGTGGAGTTATTTTTAATAGAATTATGAATCTGTTTTTATCTGATGTTTTTTATCCTGATTGGTCGGCGATGACGGCTGACAAAATTGTTCCCGCGATTGAGGAAGCGTTGGCGTTGGCGAAGTCGAATGTTGCGGCGATTTGTGCGCAAAGTGAAGCCGATTGCAATTTTACGAGCGTGATTGTGGCGTTGGAAGAAGCGTCGGGCGTGCTTGAACGCGCGTGGGGACGTGTTTGTCATTTGGAAAGCGTGGAGAATTCGGACGCGTTGCGCGCGGCTTACAATCAAGTTTTGCCGGCGGTAACGGACTTTTTTTGTGGGCTGACCTTGAATGCAGATTTGTGGCGCGTGATAAAAATCGCGGCAGAAAAGAGCGTTCCCGCAGATTTGACGGGAACGGAAAAACGTTTGCTTGAAGAAACGCTCGTTAATTTTCGTGAAAATGGCGCTGATTTGCCAGAAGAAAAGAAAAAACGCTTGGCAGAAATTAACGCGTTGTTGGCGCAAAAAACGACGCTTTTTACCAATCACGTTTTAGACGCGACAAACGCGTGGGAAAAAATTATCACAGATAAATCGCTTTTGGCGGGCGTTCCCGCGAGCGCGCTTGACGCGGCAGAGCAAAGCGCAAAAAGTAAAAACTTGCCTGCGGGAACGTGGCGTTTTACATTGCAAGCGCCGAGTTTGTCGCCGATTATGCAATATGCAGAAAATGATGATTTGCGCAAAGAATTTTGGGAAGCGTCAAACGCGATTGCGCGCGGCGGAAAATTTGATAACATGCAATTGATTCGCGAAATTTTAGCATTGCGACAAGAGATGGCGACGTTGCTCGGATTTGCAAATTTTGCAGATTATACCACTTCGCGACGCATGGCAAAAAGTGGCGGGAACGCATTGAAATTTGTAGAAAATTTGCGTTCCCGCGTCGAGCCATTTTTTCAAAAAGAAAATGCAGAATTATTGGAATTTGCAAAGAAAAATGGTGATGAAAT
Source organism: uncultured Opitutales bacterium (assembly GCA_934675585.1). Lineage (GTDB taxonomy): Bacteria > Verrucomicrobiota > Verrucomicrobiia > Opitutales > UBA953 > Spyradosoma. The sequence continues at coordinate 52,848 of CAKUQY010000005.1, read as the reverse complement.
TGCGACGAGAACGGGAAAAATTGCGCCGTGGGCTGTGGGTTTTTGGACCGAAAAATTGCGCCGCGAAAAATACGATTTTGACGAAGAATTGTTGCGTCCGTATTTCCCCGTCGATGCGGTGATTGCGGGAGCGTTTGAGATTGCTCGCAAACTTTACGGCATTGAAATTCGTCAAAATTTGGCGGTGCAGGGCTGGAATAAAGATGTAAAAACTTACGAAGTTTTTGATGGCGGGAACATGATTGGCGCGTTTTACACAGATTGGTTCCCGCGCGAATCAAAGCGTTCGGGAGCGTGGATGAATTCGCTCGAAACCGCAGAATATGCGAATACTCCGCACTCGCAATTTGGCGTTCCCGCGGGAACGACGCGTCCGCACTTGGGTTTGATTGTCGGCAATTTGGCGATGCCAACGGCAGACAAGCCGGCGTTGTTGAATTTTTTGGAAGTAACGACTATTTTTCACGAGTTTGGACATTTGTTGCATCATATTTTGAGCGAAGTGGAGATTCCGGCGCTTGCGGGAACGAATGTCGCTTGGGATTTTGTGGAATTGCCTTCGCAGATTTTGGAAAATTGGTGCAAGCATGCTGAATCGTTGGGTGTTTTTGCAAAACATTATGCGACGGGCGAAGCGCTCCCGCAAAGTTTGCTTGAAAAATTGTTGAAGTCGCAAAATTTTCGAGCGGCGGCGGGAACGGTGCGCCAATTGTCGTTTGCGAAAATGGATTTGGATTTTCATATTTTTACGGAACGGTTTAAGAATTGCGATTTTGACGATTATTGGAATCGCGAAATTGGCGATTATTTGGTGCCAACGAGCGAAACGCAAACCTGTTTGGCTTATAAATTTTTGCATTTGTTTTCAGACGCGGTGGGTTATGCCGCGGGATATTATTCTTACAAGTGGGCAGAAATGCTCGATGCCGATTGCTTTACGCGATTTTTGAAAGAAGGACTTTTTAATCGCGCGACGGGAACGGAATTTCGCAAGAAAATTTTGGCTCGCGGGAACGCTGCCGACGCGGGAACGCTTTTCTTTGATTTTATGCAACGCGAGCCATCGCCAGAAGCATTGCTTAAACGCGAGGATTTGCTTTAATTGGTGCTTGCGAAAAATATTTGTGCGGTTTAAAATTTTCAATATATGCAAGAAGTTCAAGAATTTTCGTATTTGCCAGTGCTCGTGCAAGTAATTATTGGTTGCGCATTGCCCGTAATTATTATTATTTTGAGTCATATTACAGGTCAGCACGGTCATAGCAATCGTAATCAAGATATTGCTTACGAATGCGGTATTAAGTTGAAAAGCAATCCGCATCCGCGCGCGAATTTTCGCTTTTATGTGACAGCAATTTTGTTTATTTTGTTTGATATTGAGGTCGTATTTTTGATTCCTGCGGCGATTATTTACCGTCCATTTTTGCAAGACACAGGTTTGCAATCAATGGCAGGCGGGATGATTGCAGGGCTTGGCATTTTTATTTTTGTCCTTCTTTTTGGACTTTGGTACGAATACAAGAAGGGCGCTCTCAACTGGGAAAAACGTTTTTAAAAAGTGCGTATTGATCGTCTTATTGCCCCTCGTCGAATTGTTGACTTGCAAAGCGTTAGCTTGGCAGAGGCGATAAGAGAGTTGTTAAAAGTTGTTTTGCCTGCGGGAACGCGTGATGAGGTTTTAAGCGAGACGGTTGAAACTTTGATGCTTCGCAAAACATCGTTGCCAGGGCGTATTGACGACACGGTGCGCTTGGCGCGTTCCCGCTCGAAATATCTTAATTCGCCAACGATCGCGATTGGCCGCGTGCGTTCAAAAACACAAGACGATAAGCCAGAAACTTGTCTTTTAGTCGTATTTTTGGCGCCTGAAAAAACGCGCAATTATACGGAAATTCTTGCAGAGCTGGTAAGTTTTCTTGGGAACAAAAATTTTAAGAATAGTTTTGATTTTGATGATAAGTTGTCGAAGTTTCGCAAAAGTTTGATGGCTTATTTTCATGGTGAATCTCGCAGCAAGGGCCATACTGAGCAAAATAAGATTTCAAAATTGTTGGGAAGAACGGCGATAACCGTTGCGACAAAAAGCGAGTGCACGCATTTTTTCGTGTTTGTGGACACTTTTTCGACGCCGCCGCTGATCATTAATTCCCGCAAAGGCAGTTATAAAGTGGTTTTGATTTCGTCAGAAAAAGATCTTGATATTCATAATGAAAGTGGCGAATCGTATGAACAAATTTTTGTGCGGGCATTTTCGGCGCACCGTTTGTCGCAATTGCGCGCGGCGATTTTTATTGGCTTGATGCGCGGTTTGTTAAAAACAACCGATCGCGTTGCGTGCTTGGGCGGGAACGCGGGCTCGAATCGTTTTGATACATTTATGGTTGTCAATGTGATTGATGAGTTCCCGACAATTGCCGCGAGTGAAAAAGCGCGCGCGTTGATTCCGTCTCATATTGCGCCTGAGGTCATTGAAAAAATAATTGCATTGGCGTCAGATCTCGCGGTGGAAGGTCGCGAAGGCAAAGCCGTGGGTTCGATGTTTATTGTCGGGCGTTTGAATGAAATTAAACCCTACATTGAGCCGTTAATTTTAAATCCGCTTAATGGTTACAGCGATGACGATAAAAATATTGTGAATCCGTTTATGGTCGAAACAATTAAAGAATTGGCGTTGATTGACGGAGCGTTTGTGATCAGTGGTGATGGTGTGATTGATTCGGCGGGAAGTTTTGTGACGGCGGCGCATTCGGGTTTGAAAATGAATTTGCAAAGTGGTTTGGGAACGCGTCATGCGGCGGCTTGTGCGATTTCGATTGTGGCAGATTGTGTTGCGATTGTTGTTTCGTCTTCGGGGCAAATCACGCTTTTCCGCAATGGTGAGGCGACAGTGATGCTTGAGCGTTCGCATGGTCGTGCGTTGTAATTTTGGCGTTCCCGCGCAGGAGTATTCTTGAATTATGAAACCTTTTTTTAAGTATTTATTGTTGTCGTTCGTTTTGGTGGCGATTTCGTTATTTTCATTTGTTTTTGATGATGAAATTAATGGTTGCGCGGATAAATATTTTGAAGATTCGATTAAAAAGGCGGGAGCGACCTTTGTTACGGCGCGCGGTGTGAATGCTGCGATTTCGGTGGCAAAAAGCACGCAAGTTTCAGCAGAGCCGATGGGCGTTGGCGTGAGTATTGGCGTTGGCGAAGTGCTCGATCCCGTCGATGATGTTATCGAAACGCTTTCGGATGTGATGTTTACGGCGGTCGTTTCGTTGAGCATTCAAAAATTGTCCTACGAAGTGGTGGCGTTGATTGGCGGGAACGGCTTGTTGATTCTTGCGGGAACGCTTTTGTTGGCTTATCCCTTGACGCGTTGGCGTTGGGGCGATTGGGCGTGTAATCATTTGTTGCGCGTTTTTATTTTGTTGGTGCTGTTGCGTTGTTTGTTGCCGATTTGCGCGTTGTCAAATGTCGTGGTAGATCGCTATTTTTTTGAGCCGCAAATGAAGTCTTGCGATGAAACATTGATGATTGTTGATGAACAAACGGCGAAATTTAGAAACGAAATTTTTGGGAATAATAACCATGGTTTTGTGGAGCGTATTGATTATTCAAAACGCTATTTGAAACAAATTTTTCGCAATGCGAGCGATATTGTCGAAGCATCGATTTCGTTGGTAGGTTTGGTAATTGCGCAATTTTGTTTTCAAGTAATCGTTTTGCCGTTGGTATCGTTTTTAATTTTTCGTATTGCTGTGAAAAATCTCTACAAACACCGCTTGCCAGTGTTTTTAAAATCGCCGTCGTTCCCGCGCGGGAACGCAAATTCGGACTTTAAATGTTAAGTTTTGCAAAAAGTGCTTGCATAATTTCAAAAGCGCTTCGCGAAAAGCGCGTTCCCGCGCGAAAGCGCCTGCGGCGAAAAGGTTTTTTTGTAAACTCAAATATTGAGCGCTGAAAGCGCGACAGAACACGGGAACAGGATTTTTTCAATTACGAATTTGCGCGAAGTAAACGCGAACTTTAAGGGGGCGAACTTTTTGGGAGGAGCGGCATCTTGCCGCTCCATTTTTGTTATTTTTTCCAGCAAACTCAAAGCGCCAACGGCGCGACAGAATTAGCCCAGGGCGCAAGCCCTGGGTAAAAGAATAAAATCCACCAGCGCTGAAAGCGCGGCAGAACACGGGAACGCGATTTTTCAAGAAGGCGATACCGAGCAACGCGAGATGGAACCAATTTTATCTTCGCTACAAGGGGCGGGAACGAGATTTTAGTGTTTCGCGCGGGAGCGCATTTAAAACTTAATTTTTTTTAATTTTATGCTTGCGTTTTTTTTTTTTGATTTAGAATTTTCTTACTATGAAAAAACTTATTCTTATCTCATCACTCCTCGCTGCGACAACCCTCGCGGCTAATGCTGCAGTAGTTTCCTATGGTAATTTGTTTGATCAGGCATCCTCCTGGGAAATTGGAAATGGTCGTCCTGGCCGTGGAAAGTTTGTAATTTCTGCGGGAAGTGCTAGTTTGGCTAATAGTAATTGGTCACAGTCTTATGCTTCATATACATTCACGGAAGTGTTGGAATTGTCTTCAGGAGAAGAATTGAATTTTAAATTTGATTTAAACGTTCAAAATTTGGATGGTTCATTTACATTGTCGTTGATAGGTTCTAATTCTGATTCAGGAACGATTATGATTGGTAAGAATTATCAGAATGGAATGTATGGAAATAAATTGGTTTATGCAAAAACAAATGATGTTTCTAAAAAAAGTTACCAATTAAAAGAGAATGCAACAGATTTGATGGGTAAAATTGATTCTGCTACGCAAGTTGGTAGTGCAACATTTACTGCAAATACCAAGCTTACGGTTTCGGGAACAATTTCAAAAGTTGGGGAGAATTATTCTTTGAAATTAGTTTCAAGTGACCATACAGCAACTGTCGATCTTGGAACTTCATTTGATTTGAAAAGCATTGGACTTTATGGAGACGGCGCAAATAATACAAACAATGCGACATTTTCCAATTTGTCAATTAGCATTATCCCCGAGCCGTCGATGTTTGGCTTGCTCGCGGGTTTGGGTGCGTTGGCGCTTGTTGCCGCGCGTCGTCGTCGCAAATAAATTTTGTGTCAGATTGTTAAAAAATGTTCCCGTGGAAATTTTCGCGGGAACGTTTTATTTGGAAAGATTTTTGAATTGAGTTTGAATTTTTCGATTTTGTTTTTGGCGAATCTGTCGTTCCGTTTAAGTTTTTTGCGTTCCCGCGGAGGGCGATTTTGTGTTTTTTTAAAGTTTTTGGCGGGAACGAGAAAAAAGTTCTTTTATTTTTTTTTGAAATGGTGTAAAATAACAAAACAACTTTTATCTTGCTCGTTTTGGGTGAGGTGAATCTGGTCCTCAAAAAGAGGCTTATTATTACTAACAATTAACCAATAAAAATATGCCACGTTTACTCGGTGTAGATATTCCAAATAACAAGCGCGTTGAAATTGCATTGCGCTATATTTATGGTATTGGCCCAACTCGCGCAACAGAGATTGTGCAAGCTCTCGGTCTTGACCCAGCAATGCGTTCTGACAAGCTCACAGAAAAACAATTGACCGACATCGTCAATTACATTGTCGAAAAAGGTTATAAATGCGAAGGCGACCTTCGTCGTGAAGTGCAAGGCAACATTAAGCGCTTGCAATCAATCAAATCTTATCGCGGTTTGCGCCATTTCCGTGGCTTGCCTGTTCGCGGTCAACGCACAAAAACCAACGCTCGCACCCGTAAAGGCGCTCGCAAGACGATTGGCGTTGTTTCTAAATAATCGTTTTAAAGGAGAAATTTATCCATGAGTGAAGAAATTAAGAATGAAGCAGTAGCAGCCGAAGTTCCAGCAGCTCCCGAAAAGAAGATTATTACGGCTAAAGAACTTCTCGCAGAAGGTCTTGAAGAAGTTAAGATTCGTCGCGCGAAAGGCTCAAAGAATATTACGACAGGCGTTTGCAATATTCTCGCAACATTTAATAACACAAAAGTTACATTTACAGACACCAACGGCAACGTGATTTCGTGGTCGTCGTCAGGTAAATGCAATTTCCGCGGTTCCCGCAAATCGACAGCATTCGCAGGTCAAGTTGTTTGTCAAGACGCAGCTAAAGTGGCAATGTCGCATGGCTTGAAAGATGTTTCTGTGAAAGTGCGCGGTCCTGGACAAGGTCGCGATAGCGCGATTCGTGCATTGCAACAATTGGGTCTCAACGTTACCAGCATTTTGGATGTAACGCCAGTGCCACACAATGGCTGCCGTCCTCCAAAACGCCGTCGCGTCTAATAATTTCATCGCGCTCGGCTACGGCAAACCGAGCGTTAGTTAATCCGCCGCCAAATAATAAAAAAATAAAACCATGTCACGTTATACTGGTCCAACATCAAAGTTAAACCGCCGCTTTGGGCAGAATATTCTCCCAACGTGTAAATCTGAAGAACGTCGTCCGTATCCTCCTGGAGTTCACGGCCCAACGCTTCGCCGTAAAGTAACCGGTTATTCAATCGGTTTGAATGAAAAGCAAAAATTGCGTTTCATGTACGGTTTGTCAGAAAAACAATTCCGCCTGACTTTTGCACGCGCGAAAGAACAAGGTGGCGTTGTCGGTGAAAACTTCTTAACACTCCTCGAGAATCGTCTTGATTCTGTTGTTTACCTCCTCGGTTTTGCAAATACGCGCCGCGGTGCTCGCCAATTGGTGGGGCACGGTCACGTTTGCGTTAACGGCCGCAAGGTGGACATTCCAAGCTATTCATGCTCGGTGGGAGATAAAATTACCGTTCGCGATCGCACATCTTCAAAAGGTCTCGTAACCAAAGTGCTCGAAGCGCAAAATCGCGTTGTTCCTGCATGGCTTTCCTGCGACAAAGCAGCTCTCTCGGGCTCGGTAGATCGCAAGCCAGCAAAAGAAGAAATGGTTCAAGATATTAACGTTCAACTTATCGTTGAATTCTACAGCCGCTAATTTTAACCAACGAAAATCATTATGCCAAAACGTCTTGCAAGTTTTCAACTTCCACAATCTCTTAACAAAGAGGTGGTTACAGATACCTATGGAAAATTTGTCGCGGAACCTTTTGAAAAAGGTTACGGACAAACTCTCGGTACGGCCCTTCGTCGTATTTTGATCAGTTCCATTGAAGGCGCTGCGATTTCTACGGTTAAGATTGAAGGTGTTCAACACGAATTCCAAACAATTGAAGATGTCAAAGAAGATGTCGTCGAGATTATTCTCAACTTGAAAAAGGTTATTATCAAAGCGGCAGATTCAAAAAAGATCTACAAGGTTTCTATCGAAACAGATAAAGAAGGCGAAATCAAAGCTTCGGATATCCGTCTCGATGCAGGTTTGACGATTGTTAACCCTGATCAACTTATTTGCACGCTCAACAAAAAGCGCCCATTCTTCGCAGAATTGACGGTGCGTACGGGACGTGCTTGGTGCCGCGCAGACGACAACAAGCCAGCAGAACAAGTAATTGGCGAAATCGCAATTGACTCACTTTTCAGCCCAGTTTCAAAAGTAAACGTGTCGGTTGAAGATTGCCGTCAAGGTCAAAAAATGGACTACGAAAAGCTCGTGCTTGAAATCTGGACAGATGGTCGCACGACCCCAACAGAAGCTCTCGCGGACGCTACCGCAATTCTCCGCAAACACATTTCAGTGTTTGACGGCGTAAGCGACGAAGCACGCGTGATCGACGATGGTAAGTCGGACGATGCTGCCAATAGCGCAGACAACAAACTTCGCAAGATTCTCAATATGAGTGTCAACGAAATCGAACTCTCGGTTCGTGCAGCAAATTGCTTGAACAATGCAAACATCACCACAGTCGGTGAATTGGCATTGAAGTCTGAACAAGATATGCTCAAATACCGCAACTTTGGTAAAAAATCGCTCACAGAAATTAAAGAGCGTCTTTTGTCATTGGGCGTTGAATTGGGTATGGAATTTGACCAAAACTTGCTCGACCAAGATTTGATTGCACAACGTCACGCAGATCTCGAAGCTCGTGGCCCAATCTCAATTGAAGGCGAAGAATAATTCGTTAATTCATTAATTTAACAATAGAAAAGTTTTACTAAAATGCGTCACTGCAAACACCGTTCACAACTCGGCGTTAAGAAAGAGCACCGCGAAGCGCTTCTCGCAAATCTCGCGTCACAGCTCTTCATTCACAACCGCATCAAAACGACGGTTGCGAAAGCTAAGGCACTTCGTCCTTTCGCTGAAAAAGTTATCACCATCGCAAAAAAATCTGCTCAAACAGAAGATAAGGTTCAAAAACTTCACTTCTTCCGCTTGGCACTTTCAAAAATCCGCAACGAAAAAGCTGTTAACGTGCTCTTCAAAGAACGCGCATCAGCATTTCTCGCTCGCAATGGTGGCTACACTCGCATCTACAAGTTGGCTCTCCCACGCGTAGGCGACGCTGCTCCAATGGCTCTCATCGAGCTCGTTCCCGCAGCAGAAGAAAAACAAGCATAGTTTTAAACTCGCTTGAAACAAAAAGCCGTTCCCGTAAAATCGCGGGAACGGTTTTTTTGTTAAAGTTAAAATTCTGCGGGGACGCTGGAAGTTTTTTTGAACTACGAATAAGCGCTAATTTACGCGAATTATTTTTGGGTGGGGCGACGGGAACGCGGGAACGGAAAATTTCTCACACGAAGAACACGAAGGCACGAAGATTTTTTGGGGCGCGTTGCTAAGGCAACGCAAGGCGCGCTGGTGCGCGGAAACGGGAACAAAAAAAGAAATCAAGAGAACCTGCTCGCGAAGCTCGCTAAAGAATTTAAAGAGATTTTTCGATTTTATTCGGCGGCTAAAACCGCCGAAACTTAGGAACCTTTGTCCTTCGGGCGAGATTTTTTTCTACGGGAACGCGGGAACGGGAAATTTTTATCCACAGATTTTGGGATTTTGAAGGTTTTTTTGATTTTTCGCTTGCGTTTTTTTTTTTGAATTTTAGAATATTTCAAGTTTGAAAACACTCTTCAAACGAAATCTTAAAATCTTAAACAAAAAAAATTATAAAATATATGAAAAACATTATTCCAATTAGCTCACTTCTCGCCGCGGGAACGGCGGCGCTGCTGTTCTGCGTTCCCGCCGCGCTGAGCGCGGAAACCGTTCAATATTGGGCGAAAGGCGTTTCCGAAACAAGCGGTTGGTATAATACATTTCAGTCCCGCAACGGTTGCTGGGCGGCGACTTCCGTCAATATGATAATGTGGTGGCAGAATCGCGTCGCCGAAAAATATCAATACACGGGCAAGCGTTGGGAACAGGAAGAACTTTATCGGAAATACGATACGGATCGGTATTTCGGCGACAGCGGCGACTACGTTTTCAAGGCAATCGATTGGTATCTCACTCAAACGCACCCGACGCTCTCCTATCCGAAAGGAACATTTCCCTACGGACCGTATCTTCCGGCCGGCGATTACAACAACTCCATTTTATTCACCCGCGGCTGGCTTAATACCAAAGAAACCCTGATTACGGATGCGCTCATGCACTGGTTCACGAGCGGCGACTACATTGCCCAAATCCGCAGCAGCAACCACGCGTGGACACTGTGGGGCATGGAGGTTGAAAAGACGGGAACGGAAAATAAGATTACGAAAATCTGGGTGACCGACTCTGTTCCGAACGATCTTAACAACCCGAAACCGGAACTGCATGCCGTTGACGTAAAACATTACAACGATATTTTTTATTTCGATCGCGCCATTTACGACGAATATAACGGCTCGTGGGCTTCTTCTCCGATTTACATTGAGGAGATTACTTTTTTCGGAATTGAGGACAAGTTCCTGGTCGATGCCGCAGGCAAGCCGATTTTTTCTCCGCTCATCCCCGAGCCTTCGGCGTTCAGCCTGCTTGCGGGAACGCTGGCGCTCGCCCTCGCGGGAACGCGTCGCCGCCGGCGACGTGCCGCAATGAGCACCGCCGCTCCCGCGCCCGCGAGCAAACCGAAAGCGCTCGGTTCGGGAATCGGCGTGCCGATGATTTCGTAAATCTGATCGGCATAGACGGAAAGATTCGAAAACGCCGTGTAACAAAAACCCGCCGCTTCGCTTTCCTCGTAAACGATGTAATCACCCGAAAATTTTCCGAAAATGCCCTCCCTTCGGGCTGATTTTATTTTTGTTTTACCCCCACACGCGAGACGCGCATTCGCGCGACTATGACGATGACTATGACGATGACCGAGTTTGAAAATAACTGAAATAAAATTCGCTCGCTTTTGTGGGGGTTAGCCATCGCGGGAACGCGTTCCCGCAATTTCAGTGCCTTCGGCACTGCAAAGTTCCTATTTTTTTCTAATCAGCCTATGGTTTTTCATTTTCGCGTTCCCGCGGGCGAGTTGGGAAACCTTTCAGATTTTTGGGATCTTGTTTTTACCCCAAGTGATTTTTCGCGTTGCTCAAAATTACTTGGGTTATCAATGGGAAACGCTTCGCGTTTTGTTTTCGGGTTGCCCAAATCTTTGTTTCCTTTGATTCCTTCGCGGTTGAAAAAACCCGTTTCCGCGATCAAGCGCCAAAATGCCGTTCCCGCGTGTTGCGTCCATTGCCGCTTTAATCGCTTTTTGTGTTAAATCTTTTCCGCCTTTTAAAAAATTGGGATTAGTCGGCAAGGAATAGCGTTGAGAGTTGCGCCTGGGATTTATATAATGGAGAAAATGTTTTAATTTTTTAGTTATGAATGCACAAGAACAAATCAATTTGTTGAAATTGCGTGCCGAAAAATTTATCGGCGAAGAAGATTTGCTTGAACGCCTCAAGGCAGGCAAGCAATTGCGCGTGAAGCTGGGCGTTGACCCAACGCGTCCAGACTTGACTTTTGGCCACATGGTTGTGTTTAATAAATTGCGCCAATTCCAAGATTTGGGCCATCAGGCGGTGCTGATAATCGGCGATTTTACGACGCGCGTCGGAGACCCGACGGGTCGTTCGGTGGTGCGTCCGATTCTCAGCGAAGAAGAAATCGAAAACAACGCAAAAACTTATCTCGACCAAGCGTTTAAAATTCTCGATCCCGCGAAAACGGAAGTGCGCCGCAACAGCGAATGGTTTGGCAAAATGACGATGCTTGACACCTTGCAACTTTGCCGTCGCATGACCGTGGCGCGCATGCTCGAACGCGACGATTTCGCAAAGCGCTATGCAAGCAAAACGCCGATTTCGATCGTTGAATTTTTGTATCCGCTCTTGCAAGGTTTTGACTCGATTATGGTGAAAAGCGATATCGAGCTCGGCGGCACAGATCAGTTATTTAATAATCTTGTCGGTCGCCAATTCCTCGAAGAAGAAGGTTTGCCACCGCAAGCCGTGATGACGCTCCCGCTGCTCGTTGGTCTCGATGGCGAACGCAAAATGTCAAAAAGTTACGGCAACTACATCGCGCTCAACGATTCTGCCAAAGATATGTTCGGCAAAGTGATGAGCATTCCCGACAAAACGATGTGGATTTACTACGAATTGCTGCTCGAAAAAACGCCGTCTGAAATTCTGGCAATGCAACAAGAGCACCCGATGGAAATGAAAAAACGTCTCGCGGCGACGCTCACGGCAAAATTTTACGGCGAAGAAGCTGGCAAATACGAACGCGAACAATTTGAAGCCGTTTTCTCAAAAAAACAGGTGCGCGCGGACATTCCCGAATTCGCTTGGGACACGCTCGTTCCCGCGGGAACAGCCGAAGCGGCGCTCGTTGATTTGCTCGCGGGAACGCAATTGTTCCCCAGCAAAAAAGAAATTCGTCGCTTGATTGAGCAAGGCGCGGTCAAATTGAACGAAGAAAAAGTGGCGGACGCATTTGTGAAATTGACTCACGAAAACGCTGATGGCGCAATTATCCAAGCGGGCAAACGCATTTTTGTGAAAATTAAAAAATAAAATTGAGCGCAAAAAAACGTTCCCGCGCAACGCATTGCAAAAATGATTCGCAAAATTTTAAAAGCTCCAGTCGCCATTTTGGGCGCGGGCGTGAGCGGCAAAGCCGTTGTGCAATTTTGTGAAGAACAAGGCGTGGCGGGAACGATTTTTGATGCGTCGGGAACGCCTTTTGATTCAGCGGTTGCACCGCAATTTGCGACCGTTGTTTTCAGCCCGGCGTTCCCGCCAAATCATCCTTGGCTTGAAATCGCGCGCGCCGCGGGTTGCGAATGTTTGACAGAAATTGATTTCGCTGCGCAATTTTTGCGGGAACGCGAATTGATTTGCGTCACGGGAACCAACGGCAAAACCACGCTCACCGAATTTTTAGCGTTCGCACTCAATCGTCTCGGCAAAAACGCGGTTGCAGTCGGCAACAACGGCGTTCCGCTCACGACGCAAATTTTAAAAAATTGCGTTCCCGCCGAAATCATCGTTTGCGAAACGAGTTCGTTTCAAGCTGAACCGCTGGAAAAAATGTCGCCCAATGCGGTGCTTTGGACAAATATTGACGAAGACCATCTTGAGCGCCACGGTTCGTTAGAAACTTATTTTCGCGCAAAATTTCATTTGATTGAGCGCGCTCCCACCAATGCAATTTGCATAATCGGCGAAAGCGTTCCCGCGTTGGCGAAAAAACTAAAAATCGCGTTCCCGCCGCAAACGCAAATTGCGACGCGCGAAAGCGTGAAAAATTGCGTTCCCGCGGGAACGATTTTTGAAACATTTCCGCAAATGGAAAATTACGCGTTAGCGTTGGCGTTTTGGCGTTCCCGCGGATTTTTAGAAAGCGATTTAATTGCGGCGGCGCAAGCGTTTAAGCCGCGCGCACATCGTTTGGCAAAAGTCGCGAGTTGCGGGAACGTTGAATTTTGGGACGATTCGAAAGGAACAAATTTTCACGCGGTTTACGCGGCGCTCAAAAGTTTTCCCGACGCGACCATTTTTTGGATTGGCGGCGGGTTAGGCAAGGGCGGCGATTTGAAGCATTTTGCGGAAACGCTCGCGGGAACGATTGCACAAGCGTTTCTCATTGGTAAAACCGCGCCAGAAATGCAAAATCATTTTGCGGGAACGGCGGTTAATTCGCAAGTTTTTGAAAGTTTGCAAGCGGCGACAACGGCGGCGTTTGCGGCTGCAAAATGCGTTCCCGCCAAGCGCGCGGTGATTTTGTTTAGTCCGGGATTTGCCAGTTTTGATATGTTTAAAAGTTATGCCGATCGTGGCAATCAATTTGTCGCTTGTGTTCAACAATTATTGAATTAAAATTATGTCGATTGTACTTGAAGCAAAAAATGTGAAAAAAAATTTTAATACTTTGGCGGGAACGCTCGAAGTTTTGAAGGACGTTAATTTGCAGGTTCGCGCAGGCGAAAGTGTTTCGATTTGCGGCGCGAGCGGTTCGGGTAAAACCACGTTGTTGCAAATTTTGGGCGGACTCGACAACGCGACCGCAGGCGAAATTTTTTGGACAGGCGAAAAAATTACGGGTCGCGGGAACGCGTTTTTGGCGCAAGCCCGCACGCGTTTGATTGCTTATGTTTTTCAATCGTATCATTTGGTGCCAGAATTAACGGCGCTTGAAAATGTGCTTTTGGCGGCAAAAATCGCGGGAACGCCAGTGAAACGTGCGCGCGAAGAAGCGTTGGCGTTGCTTGAAAAAGTGGGCTTGCGGGAACGCGTTAATCACTTGCCGGTAAAGCTTTCGGGCGGCGAATGTCAACGCGTGGCGATCGCGCGCGCGCTCATCAATCACGCGCCGCTGATTCTCGCTGACGAACCGACGGGAAACCTCGATGAACACACGGGCGAAAGCGTAATGCAATTGCTTTTGCAACTTTGTGAACAAGAAAAAACGGCGCTGATTTTGGTAACGCACAACAACGATTTTGCGACGCGCACACAACGCAAATTAATTTTGAAAGACGGCGTTTTGGTCGGCTAAATTTTTTGAAATTGCCCAGCGGGAACGAAATTTTTATAATAATAGTTTATGGAACGTACGGAACTTGAAAATTCAATTAAAAAACTAATTGTAAGCTCGCTTGATTTGGAAGATGTTGAGCCCTCGGATATTGTTACCGATGCGCCACTTTTTAAGGAAGGTCTTGGGCTCGATTCGATTGATTCTCTTGAATTGGGTATCGCGCTCAAGCGCAAATTTAATCTCAATATTAAGGGCGACGATCCCGCAATTCGCAAACATTTTTACTCGGTCAAAACGCTTGCAGATTTTATCGAATCGCAAACGCCCGCCGCATAACTTTTAACTCTAATTTTTATTATGGATATTCCAAAAGATAAAGCTGGCATTGAAGCAACGGTCAAAGAAATTTTGATTTCAAAATTTGATTGTCCCGCAGAAAAACTTACTCCTGAGGTTAATCTTTTTACAGATTTGGAACTTGATTCGATTGACGCGATCGACCTTGTCGTCGATCTTCAACGCCAAACGGGAAAGCAAGTAAATCCCGAAGATTTCAAGCAAATTCGCACGCTTCAAGATTTGGTTGACGCGATTTACAAATTGCTGAATTCGTAAACTTGATTCGGGGAAATTTTATGGAATTTTTCCGCAAAGTCCTGCTAAAACGGATATTCGTTTGCTTAGGTTTTGCGGGAATTTTTTTGTTTTCCGCCTGTGTGCGTTTGGGTTCTTACACGACAAGTTTGGGAACGTATTCGGCGATTACGACGCGGGAACTTGATTTGAAAAATGTTGCGGTTTCGCGGCTTCCCGAAAAAAATGACTGCGTCGGCGTTGCGAACGTTCCCGTGATTTTTGGGATTTTGCCGCTTGGGCGTTATCCAAAAATCAGCGAGGCGGTTGAGAGCGCTTTTGAGGTTAACGGCGGCGATTTGATGCTCGACGTGAAAATTTGCGAAAAGGCGTGGTCGTGTTTCGTTTGGGGCGGTTTTGGCTATGAAGTTACGGGAACGATCGTCGATACGCGCGTTCCCGCGACAACGAAAGAGGCGACGCGGTGAGAAAATTGTTGGCAGCACTTTTTCTTTTTTCGGGAACGCTGTTGGTTTCCGCGTGCATCACTCATCACGGAAAATTTACGCTGATTGCGACGCGTCCCGTGAATTTGGATTATTTGGATCTCGAGACATTGCCGTCGAAAAAAACGATTAAGAGCGAATCTTCGGGCGACACGCTTTTGAGCATTGTGCGCTTCGGCGAAATGCGGACGACTCCCGAAGACGCGATCGACAAAATTTTTGCCGATGAAAAATTTGGCAATTTGTTCGTTGATGCCACAATTGTGGAAATTTCGACTTATGCGTATTATCTGGTCGAGCAGAAATTTATCGTCAAAGGAACGATCGTCAAAGTTCCCAACAACAGGACGCAGGAAAATTAAGCATTTGTTTTTTGCGGGAACGCGATTTGTTTGAATTTGTCGGCGAGGGCGCGGGCTTGAATTCTGCGTGGCGCATCGGCGAGTTCGGCGGGAACGCGATAATTCGGGTGCGCGTTGATATCGATGGTTACGCAACTTGTTCCTGGATAACACGCGAGTTGGTCTTTGGCGAGAATGCGTTCGCTAAATTTAATCGTAATCGGCAAAACGGGCGCGTTGGCGTTGGCGGCAATATGAAACGCGCCGAGGTGAATTGTCGGCGGCGTATTGACGCGCGTGCGCGTTTGTTCGGGGAAAATAATAATGTTGAAGCCGTGGTTGAGCAGATCTTTACTTTGCGCAAGCATTTCTTCAAAGGGAAGTCCGTTTGAAAGATAGGCATTGTTGACGAGCCCACGGCAGAAAATATTGCGCGTGAGCGATTCTTTGACAACGCAAACACTATCGCGCGTTTCGACAATTAAAAGAATAATATCGATGAGCGATGGATGGTTGGCAACGATGACGTTCCCGCGGACATTTTTTAAAGTTTCGCGCGTTTGGCTGACAATTTCGCAAAGATAAGTGGCTCGAAAAAGCCATAAAAAAAACGTCCAAGACCAACGAATAATTTTGGCAAAAATTCGGCGCCGCGCGTAGGGTTCGCGCGTTGCGAGCGCGCAAAGTGGAAAAATGAGTCCCGCAATTGCCAAGGCACCCGAGCCAAAGACAAAAAAGCAAAAAAGCGACGTTAAATAACGCCGAGCGATTTCGATTTTGCGAAACATTTTAGTTTTTTGCGAAGTCGATTGTTGCGCCTGCGATGGGCGTTCCCGCGGCGATTGCGGCGAGAAGCGATGCGATGGTGAGCGGCGGATTTTGCGTTCCCGCGCTGGCGTTGAGCGTGTAATCGTTCCCGCGCGAGAGCAAAAGCGAGAGCGTTCCCGCCTCGATTTTTTCGGCAACGCCCGGCAATTCTGGCGCGGGCTCTTCGCCGTAAGTGATGAGCACTTGTTCGTATTGTTTGAGCCACATCGCGCCTTGTAAAATTGCGGCTTCAAGACTTGCCGTTCCCGCCGAAATTGCTGTGTAGTTGCAATGATTTTTATACATCAGCGTGAACAAGCTTGGCGAAGTGTTGTGCACTGAAAGCGAAAATCCGCCTTGCGAAACTTCACCCGTTTCCGCGCGCTCAAAAAGTAAATTAAGTTCCCGCGACCATTCGCCCCAGCGCGAAGAAAAAACGTAAGGTACGCGCGCGAGCGTTTCGGCGTTCCCGCAAGTCGCCGTTGTTAAAAGTGCGCTTTTTGAGATGGTGCTCAATTTGCGTTTGATGGGCAATTGCAGTCCTTTGGTGTTGGGCGTTTCATCGGCAAAAACGCTCAGCGGGAACGGCAAATTTGCGGGAACGGCGATCGAATTGTTGGGCGTCCAAACGCCACCGCTTGTGATGTTAAAATTTATTGCCACTTTTTGAAAATGAGTGAAGTGTTGATGCCGCCAAACGCGAAGTTGTTGCTCATGACGTATTCGCAGTCGATGTTGCGCCCTTCGCCCGTGATGTAATCGAGCTCGCCGCAAGCGGGATCGACATTTTCAAGGTTGAGCGTCGGGATAAACCAGCCGTTGTTCATCATGTCGATTGTGGCGATGGCTTCGAGCGCGCCGCAAGCGCCGAGCGTGTGGCCGATATAACTTTTGAGCGTCGAAACGGGAACCGCGCGTTGAAAAACTTCGCGGGTAGCGGTGGTTTCTGCGACATCGCCACGACTGGTCGCTGTGCCGTGGGCATTGACGTAGCCAATCGCGTTCCCGTCAAGATTGGCACTTTCGAGCGCGTTTTTGAGCGCGATTGCCATGGTTTTTGAATTTGGATTGGTGATGTGCGTGCCATCGGTGTTGGTGCCGAATCCGACGATTTCGGCGTAAATGTGCGCGCCGCGTGCTTTTGCGTGTTCGAGCTCTTCCAAAATCAGCGTTCCCGCGCCTTCACCGATGACGAGTCCGTCGCGATCTTTGTCGAATGGACGAATTGATTTTTCGGGAGTTTCATTTTTGGTTGAGGTTGCAAAAAGCGCGTCAAAAATGCAAACTTGCGGGAGCGAGAGCGATTCCGAGCCGCCAGCAATCATCATATCTTGCATGCCGAATTTGATGGTTTCATAAGCCAAACCAATTGACAAACTGCCTGAGGTGCAGGCCGTCGAGGTTGGCAAAAGTCGTCCAGTCGTTTTGAAGAAAAGTCCGATATTCACGGGAACGGTGTGGCCCATCATTTTGACGTAGGTTCCTGAATTGAACGCGCTGACAGATTTTTGATCGTAGAGTGTGCTGAGCGTGTAGTGTTCGGTGAGCGAGCCCGTGCAAGAACCGTAGGCGATGCCCATTTTTCCGCCGCAAACTTCATCGCTGCCTTGTTCAAAACCTGCGTCCGCGAGCGCTTTTTCGGTCGCGTCGATGCCGAGCACTGAAACTTCGGACATTGTGCGCATCAATTTGCGGTCGTAAGCAGGCATTTGGTAGTCGGTCATTGGCGCGCTGAGGCGGGAACGCAAGCCGTTGTATTGTTCCCATTCAGGATTATTTTGAACGCAGTTTTTAAAGATGTGCATGCGTTCCCACATCGCTTTGCGATCGTTGCCCAAGGCAGAAATCGCTGACATTCCAGTAATTACAACTCGACGGTTATTCATAAATTTTTAATGGTAAAAACTCGATTTTAAATGGTTCGCTTTTAAATTTCAATCGCTAACACATGCCACCATTGACGGAAATAACTTGGCGCGTGATGTAAGCGGCGCTATCAGAAAACAAAAACGCGACCGTTCCCGCGACTTCTTCGGGCGTTCCCGCGCGTTGCATTGGAATCGCTTTGAAGATTTCTTCTTTGGGAACGATGAGATTGGCGGTCATTTCGGTTTCGATAAAACCAGGCGCGACGCAATTGACGGTGATTTTACGTTTTGCCATTTCGACGGCGAGCGCTTTTGTCGCGCCAATAATGCCGGCTTTGCTCGCAGAATAATTGACTTGTCCGCGATTGCCGACCACGCCGCTGACCGATGAAATGGTTACGATGCGGCCGCCTTCGCGCAAGCGCACCATCGGCATCACAAGCGGTTGCAAAACGTTGTAAAAACCGTCAAGATTGGTGCGCAAAACGCGGTCCCATTCGTCGCCAGAAATCATCGGGAACGCGTTGTCGGCGGTAATTCCCGCGTTGCAGACGACTCCCCAGAACGCGCCGTTTTTTTCGACATCGTCGGTGAGAATTTTTGCGCATTGTTCGCGGTCGGAAATGTCGAATGCGACTGCGGACGCTGGCGTTCCCGCGGCGCTTAATTCATCGGCGAGCGTTTGCGTCGAAGCTAAATTTTTGTTCGCGTGTAAGACGAGCGAATAAGCGTTCCCGAGCGCGATTGATTGTTTTGCGAGTGCGATGGCAATTGCTTTGCCGATGCCACGGCTGGCACCTGTGATTAAAATGCGTTTCATAAATTTACAAATTGATTGTTTTCATTTTTTCCATAAAATAAGTCGTTCCCGCAAACCATTGAATCGCTGGCATTTTGTGGCAAATATTTTTTAGCGGGAACGGATTATTTTTGATGAAACGAATGGCGCGACCCGAAGCAATGAGCATCGCGTAAGCCGCGGCGATGTCCCAAACTTTGGTTTTAAAATCAATGCTGCCGTCAATCGCGCCAAATGCATTGTAGGCGAGATTGAGCGCGGCAGAACCTTGACAGCGGAACGGATTCACCGTGAGCAGCGGCGCGAGCGCGAGCAATGTTCCGCGTTTGACGGGAAAATGCATCGAAATAATCGAATGTTCGTCGTAAGGTTCGGCGGGCACGGGAACGAATTTTTCGCCATTTTTCAAAAGCCCGACAGACGCGCCGCCTTCGAGAAAAACTTTTTGCGCGTTGTCGTAAAGAATGCCGTAAACGGGAACGCCGTTTTGCAAGAGCGCGAGCGAAATCGCGCACTGCGGCATGCCACGCGCAAAATTATTGGTTCCGTCTATCGGGTCGAGCACCCAAGCGAATTCCGCGCTGAAATTTTTAACCGTTCCCGCGGGCGGCAATTCTTCTTCTGAACAAAAATCGTCCTGCGGGAACGCATTTAAAATGCTGCGCGTGATCGTTTGCGACAGCGCGAGGTCGGCTTCGGTAACGCGCGAATTATCTTCTTTCCAATGACTTTCAACATGTGAAAAATGTGTATGGAAAAATTGAATTTGTTCGCGAATTACTTTGCGCGCGACTTCGATGCGCTGTGCTAAACCATCTGCCATTATTTTTTCTTTTTCTTTTTTGCTGGTTTTGCGGGAACGGGTTTTGCCGCCGCGGGAACGGGTTTTGCCGCCGCGGGAACGGGTTTTGGCGCGAGCGCGGGAACGGGCTTTAGCGCGAGCGCGGGAACGGGCTTTAGTTCCGTTTTAGTCGCAATTTTTGTTGCGGGAACGGTTTTTGCGGGTGCCGCTGCGGGAACGCTTTTGGTTGGCGTTGCCGGTTTTTCTTCTGTTTTTACCGCTGCTTTTTTAGCTTTGACTTTTGAAGGTGGCGGGAACGCGCCTTTGCGAGCTTCGATTGCGTCTTTGTAAACTTTTTCGTATTGCTCAACTGAACGATCCCAACTGAAATCTTTGCGCATGCCATTTGAACGCACCGACAAATATTCGCTCGGATAATCGTAGTAAAGTTGCAACGCGCGTTCGAGTGCCCAGCAGAGTGCGTTCGGGTCGGCATCGTGGAAATTGATTCCCGTGCCTTGACCAGGCATGCGCGGATCCCACGGAATCACCGTATCCACCAAACCGCCCGTTGTGCGCACGATTGGCAAAGTGCCGTAAGCCATCGAATACATTTGATTGAGACCGCATGGCTCAAAGCGCGAAGGCATAATGAAAAAGTCCGATCCCGCCTCAATCATGTGCGCGAGCTTGTTGTTGTAGCCGATGGTTACCGACATTTTATCGGGATGCATCGCAGCCAAATTGCTAAAAATGTGTTCCAAAACGGGATCGCCGCTGCCGAGCATAACTACCTGCATCGCGGCGCGCGAAAGTAAATCTGGCAAAACATTGGCGAGCAAATCGAGACCTTTTTGGTCTGCCAAACGTGAAACAATGCCAAAGACAGGAATGTTTTGATTGACGGGCAAACCAGATTGTTTTTGTAATTCTGCTTTGCAAATATTTTTGCCCGTGAAATCGTCAGCGTTAAAATGCGCGGGAACGAGATTGTCGATGAGCGGCGACCATTCGCCGTAGTCGATGCCGTTGATGATTCCCGTCAAATCGCGGGAACGGTGGCGCAAAACACCGTCGATGCCGAAGCCGTATTGTGGTGTTTGGATTTCAAAAGCGTAGGTCGGCGAAACCGTCGTGATTTTTGTCGCGTGGTAAAGCGCGCCTTTCATCATATTGATGCCGCCGAGCGATTCGTAATTGTCCGCCGTAAAAAGTCCCCAAGGCAAACCGAGATATTCGATAATGCCGCGCGGCGCGTAGCCCTGGTGTTGCAAATTGTGAATCGTGAAAACCGTTCCCGCGCGAGCGATGCGGCGCCAGTTGTCGCGCGTGTTGAGAATTGCGGGAACGAGCCCCGTTGTCCAATCGTGGCAGTGCACAATGTCGGGAATCCAATTTGTCTGCTCGCAAAAATCAATTGCTGCTTTGCAGAAAAACGCAAAGCGATAAGCATCGTCAGGACGCTTTGAGTAGATTTCGTTCGCGCCAAAAAAATGATTGTATTCAATAAACGAAATTTCGGCGCCGTAAAATGGAACGTTCCAAACGCCACATTCGCTGAACATGCCGAGACCAAGCTCAACGCGCACGGGATCGGGGAATTGTTTCCACGTGTCGTCGCGCTTAACAGAGCCGTAGGCGGGTGTGATCACGCGAACTTCGTGGCCGTGTTTTGCCATATATTTTGTCATTGCCGCTACAGCGTCTCCAAGACCACCTGTCTTAGAAAATGGAGCGATTTCGGGGGAGAGCATCAAGATTTTCATAAGTGATTTCATTATAAATCCCACGCGCGCGTGAGGCAACTATTTTGCGGGGACGCGGGGGATATTTTTTTGACTACGAATTAAACAAATGAAACGAATTTTTTGGGAGTTTTAATGCGGGAACGCGGGAATAAAAAACAATTATTGTCGTTGCTAACGCCGCCCGCTAACGCGAGCGTTCCCGTGAAAATAATGAAATATTTCGATGGATTTTATTTTTCTCGCGGGAACGTTTTCGTTAGAAAACGGCGTTAGCGACGACAAAGGCTGTTTTTATTTTTTGTGCGTGGCGAAAACACTCAATTCTCAACTCTTATTTGCGTTCCCGCACTATTTGTAGCCGAGTTTCTTTCCGAGCCGAGCAACAAAATCCGACGCGTCCAAATAATAGTTCGGATACGCTTTTTTAAGCTTTTTAATGTCGCTCAGGTTGACCAGCACTGTATCAAAATGCTCGTCAGTGTCAAACTTTTCGTAAAGTTTTTGGGAAAAAATGTCGTTGTCGTTAAACGGTTGAATCTGCAATGTTTTCTGCTCGTAGTTCAAAATCAGCAAATTCTTGTTTGCGCTCGCGGGCTGTTTCATGGCTACTTTTAGCGCTTGAATCTTGTTGATAATGTGTTCTTTTTTGTCGATTTCTCGAATGCGTTCAATCTGCTTTTCTGTCGCGCAATCGTGCAAAACCGCGCTGGCAATCTCAAAAAACTCGCGATAATCTGCCGTGCCGCGTCCCTGTTTAATCTCATTCGCCCTGTCGATTGTGCCGACAATCTCTACGGCGGTCGCCCAAGCGTGCTGTGCAAGCGTGCGCAATTGCAACTCCACTTTCAGCCCGTTGTATTTCTCTTGCTCTCCAGTGCCGCCGCAATACTGAAAAATAATGTGATGGCTACGGTAGCCGTCAGGTTTCGGCTGTTCAATGTAATTATTTTCCTTAATGATCCGCAACCTGCACCGCGCGCTTGAATACGCCGCACGCACCTTCCGCGCAAACGCCTCAACTTCCGCATCGTCCCTAAAAATCGCACGCACGCCACCAATATCCTGCATCGAGCTCAAACGCGTATGCATCCGCGCAATCTTTGTCTTAATCGATGAGATCCGTTTAATGCGCCGTGCCAACACCTGTGGCTTCGGCAACTTCTTCGCAATCGTGTTCACCAGCGAAATCATCAAATGCCAATGCAGCATACGGTATTCATAAATCACCGCATAATCACGCTCGGTCGGCTCGCTCAATAGCCGCTCGCCCGCGTTGTCAATCTGTTTGTTCGTTAGCATTACCTCAACAATTATAAACAACCAAAAACTGCAAATAAAGCAAAATAAATCACTCCACGCCTTGCTCCAAACCACAAAATCCGCGGGAACGCGGGAATAAAAAACAATTATTGTCGTTGCTAATGCAGCCCGCTAACGCGAGCGTTCCCGTGAAAATAATGAAATATTTCGATGGATTTTATTTTTCTCGCGGGAACGTTTTCGTTAGAAAACGGCGTTAGCGACGACAAAGGCTGTTTTTATTTTTTGTGCGTGGCGAAAACACTCAATTCTCAACTCTTATTTGCGTTCCCGCGAAAACGCTTTTAAAATGATTTTATGTATCAAGAAAAATTTATGCAATTGGCAATTGAAACCGCGCGCAAGGGAATTGAAGCGGGATGCGGCGGTCCGTTTGGCTGTGTGATTGTGCGCGGGAACGAGGTTTTGGCGGCGACTCACAACACGGTGGTGCGCGACAACGACCCGACGGCGCACGGCGAAGTCAACGCGATTCGCCAAGCGTGTGCAAAAATTGGTAATTTTAATTTGGAAGGTTGCGAACTTTATACAACTTCGGAGCCGTGTCCGATGTGTTTGGGCGCGATTTTGTGGGCGCGCATTGCAAAAGTTTATTCGGCGATGAATATTGATGATGCGCGACAAATTGGTTTTGACGATGCGCCGTTTTACCGCGAAGTGCAAAATTATGCCAATCGCGTTCCCGCGCAATTGTTGGCGGTAGAATTTCATCGCGAACCCGCGGCAGAGCGCTTGTTTGCTGATTATCAAGCGATGCCTAAGACGGCTTACTAAAAAAAAGTTTTTACAAATCTTTAAAGATTTGGTTTAATGGAAGAAGTAAATTTATTTCTTTCAAATGGCAGAAAATATCTCAAAAGAATTTGTTGTTCAAAACAAAATGGGCATTCACGCACGCCCAGCCGCAATGGTTGTGCGCATCGCAAATAAACACCCAGCAGTTGAGCTTGAAGTCGAAAAAGATGGCGAGCGCGTGAACGGAAAATCGATTATGGGATTAATGATGCTCGCTGCGGGTCACGGCTCAAAATTGCGTTTTGAAGTTTCGGGCGATTTGGTTGACGGACAAAAAATGCTTGGCGAAATTGAAGAATTGTTTACAAAAAAATTCAATGAAGAGTAATTGATTTTTTGGCGTTCCCGCCATGAAGAAATTTAAAATTTAAAAGTTAAAATTCGTTTTAATTAGCGTCTATTCGTAGTCGAAAAACGTTCCCGCGAGTTTTCAGTTATTCACGCTCCCGCAAAATGACAAAAATTTTAATCGTTAAACCGTCTTCGCTTGGCGACATTTTACACGCCCTGCAAGTCGTTGAAACGATTCGTCAGCGTATGGGAACCAAAAATGTTGAAATTACTTGGATTGTGCGCGAAATTTTTGAATCGCTCGTTGCCGCAACAGAAACCGTGCAGCGCACCATTGTTTACAATCGC
Organism: uncultured Opitutales bacterium; assembly: GCA_934675585.1. Classification (GTDB taxonomy): domain Bacteria; phylum Verrucomicrobiota; class Verrucomicrobiia; order Opitutales; family UBA953; genus Spyradosoma. The sequence continues at coordinate 28,773 of CAKUQY010000005.1, read as the reverse complement.
AAAGAAGGCGTGCTCGGCGTGTGGCGTTTGGGAATGCGTTTGCGCAAAGAAAAATTTGATATTGTCATCGACATGCAAGGGCTCGCGCGGTCGGGTTTTTGGACGCTGTGCGCGAATGCGCCGCGCAAATTGGGACGAGGCGACGCGCGTGAAGGCGCGCGTTTTTGTGCCAAAGAATTAACGGGCGCTCCCGCCGCAGGTTTTAAACACGCGCACGCGGTTGATATTTTGTCGCAATTTTTGCCATTGTTTGGGTTTTCGACAGAATTGCTGGGCGGCGTAAAATTTTCAGGAGCAAAATTGTCGTCAACAATCGATGAAAAATTGCGTTCCCGCGAACCGATTTTATTGTTTCCTGATTCGCGTCGTGCAGAAAAAGAATGGCCGTATTTTGTGGAATTGACGCGGCTGTTGCTGGTGGCGTTCCCGCAAAATGTAATTTGCTGGGTTGGGCAAAGTGCGCTCGTTCCCGCAGAAGATTTTGTGCGCGATGAGCGCTTTTTAAATTTGATGGGTCAAACAAAATTGCTCGACGTTCCCGCGCTGATTGCGCGCGCAAAATTTTGCGTTACCAACGACAGCGGTCCAATGCACATTGCCGCCGCAATGAAAGTTCCCGTGCTCGGGATTTTTGGACCAACTTCGCCCGAACTTTACGGACCGTTCCCGCTGACGCGCCCAACAAATCACGTTCTCGTTGCGCCCGAAAACGATTTAAAAAAATTGCCAGCGACCGAAGTTGCTGACAATTGTAAAAAATTTTTTGTTTAAGAAATTGTTGTTGATTATTCAAAAAACTTTTTGAATTTTTCTTTCCAACTTTCCGCAACGGGAGCGACATCGTCGCCGCAAGCTTTCGCAAAAGCTTGAAGCTTTTCTTTTTGCTCGCTGTTTAACTTTTTGGGAACATCAACAACTAATTTGACATACAAATCGCCGAAAGTGCTTGGCGAGCGCAAATAGGGAACGCCCATGCCGCGCAAACGCATCACCGTTCCCGATTGTGTTCCCGCGGGAACGTTAATTTCAGCTTTACCTTTTAATGTCGGCACTTGCACTTTTCCGCCAAGCGTTGCGAGCGTAAATTTGATTGGGATTTCGCAAACGAGATCGTTCCCGTCGCGTTCAAAAAGTTCGTGGTCTTTAACCGAAATGACGACATACAAATCGCCGAATTCGCCGCCGTTGGGGCCAGCTTCGCCACCGCCAACAATGCGCAAACGCGTGCCGTTGTCAACGCCCGCGGGAATGCGTTTTTTGATGATTTGTTCTTCAACAGCCAAGCCACTGCCGTTGCATTTTTTGCAAGGTTTTTCGATCACTTTTCCCGTGCCGCCGCAGCGTGGACAAGGTTGGCGCACAGAGAAAAAGCCGTTCGAGCGCGTTACCGAGCCTTGACCTTTGCAGGTGGGACAAGTTTTGGTCGATGAACCTTTTTCGGCGCCGCTCCCGCCACATTCTGGACAGCGTCCGTGGCGTTTGTATTTAATTGTTTTTTCAACGCCCGTTGCGGCTTCTTCGAGGGTTAATTCGATGCGTATTTGCATGTCGCTACCGCTGTTGTCAGGCTCTGACGCGTTCCCGCCGCCAAACATACTGCCGAAAATGCCGCCCATGCCTCCGCCGTTCCCGCCAAAAAATTCGCGGAAAATATCTTCAGCGTTGCGGAAACCGCCCATGCCGCCCGCGCCGCCCATGCCGCCGTTTTCGAATGCGGCAGCGCCGTATTGGTCGTAGGCAGCGCGTTTTTGTGGATCAGACAAAACTTCGTAGGCACGGGAAACTTTTTTAAACATTTCCTCTGCTTCTTTGTTGCCTTGGTTGCGGTCTGGATGATATTTCATCGCCATTTTGCGATAGGCCTTTTTAATATCATCAGCCGAGGCGCTTTTGTTTACGCCGAGCAATTCATAAAAATCTTCGTTTGCCATTTTTTTTTATGCGCGTGTTTTGCGGTCTAAAATTATTCTGCTTTTTTTGCGACGACAACCGAGGCAGGGCGCAACAATTGCGCGCCGAGTTTAAAGCCCGTGCGCTGAACGAACATAATGTGATCTTCCTCGATTTCCGCCGACGGGAGCACAGAAAGCGCGTCGTGTTCTTGCGGATTAAAAACTTCGCCGACTGGATTGATTTCAACGATTTCGTGTTTGTTGAACACGGTGAGCAATTGTTTTTCAATCATTTCAACACCTTCAATCAGCGTTCCCGCCTCAGGATTTGTTTTTTTGATTGATTCGAGCGCCAATTTAAAATTATCGACAACGGGCAGCAAATCTTTCGCCAACGATGCTTTGCCGTAGAGAATATTTTTGGGCGTTTCTTCGGCGGTGCGGCGACGATAATTGTCAAAATCGGCAATCGAATGCGCTAACGCGTCTTTAAATTTTTGCGCTTCTGTCGTTTTGGTCGCGATAATCGCTTCTTGCTCGGCTAATTGCGCCTTTAATTTTTCAACTTCAGAAAGCTGCTTTTTTAATTCTGCCATTTCTTTTTGAGCCGCCAAATACATGTCGAGATATTTGTCAACACTTGGCTTTGTTGCGGGAACGGGCTTTTGTTGTGGCTCGTTCGCGGGAACGCTTTTTTCTTCCGCTACTGGCTCAATGGCAGGTTCTTCTGCGGGAACGGGTTCTGGCTGCGGCTCGTTCGCGGGAACGCATTCTTTTTCGTGTTTGCGTGGCGGTGGCGGTGGCACAAAATGTTTGTGATTGTTGCTCGCGCTATTAAAATCTTGTGTATTTTCTTCCATAATTAAATATTTTGTAGCATTTTCCGTGCCAAATTTAAAAGAGCAAAGAATAAAGAATGCAAAATTCTTGATTCTCAACTCCTAAAAACTGGCGGAGAGAGAGGGATTCGAACCCCCGGGAGCTTGAACCCCGGCTGTTTAGTAAACAGCTGCAATCGGCCACTCTGCCATCTCTCCAGCACTTACTTTTTTTACTCAATTGTCGATTTTTTAACAAATGAAGCAAATGGTTTTAGAATTTTAGCACAGCGCGAGCCGTTGCTTCAAGGAAAAATTTCGCGTTCCCGCCACAGCACAGACTAATCCCAATTTTTTTGTTCCCGCCAAAATTTCTTCAAAAAAAAGTCTTTGCCTTAATTTTCCTCTCAAAAAAATATTTTTTCGCTCTAAAACTAAGCCTTTAAGCCACTTTTTCTATTTCCGCCTTCAAAACGATGCCTAAAAAATTGGGATTAGTCTGCCCCGCGGGAACGCTTGACATCGCGGGCGTTCCCGTCTAAACTGTCTTAATAAACCCCACCCGATTTTTGCTTCTCCGCTTATGAAATCTCACAAAATTTTCCTTCTCGGCATTCTTTTTTCATGTGCAACGTTCGCGCCCTCGCTTCACGCCGAAACCGTTTGGGCAAACGGAGTTTCCGAAAGTGGCGGCTGGTTTGACAATAATAAAAGTTGGACCGATGACCAATTGCTCTGCTGGGCTGCGGCGGCAAGTAATATTATCGAATATTGGCAGGCAAAAGCTGATCCGTCAAAAATCCCCGCGGGAACGCCGGCGAACGGAAACGTTTTTAACAAATTTAAAGAAACATTTAAAGACGCAGGACTCGGAGCGAACATCGCTTGGGCGTGGTATTTCGGCGGAGCCGTTTTGACGGATTATAATTACCTTTATGACTTTAAAGATACAGCTAATGCCAAAAAAACCGGGCAATACTGGAAAAGTTATGTAGAAAAATGCGGATTATCTTCGACCGAAAAAGGAGCGCTCCCCAAATATATGACAGCCGATTCCGCGACGAACAATCCTTCTGCTCCTGGACCAAACGGCGAATATGCAACGTTTGGCGCGACAAATTTTGCTCAAAATATCGTTGACCAATTAAAATCTGGAGCGGGAATTACTCTTACTTTAAAAATTGCAGGATATGGGAACGGACACGAAATCACGCTTTGGGGAATTGAAACAGAAACTCAAAAAAAAGCGGACTCCGACGCGTTTGATTTGGTCGCAAAAGCAATCTGGGTCACAGATTCGGACGATTATTATTCGGGTCTAAAAAAAGTCAGTTTGACATATCAAACAAATACGATAAAGATTGAAGGAGAAAAGGAAGGCGATCCTACTTATTCCTACGAAGAAACTAAAATTCTTTATGGCGGGCACGAAATCCTATACTGGTCTGCGTTGAATTTGCCGTATGCTGTTCCCGAGCCGTCGGCGTTCGGTTTTGTCGCGGGACTTTTTTCGCTTGCGCTCGCGGCTTCGCGCAGACGACGCTCCCGCAAAAGTTAGTAGCGATTTTTTATTATGAAAAATTCTGTTCTTCTTTTGTTTTCATTTTTTGCTGCGGGAACGCTTTTTGGCGCAACGCCAGAAGAGATTTCCGCCGCGCGCGATGTTATCGCTCGTTTTGCGGGAGAAACCGTAGCCCAACAACTTGAGATTTCCTCGTTGCCCGACGCGTAGGGATGTCCCGTTTACGAAATTGACGGGAACGGAAAAACGTTGCGCGGCAGTAGCGGCGTAGCGATTTGCAAAGCTTTTTATATGAACGCCAAGGAAAAAGGCGCGGCGATTTCTTCGTGGAGCGGGAACCGTTTTGATGCCAAGGCGGCTTTCGCGCTCTCAAAGCCCGTGCGCGTTGTTTCTCCGTTTCGACATCACCAATATTTGAACGCAGTTACTTTCGGCTACACAACGCCTTACTGGGACGAAGCGCGGTGGATGGAAGAAATCGACTGGATGGCACTTCACGGAATCGATATGCCGCTCGCGCTCATCGCTAACGAAGCGATTGCCGCGCGCGTCTGGAAACGGTTAGGATTGAGCGAAAAGGAAATCAACGATTATTTTGTCGGTCCCGCGCATTTGCCTTGGATGCGCATGGGAAATCTTTGCGAACGCCCCGACGCGCCCCTGCCGCCCGAATGGCGGGAACGCTCCATTCACCTGCAACACGCCGTGCTCAAACGAATGCGCGCGCTGGGAATGAAACCGATCGTTCCCGCTTTCGCTGGATTTCTTCCCCGAGGCGTCGAACGCCTGCATCCAGAAATAAAATTGCACGAAATGAACTGGTGCGGGAACGCTTTTCGCAGCTGGTTTCTCCCGCCGAGCCATCCGCTTTTCCGAAAAATTGGAAAAATGTACGTGGAAGAATGGGAAAAGGAATTCGGCGCGTGTACTTATTATCTCGCGGATTCGTTCAACGAAATGGAACTTCCGTGGAAAAGCGAATCCGAAAAACTTGCAGGCCTTGCCGAATGCGGAGAAAACGTTTTTGGAGCAATTCGAGACGCGAACCCGAATGCGGTTTGGGTAATGCAGGGCTGGATGTTTGGATACCAACGGCACATCTGGACACCCGAACGACTTGCCGCTTTGCTCAGCCGCGTTCCCGACAAAAATGTGCTTCTGCTCGATATGGCGCTTGATTACAACGCGCATTTTTGGCGCAACGGAACCAATTGGGAACTGCACCGCGGCTTTCAAGGAAAACCTTGGATTTGGAGCACGATTCCAAATATGGGAGGGAAAACCGCCAATACTGGAATTTTGGAATTTTACGCCAACGGACATTTGAGCGCGCTCGATTCGCCGCTTCGCGGGAACCTGGCGGGATACGGCACGGCGTCTGAAGGAACCGAAAATAACGAAGTGCTCTACGAACTCATTTCCGATGCTGGCTGGAGCAAACAAAAAATAAATCTTCAGGATTGGCTTCGCAACTACGCGCGCTGCCGCTACGGAGCTTCGCCCAAAGCTCTTGATCGTTATTGGGACGGCATGCTCAAAAGCGTTTACGGCTCGTTCACCGATCACCCGCGCTATGGTTGGCAATTGGGACCTGGACCGAGACGCGGGACCGTGGGAACGAACGAATTTTATTTTTCGGCAATTCGCGCTTTTGCCGAAGCCGCTCCCGAACTTCGCAATTCAAAACTCTACGCGCTCGATCTCCGCGAACAAGCAGCTTTGGCGGCTGGAGCGAAACTTGAGACCGTGCTTCGCGCGGAATCGCAAGCTTCGGAAGATGGAGACCGCGAACGCGCTTTAAAACTGCGCAAACTTGCTGTCGAGCTTTTTGAAAAAATCGACGCGGTGCTTTCGGGACATCCCACGCTCGATCTGCGCGCCTGGCTCGGTAAAGCGCGCAATGCGGCAAAAGAAAACCGTTCCCGCGCCGATTATTACGAAACGAACGCGCGGCGCATTATTACAATTTGGGGACCTCCGGTCAACGACTATTCGGCGCGTGTTTGGAGCGGGCTCGTCGGCTCTTATTATCTTCAACGTCAACTTCTTGCTTGGAAAGCGGACGATACAGGAAAAAGCGCTGACATCGCCACTTTTGAACGCGAATGGGTGGAAAATCGCATTTCGCTTAAAAAGTTTAAATCTTGCACGGCAAGCGCGCTTATTTCTCAAGCTCTCGCCGTTCCCGAAACGCTCGCACAGCCCGCGTCGGGAACAGTAATCGGTCAATGGAAACCAACGGACGTTTCCGTTTCGTGGCGGGAACTTTCTTGGAATGTTCCGCTCGCGTCGCTGAAAGCGGTAAAACGGCTTCGCTTCCGCTACGTTAAAGGAAACCACCGCCTCGACATCGCCGAAGTCGCCATTGAACTGGACGGAACGATTGTTCAGCAAGAAATGCTTGATGGCACTACTGGCATTGTTTCCAAAAACAACGTTCTTCAATTGAAACCCATCACGGGCTCTCGCGGGAACAATAGTTGCCGCGTTATCGCCCGCGTAAAATCTTCTGGCGGGAACGACTCGTTCGGTGTTGTCGAGCTTCTCAAATAAATCCGTTCCCGCTGAATGAAACGCAAAACGGGCTCAAAAGCATTGCGCATTTTGAACCCGTTTTAAAGTGGCGGAGAGAGAGGGATTCGAACCCCCGGTACCTTGCGGCACACCTGATTTCGAGTCAGGCACAATCGGCCACTCTGTCATCTCTCCATCAAATTGTTCTTAATATTTTAGCAAATTGCGTTCCCGCAAGCAAGTGAAAATTTTAGTATGTAAATAGCGTTCCCGCGTGTGTATAATTAAGAAAGAGAAAAAATATTATGGCAGAAGAAACAAAACCTCAGCAAAAACCAGTCATTTTAACAGGAGCCCAACCAACGGGTCGTTTACATCTTGGCAATTATTTGGGTGCGGTGCGCAATTGGAGCATTATGCAAGATGATTACCAATGCTATTATTTCATCACAAACCAGCACGCGATCACCTTGCCAAAAGTTCCCGCAGAATTGCGCCAAAATACTTATTCTTGCCTCGCGCAATACATGGCTTGCGGCATCGATCCCGCCAAATCGACAATTTTTGTGCAAAGTCATGTTTTAGGGCACACAGAACTCGCTTGGGTGCTTTCTTGCCTTTGTCCGCTCGGGCAGTTAGAACGCATGACGCAATTTAAGGACAAGGCGAAAAAACAAATTTCCGTGAACGCGGGTTTGCTTTATTATCCAGTTTTAATGGCGGCGGACATTTTGCTCTACAACGCGAACGTCGTTCCCGTAGGCGAAGACCAAAAGCAACATCTCGAACTGACGCGCGACCTCGCCGAAAAATTTAACGCGACATTTTCGCCAACGTTTAACGTTCCCGAGCCGTTCATCGGCAAAGCGGGAGCGCGCGTGATGTCGTTGCAAAATCCGAACTCTAAAATGTCAAAAAGCGATCCCAATCAATCGGGCGTTATCGAGCTCATCGAGCCCGCGGATTCTGTGCGCAAAAAAATTATGTCGGCGGTAACAGATTCAGATTCTTGCGTTCGCGCGGACGCAGCCAACAAGCCTGGCATCACGAATTTGATGTCGATTTATGCGGCAGTTACGGGTAAAACAAATCAACAAATTGAAGACGATTTTGCGGGCAAGGGCTATGGCGATTTCAAAAAATCGGTGGCGGACGCGGTTATCGCAACGCTCGATCCCGTGCGCAATCGCTATAAAGAATTGATTAAAGACAAAGCGTATTTGGACGAAGTGCTCAAAGCTGGCGCCGCGACTGCGCAACGCACGGCTTACAAAACGCTCGCCAAAGTTTATCGTAAAGTTGGGTTCCCAACCAATTAATTGAGAATTATTTTTTAGAAAAAATGCAACGCCTCATTCCTCTTTTTGTTTTTGTAATCGCGGTCATCGCAGTTTTGATTTATTCGAGTCAAGCGGAACACGATTTATCAACATTGGCGTTGCTTTGTGGCATTTTGGCGATTGGTGAAATCGGCGCGATTTTTCAATTGCTCAACGAAAGTAAACGCCTTGCGCAAAAAGATTTAAGCAAACAAGTTGCGACCTTGCAAAAAACGCAAAATGAAGCCATTGAAGCGCAATTTGCAAAAATCGAAAATCGACTTGTGCGTTTGGAAAATTTGTTTGAACAACGCGTTCCCGTCAAAGAAAATGACACTAAAAATGATGAATTAAGCGAACTTAAAGAATCGCTTAATTCGCAACTCGAAGCGCTTGACGAACGCCTTTCAGAACTTGAACAAAACGCTAATAAAAATAAAAAACAAATTCTTGATGCGATTGGCGCTTTGAAAAACGTTCCCGCCGAAGAACCCGTTCCCGCGCCCGCGCCAGAATCCGTTCCCGCGCCCGCGCCAGAATCCGTTCCCGCGCCCGCGCCAGAATCCGTTCCCGTTGAAAACCTCGAGAAAATCGATAATCTCGATGTTCCCGTTCCTGAACCCGCTCCCGTTCCCGCGCCGATTTCTGTTCCTGTTCCGCCGCCTGTGCCTACGCTCGATTTGCCTTTTGAAGACGAAGAGCCCAGTGATCAGCCGCACGCCATTTTAACGTTGAATGCAGAAATTTCGACGACGGAACCACCGCAAATTTTGGGCGATGTTTCGCTTTCGCAAAATGAGCGCATTGAGATGGAATATTCGGGCAACAATCGTTGGCGTCACGATTTTGGCCCAATTACAGAGCCCTTGACATTCACAATTTATAAAAATAATAGCGAAATCGCGCTCGGCGAAGCCATTACCATTCGTCCCGCATCGCAATTAAAATTGAAATGGAAACCCTAATGAAAACTTCAATTTTTACAATTTTTGCAATTGCAACTTTTTGCGTTCCCGCGAGCGCGGCTGGTGAGTGGGGACCCATTCAAGGCACGCTTGGGCAAAGTTCGGGCGCGCCCGTTCAACGCGTTCCCGCAAAAACCGAAGCGCAATTGACCGAGCAGCAAATTGAAAAAGCGATCCAAGAATTGCCACCGCTTTATGAATCGCAAAGTGAAATTTTTGACATTTTTTCTGAAGATTTAGAAATGATGCGAAAAGTTAGCGAAATCGCTCAACGCGTTGAAAGTCGCGCGCAATTTTTTAACTGGAAAAATTTCAAAGAAAACGGTTTGCTCGAAGTTTGGATTTCGCCGATGCCAGAAGATACGCAGACGCGGGAACTTAAACAAAATTTTCGCAAAAATTGGCGTTGCGCAATTACTAAAAATCCAAACGAATTGAGCGACTTTGAAATCGCTTACATGCTCGCAGAAACGCTCGTGCGTCAATACGCAAAAATTAACGCAATCACGTTCCCGCAAAACGAACCACCGCAATGGATTGTTTCTGCCATCGCTGACGAAGCGCTCGTGGCGCAATCAACGGGAAAATTGCAATTATTTAAGCAGTCAATTGAAAATTTGGAACCGTTGCCATTTGAAAAAATTGTCGAGCCAATCAATGCAAAAGAAAAATTTAATTTGCCCGATTTGGCGTTTCGCGGGAACGCGTTTTTGCTGGGCAGAGTGGCTCGCAAGCGAATTGACGATTTTTTGCTCAACCCTGCGGGAACGCTTAAAACGCTTGCCGAACGCACAGCGACCAACGACATGCAATTGCTTTGGGCGGCACAATTTTATGCGGCAAAAATGAAATTGCCCGCAGGCGTTGAAACGCTCGCACAGTCGCGGGAACGCTACAACGAAATGCTCATTTTTTCAATCGCGATTAACAATCGTGAAACGCAAGTGAGCGCCGAAAATATTTTGCCACTCGTTAGCCAAGAAAATACAAAATTAATTATTTATCGTCGCATGGCAGCCATCGCTAACGCGCTCCCGACGACCAATCCTATTTGGCATAACGCGTTTGCAGAATTGGCGGCTTATTATGAAATGCTTTCAAAACCTGAGCCGCAAGCAAAACTCGCCTCGGGAACGCCTTGGGCTGCCAACAAAATTAAATTGCTTAAAGCCCACAACGAAACGCTCGCCGCACAATGGCAACGCGCGCTCGATGCTAAAAAATTGGCAGAAAAACAAAGCAACGAAATCGCCGACGCGATGAAATAATAAAAAATGAAGAAAATAGCCGTCATAATTTTTGTTTTGTTTTCGGTAATTTTAAACGCCGAAAAAATTACAATCACGTTTCCGCCACCTGCGCTTGTGGGAACGCCTCAACCCATTAAAATCGATCCCAAAAATATCGACAATTCAAGCGCGCCGCGGGAACTTGATTTGCCTGCGGGAACGCAAAATCTGGCGCGTAATAAAGCGGTTTCGGCGAGCGATGATTTGATTATTGTCGGCGAACTTAATTATATTACCGACGGCGACAAAGACGGCGACGAGGGCTACGAAGTCGAGCTCGCGCCAGGTTTGCAATGGGTGCAAATTGATTTGGAAAAATCGGCGCAAATTTACGCGATTGCGCTTTGGCATTATCATCGCCAAAAACGCGTTTATCACGACGTTATTATTCAATGTTCTGACGATGCGACATTTCAAAAAAACGTAACAACTATTTTTAACAACGATTTTGATAATTCGGCAAATTTGGGTCGCGGGAACGACAAAGTTTACATCGAAACACATTTGGGCAAAATTATCGTTCCCGCAAAAAGCGTTCCCGCCGCGCGCTACTGGCGTTTTTACAGCAACGGCAATACTTCCGACAGCGGCAATCATTACATCGAAATCGAACTTTTCGGCAATTACAAAAAATAATTTTATGAATCTCCAAGCACTTCTTGAAATCGCAATCAATGCCGCCAAAGGCACAGGCGCAATTTTGCGCGCGGGCGCAGATAAAAGCGTTGCGCTTTGCGATAAAACCGACGTTAAACTTGCGGCGGACGTTAATTCTGAAAATTTTATTCGCGAACAACTCGCGGGAACGGGCTTACCGATTTTTGGTGAAGAACTCGGCGGCAATGCTTCGCTTTATGACAGCGCGGGAACGTATTATTGGGTGGTTGATCCGCTCGACGGCACTTTTAATTATCAGCGCGGACAGCCGCTCACTTGCGTTAGTATTGGCTTGATGTGCGGCGATAAACCTGTGCTTGGCGTGATTTATAATTTTAATGCCGATGAATTATTTTCGGGCATTGTTGGCAAAGGCATTGCGCTCAACGGGAACGCGTTTCAGCCAGCTTGGGCAAACGAAATTTCGCAAGCGTGTTTGATGACCGGTTTTCCCGCGCTCGCCGACAAATCGCCCGAAGCGCTCGCGCCTTTTATTGCCGAAGTGGGCAAATTCAAAAAAATCCGCATGATCGGCACAGCTGCGCTCGCCGTGGCTTATGTCGCTTCGGGACGCGCCGATGTTTACAGCGAAAATAATACCAATCTTTGGGACGTTGCCGCGGGAATGGCGCTCGTGCTCGCCGCGGGCGGCTGTGTTAAACTGACGCCAACAGGCAAACGCGCGCTTAATTTTAATTTGCGTTGCGCCGCGCGCCCCGAATGGCTTTAATTTGCATTTTTAATTAACATTGTTAACAATAAACCTCCAATAAAATATGACAAAACTTATCTCGTCGATTTGCGCGTTCGCGCTCGCGTGCGTTCCCGCAATCGCGCAGTCGCAGGAATTGCCAATTATCCCCGCGCCGCAGGAACTTAAAGTTACCAAAGGCGAATTTAAACTCTCTCAATTGAACGCGATTTATGCGGATGCAAATTCGGAAGATGCTGCAAAATTTTTCCAAATGCTCTACAAAAATCGCTACAAAAAAACGTTGGCGATTAGCAAAGCTGCGGGAACGGGTATTGTGCCCAACGCGCTTGTTATCACCGCGCGCCCAGCAGGCAAACGCAATAAGTCAGAAGCTTACAAACTCGACGTTACCGCGCAAGGCATCAAAATCGAAGGCACATCGCCCGCGGGAGCGTTTTATGGCGCTTGCACGCTCGACGAACTTTGCATTGATTCGGCAACTGGCGGGAACGCAAAAACGATTCCGACTTTGAAAATTAAAGACGCGCCACGTTTTGAATATCGCGGTTTGATGATGGACGTTGCGCGCAATTTTCAACCTGTTGAAAACATTAAAAAATTTATTGTTTTGATGGCGCGCTACAAATTTAACACTTTGCATTTTCACCTTTCTGACGACCAAGGTTGGCGCATTGAAATTAAAAATCCAAAATTCAAAAAGTTGATGTCCGTCGGCGCTCAAAAAAATAAACCTGATGGCACTCGCGGATATTACACGCAAAAAGAAATTAAGGAATTGGTTAAATTTGCAGAAAAACACCATGTTGAGATCGTTCCCGAAATCGATATGCCTGGCCACAACATGGGTGCTATTTCGGCTTATCCCGAATTGACTTGCGAATATGTGCGCCGCGTCAATGATGATCCCGCGTTGTTAAAACAAAATCCAAAAATGAAAATTGAGATTTGGAATTGCGCGGGTGTTTCAGAAGCGTTGCTTTGCGCGGGAAAACAAGAAACTTATGAATTTTACGATGCTGTTTTGGCAGAACTTTGCAAACTGTTCCCGTCAAAATATTTCCACCTCGGTGGCGATGAAGCGCCAACAAAATGTTGGAGCGAATGTGCAGATTGCGCAGCGCACATGAAAAAAGAAAATCTCAAAAATTCGCAAGAATTGATGGCATACTTTTTTCAACGCAATTTTGACGCGATGGCAAAAGCGGGCAAGACCGCACTTTATTGGTATGAACTCGATGTGCCAAAATATCCTAAAAATGCCGTGATGTATTCGTGGCGCATGGGGCTCACGCCACGCACTATCGACCGTGCACTTAAAGAAGGATACAAAGTGATTTGCTGCCCAGGCGAATTTGCTTATCTTGATTATCCGCAAATCAACGGCGATCCCAATCACGGCTGGATGCCTGTTGTGACGCTTGAGCGTTGCTATCAATTTGACCCAGGTTATGGCCGTCCCGCAGATCAACAAAAATACATTCTCGGTTGCGAAGGCACACTTTGGGCTGAGCATTTGGTTGAGCTCGATCAAATCACTTACCAAGCGTTCCCGCGCGCGTTGGCTGTCGCGGAGGCGGGCTGGACACAAATGGAACGTCGCAGTTGGGAAAGCTTTAAAAAGCGCGCCAAACCTGTGATTCAAAACCTCAACAAACAAGGCGTAAAAACTTATTGGCCTAAAGAAGTTTACGGCGAACAATAATTGAGAATGCGTTTTAAAATTGTCGGTGAGTATCGCGCTTGCCGACATTTTTTTGTGGTTTTTATTCGTGATTTAAAAGGCGTTCCCGCGAAAGATCAACCTTAAAATTAACCATCAAAAGCGCAATTGTGAGCGTTAAAAATGGCGAATAAATCATAAAGTCAAAATAGCCGTGAATCATAAAAAGTCCAATCCCGCCAAGATACGCGAGCGATGAAACGCGCCAGCGGCGACAATTATAAAACGCCCAGCCAAAAAACCAAAGCGTTCCCGCGCCAAAAATTGCCGTTCCCGCGATGCCCCATTCGACGAGCATATTCCAAATATCACAGTGCGCGTAGTTGGCGTAAGCGTGAATATCGCGTTTCCCTGTGCGCTTGTTGAGATAGCTCATTTCAGGAATTGTTTTTTGAAAACTCGGCGAAATCCAACGATACGATCCCGCGCCCCAGCCGTAAATTTGCGTATGGTGATCGGTCCACCAATCGCCTGTTTGCGGATTGTATTCAAAGATTTTTTGCGAAAGGTCGCGCAATTTTTTGCGGTCGCCTTGACCAAATGTAAAAAATGAACGTTCGTTTTCTTCGTTGGCATTGCGCTTTAAATCGGGAATTTCGGCGGTTGTGATTTTGCGATCAATTTTTTTAGAATACGAATCGAGATTGGCGTTGCTGTACCAAAACGCTCCCAACGCTCCAAGAGAAATCATAAAAAATCCAAAAAGAATCCACGATTTTTTGTCGAGCAAATTAGAAAATAAAATGAGCGCGAGCCCAATTGGAATCCAGGCAATCGCGATGAACGAGCCGCCAATTGAGCGCGTCGCAATCGCCGCAACGATAAACGCTAAAACGACAATGACGAGTGGCAAATGTAAGCCGCCGCGCCCAAAGCGCAATGTTGTTTCGCGCCACGAACGCAAAGCGATTCCCACGCAAAGCGCGATGTTGAGCGCAAAAAATTCTGCCGCGTGATTGGTGTAAAAAAAAGGTCCCCAATGAAAAGTGCGCGCGCCAAGATAATAGCTCGTTCCCGCAATTTGTTGGTAAAAACCAAACGCCGCCGTCAAAAGCGCGTTCCCGATAAAAATAAGCGTCATCCATTTTAGCGCTTTGCGGGAACGCACGCCGCACCACAAGGTGCAAAGCATTAGCCACGCGTTCCCGAGAATGCAAAGTTGGCGCAACGGGCTCGTGCAAGCGTTGTATTCAAAGCCAAATGGCGCACGAATGCTTGTCGGGAACGCCATTGACGGCGCTTCGCCTTGCGTTTCAAAAATATACCACGCTTTGAGCCCGCGAATCATTTCGTAATTTGGTCGCGCCCATTGCACGCAAATGTAAGCAAACAAAAGCAGACCGATCCAAAACAGCGGAAACTTGATTAAGCGCCAAACATTTTCTTTGGCGCTTTGGGAACTGCCAAATTCAAACGTGGGTAAAAATAACCACAAAAATGTAAATGCCGTTCCCGCGAGCGAGATGCAAAGCGTCAGCGGGCTGTGTCCGCCGTAAAGCCAAGTCGTCGCAACCAGCGTGATTGTTGCAAAAATGCAAATGAGTAATTGTCGGCGGTCCATGCGCACAAAAAATTACACGATTCCCGCTTGGTAAATATCGTGAATGCGAATGATTCCCGCGATTTTTCCGTTGGGCGCATCGAGCACGGGTAAAACTGAAATTTGTGATGGACGGTCTTCCATCACGCGCGCAGCATCGCCAAGCGTCATAAATGAAAATGCGCAAGTGGGTTTGGCGGTCATTAATTGATCGACGACGACATCGTTAATATTTTCATATTTATTGAGCGCGCGGCGCAAATCGCCATCGGTAACAATGCCGAGCAAATTATTTTCTTTGTCAGCCACGAGTGCCGCGCCGTGCGGGAACTCGGTCATTTCAACAACGGCTTGGCGCAAAGTTGTTCCCGCGGGAACGACAGCGATTTTGCCGAGCGGGTGCATAACATCGGCGACGGTGAGCGTGAGATTGCGCCCGAGCTGACCAGCGGGATGAAATTTTGCAAAATCTTTTTCGCCAAAATGGCGTTTGCGCATCAATGCGGCAGCGAGTGCGTCGCCGAGCGCGAGTTGCAAGGTGGTTGAAGTTGTGGGAACGATGCCGATTGGGTCGCATTCTGTTTTGACAGAAATGTCGAGCACGACGTCGGCTTTTTCGGCGAGCGAAGAATTTTTATTGGCGACGATGGCGATGATTTTTGCGCCCATTTTTTTGAAACTTGGTAAAAGTCGTACCAATTCTCCCGTCGTGCCGCTTTTAGAAATTAAAATCAGCGGGTCGCCAGCTTGGTAAATGCCTAAATCGCCGTGCGCCGCGTCTGCCGCGTGAAGAAAAATTGCGGGCGTTCCCGTCGAACACATCGTTGCCGCGATTTTTTGACCAATCAAACCCGATTTGCCAACGCCCGAAATAACTACTTTGCGTTGCGCCGAAAAAAGAATTTCAACCGCTTTTGCAAAATTTTCATCAAGATTGTCGCACATAATTTGAAGCGCGGCTGCTTCTTCGCTTAAAACATGACGACCTGCGTCGATAATTTCTTGTGTATTCATAAATTGATATTAGTTTTTAATGCCATTGTATTCTCCCCAAAGAAACGAACTGCGCGCAGCAATAATCGTTCCGTCGGGCGCCGTAATCACAAAGCGCCAAGCGTTGGGCAGGGTGTTCCCGCGATCGGTTACACCTAATAAAATTTCACGTTCTGGCAACGCTACAAAATCACGCTCTGTTTTCCAAGTTTGTTGAAAATAACCCGATTTTGCGGGAACGCAATAAAAAAGCTCAATCGTTGTTCCCGCGGGAACGCGCGCGCCGGTTTCAAGCCCAATCGTCAAATACGCTCCCGCGCGCTTTTTAGAATTTGTGCGCAAAATTAAATTGCCGCCTTGATTTTCGCGGTCTGTAAAATATTCGCTGATGCGCTTAAAATCGTTTTCGGTGAAGCGCTCAAATGTCGCATAGCGAATCGCCGTGGTCGTTCCCGTGGCTTTTGCTGGCGGGTTAGGCGGAGCATAACAGCCCGCGACCGCAAACAAAAGAACAAATGCGCAAAATTTAAAACGATTCATCGATAACTATTCTTGACTATTTTGGGGTGTTTCTCAATCAAAAAAAGGGGCCAGGTTTGCTGCGCACATGGGGAACCTAACTACCGTTGCTTCCTTCCGAACCTGGCGGGATTTGCCGGCACCCATTGCGCAGGACCTGGCTTGTCTTATAGTTTCGCCTATTTTACGCGTTCCCGCAAGCAAAAAAAATGTTCCCGAAAAATTATTCAAAAAAAAGTGCTTGCATTTAAAGTAAAAAAATGGTTTAATGGATTTTACACGGGCTCGTGGTGAAATGGTTATCACTAGTGACTACGGATCACTCGTTCGGCGTTCGAATCGTCGCGGGCCCGCCACTTTTTTAAGCACTCGAAAATTTCGGGTGCTTTTTTTGTTTTTGATGTAAAAAAGGTGAGAGTTTTATAGTTGAGAATTTTCGTTCCCGCCGAGCGCAAAAAAATAAAAACAATTATTGTCGTCGCTAATGCCGCCCGCTAACGCGAGCGTTCCCGTGAAAATAATGAAATATTTCGGCGGTTTTTATTTTCTCGCGGGAACGCGCTTTTTGCGAAGGGCTTTTGAAAGAAATTTAAAAGTTGAAAGTTAAGGGTTAAAATTAAAGTTCCCGGCGTTGCCTTAGCAACGCGCCTAAAAAATCTTCGTGCCTTCGCGTCCTTCGTGTGTGAAATTTTCAGTGTTCCCGTCAAAAAGAAATTTAAAATTTGAAATCCCCCCTCCAAAAATTCGTGTAAATTCGGTTCATTCGGTGATAAAAATTTAAAAAATCACGTTCCCGCGCAGTTTGGCATTAAAAATAATTCTCAATTGTCAATTTTCAATTTTCAATTTATAATTATGGTTATTATGACATTACCCCAATCTCCCCGAGTTGTTCCTGGAAAATATCTTATTCCATTCATTATGCTTGTCTCCTGCTTTGCGCTTTGGGGACTTTTAAACAATATGACGGATAATCTCGTTCCCGCGTTTCAAAAGATCTTTACGATGGATCAATCGAAAGCGGGCTTAGTGCAAGTCGCGTTTTATGGCGCGTATGCGGTGCTTGCGATTTTTGCGTCGATTTTGATTGAAGAATTTTCTTATCGCGTGGGCGTTTTGATTGGTTTGGGCATCTATATTGGCGGTGCGTTGCTTTACATTCCTGCGTGTGTTGAGCAAAGTTTTAATATTTATTTTATTGCGATTTTTGTGGTGGCGAGTGGTTGTTCGTTGTTGGAAACGACTTGCAATCCGTACATTTTGTCGCTGGGACCGAAAGAAACTGCGGTGCGGCGTTTAAATTTTGCGCAAATGTTTAATCCTCTTGGCTCGATGCTTGGCATTGTTTTGGCGCAGCAATTGATTTTGGCAAATTTGAATCCAATGACGGCAGAAGAGCGCGATGTTTTGAAAAAAACGAATCCAGATCAACTCGCGAGCATTATTCACCACGAACTTTTCTGGGTTTGCGCGCCGTATGTTGGGCTTTGCGCGGTGGCGTTTTTGATTTGGGTATTTTTCTTAAAAAGTAAGAGTTCCCGCGACGCTGAAAAACTTGCGCTCGACGATGCTGAAAAAATGGTTGCCGATGCAGATTTGGGCAAAGACGTTCCCGCCACCGAAGATAGCGTTCCCGCGTGCGAGAGCGTTCCCGCGAAAAAATCGGGAGGACTTCGCGTTTTGATTGCGGCGGCGTTTAGTTTGGTGCCGTTGACGGTTTTGTATTTTGCGTTCCCGCAAATGGATAAAGTGAATTGGATTTTGCTGGGCATGTTGGGTCCGATTGCTTATTTGGTGGTGATGCCGACTTATCGCGAAATGTTGGTGATTTTGTTGAAAAAGCCACGTTATTGGATGGGCGTGATTGCGCAATTTTTCTATGTCGGCGTGCAAATTGCGGCGTGGACTTGGCTGAATGTTTATTGCCAAAAAGAAATGGGCGTTTCGCCGGCTGATGCGGCAACTTATTACACGATTTCGATTGTGCTTTTCATTGTTTGCCGTTGGGTGGCAACATTCTTGATGAAATATTTTAATCCTGTCAAAATGATGGCGTGTTTTGCGGTGGCGGCGATTGCGACTTGCGCGGGCGTGATGTATTTGCCTTCGACCGTGTTGTTCTCAATTGGCGGCGTTGATTTTGCGGCAAATGTGCTTTGCTTGATTGCAATGTCGGGCTGCATGTCTTTGATGTTCCCGACGATTTACGGCATTGCGCTGGGCGGTTTGGACAAAAAAGAAGTCAAACTTGGCGCGTCGGGCTTGATTATTGCAATTCTTGGCGGCGCGATTATTACGCCTTGGATGAGTTCGTGCATTGACAGCGGCTCGCTCAACGCGCTCGTTCCCGGCTTTGATGCGCTCGTTGATGAAAACTTAAAAACGTCTTCGGCTGCGGTGCGTTCATCGTTCCTCGTTCCCGCGATTTGTTTCGCGGTGGTGTTGATTTACGCGTTGATTTTCCGCAATCCCGAAAAGAAAAACGACGTTCCCGCGGCAGAATAAAATGCGTTCCCGCAACGCTTAAATTTTTAATTTAACAAATTATCATTCAAAAAATTATGAAGTACAATACACTCCCTACAATTGGTATTCGTCCAACGATTGATGGTCGCCGCCTTGGCGTTCGCGAATCTTTGGAAGAACAAACCATGAACATGGCAAAAGCGGCAGCGGCTCTCATCGAGGCGAACGTTAAGCACGCCAACGGCCAGCCAGTCAAATGCGTCATTGCCGACACTTGTATTGGCGGTCCCGCAGAAGCAGCAGCGGCTAATCAAAAATTCCGTGAAAACAACGTTGGTTGCTCGCTCACGGTAACGCCTTGCTGGTGCTACATTACCGAAACTTTTGAAACCGATGCCACCACTCCTAAAGCGATTTGGGGCTTCAACGGCACCGAGCGCCCAGGCGCAGTTTATCTCGCCGCCGCGCTCGCTGGCTATGCTCAAAAAGGCGTTCCCGCGTTCTCAATTTACGGCCACGATGTGCAAGACAAGGACGACACTTCGATTCCTGCCGACGTTGCAGAAAAGATTTTGCGCTTTGCGCGTGCGGGTCTTGCGGTAGCAACGCTTCGCGGTAAAGGTTATCTCTCGATTGGCGGTTGCTCAATGGGTATCGCGGGATCGATTCTCGACCACTCGTTCTGGGAATCTTATCTCGGTATGCGCGTGCAAGCGGTGGATATGACCGAAGTGCGCCGCCGCATGGATCTCGGCATTTACGATAAAGAAGAATTTGAAATCGCACTCAAATGGGCTGAAAAATATGTCAAAATCGGCCCAGATCGCAATCGCCCCGACCTTGTGCTTTCAAAAGAAGAAGCCGATCGCACTTTGCGCGAATCGATTTTGATGACGATCATTTTCCGCGACATGATGCACGGGAACGCAAAATTGAAAACCATCGACCGCGAAGAAGAAGGTCTCGGCTTTAATGCAATTTGCGGTGGTTTCCAAGGTCAACGCCATTGGACCGATTATTATCCAAACGGCGACATGGCAGAATCGTTGCTCAACAGTACGTTCGACTGGAACGGTCCACGCGAGGCAATTCCATTCGCGACAGAAAATGACGCGATGAACGGCATTTGCATGCTTCTTTTGCACCAATTGACAGGTCAAGCGGCTTGCTTCTCTGATATTCGCACTTACTGGTCGCCAGACGCAGTCAAACGCGTTACCGGCTACACGATGGAAGGCCACGCGAAAAACGGTATTATGCACCTTATCAATTCGGGTTCAACCGCGCTCGACGGGAACATGCAAGCAACAGGCGTTGACGGCAAGCCAATTATGAAAAAAACTGGCGAAACCACTTATCAAGATATCGATGCTATGATGGCTGCTTCTGAATGGTGCCCAGCCAACCGCGAATATTTCCGCGGCGGTGGCTACTCGCTCCACTTTGTTTCAAAGGGCGACGTTCCCGTAACGATGATCCGCATGAACCTCGTCAAAGGACAAGGCCCGGTGCTCGTCATTGCTGAGGGCTACACTTGCTCGCTCCCAGAAAACGTTAATAAAGTGCTCGATGAACGCACCGACCCAGGATGGCCAACCACATGGTTTGCGCCAATTCTCACAGGTAAGGGCGCATTCACCGACGTTTATTCGGTCATGGCAAATATGGGCGCAAATCACGGCGCTTGGACCTACGGCCACATCGGCGCGGACATCATCACGCTCGCGTCAATGCTCCGCATCCCAGTTTACGCACACAACGTGGCAGAGGACAAAATTTATCGTCCAGCGGCATGGAATCTCTTCGGCACCGCCGATGCAGAAGGCGCCGACTTCCGCGCTTGCGCAAACTTCGGCCCAATTTATGGCAAATACTAATCTCTAATGAATTCTCACGCAGATTCCGCCGATTAAGCAGATGATAATTTTTATAAAAACTTTTTAACTTTTAAGAATTTGAATTTGCTAAATTTGCGTAATCTGCGTGACCTGTTAAAAAATATGAATCAAAATTCCTCTCCAAAAATTTCCGTTATCGTTCCCGTTTACAAGGTTGAAAAATACCTGCGCGCGTGCATCGATTCGATTTTGGCGCAGACGTTTACGGATTTTGAATTGATTCTCGTTGATGACGGCTCGCCCGACAATTGCGGCGCGATTTGCGACGAATATCGTTCCCGCGATGAGCATATTTTTACGAGTTAAAAAAGGTGTTGGAATTGAATGCTTTTTCTCAATAAAAAGAAATAGCGAGAGTTGGAATTTGATTAGGTTGAAAGTTTTGTATTCGCGAACAAAAATTGTTATTTTTGACTTAATGTTTTATTTGTGATTTTTTCACAAGTTGCTTGTTCGTGCAGACAAGAAGTGTTATAATAGTCGTTAGTTAACTTGCTGTTATCATGTTTATTCGATTTGAAGTTGAAAATTTGTTGTCTTTTAACACTTCTGCAACATTTGAAATGATTGCAGGAAAAGTTTTTAAGTACCATAAAAATCATGAGGTGCGCGTTGCAGGATTATCTGTGTTGCGTGGGGCTATTGTTTATGGGGCGAATGCTGCGGGCAAGTCGAATTTTTTCAAAGCGATTGGTCTATTTTTGGGAATGCTTCGTACTCGAGATTGTTCTTGTCTTATAGGGAAACAATTTCGAGGCGATGGGGAGAGCAAAAAAAAGATGAGAATGGAACTTACTTATTCTCATGGGGAGCGTATTTTTACTTATTCAGTTGTTTCAGACGGCATAAGTGTTATAGAAGAGACGCTTTCACTCGAAGAGGATAGAGATAGCGTCTTATTGTTTGAAAGAACTGGGAGTAATATTAAGCCTAATCCAGAGTTTTTGTCGGACGAGTGGTATCAGTGGAGAACACTCGAAGATTCCGCACTTTATTTAACAAAGTTAGAAGCGGACGGAATCCGCGTTCCAGAAAATAAAAATAAAATTAAAGGGGCAGATTATATTATCGATGCGTTATCGGGACTTTCAAATATTGAAGTTTTGAATTGGAGTTCTGCGCCGAAAGCAGGCGTGCTCTATCGTCTTTCTGAGAAGGAATCGTTTCATTCGTTTATTAAGGAATTAATGGTAAAAGCGGATGTTGGTATTACTGGCATAAACTGGTCTAGTTTTACAAAAAAAGAACAGGAAGAGCTTGTGTCTAAATTGCCAGAATTCCTGACTATGCGAGACAAAAACGGGTATATATTTTTAAATCATAGGCCTGAATTGGTGCTTGAGGTTGAAAATGGGCAAGTGGTGAAGGTGCAAGAACTTCGAATACAACACGGAGATCGGGTTTTTAAATTGCAGGAGGAGTCCGACGGAACACAACGGCTAATTGAGCTTGCGCCTATGCTCTATGAATTAAAGACGGGGGCAAAAGCCTATTTTGTTGATGAGATTGATTGTCATCTTCATCCGATGTTGGCAAAAGAAATACTTCAAATGTTTATGTCGGTTCCTGAAACACAATCTCAACTTGTTGTTTCTGCGCATGATACTAATCTTTTATCTAATGAAATTTGGCGCCCAGATGAAGTTTGGTTTGCAGAAAAACGGGCAGATCGTTCGTCTGATTTGTATTCACTTTATCAGTTTCATCCGCGGTTTGATAAAAACCTTGCAAAAGGTTATTTGCAGGGTGCATATGGTGCGATTCCTCTTCCTCGAGATTTTGGAAAAATATTTGAAAAATAAGGAGTGATGGAATGGCAAAACTGCATCGTATTTTCAATTCAAAATTATCGAGAGCACAACCATTTAAACTTGTTGTGAATCTTTTTCATGAGGGGCATACAGAACTTCGTTATTTGCAGGATTTAGTAAAAGATAAGAAAAATTTGATAAAGATTTCCTCTCAGAAGTGTGTTTCAGAACCCGTAACCTTGATAAAAAAGGCAATAGATTCCGTCGCCAAGCCAAGCCATTTTAGCGTTCCTGCTGAAACATGGGTTATTTTTGACGATGATGAAAAAATGGAAGAAGTAGAGGTTGCAGGCAAACTTTATAAAAATTGGGTTGCTCACGCTAAAACACCTGAAAAACTACATATTGCTTATATGAAGCCCTGTATTGAACTTTGGGCGGTATTGTGTGTGGAAGAAAAATTTCCCAAAAAAGATATTAAAAATAGAAAAAATCATAAGGCGGTAGAACGATATTTAGAAAAGATTATGCCCACTTATAAACATGATGGCTCTCCTTATTTTGATTTAAGAAAAATGACACACTACGATAGTGCATTCGAACACCAGCGACAGTGGGAACAAACTTTTGGAAAATTCCCAGAATGTTGTCGAGCAACATTTTATGCGGGTATTGCACCGCTTATTTGTAAAATTTTAGATTTGAAAGGTTAATCTTATGCCTACCATTTCTGTGATCGTTCCCGTTTACAAGGTTGAAAAATATTTGCGCGCGTGTATCGATTCGATTTTGGCGCAGACGTTTACGGATTTTGAATTGATTCTCGTCGATGACGGCTCGCCCGACAATTGCGGCGCGATTTGCGATGAATACGCGCGCCGCTTGGGTGGAGAAATTGAAATAATCGGCAACGCTGAACTACTTGTTCGCGTTCCCGCGAGCGAACCACTGATGCCTCATATTCGTGTTTTTCACAAAGAAAACGGCGGAGTTTCTTCTGCACGCAATCTCGGCATCGAGCGTTCCCGCGGTGAGTGGATCGCGTTTGTGGATAGTGATGATACGGTTTCGCCGCATTATTTGGCAAATCTTTACGGGAACGGTCCCGAAAAAGATTGTTTGGTGTTTTCGGGAATGAAGCGCGTAACCGAGGCTGGGAAGATCACGGGCTATTTGCGATTTGTTCCCGCAACGACGAGCGTTAAACAGGCATTCGTAGAAAAAACGCTTGAAAATTGGGGTTATCCATTTTCCAAACTTTACAACCACGAAATCATTATGCGGGAACGCGTAAGGTTTGATGAAGATATAAAACTTGCGGAGGATTTGTGCTTTATGTTCGAATATCTTGAACACGTAGAAAAAATCACTTTTCGCGACTATTGCAAAGATTATATTTATATCACGCATCCTGGATCTGCGAGTTTTAGATATTATAATTTTGAATCAGAATGGAAATTGTTTTTGCGCACCAATAAAACACAAAGGTTTTTTAGAGGTGAAAAGGAATTTTCATCTGCGTTTTGGCGAGCATTGACAATCTTGTACCGTTCTCATACAATAATTTCGCGAGTAGAGCGTTTGCAACGCTTAAAACAATGTTATTTAGAAGGTAAAAAGTGCGGCGAGGGTTTTGTGGGAAGAACTTGGCGAGAAAAAATATTTGTGGCAGGACACATTAAAACTTTTGATTTTGTTGAAAGTATTTTATTTGGTTTGCGTTATGGAGTCTTAAATTTTGCGTGGCAATTTTATGTTAAATTAAAAAATCAAATGAATAATAAAATAAAAATTTCGGGGGGGGGGTAAAACTTTGTCTTCATAACGAAAAAACGCTCGCGTTTGTTCGTCATTTAAAAGCTGTTTCGCGTTCCCGCGAGGCGGCTTTTGTCGTGTTGGAAAACAATTCAATTACGTTCCCGCAAAATACATTCGCGAGACCAAGAAAGGCGGTGGCGTAATGGCTGGTGTCGATATTGTTGAAAGCTTTCCGCAGACTTCGCCGAAACTCATAGAAAAGCCACTTGCGAACTCTGTTCGCGAACCGCTTGCGCCCAGCGCGAATCACTCTTGCGGGAACGCAAGAAGCACTTGCGAATCTCATTCGCAAACCACTTCACCGAAACCTGCGGTTTCGGTGATCGTTCCCGTTTACAAGGTTGAAAAATATCTGCGCGCGTGTATCGATTCGATTCTGGCGCAGACATTTACAGATTTTGAGCTCATCCTCGTTGACGACGGCTCGCCCGACAATTGCGGCGCGATTTGTGACGAATACGCGCAAAAAGACGCTCGCATTCGTGTTTTCCACAAACCCAATGGTGGAGTTACATCTGCTCGGCGTTTAGGTGTTGAGCATTCCCGCGCGGAGTGGGTGATGTTTGTTGATAGCGATGATATGATCGCCCCGTTTGCGCTGGAATCGTTATTCAATTATGCAAGCGACGATGTTGATTTGGTGGAAGGGAAAGTAGTAAAAGAAAATTTTAAAAAAGAGCAGTGCGAAGTATTGAGAGAAGTTGATGGACTAAATTATGCGATTGAAGTTGCTTCTCAACGTGGTTTTTGGGTTCCTGGACCATGTTCAAAAATTTTGAGAAAAAATATATTAATTGGAACGAACGCATTGAATATTTCTCGTGAGATTTATTATGGTGAAGATTTGATGATGCTTTTGATTGCTTCAGGAAAAATTCGGAAGGTTAAAAAAGTTAATTCTGAGATTTATTTTTATCGAACAAATTTTGAAAGTGTTTCAAAAACATTTAAAATGACGGCGGCGTATTTTTGTTTTTGGTTAAAGGAGCTTGAAAAAATTACAATATCCCGAGGAAATTCGTGGCATAGAGTTTGGTATTCAGTTGCGATGCATTATTATGAATTGATGTTTTTGTATTGCCCAGATTTTAGTTTGAAAAATGAATATATTCAAAACGAAATGATTTCACGTGGTGAGTTGTTTTTAGGAGAAAAATGTTGCTTGGTTGTTTCTCGATTTCCTGCGTTTACACACTCGACTTTAAGAAGAATATTAATTGGTTTGATTGCTTTAAATTCCTTAAAAATACGAGCATTTTAAAATTGAAAAAGCGGATAAAGTAAAATAGAATAGTGAAATTGTGAAGACGAATTATTTTTTTGTTTCTTATGGTGATGAACTTTATTCGGAGCAGCGGGAACGCATTGCGAAAGAAGCGCGAACGACGGGTGTTTTTGACGATGTAAAAGTTTTTGCTCCAGAGGATTTGCCTGAAGGATTAAAAAAGAAACCGATTTTTCAAGGTAGGAAAGATGTATATAAGCGTGGCGGCGGTTATTGGTGTTGGAAGCCGTTTGTAATTTTAGAGGTGTTAAAAGTAGCAAGTGATGGGGATGTCGTTGTTTATGCAGATTCGGGGAGTATCGTTCGAAAAACATTTGCCTGGCATATTTTTTTCTTTTTGATGAAATTTTGCGATGCTATTTTTGTCGAGATTGGTGGGAAAATAAAGAATTGGACAAGATCTTCGATAAAAAATTATTTGGCAAGAAGATTACTTTTGTCATGGTGGAATGTTTATCAATTTATGGCAACTCCTACTTTTTGGAAAAAAACGCCTGCAACGATTGCTTTTTTGGAAGAATGGTGTCGTTTAGTTTGCGATCCAAATTTAGTAGGCGATGTTGCAGAAAAAGATTTGCCATTTGAAGATAAAGAATTTATTGAAAATCGCCATGATCAAGCGATTATGAGCGCGCTTGTTTATGCAAAACCTCATCTCGAACAATTTAAAAGTTGGGTAATTCCTAATATGTTTGAGCAAAAAATGTATTTTGGGCAAATCGTTTTTTGTGCGAGAAAAAGTAATGATAGTCAGCGCTCTAAAAATGATTTTGAAAATCCAATAATGACATGTTTGCGACTTTTAAATCGAACGATACGATGGGTTTGTAATCGAATGATTTGTATTTGGGGAAGAAAACGAGAAAAATTTTAAGAGAATAAAATTATTATGAAACAACTAAGACTTTTGTATCCTTACAACACGCCTAATAATTATCAATTTTTTACCCAAGGATTCGCGGATGAGATTGCAAAAACAGGAGTATCTGTTGTTGATGCTTTAAACATTTCACGAAATGTGCGAATCGCAATTGCTAAATTGCGCATTTCAAGAAACTTTAAGTGTTTGAGTAAAGATAAGTATTTAATTGTTTGTTGTGGTGGATATATTGATAATGCGGCGTTTCCGTTTGGATATGCCAACAATGTTATTCCAATTATTTGGGATTCTTGGCCAAAATATTGGGATCGTTTAATTGCATCTTTTAAGCGACATAATATTCGGTTGGCTTTTTTTACCCAAGGTCAAACCGCAAAATTTGTTGAAAAACAATTGCCAGAGGTGAAATGTGTGCATATTCCAGAGGGATTAAGTTCACAAGGATATAAAATTGGGAATTTGTTAAAAAATAGATCGATCGATGTGTTGGAACTCGGAAGACTTTATTTGCCGATTCATAATGAGCTTTTAAAAATAAAAGATGAAGTAAATTTACAATTTGCAAAAGGGAAATTGTTGTTTAAAGATCAAGATGCTTTAACGGATGGTTTGGCGGCTACTAAAATAGTTGTTAATTTCCCGCGCTGTATTACACATCCAGAAATGGCGGGATCGATTGAAACTTTGACTCAACGATATTGGGAGTGTATGTATTCTCGTTGTGTAATGCTTGGGCATGCGCCTCAAGAATTGATTGATTTGCTTGGTTTTAATCCTGTTGTTGAAATTGATGAGAAAAATGCTTTGGAGACAGTGAGAGAAATATTAAATAATATTGATTCTTATCAAGAAATCGTAGATAAAAATTATGAGGTTGCAAAAAAAATGGGCGGATGGGAAAATCGAATCCCTATTTTAAGAAAATATATTTGTGAAGTCGTAGGTTGTGAATTATAAAAGTTGATTATTTTTTTATTTCTCCAAATAAGACCGTAGAAATAAAGGGAATTTGTTTTAGTAGTTTATAAGTCCAATAGCAGATTGCTGTTAAAATCGCTCCTGTTAAAAATGAACTCCAAGTAATTGATTGGTCAAATCCCCAACGCTCAAAATTTATATCGCCAAATATGAGTGTAATTATTTTTAAAATGGGACCTTGTAGGGCGTAAATTTGCAGTGAGGCGAGACCACATTTTGCAGTGGTGTTTAATATTGCGTTAGCATTATATTTCTTTAAAAATAAATAAAAACAGTATGAAAAAACGACAATGCAAAAACTTGTCAAAAATCCAATGACTAATCGTAATGATGAAAAAAATGTTATTTTTAAAGCATTGTCGAGTGGCGGCGTTGGAAGAAATGGTGTTTTGTAAATATAACAAGGTGTAGACCAAATAAGATAGCAAAATATAAAAATCGCGATTGAAATTGGAACAAGAAAAACAAGTTTGTTTGTAAGAAATTCTATTTTAAATCCATATTCTTTAAAAAGGATGCCGCCATAGAAAAATGGAATTAAAAATATAAACCATGCTCCTACTGAAAAATGGATAAAGAAATAAAGAGTAGGCAATAATAATATGATGGTCAAATAGGAAAAGAAACGAATTTTTGTATTTGATATGTATTTGTTAATTAGGAAAGAAACGAGTAAACATTTGAAAATTGCAGATAAAAACCAAAGGCTGCCTGTAAAACAATTGCGAATTAACGCTAATATTGTTTGGTGATATTCGTTGTCAACTAATAAAGATTTTGAAGTTAAAATATAGAACACTCCAACGGTAACGCTTGGAACCCATAGGTGTAAGAATTTATTCCATATAAAAGAGAAAAAAGAATTACTTTTTTGAATGCTTGAATAGGCAAAATATCCAGAAATAATTGCAAATAATGGCATGTGCCACATGTAAATTGAGATAAATAGTGGGTTTTCAAAAAAACTTTCGTTGTCATTGGGAGGAATGGTTGTTTGTAATGCGTGCCCAATCGAGACTGATAGAATGCAGACTCCTTTTAAGAAATCGAAGAAAAGGTTTCGAGGAGGCTTTTGTAGCGAAAGATTTTTTTGTGTCATTTTTTCATAATGTCAAAAAAAAAAACAAAACGCAAGCACAAGCGATGTTCTAGTAACGAATCGCATTTCGTCATAATAAATGACACCGAAGGTTTAGTTTTTGTGAAGGAGTGAAAGTTTTATTCGTCAAATAAA
>CAKUQY010000004.1 GCA_934675585.1 uncultured Opitutales bacterium | reverse complement strand
CCAACGTCTTTTCTTCACCCTCTCAACTGTTTTCAGCCAATCCCTTCGGTGTCATCTTAAATGAAGAATAACTCCCAGAATCTTTCCTCTCAAAAAAATCTTCGGTGTCCTTTTTATTTGACGAAATACGAAATCCGCCGACAAAATATCCCAAATGTTCGAATGAAAAAAAATACGCGAATTTGAATCTATCAAAAAATGCGTTTCCGAAGACAACTTGCCCCAAATATCAGAATCCACATTTGAAAACACAATATTCCCCCCAAGAACCGAACCAACATCATAATAAAAATAGCCTCCCCACGCACTGTTAAACGTAAGTCCCTCAAAAGTAACACCCGAATCAATCCAAACTTCAATAGGGTCAATAAAGTCGTTCGAATTAATTAGCACATTCTTATATGTTCCCGAATATAAATTTAAACTATAACGATAGAAATTAGAGCTTCCTCTGTCCTCAAACACAAAATTCTGTGTGTTCCCGTTCCCGTCTTCATACGTTCCCGTCGGCTCGTCAGCGAATGCGGCGAGCGTTCCCGCGGCGATGAAAGTTGTCGTTAAAATTAAGTTTTTCATAGTTTTTATAGATTAAGATTAAATTACCCTTTCATTCTAAAAATCAAAAAAAAAACGCAAGCAGAAAATTAAATTCCCGTTCCCGCCAATCTACGTTCCCGCCAAAAACTCTCAATTCTCAAATCGGCGATAAATAATCTTTTACTTGCCACGGGAACGCTTTATAATTATTGCTAATGTCTAAAAATTATACAGTTCCCGCATTGCCAAAAGAGGTGAAAACGGCGTTCCCGTTTGAGCCGCATTATTTTGATTTGCCGAATGGCGACGGTTGCATGCATTATCTCGACGAGGGGAGCGGCGCGAACGGCGTCGTATTGTTGCTTCACGGGAACCCGACTTGGTCGTTTATGTATCGCAAGCTCGTGCTGGAACTCGCGCACCGTGGCTACCGCTGTATCGCTCCCGACCATTTGGGCATGGGCTTGTCCGAAAAAATTCCAGGACGCTATTACAAATTAGCGGATCGCATCGCGCACATCGAGGCGCTGATTCAGCATTTGGGCATTTTGCATTATGCGCTGATTGCGCACGATTGGGGAGGAACAATTGCTTGCGGCGTGGCGGAGTATTCGCCTGTGATGGTTGAGCGTTTGGTGCTGATGAACACGGCGGCGTTTCGTTCCCGCAACATTCCCAAACGCATCGCGCTTTGCAAGCTTGGGGGGATCGGGTCGTTTTTGGTTAAACAATTTAATCTTTTTGTAAAGGCGGCGACGACGATGACGGTAACGCAACCGCTCGACACAGCCACGCGCGCGGGCTATTTGTTCCCGTATGACACGCCCGCGCATCGCGAAAGCGTCGCTAATTTTATCCGCGATATTCCGCTCAACGAAAAACACCCGTCCTACGCGACTTTGGTTGAAGTTGAAGAAAATCTCGCGAAGCTCAAAGAAAAGCCGATTTTGTTGGCTTGGGGCGGAGCCGATTTTTGTTTTGGCAAAGATTTTTATGATGAATTTTGCGAACGTTTCCCCAAGGCGGAACACGCGTTTTTTGAGGGCGTGAAACATTATTTGCTCGAAGGCGACGCGGGGCTGAAAACGATGAAAACCATTTTGACTTTTTTGGAACAAACGCAGCCGCCAAAACCCGTTCCCGCGCGATCGCACCCGAACAACGACCGCATTTTAAAACGCGATGTCGAAGCAACCACCGTTCCCAGCGGCGATGCGGCTTATTTGCCCGCGGGAACGCGCGTGACGATTACGCACCGCCTCGGCGGGAATTTTACGGTGATTTGCGATGTTGGAATGTTTAGAATCGCGGGCAAGGATGCGGACGCTCTTGACGAGCCGCCGCCGGGCGAAACGATTAACATTTCGGGAACGACCGACGCTTACGGCTCGACGGGAACGGCGGAGCATCCAAATTACACGGGCGCTCCCGATGAAGATAAAATTTGGGACGCGTTGAAATTAGTTTACGATCCAGAAATCCCTGTTGACATCGTAAATCTTGGGCTTATTTATTCGATGAAAGTCGAGCCGCTCGAAAACGATCGCTACGCCGTTAACATTGCGATGACGCTGACCGCGCCCGGTTGCGGCATGGGTCCCGTGATTGCCGAAGACGCGCGCAATCGCGTTTTGAGCGTTCCTGGTGTTCACGAAGCTAAAATCGAAATTGTTTTCGAGCCGCCGTGGACGCAAGAAATGGTTAGCGAAGAGGGCAGAATGGAACTCGGCTGGATTTAGCCGAAACGCCCGCCACCGTGCGCAAAATCGCGTTCCCGTGAAAAGCAGCGGGAGCGCGCTTTATTTTTTGGGCTTGTGATGTTCGCGGGCGTGGGTTATTGTGGGGTTATGGATACGAAAATTACAAAATCGGCGCTGGAAGCGCTTTGCGGGAACGAGGAAATTGCTTTGATTGTCAAAGATGAAACGGCTTCGACAAACGCGGACGCATTGCAAATGTTGCGCGCGGGAACACCTACGCCGTTTGTAATTTTTGCCAATCAACAAAGTGCGGGAACAGGGCGCGCGGGACGCAAATGGGAAAGCGACAGCGCGGGAAATATTTACGCGTCGTTTGGCTTTTCGCCGATGATCGAGCCGCAAAAAATGGCAAATTTTACGACCTGGTTAGGCGTGAAAGTTTGTCAATTTTTAGACGATTATTTTGGCGTTCCCGCAAAAGTAAAATGGCCGAACGATATTTGGGTGGGCGACAAAAAACTTTCGGGAACGATGACCGAAGTTGAAATGACCGCCAACGAAGTGCGCGGCGTCGCGTTTGGAGTCGGGCTGAACGTTTTTGACGTTCCCGAAAATTTAAAAACGCTCGCAACTTCGCTCGCCGAGAGCGTTCCCGAAGAAATGCAAGTCGATATAAATTGTGTGGCGGCGGAACTTGTAAAAGTGGTTGTGCGCGCGGCAGAAACGTTTTTTGCAGACGATTATCATGGCTCGCTCGCCTTGCTTTGGCAGCGTTATGATATGCTTTTAAATAAGCAAATTTCAGCAATTTTTGGGAACGAAGAAATCGTTGGAATTGCGCGCGGGATTGATGCAAACGGCAATTTGTTGCTCGAACCGCCAACGGGACCAATGATTGCGTTTGCCGCGGGAGACGTAAATTTAATTCGCAAAAAATAGCAAAAATTGTGTTATAATTTTGTCATGAAAAATTTAACCCCGATTTTTGGAATTTTGGCGTTCGCGGGAACGGCTTTGGCTGGCGCGTTGGACGATAAAAGCGTTGTTGTGCTCGTGCGCGATGGCGGCAATTTTTATGCAGAAGAGCATGAAATGGTCGCGAATGCCGCGATGGAAAATTTGGAAACAACGGGTTTGCAAGTTTTGCGTTTGGAAAATTTTACGCCCGAAACGATGTTGGCGGGAACGCAAAAAATTTCGCCCGCAGATGCGGCTGATTTGTCGGGAGCCGATTTGATTTTGGTGGTGCAATTGGCGGCGC
The DNA here is from genome assembly GCA_934675585.1 of uncultured Opitutales bacterium. GTDB lineage: Bacteria > Verrucomicrobiota > Verrucomicrobiia > Opitutales > UBA953 > Spyradosoma. The sequence continues at coordinate 93,189 of CAKUQY010000004.1, read as the reverse complement.
CAAAAAATACTGAATTGTCGGGCGTAAAATATTCACGCTCGCTCGCGGCGTATAATTTATTTTCGGCAGACGGCAAAGCAATTTTGGCGGGAACGGGTTCGGCGGTGCGCGAAGGCGGCATCTCGGCAATCGTTCCCGCAACCGAAAATGCAATGGCTGATTTGGTCGCAAAAATAAAGTCGGGCAAAGTAAAATTTGTCGCAGAAAAATTGGTTGTTCCCGCGCGAATTATTTGCCAAGTGGAATCAATCGCGCTGCCAAAAATCGCGCTCGACGAGAACGGCGTTTTGACAATTTTTGAAAATGAAGTCGCGCCAAATTTGGCGGGAACGGAAATCATTGTCGCGGGAACGACTTATAATTTGGACGAAAAAAATGAAGTAGTTATCGACGTTCCCGCCAACCGCGCAATTGCGCTCGAAGCCAAGGGCGGAAAAATTAAACCTATCAAACGTTTCGCAAAAGTGCAAAATGGCAAAATTGTTTTGTCGTTCGAGCTCAACGAAGCTTCGCGAGCGCGCTTGCAAGCTGATGTTGAAAAGTTGAACGCGCTCAAAGCCGCGGCAATCGCTGACGGGCGTTCCCGCGAAATCGAACTCGAGAACCGCCAAATCGCGCGGGATGCGCGGGAACGCCAAAATAAAATTGATGACGAAAACCGCCAAATCGCGCGGGAACAGTTGGCACTGAAAAATAAAAAAGAACAAGAAGACCGCGCATTCGCTCGGGAACGCGAAAATGCCGACCGCGTTCTCGCGCAGGAACAAAATGCGCGTCGCCACGAAATTGATTTAAAACTTGCAGATGCTCAAATTAAACGCGCAGAAGCTGAAAGTGCTCAAGCCGAAGCAGAACGCGTTCGCGCGCGAGCTTTGGAATTAAAGCTTTCAGAAGCAGAAATGCTTTGGGTGAAAAAAATGATTGATTCGTGGAAGTAAACCCAAAATAAAAAATCTTGCGTTCCCGCGCGTCGGCGATTTTAAATTTTGCTTGCTCGCGGGAGCGCTCGCGTTTAGAATTTTAATATTGTCAACCCCTATTTTTTGTTATGAAACAATTTTTTGTATTCATTAATGACGAGACCGTAGGTCCGTTCCCGCAAGATGAAATCGAAGCCAAAATTAAATCTGGCGAATATCCGTATGACGTTTTGATCGCCGATGCGGACAAGGAAAATACGAGCGAAGACGATTGGGTCGAGGCTGTGGATTTGTTGCGTGTGCGCCGCGCGGGCGTTGGTTTGCGCATGGCGGGAAAAAGCGATGAAGAAGAAAAGCGTTTGCGCGAGGCGCGCGAAGAAAAAATTGATCCAGAAGTGCGCGTTAAATTGATGCGTTATGGTTTGGCAGATTCGATTTCTGTTGATAAATTTTCGCCCGAGCAAGCTGTTGCCGCCGTTGAATTTTACGAAAAAGCACAAAAGCGTTCCCGCATGATTAAATTGGGCGTTGGCATTGGCGGTTTTGTTTTGGCAACGGCAATTTTTTCGTTGGTATTTAATATTGAATTGGGTGGCAAAGAGCCCAATCGCAAGTTGTTGGCGCCTGTGGTTGAATTGATGGTTTCGCCCAGCGAAAAACTGGTAAGTTATAAACAAACCGTCGCCAAAGAAATTATGCAATTGGAAGAATTGCGCCAAGAAGTCGCCGCAGTCGAATTTGTTTTGCCAAAAGGCAAAGCCGTGGGCGATATGTTTGAAAATATGGTGCAAATTCCAAACGATCAACGCGAATACACCACCGCAACAGTTGATTTTAAAGCGTTGAAAACTGCGCTCGGCGAAATTTCAGACCTCGAAATCTTATTGCCAAAATCGGGACTTTCTTCGTCCGCAAAAAAAATGTTGGGCGCAGAAATCGAAGAGCGCATTTTGTTGAATAGTCCGCGCTGGACAGATGCTGAACTTTCAAATAACGCGGTTCAAGAGCTCGGTCCGCTGTTGCCAACGTCAAAAAATGTGAACGCATTTGCAAACAAATTGCTCGATATGTTGGGCAATTTAAAATGCGAAACTGCGCTCGAACAACCCGATTTTTGGGCAAAGGGTTTAGTTGATATTGTTAAAAAACAAGATTCGCGCCATATTTATTATTTTGACTCAGAATTGACCCGCATCATGACGCGCGCCGATAATCGCGGCAATCTGCCCAGCGAACTTTCTTCTCAAATGCCACGCAAAAAAGATTTGGAAGTATTGCCACAAGATGGCAGCGGAAAATCATTGGTCGTCGCTTGGGCGTGCCGAGAAATGCCCGCATTTTTAGATAAATTCCACCATTATTTGAACGCAAATATTTATAATTTTTCAGAAAAAGCTCGTCAAGAACGTTGGGAAAAATTCCGCAAAACTGAAACTGGCAAAGTGAACGCTGAAATCGCAAAATTAAAAGACGTTCCCGCAATTAAACTTGATGAAACGGCAACATTTACGTTCGCCGGCAATCAAGGACAATTGCGCAACGCGTGTTTGCGTTTAAAATGTGGCGAGGATATTTTGACGTTCCCGACAAATGTTGAATTCAACCCTGCGGGCCCAAGCGATTTGGTCGGAAAAGCGCCAGAGCAGGCGGTCGCATTTGAATTGACGGACATCAAAAATCGTAAAACAACTAAAGCCGATTTGTTGCAAAATGAGCGTTATATTGTGAACGCAAAAGTTGCCGTTGGCGGAACGCCTTATTTCCGCGAGGGCTTGCTTAATGGCAAAAAAATTCAAGTGGTAAAATGCGCGCCAAAATTGTATTACATTCGTGTAACGCGCGTAGATCCTGATAACGAGGATTCAAAACGCCGTTCCCGCGAAATCGTTTTGGGCGTTCCCGAAAATGATTTTAACGCGATTAAAGAAGGCGATAAATTGGCTGTTGAGCAACTTTCAAAGTATCAAATTTTTAATCGCCCAATGGAGCCGCAAAATAAAAGCCAAATGCGCCCAATGAGTAAAGAGCAAGCAGACGAATATTTTGCAAAAGAAAAACCTGAAAGTGCAGACGTTCCTGCAGAAAACGCAGAAACAGAAGACACCGCAGAATAATTTTTCGCTTTGGCAAAATCGCGTTCCCGTGAGAAAAAAACTCGCGGGAACGTTTTTTTACACCGATTGCGAGTAGCTCACGCTCGCTCACTAACGTTCGCGGGAACGCCTTCTCGCAAGTTTTGTGCAATCGTTTTGGCGTTCCCGAAAATGTCGCGTTCGTGACGTTGGCGAACGACGGCAAAATAGCCATTTGACTGCAAAAAGCCGATTGTGTTTTCGTCATCGTTCCCGCGATCAAGCGCCAAAATGCCGTTCCCGCGAAATTGCGATAAGTTATCCCAATTTTTTTGTTCCCGCCAAAATTTCTTCAAAAAAAGTCTTTGCCTTAATTTTCCTCTCAAAAAAAATATTTTTTCGCTCTAAAACTAAGCTTTTAAACCACTTTTTCTATTTCCGCCTTCAAAACGATGCCTAAAAAATTGGGATTAGTCTGGAGATTTTTCCCGTTCCCGCGGTGTGGATTTTGTGATAGAATTTTAGTTATGTCAAAACCAAATAAAAATCGTATTCCTGTTGATGGCTCGGCTTCGGCTGGCATTGTTTTTAATAATGCTTTCGATGCTTTAAAGGGTGAGAATTTGCCGCAAATGGCTCCAGAAGAAACGGTTGGTCGTGGCGGGAACGCTAAACCATCGAAGACGCAAGAGCATGGTCGTGTGTTTTTGAATATTGAAAAATCGGGCCGTTCGGGCAAAACGGTTACGATTATTGGCGGGCCAGGCATTGAAAAAATGGGCAGTGAGCAACGCGAGGAATTGTTGGCATCGCTCAAACGCAAGTTTGCTTGTGGCGGTTGTGTGAATGAAGACAAAAAAATTGAGCTCCAGGGCGATGATCGCGAACGCGTGAAATTTTTCTTGGAAATGCTTGGTTTTCGCGCTTAAAATCGTTCCCGCGAGATGTTAGTGTTTCTTGGCTCGATGATTTTATTGTCGGCGGCGCCAGGTCCTGACACGCTTTATTTGTTGCCTTTGAGCATGACGCGTGGCGCTCGCGCGGGGATTGCGACTTCTTGTGGGATGGCGACGGGCTCGTTGGTGCACACGGTTTTGTTGGCGTTTGGGGTTTCGCCGATTATTTGTGCGCATCCAATGATTTTTTTGTCGGTAAAAATTGCGGGAACGTTTTATTTGCTTTGGTTGGCGTTTTGTGCTTGGCGTTCCCGCAATGATTTGCAGTTAAAAAAAGTTTCTGCGGGAACATTAGATTTTCGCGTGTCGGTTGGCGGACAATTTTTGAAGGGATTTTGTATGTCGTCGCTGAATCCAAAATTGATTTTGATTTTTTTGGCGATTTTTCCGCAATTTTTGCCTTCTGTGGGAACGTTTTTTGAGATGGCGCGCAATATTTTGATTTATGGATTTGTTTTTGCGTTGCAAGCGGCTGTTGTTTTGTCGTTAATTTCAGCTTGCGCGGGAACGCTACACAAGGCGATTATAAAAAATCCAAAAATTGAATTGATTTTGAATTATATTACGGTTGTGGTTTTGTTGTGTATTGCGTTGAGTATTTTATTTGTAAAGAATAATATTGCATAACATAAAAAAAATGGTTATTCTTAAATAAAACAACCCCCTAATTATATATTTATGAAACCTACAAAATTGTTTTTAGTAGCGGCTCTTTCGAGCTTTGCGTTTGCTGGCTGTCAATCTCTCGATGACAACTCACAATATGTCTCATTGGTAGATTTGCCACAAAATGCAATTGTTTATGTCGATGGTCAAGAGGTCGAGCTCGGCGTTTTTGGCTCGTCTGTTGCGCTTTCGCGTGATAAGAATCACACGCTTGAAGTGCTCGTTCCTGGCTATAAGACGCAAACTCAAACTGTTGAAGGATTTGCGGACGATGCTGGTCGTTATACGTTCCCGTCAAGTATTTATTTCTTTGATTGGGAAGAAGAAACTTTAGACGATACAGCAGTGGCGGAAACGCCGGTTGTTGAAGAGCCAGCACCTGTTGAAGTTGTTGCGGTTGCGGAAGAACCTGCATCAGTTGTTGAACCAGAGCCAGCTGTTGAAGAACCTGCAGAGGTTGAAACTGTTGTAGTCGCAGAAGAACCAGCTGCTGAACCAGAGCCAGTCGTGGAAGAGCCAGAGCCAGCTGTTGAACCAGAGCCTGCCGCGGAAGAGCCAGCGCCTGTTGTTGAACCAGAGCCAGCCGCGGAAGAGCCCGCAGAAGAGCCAGCGTCGGAACCTGTGGCAGAAGAGCCAAAAGCAGAACCCGCTCCAACACCTGCGGCTCCACAAAAGAATGTTCGCACGCTTGAAGAAATTCAAACGGAAGTTGCAGATTTGCAACGTAAACGCAAGTTGCATCAGGTTTCGGCAGAAGAATATGTCGCAAGACTTGAAGAACTCAAGAAGGAAGTTGAAGCGAATTATTAATTGTTTTAGCTTTCAAAAAGTCTCGTGGGAATTTGCGTTCCCGCGAGATTTTTTGTTTTGCGGGAACGTGATTTTTCGTTGAGAAAAAGTTTGCGGGAACATATAATTTTTGTATATGAAAATTAGTATTGGTTGCGATCACGCAGGCCTTGAACTCAAAAATGAGTTGGGCGAGTTTTTAAAAGCGCAAGGTCACGAAATAAAAGATTGTGGCACGTTTACCAAAGATTCGATCGATTACCCCGATTTTGCTCACGCTGTAGCGAAAGATGTCGCTGCGGGAACGGCAGATTTTGGCGTTTTGGTTTGTTGGTCGGGCGTTGGAATTTCGATTGCTGCAAATAAAGTCAAAGGCGTGCGCGCGGTCAATTGTTTTAATGTTGAGATGGCAGAGCTTTCGCGTTTGCACAATAATGCAAATATTATTGCGTTTGGTCAAAAATTTATTGCTCCAAGCTACGCTAAAGATATGCTGGCAAAATTTTTGTCCACAGGTTTTGAAGGTGGTCGTCACGAGCGTCGCGTTAACAAAATTGAGCTTGATTAATTTATGAATACAGCAAATCTCCAAAGTCTTGATCCCGAGCTTTACGGCTATATTTCGGGTGAATTACAACGTCAACAGTCGCATCTTGAATTGATTGCGTCAGAGAATTTTACGATGCCTGCGGTTTTGCAAGCGCAAGGTAGCGTTCTCACCAATAAATATGCGGAGGGTTATCCGAATAAGCGCTGGTATGGCGGTTGTGAATGGGTTGATAAAGTTGAACAATTGGCGATTGATCGTGCGAAGCAATTATTTGGTGCCGATCATGCAAATGTTCAGTCGCATTGTGGTTCGCAAACAAATATGGCTGTTTATTTTGCGGCGTTGAATCCGGGCGATAAGATTTTGACGATGAATTTGGCGCACGGCGGCCATCTTTCTCACGGTTCGCCAGTGAATTTTTCTGGTAAACTTTACAATGTGGTTCATTATGGCGTGGGCGCAGATGGTTATATTAATTATGATGAAATCGCAGAGCAAGCCGCGCGGGAACGTCCCAAATTAATTACCGTTGGTGCGTCGGCTTATGCGCGTACGATTGATTTTGCTCGCATGGCAGAAATTTCACATTCAAATGGTGCGTTGTTGTTGGCGGATATTGCGCACATCGCAGGTTTGGTGGCAGGTGGTGCTCATCCTTCGCCAGTTGGTTTGGCTGATTTTGTGACAACAACTACTCACAAAACATTGCGCGGTCCGCGTGGCGGTTTGATTTTGTGCAATGCAGAATGGGCAAAAGCAATTGATTCGGCAGTGTTCCCTGGCATGCAAGGTGGCCCGCTCGAACACGTGATTGCGGGCAAGGCAGTTTGTTTTGGCGAAGCGTTAAAGCCCGAATTTAAAGCGTACGCGCATCAAATTGTTGCCAATTGTAAAGTGTTGGCAGATGAATTGATGGCGGCTGGATTTAATTTGGTTTCGGGCGGAACCGATAATCACTTGTGCTTGCTCGATTTGCGCGAAAGCCATCCAAATATTACTGGCAAAGATGCGCAATTGGCACTTGATGCGGCAAATATTACGACAAATAAAAATACGGTTCCCTACGAAACGCGTTCGCCATTCCAAGCGAGCGGAATTCGTTTGGGCACAGCGGCGTGCACAACGCGCGGCATGAAAGAACCCGAAATGAAATTGATTGCAAAAGCAATTGTAACGGTGCTCGATAATATCAACGATGCTTCAAAAATTGCGGAGGCGAAAACGATTTCGCAATCGCTTTGCGAGGCGTTCCCGTTGCCGTATTAAAAAATACTTGAAAGAAACGAGAATTTGTCTTATCATTAATTCAATCAATAATAACCCCTATCAACTTTAAAAGTTATGAAATTATTCAAAAAAGCACGTAAGGGCTTTACGCTCGTTGAACTTCTCACCGTTATTGCAATTATCGGCATTCTTGCAGCTCTTGCAATGCCTGCCATTTCGATGGGTATGGACCAAGCTCGTCGTATGACAGCTTCGAACAATCTTGGCCAAATTGCCAAGGCGTATGTTGCATATATGCAGTCGGGAACGCGTGGCGACAAAACGATCTCGACCAAAGGCTCTGACCCTAAAAAAGGTCAAGCAAATTCAGTGGCAGATGTTGCTGAAATTTTTGCTCGTTATGTTAATTTGCCTGATGCAGAAGTTTGGTATATTGCATCAGACGACAATATTGAAGGCGAAATCCCAAAAACAGTGCTTTCAGAAGGTGATGATGGCACCAATCAATTGAAAGATGTTAAGCCAATTTCATGGGCAGTTGTTGCAAACGCAAAGAAGAATCCAAAATCAGGCAAATCTTCTTACCCAATCGCATGGTTGCGTGGTTTGCAAACTTCGGGCGAATGGTCAGAAAACGCGCCATTCGGCAAAGAAGCAGGCTATATTGCTTTTGCTGACGGTTCAGTGCGCAAATACACGAACTTGCTTTCAGAAGGCGATATGCTTCGCTCGGCAGATGGCAAACAAGATACTTCAAACTATCAAGATGCTATCGGCTCAAATCAAGGTTCGAGCTCGGGTAATCCTCCAGAAGTCCTTGAAGACACCATCTAATTAAATTAGATTTGAAAATGCCTCGCGGGAACGCTCTCGCGGGGCTTTTCTTTTTTGCGGGAACGTTAAAAAAAACATATAATTTAACTATGAGTAATTATTTGACTGTCAAAGAGATTAAATCATTAAAAGAAGGTGCTATTTTTGAAACGGTTGTGGTATTGAAAAAAAAGTCCGTGCGCGCAACCGCTAAATGTCCTGAGTTTTTAAATCTTGAATTGGGCGATGCGACGGGAACGTTTTCTGCTAATGTTTTTGGCGGAAAGCATTTTGATATTTTTAAACAAGCAGAAGCGGGCGCGTATTTGTTTATCAAAGGAAAATACGGCGTTTACAATGATAAATTTTCGCCAGGTTTTGAAACGATTGAGCTCGTTCCCGCCGAAGAAATGAGTCAATTTGAATCGCGCATTGTTGCATGTTCTCCAGAAAATTTTGACGCGATGTGCGCCGAATTGTCAGAAACGATTGCATCGATTCCCGACGAGCAATTACGCGCGGTAACGCAAAGTGTTATCGACGAATTGGGCGATGTTTATTTGAACGCAACGGCGGCAATGTACATGCACCAAGCGTATCGTCATGGTTTGTTGGAACACTCGTTGCACTTGGCGCGCGTCGCCAAGGCGTTGTTGCCACAGTATCCAGATGTGGACCCCAGTTTAGCGATTGCGGGAGCGCTTTTGCATGATGTTGGCAAAGTTTTAGAATACACGCAAACTGAAGTTACTAAAAAAACGCGCGTTGGCATTTTGCAAGGTCATGTCGTTTTGGGCTATCGCATTGTGCGCAAAGCGTGCATAAAAAATCATTTGCCCGAAGATTTGCAAGAACGTTTGGAACACATTGTTTTGAGCCACCAAGGCAAACTTGAATGGGGCGCTGCTGTTTTAGCGAGCACACCTGAAGCTGTTTTTATTTCGCAAATTGATAATTTTGATGCAAAAATGGCGATGGTTTCGTCTGCGTTGCGTGGCGCGCCGGCAGATGCTGAATTTTCTGATCCTATCAAAGGGCTCGATGGCGCAAGTCTCTTGTTGACTCCCGCGTTCCCGTCCCCAGAACCTCCAAGCGATATATTGTTGTAAAAAATGTTTTACACAGATTTAAATAGCGAATTCGATATTGGTTCCAATTGTTCTGTTTTAGAAATAGGACCTTTTCGCATTTTGGTTGATTGTGGCATGCATCCCAAAAAACTGGGGCGTGCGGCGTTGCCGCAATTGGGAAAACTTGATGATTTGTTGATTGATTTTGCCGTTTTGACGCATTGTCATCTTGATCATTTGGGCGGTTTTCCCGTTTTTACACGCGCGCATCCGAATACTCCAATTTTGTGTTCTCCCGCATCGAAGCTGATTGCTAAGCGCATTTTGCGCAATTCAATTTCTGTGATGGAGCATCAGCGCGAGGAACAACACATTCTCGAATATCCGTTGTTTACTTACAGCGATCTTGATCGCGTGGAGGCAAATTTGACGGCACTGCCAATCGGCGTTCCCAAAACTTTTTTTGAACATGACGATCAAATCACAATTACATTTTATTCCGCGGGACATGTCGCGGGAGCGATTGGCGTGATGTTTGAATACAAGCATCGCAAAATTTTTTGCACGGGAGACGTTTCGTTTGAAACGATGGAAACGGTGGACGGAGCTGCGTTCCCGCAAGAAAAAATCGATACGCTGATTATGGAAACAACGCGCGGAGCAACCGAAGTCGAAGAAGATTTAACGCGTGATGATGAGCTTTGTCGCTTGGTGAACGATGTCGCGGGAACGCTTGCTGGTGGCGGCTCAGTGCTGATTCCTGCATTTGCATTCGGCCGCATGCAAGATATGATTCATGTTTTGTTGAGCGCAAAAAATAAGGGCTTGATTCCCAAAGACGTTCCCGTATTTTGTACGGGCTTGGGACTTGATTTGGCGGACTATTTTGATGTGATGAGCAAAAAGACGGGTTCGGTCAATTTTCATCGTGGCATGATGAAAGATTTGGGCGTTCAAAAATTAAACAATTTTGAAGAACCCGGACTCGACGTTGCGGTGCAGGGCATTTATTTGGTTTCGAGTGGCATGTTGGTTGAGCGCACGCCGGCTTGGCGTTTGGCTGCGAATATGCTTGATCACGCGCACAACTTGATTGCGTTTGTGGGCTATTGCGATCCTGATACTCCGGGCGGACGTTTGTTGACGCGCACAAATGTTGATGAGTTGCGCTTTAACGATTTTGATTATATTGCTCGCGTGCGCGCAACGGTGGCGCGTTATCAATTGAGCGGTCACACGACGCGGGAACGCATGATGCAATTTGTCAACAATGTTGAGCCGCGCTTGGTTGTTCTCACACATGGCGATCCCGCGGCGCGCGAATGGTACGAAGAAGAAATTGCGATTCAATTGCCGCGCGCCAAAGTTGTAAATCCCGTTCCTGGCGAAGAAATTAATTGTTAATTATGACAAAAGAAGAATTGATTGCAGAAATGAATCGCCGTTGCGACAACGGTATGATGAAAACGCTTGGCATTGTTTTTGAAGCGGTTTCAGAATCGCAAATTGTGGCAAGTTTTCGCGTGACAGAATCGTTGCTCACCCCAACAAACTTGATGCACGGCGGCGTTTCGTTGGCGGTCGCAGAAGGCGTTGCGGGAGCGGGCTCATTTTTGCATTGCGACGCGGGAACGTTTCCTGTTGGCAGTCAAGTTTCGGGCAATCATATTAAATCGGCAACTTTGGGAATGCGTTTGGTTGCGACGGGAACGCTTTTGCATTGCGGCAAAAAAACGCATTTGTGGAACGTGGATATTTGCAACGAAAAAAACGAACTCGTCGCAACGGCGCGCGTAACAAATCATATTATTGCAGCGTTTAAATAATGCAGTTGGATTTTGCACAATCGTTTGCGCTTTGGCGATTGCCACGGGAAAACAAAATAAATTATCTCGCGGGAACGCCAATGACATTTGAAAGCGTTCCCGCGGCATTAAAAATGCGTTCCTGTCAATTTGTGTTCGCGCCATTTGCCGTGTCGCAGAAATTTCCAGTCGTTGCGCTCGTTGGCGATTTCCAAAATATTGTTTTAGATGAAGCGATTCAAAAAGTTTCAATTGCGAATTGCGAGTTTTCACGTGAAAACTATTTTTCACAATTTGAAAAATTTGTTGAGCCCTTGCGTGCGGGAACGCTTTCTAAAATTGTGCTCGCGCGGCGGGAACGCGTTTTCGCGGCGGATAAACTGAATTTGCTCGCGATTTTTCAAAATGCGTTGGCTTGTTATCCAGACGCGTTTGTTTATTTGTTTCATTCGCCGTTGACGGGAACGTGGCTGGGTTGCTCGCCCGAAATTTTGCTGTCATCACAAAATTTTTGGAAAACAGTGGCGCTTGCGGGAACGCAAAAAGTTGGCGAAACTTGGGACGCTAAAAATTGCGCCGAGCAAAAATTGGTCGCTGATTTTGTGCGGGAACAATTGGCGCTCGCGGGAACGCCAATTATTGCCGAAAAAACAGAAACGGTTTTTGCGGGAACGGTGGAACATTTGAAAACGGAATTTAATTTGGCTCCATTAAATTTTGAACAAGCGGCAAATTTAGTGAATCGTTTGCATCCAACGCCTGCGGTTGCGGGAACGCCACGCGATGATGCGGTAGATTTTATTTTAAAAAATGAAGCGTTCCCGCGCGAATATTACGCGGGTTTTGTTGGCGAGTGGTCGGAAAACTCTGCAAATCTTTTTGTGAATTTGCGTTGTATGAAAATTGCGGGAACGCAACTTTTGCTTTACGCGGGCGGTGGCTTGCTCGCGAGCTCTGTCACAGAAAACGAATGGCAAGAAACGACGGCAAAACTTGAAACGATTAAGCGATTGTTTAATTGTTAATATTTGCCGCTTAACTTATAATAAATTTATGAATTTTTTGAAACTTAGCGGAAAGAAAATCGTCGTTGCGGGCGTTGCAAATAAAAAATCGGTGGCGTGGTTTGTCGCAAAAACGCTTGAAGAAGCGGGCGCAACGGTGATTTATTCTGTGCGCAGTGAAGCGCGTTCCCGCGAAGCAATTTTGGCGGGAAAGCCCGTTTATGTTTGCGATGTTGAGCAAGAGGGCGCGGCCGAAAATTTGGCGCGCGCGGTTGAAAAAGATTTTGGAAAAATTGACGGATTTGTGCACAGCATTGCGTTTGCAAATTTTTCGGAAGGTTTTAAGCCGTTTCACGAAACTTTGCGTAAAGATTTTTTACAAGCGACACAAATTTCTGCATTTTCGCTCGTTGAATTGGCTCGCGCGTTTGCGCCGTTGATGAATCCCGAAAGTTCGGTTGTGAGTGTTGGCATTTCTTCGCAAGTAACCGCCGCCAATTACGGCTACATGTCGCCAATCAAAGCCGCGCTCGAAAGCGAAACGCGATTTTTGGCAAAGTCGCTCGCGGGAACGGGAATTCGTTTTAACTCTGTCAACGCGGGACCGCTCAAAACTTCCGCCAGCGCGGGGATTCCCGGTTATTTAAAAAATTATCTTTTTGCTGAACAGCTAACGATGCGCAAACGCAATCTCTCAACGCAAGAAGTTGCCGATGCGATTGTGTGGTTGCTTTCGCCGCGTTCGTCGGGAATCAACGCTCAATCGATTGTGGTTGATGCGGGAATGGGCTGGAATTTTTTTGATGAGACGGTTGTTGAAATTGCAACGGCTTTGCCGAAAGGAAATTAGAAGACGATGGAATTTAATTTGCAATCTATTTTGCGCGCGTTGTTGATTTCAACTTCAGAATCGCTTTCAATTAAGGCAATTCAAGTGGTTGTTACGCGTTATCACGAGCAGCAAGAACGCTCGGCGAACGCGGCGGGAACGGCAACAGAGCTCGACGAAGCGGGCGTTCCCGTGGCGCGTGTAACTGGCGTTCCCATGCCAGAACAAAGCGAAATTGAAGACATTGTCAATCAAGTGCCATTGTTGTTGACGGCAACGCAAATTCGCGAGGCGATGGATGCATTAAATCAAACAATGAAAGAAAATGGCGAAGTAACGCGCATTGTCGCGGGACCAGAAGGTTTTCGTTTGGCGATTGCGCCCGAGTACGCAAATTGGGTGCGGCTTTTGCGCGACGAGCCCAAGCCGCAACGCTTGAGCACCGCGGCTTTGGAGACGTTGGCAATTATCGCGTATCGTCAGCCCGTAACGCGTTCTGAAATGGAAACTTTGCGCGGCGTTTCTGTCGATGCCGCGTTGTCGCGCTTGCTTGATTTGGAATTGATTTTTGTTTCGGGCCGCGCAGACACGCCTGGGCGCCCATCGCAATATTCGACAACGCAAAAATTTTTAGAATTTGTGGGCATTCAAACGGTTTCAGAATTGCCGGAAAGCGATGTGCTTTCGCCTGCGCAAATTGCAGAATGGTTGCAAAAAGCGATGGTCCCGCAACGTCCAAAAACCGCCGCCGATGTCGGTCTTGCCGAAGATAAAACTTTAGATTTGCCCAACACTCAACCTAACGAATAATTTATGAAAACAATTACAGAAGCTCGCAAAGATATCGAATCGATTGATTCGCAAATTATTAAATTGCTCGCGCAACGTCAAGAATGCGCGCAAGTGATCGGCGCGAATAAGGCAGAAAATGGAATGAATGTTTTCGTTCCCGACCGCGAAGAAGAATTGTTGCAAAAACTTGAAAAACAAGTGAGCGATTTGGAAATTCCATATTTAAATATTCGTGCGATTTATCGTGAAATTATTTCGGCGAGCGTGGCATTTCAAATGAAAAAACCAGTGGCGTATTTGGGTCCCGCGGGAACGTTTACGCACCAAGCGGCACTTAAAATTTTTGGCGGGAGCGTTGATTTGAAGGCGATGCATACGGTGAGCGAAGCGCTCGTTGCGGTGCAAAGTGGAAAAATGGCGTATGCGGTTTTGCCGATTGAAAATTCTTCGGCGGGAACGGTCGCAGAAGTGCTTGATTTGCTCGCAGAAACAGATTTGCAAATTATCGCGCAAAGTCAATTGGCAGTTGAGCAATGTTTGATTAGCAAAGGTCAATTGAGCGAAATAAAAACCGTGTATTCAAAAGATGTCGCGATTGATCAATGCACAGAATGGTTGCGCAATAATTTGCCAACGGCAGATTTGGTGAACACAACCTCAACGGCAGCGGCGGTCAAAAAAGCCGCAGAAGATTCGAGCATCGCTGCTATCGGCTCGGCGCTCGCCGCAAAATTAAATGGCGTTCCCGTGATTGAGCAAGGCATTCAAAATTTGGTTGAAAACATAACGCGCTTTGTTGTTATTGCTACAAAAAATAATGCAACTTGTAAAACGTGCGAAGAAAAAACCACACTTTCAATACTCGTTAAAAATGAGGTGGGAACGCTTTTGAGTATGCTTGAACCGTTTAAAAAATACGGCATCAATATGTGTGGTTTGACTTCGCGACCAGTCGCAGGGCGCAAATGGGAATATCGCTTTTTTATAGATCTTGTTGGTTCGTGGAATGATGAAAATTTTCAAGCCGCGGTTAAAGAATTGATGCCTAATGTCGTTTCGCTCAAATGCTTGGGCTCGTATCCAACCGTTTAATTTTTGATGTTCCCGTGAAAACGATTTCTCCATTGAAAGCACTTTTTCTTGCGGCGCGTCCCAAAACATTGCCCGCGGCGCTTGCGCCTATTTTGTTGGGTAGTGGGAGCGCTGCGGCTTGTGGTGGCTTTAATCTCGTTCCCGCGATTTTGGCAGCGTTGTTTGCGTTGTTTGCGCAAATCGCGTGTAATTTGGCGAACGATTTAGGCGATTTTAAAAAAGGTGCGGACAATGAAAAACGTTTGGGACCAGAGCGCGCGACGGCAAACGGCTGGCTTTCTCCTCAACAAATGTTGCTTGCGACGATTGCGAGCGTGATGATGGCGTGTGCTTGCGGTTTGGGCTTGGTGGCGTTTGGTGGCGTTTGGATGTTGGCGGTTGGCGCGCTGAGCGTGCTTGCGTGTTTGGCATACACGCTTGGTCCTTTGCCGTTGGCATATCATGGCTTGGGCGATATTTTTGTCGTAATCTTTTTTGGTTTTGTGGCAGTGATGTTTACGGCGTTCACGCAAATGCAAGCGTTCCCGCCGTTTATTTGGGTGGTGGCGTTGGCTTGTGGTTTGGGCGCGGATAATATTTTGCTCATTAATAATTTGCGCGACGAAGCGACTGATCGCGCGGCAAACAAGCAAACAACAATTGTTAAATTTGGCAAAAAGTTTGGCGTGTCGCTTTATAAATTTAATTTTTGTTTTATCTTTTTATCGCCGTTAATTTTGCGCTACGGCTATGGTTTGCAGGCACTTTGTATTTTGTTGCCAATGGTTGTTTTTCCTTGGACGATTGCGGGAACGCTGAAAACATTGAATAATTTTGAAGATCCGCGGGAACTGAATCTGTTGCTCGGAAAAACCGCGGGAACGCTTTTGCTTTACGCGTTTGCGCAGACGGTTGGTTTGTGTTTGAGTTGATTTTAATTTGCGTTCCCGCGAGAATAGATTTAAAATAGATTCGTCTTATTAACTTAGCCCTTATTAAATTATGAAGAAATTTTTATTTGTTTTAGCAATGCTTGCAACGGCGACAACTTATGTTTGCGCAGAAGGGCAAACGGCAGCACAAATCGCTAACGAAAAAACGGGCGACAAATGGTACCGTTGGACCGTGTTCCCGACGGCATTTGTAACCGAACCCGTTTCTGAAAAAATCGCAATAGATACGATTCCCAGCGGCGCGTCTGTGATTGTTGACGGCAAATCGGTGGGTTCGACGCCTGTTACTGTTGAATATCGTCGCAAAAAAGCGCCTGTGGTTATTTTGAAAAAATTTGGCTATCCCGACCAACAATTGCGCATTCGCCGTAAGGCAAATCGCAAAGCGGTGATTGATGGTATTGCGTCACTTTTTGTAATTCCAGCGATTTGGACGTATCAAGACTGGTCTTATGACGTTGGCTGTATGCTTGAATATTCAGAAAAAAATGTGATCGTCGAGTTGCAATCAAATTTTGACAATGTGAACGCAGTTAAGCCCGAGGCATACAATGGCAATGTTGAGTTGCGTCCTTGGGAAAAATAATTGCTAAAAAAATCACTTTGAACTTGATTTTGTTATTGCTATTTTCGATTTTTACAATTACAATTATTGAAAAAGAATTAACCAATATAAAATTATGATTACGAAAAATATCCTTAAAGCAGCATCAACCCTCATCGTTGTGGGCGCGGGCGTAGCAGTTGCGAACGCAAGTATCGACCTCAATGAAAACGCACGCCTTGATTTGCGCGCAATGGTTTCGGTTGAATACAATGATAACATCTACTTGAACCCATCAGACAAAGTCGATGATGTGATTTTGCATTTTATTCCACGTGCAGATCTCGCTCTCGGTAGCGAAGTTGCTGAATCATCATTCCGCTTGAGTCTCAGCGAAGACTTTTCGTATTATGTAGATAATGACGAAAACAACACGCAAAATACGCACTTTAGCGCAAATTACAACTATGCTGGTGCACATTTGAAAGCGTCGGTCGCTGTTGGCTACGACATGATGTCGCAAAATTCGGCTCGTGATCACCGCGCTAATCGTAACAGCGAGCGTGGCGACCTCGTTCGCTACGACACTTGGTATGCTCGCGCAAATGGCGACTATCAATTGACGGCAAAACTTTCTGCGACCGCAGGTTTTAATTATTCTGGCAAACATTATCGCAATCACCGCGATTCGTATGCAGACCAACAAAGCTACTCGATTCCTGTTTCATTGATGCACTCGTTGATCACTGAAAAGCTCCGTGGTGGTGTTACTTATCAATACACTTACACTGATTTGGCGCGCTATAATGCTAATCGACCACTTGGCTATCAAGAAACACACTTTATCGGTCTTAATATGAAGGGTGAAGTTTCGGAAAAGCTTGATGTGAACGCACGTATCGGTAGTTCGACGATCAGTTATCATCGTCGTAATCCAAATCCTGATTCTTCATCAACTCTCTCTTTCTCGGGAACGGCAACTTACAAGGCGACCGACAAAACAACGGCATCGCTCGCGGTTAATCGTGATTTTGAAATTTCGGGAACGGCTCAGTCGATCAAATCGACAAGCGTTTCTTTGGCGCTCAATCACACAATCGATGCCAAATGGAGTGCGCACGAAAATATTTCGTGGACGAACGACGATTATGTGACTGTTGACCGCAAGGACAATATTTACACCCTCGGCGCAGGTCTTGGCTATCGCGTGAACGATTATCTTTCATTGGGTGCAGATTATCGCTTCCAATGGGACGACTCAGACATGAGCCGTATGAGCTACACCAACAACGTGGTGACATTCTCTGCAACAGCTCGTTTCTAATCGCCTTTTCGCGAAGAATTCACGCCGCGCTACGACAGACATCTGTTTTAGCGCGGTAATTTTAAAGAAAGATTTTTGATTTATGAAACATTCAAATATTTTGGGCGCAATTGTGTTCGCGGCATTGCTTAGTTTGACCGGTTGCGAAAAAACAGACAACTCAACATTGGCGACAACACGCAATCAAGATTTGACACAACTCAACCAAAGTCGTGATTATCGTATTCGTCCGATGGATTTGATCCGTTTTGAAATTTTTCAAGAGCCCGAACAACGCAACGACTATCGTGTTTCTGGCGACGGGAACATTGCATTGCCTTATTTGAATCAAGTGAATGTCAAAGGTCTTACTTTGATTGAGGCAAAAGAAAAAATCGAAAAACTTTATCGTGAAGGCGGCTATTACAAAGATCCGCAAGTTTCTGTGCAAATTACTCAATACGCAGAACGCCGCATTTATGTTGATGGTTTTGTGAACGCCACAGGTCCGTTGGTAATGCCAATGGAAGAAGAATTGACCTTGGGCCGTGCGATTACAATGGCTCGCGGATTGCAACCACGCGCATCTCGCACAAACGTGTTGTTGACGCGCAATATCGATGGCGAAGATAAAACATTTGTCATCAATGTCGCAGAAATTCAAGAAGGTCGCGCGCCAGATGTTCATCTCGAAGAAGGCGACCGTATTTACGTTCAAGATAGTAAAATCTAAAAAAACACAATTCGTAAAAATTGCGTTCCCGCGGAGTTTCCTTTGCGGGAACGCTTTTTTTTGACGCAAATTCTACAAATTTTTCCTCCACTTTCCACTTTATCAAAAACAACTATTGTGATTAGCTACGCTCGCTCATTAACATTCGCGGTTCAGGGAAGAAATTGAAATTTTTCGTCAGATTTTATTTTTCGCGGGAACGTAAAAGAATCCCGTTCCCGCAACACAAAAACACTCTTTAAATTCTTTAACGAGCAAAGCGAGTAGGTTCTCTTTAATTCTTTTTATTTCCATTCCCGCGCTCATGGCGAAGTTAAAAATGGTTCCATCTCGCGTTGCTCGCTACCGCCTCCTTGAAATTCGTAAATTTCGTTTAATTCGTTGATAAAAAATCCCGCTCCCGCTTTCGTTCCCGCGCCGCCGCTTTCAACTCTCCCTAATTTTTGTCCTTTCAACTTTCAAACTTTAACTTTATAATTATTACATTATGGCAGAAGAAAATTCCAATAACCCACAACCTCAACAACGTGTAATTAGTTTGCAAAATATTAGCCAAGAATTTTTGGGTGCCTTGCAACGCAATTACGATATGTTGGCTTTTAATTTGGCGGCAACGCAAAATGTGACCGCTGAGCAATACGAACAATTTAGCGCGATGACGCACGCGATGCCTGTGCATCAAATTCACGCGCCATTTGATGGTGTTAAAAATTTTGCGCACGGCTTGATTTTGCGTCAAACGCTCAACGATGCGCTTTCGATTGCGGCGGCTTGCATGGATCAATGTCATTTGCTTTGCTCGCTTATCAAAAATAAACCAAACGCCGAAAAAGATCCGCAAGCAACTCATCAAGCAATTGGCAAAGAGCAAGAAGCATTCGCGCGTTCGCCATTGTCAGAAAAATTTGAAATTCTCGAAAAAAATTATAACATCACCAATTCTCTCGAAGACGCGGTGATTTCGTTTGGCATTGGTTTTGGAGAATTGTTGCGCAATAATGGCGTTGTTTCTGCAGATGCCGCAGATGAAAATGGTGAATTAGTTTTTGAATTTAAAACAGTGCAAGTGGTCGCGCCACTTAAAGAAGGCGACAAGCCAGAAGTGCGCTTGATCGACACGCGTCGCGCATTTAAAGTTGGCGATCAAATCGATCTTAGCAACAGCGAATTACTTTCGGTTTATGTTACTTTGACTGATTTCTTCCACAAACTTTTCAAAGCGATTGATGGTTACGGAGTAAAAATGATTGAGGCGCAAAAAAACAACGACAAACCTTCGCCATCTGATCAATAATGAAAAAATTAATTCGTTATGTCGCGTTAATGTTGGCACTTGCAATTGCGAGCGTCGCGTTAAACGCGTGTAGCTCGAGTCCGCGCGTGATTAACCTTGGCGGCTCGGGACAAGGCGTTGTTATTTACGAATAAAAATTGGCGGGAACGCAATCTTTTTGGGGAAAGTGAGTTGATGACTATTTCTTCCAGAGCAATTGCCGTTCCCGCGGCTTTTTGGGTCGCGACGCTTTATTTTACGCAAGGGCTGCCAAACGCAATTGTTGATTTGGTCGCGCCTGTCGCGTTAAAAGATTTGAATTACGGCAACGCGATTATCACGTTTATCGCAGCGTGGGCGTATTTGCCTTGGGTTTTAAAAGCGCTTTGGTCGCCACTTGTTGATGCAGTTGGGCGCAAGCGCACTTGGGTGGCGGGAACGCAATTCGTTTTGGCAATTTCTATTTTTTTGTTGGGAGTCGCGTTCGCAAATACCGTTCCCGCGATAGTGATTGTCGCAATTCTTTTTGCGATTGCGGTATTTTCTGCAACGCACGATATTGCGGCAGACGGATTTTATATGCTTGCATTTGACGAGCAAAAACAAGCACTTTATTCGGGCGCGCGTAGCGTGTTTTTTCGTTTGTCGCAAATTTTTGCAAAGGGCGGAATTATTGTTTTGGCGGGAACGCTAATTGCTAATGAATTTTCTGCGGGAACAGCGTGGCAGGGCGTTTTTTGTGGCGTCGGCTTGCTGACAATTGTGTTAGCATTTTTTCACTTTTTTGCATTGCCGTTCCCGCAAAATGACGTTCCCGCCATGAGCGGAGATTTTAGCGGGAACGCAATTTTGGCGAATTTTGTCGCAACTTGGAAAACGTTTTTCCAGAAAAAAAATATTTTGGGCGCGATTGCATTTTTGCTATTGTTTCGTTTGGGCGAAGTGCAATTGGGCGCGGTTTCGCCGTTGTTTTTAAAAGATTCGTTGTCGGCAGGCGGTTTGGCGCTCGATAATGTCGCGGTGGGAACGCTTTATGGCACTTTTGGCGTGATCGCGCTTTTGGCGGGCGGTGTGATTGGCGGAATCGTTGTCGCGGGAACGCGTCGCGGACTCGCTTTTTGGCTGATACCGATGGCGGCGGCGTTGAATTTGCCCGATTTTATTTATGTTGTGTTTGCGCATTGGCAAGTGCAAAATTTTAATTGGCTCGCGGCGGGAATTGCGATTGAACAATTCGGTTACGGCTTTGGTTTTACGGGCTACATGCTTTATATGTTAAAATTTAGCGCGGGAACGCGCCACGCGGTCGCTCACTACGCGATTTGCACAGGATTTATGGCTCTTAGTGTTTTCCTGCCGAAAATTTGGTCGGGAGCGTTGCAGGAATTTTTGGGTTACGAAAATTATTTTTGGTGGGCGATTATTTGTACGATTCCGGGATTTGCAGTTGCGGCTTGGGCGACTAAAAAAGTTAAAAGTTGAAAATTGAAATGAAGCGTTTGATTTTTGTTTTGTCGGCAATTGTGATTGCATTTTTTTGCGGCTGTGGCGAACGCGTTCCCGCGGCAAACGTGGCAGCCGCACGCGGTATTTTGGTGATGAACAATGGCGGCGAACCCTCGGCGATCGACCCGCAATTTGCACAGCCAGGCGTAATTGAAAACAGAATTATGCTCGCGCTTTTTGAAGGGTTAGTGCGCTACGACCCGAAAACGCTCGTGCCCGTTCCCGCAATCGCCGAGCGTTGGGAAATTTCTGAAGATGGATTGCATTACCGATTTTTCTTGCGCAGGAACGCAAAATTTTCCGACGGGAACGCGATTACGGCGGATGATTTTTTGTTTTCGTTCCAGCGCATTTTGTCGCCAAAACTTGCCTCGCCCTCAGCGAGTATGTTTTTCGCGCCCGTTAAAAATGCACGCGCGTTTGCGTTGGGAAAAATTGATGATTTTTCACAAGTTGGTTTTAAAAAAATTGACGCGGGAACGCTCGAAATTGAACTCGCCGAGCCGTGTCCTTATTTCCTTTCGCTCGTTTGCCATTCGAGTTGGAGCGTTGTGCCTCGCCAAACAATTTTAAAATTTGGCGCTATTGACGAACGCCAAACGCAATGGACGCGCGTGGGAAATTTTGTCGGGAGCGGACCTTACAAATTAAAAAATTGGCGCGTCGCTTATCGCATCGAAGTTGAGCGCAACGAATTTTATTGGGACAAAAACGCGTTCCCGCTCAACGGCATTCGCTTTGACGCCATCGAAGATCAATTCGCCGAAACGCGCGCGTTTGACGATGGGCAATATCACATTACGAACACGGTTCCGCCCTCAAAAATTCCAGCGTTGCGCGCGTCGGGAACGCCGAATTTGCGGCTCGATGATTATTTATCAACGGCGTTTATTCGCGTGAATACTAAGCGCGCGCCGCTTAACGACGTGCGCGTGCGTTTGGCTTTGTCGTTGGCGCTCGACCGCAACGAGTTGGCAGAAAAAGTAATGCGCGCGGGAGAAAAACCTGCAAATAATTTTGTTCCAGCGGGAGCTTATGGTCAATTTGGCGGGAACGCGTCGTTGTTGGGAACAACGGCAAATGTTGAGCGCGCGCGGGAACTGCTCGCCGAGGCGGGATTTCCCAACGGGAACGGTTTTCCTGAAATCACCTATCTTTACAACACGAGCGACGGCGCGCAATTTTTTGCGCAAGCGTTGCAAGAACAATGGCGCAAAAACCTGGGAATTCGGGTTGTTTTGCAACAGCAAGAATACAAAGTTTATCGCGTGAACATGGCGCAAGGCGATTATGATTTGGCGCGCTCGGCGTGGAGCGGCGATTATCTCGACCCGACAACATTTTTGGATTTGTTTGCGGGAACGTCGCATATAAATTGGACGGGCTGGCAAAATAAAAATTATGACGCGCTTTTGGCGCAAGCATCGCGGGAACGCGTTCCCGTCAAGCGTATGGTAATTTTGCACAACGCCGAAAAATTATTGATGAATGAAATGCCAATCATCCCAACAATTTTTAACAAAAACAAATTTTTAATCCGCCCGGAATTGCGCGGCTGGCACGAAAATTTACTCGACATTCACCCGTATGAAAACGTTAGCATCGGGAACGCGGATTTTCTCAATTAGGGAAACTACGGGAAAATTTAAAGGAAACTAAGATTTTTTGTTGCTTGCGCGGGAACGGGATTTTCAACTACGAATTAAACCTGGCTTGTCCTATTCAACCTACGGTTTTTCTTTTGTGAAAAAATGCGTTCCCGAGACGCTTGCGGCAGGCGTTAATTGAGCATAAAATAAAAGAACAATGAATTTCGATTTACTTGTAATTGGCAGTGGCGTTGCGGGACTGAGTTTTGCGTTGAAAACCGCAGCAAAAGGTCTTCATGTGGCGATTATCACAAAAAAAGCGTCCGTGGATTGCAACACCAATCACGCGCAAGGCGGGATCGCTTGCGTTTTTGACAAGGCGGACGATTTTGAAAATCACGTGCGCGACACTTTGATTGCGGGCGATGGTTTGTGCGACGAAGCCGCAACGCGCGCGATTGTTGAAGCCGCGCCCGAACGCATTCGCGAGTTAATTGAAATTGGTGTTAAATTTACCAAAGGCGACGCGGGCAATTACGATCTTACGCGCGAAGGCGGCCACTCATTTCGTCGCATTTTGCACGCGGACGATTTGACGGGAAAAGCGATTGAAGACGCCTTGCTCGATGCCGCGCGCAAGAACAAAAACATTTCGTTTTTTGAATATCACATGGCGATTGATTTGGTGACAACGGCGCGCTTGCCCGGGTCGCGCATTCCTTTAAATTCGCCAGAAAATCGCGTGCTCGGCGCGTATGTGCTTGATGTGAAAACGGGACGCGTTAAAACGTTTCGCGCGGGAGCGGTTGTGCTTTCGACGGGCGGGGTCGGTCAAGTTTATCAATATTCGACAAATCCAGATATCGCAACGGGCGACGGCATCGCAATGGCTTATCGCGCGGGAGCGTTAATTCGCAATATGGAATTTGTGCAATTTCACCCAACCGCGCTTTACGCGCCTGATGGCTCGCGGGAACTCATTTCCGAATCTGTTCG
Organism: uncultured Opitutales bacterium; assembly: GCA_934675585.1. Taxonomy (GTDB): domain Bacteria; phylum Verrucomicrobiota; class Verrucomicrobiia; order Opitutales; family UBA953; genus Spyradosoma. Next base: position 69,728 of record CAKUQY010000004.1, on the reverse strand, counting down.
CGGCGAGGGCGCGATTTTGCGCGACATTAACGGCCGCGCGTTTATGAAAGATTATGACGAACGCGGCGATTTGGCTCCACGCGATATTGTGGCGCGTTCAATCGACTCTGAAATGAAAAAAAGCGGTTCCGCGCACGTCTGGCTCGACATCACGCACAAGCCCGCGGATTATTTGCGGGAACGCTTTCCGCACATTTATAAAACTTGTCTTGCGCACGGCATCGATTTGACGAAAGAAATGATTCCTGTCGTTCCCGCCGAGCATTATCTTTGCGGCGGTGTCAAAACAAATATGCGCGCGGAAACAAATATTGCGGGACTTTACGCGTGTGGCGAAACGGCTTGCACGGGCTTGCACGGCGCAAATCGTTTGGCGTCAAATTCGTTGCTCGAAGCTGTTGTTTTGGCGCATTATGGCGCAGCGGCAGTGACTGAATATTTGGGCAATCATAAATTTTCAAACACTGTGAGCGTTCCCGAATGGAAAGATGGCGATGTGCAAGATTCTGACGAGCGCGTAGTTTTGGTGCATAATTGGACAGAATTGCGCCACGCGATGTGGGATTATGTGGGAATTATCCGCACGTCCAAACGGCTCCACCGCGCGCTACGTCGCGTCCAAATGTTGAAAAAAGAAATCAACGATTATTATTGGAATTTTAAAGTTGAAGGCAAGTTAATCGAATTGCGCAATCTTGTGCAAACTGCAGAAACGATTGTGCTTTGCGCAATGCAGCGTCACGAAAGCCGCGGCTTGCATTCAACACGCGATTATCCCAACAAAGACAAAGAAATTTACGACTCGACGGTCATTTGCGCAGAATTGACTAACAACAAAGCGGGAAACAAACTGTAGAGTTTATAATTTATAGTTGATAGTTTATAGTTGAGAGTTGAAATGCGTTCCCGTGAAAATCTCGCGGGAACGGAAAATTTTCTCGCACGAAGGACACAAAGGCACGAAGATTTTTTGGGCGCGTTGCTAAGGCAACGCAGACGCGCGGGAACGGAAAAACAAAACAACCTTTGTCGCAACTAACGTCGCTCGCTAACGCTCGCGTTCCCGCGAAAAATAAAATATTTCGACGAATTTTATTTTCGCCCCTAATCGTTTTCGTTAGAAAACGGCGTTAGCGACGACAACGGTTGTTTTTATTCTTCGTAACGGGAACGGCAGGCGCGGGAACAAGAAAAAAAAGAATTTAAGAGCACCTACTCGCGTTCGCTCGCTAAAGAAAACGAAGAATTTTTTTTGATTTTTTAATCTTGCGGGAACGCGAATTTAATTTTGTGCTTGCGTTTTTTTTTTTTTGAGTTTTAGAATTTTTGTAGTTCTAAAAAATAACATTCAACAATAACCTAAATAAATATACACAAAATATGAAAAATATTATTACAATAGCCACGCTCCTCGCCGCGGGAACGCTGTCGGGGTTCGCGGCCTCCAAAGGCTATAACAGCTTGGACGAATCGCTGAAGAGCAATGTCTACGTCGCTTGGGACTTCTCCGGCAACTCCGGCACACCGGTCGCGGGAGCGAGCGCGTGGAACTCAAATAACACGTTCACGGTGGAGAGCGGCAAAGCGAAGCTGAGCTCCAGCGACGGCAATCGCCCGTGGAAGTCTGGTATCGGCAATTCTTTTTCGAACGGAGATTTCACGTTGAGCTTTGATGTTTACAGCTTCACCGCGAACAACTGGCAAACGATGGTTTCGCTCTATTCAAAGAATACGTCGAGCGGCGACGGCAACTCGCTCCAGCTCTTCGCGGACACGAGCGGCAAGCTGAGCCTCGGCAACAAGGTCGGCGGAGCCTCCGCCTTTGCGGGGATTAACACGTCGAACAATCTCGAGACGGGACTCATCAGCAGATTTTCCGGACAGTCGACGGTGACGATTGTTTCGGACATGACCTCCTCGAAAACGCTCAAACTTTATGTCGACGGGCAGGAGAAGGCAAAATGGGACAACTGGACGGCGGCCACCGACCAGGCGCTGACGGGAATTCAGTTCGGCGCGGCTTTCGGCAACGGTCGACAGTTCCCGTCCGCTGAAATCGGCAACATCACGCTTTGGACCAAAGCTCTTTCTCAGAGCGAAGTCGGCTCGCTGATCGTTCCAGAGCCATCGGCGTTTGGCTTGTTGGCTGGCTTGGGTGCGTTGGCGTTGGTCGGTGCGCGCCGTCGCCGTTCCCGCAAATAAGATTTTTTCATAACAATTCGGCGTTCCCGTGAAAGCAATTTCGCGGGAACGCGTTTTTATTTTTGCGGGAACGCAATTTATAATTTGCCCGCGGGAACGCAAAAATTTATAATCGTTAGTGAATTAAAACCCTTTTTTACTATTTTTATGAACGCTTCTCTTATCGCAAAACAATTTGAAGTTAACGGTCAGTTGGTTTCGGCAGTGCCTTATGGCTCGGGAAATATTAACGACACTTATCACGTAATTTTTCGCACATCGTATTCGGAACGCCGTTTTATTTTGCAACGCATTCGCAAAAATGTGTTCCCGCAGCCGTCGGTCATTATGGACAATATGCGCGTGGTTACCGACATCTGCCATGCGAAGCTGAAAGAAATCAACGAAGATTCAGACCGCATTTGGCAATTGCCCAAAATTATTCAAACGCACGACGGCAAAGATTTTTACGAAGACGCGAACGGCGATTTGTGGCGCGCGATTACTTACATCGCGTCCGCGCAATCGTTTGAAACGGTGCAGTCGGGCGACCACGCTTACGAGGCGGGAACGGTGTTAGGATTTTTTCACAATTTAATCAATGACATTCCTGTGAAATCGCTCGGTTATGTGATTGAAGGTTTTCACATTACGCCCAATTATCTCGAACAACTCGACGCGGTAAAAAATAGCAAATACGCAAAAGAATTGTTGGCAGAACATCGCGAGGCGCGCACATGTATGCGCTTTATCGAAGAGCGCCGCGATTTTATTCCCGTTTTCGAAAACGCAAAAGCGGCGGGAACGCTCAAATTGCAACCAACACACGGCGACCCAAAAGTCGGAAATATTTTGATTGATGAAGCGACGGGCAAGGGAACGTCGATTATTGATTTGGATACGATTCAGCCAGGGCTCATTCACGCGGACATCGGCGATGCGGTGCGTTCGGCTTGCAATCCCGCAGGTGAAGACGCGGGAGATTTGAGCAGCGTGCGTTGTGATGTTGATTTGTTCGCGTCGATTTGGCGCGGCTACAAACGCCATGCTAAAAAATTTCTCAGCGAAGTTGATTATTTGTATGTTTATGACGCGATTCGCATTTTGCCACTCGAGCTGGGTTTGCGCTTTTTTGCGGACTATCTCAACGGCGATACGTATTTTAAAACAAAATACAACGGCCACAATTTAAAGCGCGCGCTCGTGCAATTCAAACTCGTTGAAAGTATTGAAAACCACGAATCGCAAATTCGTAAAATTATTGGAGTTTAAGCGTTCCCGCGCAAGCGTTTGACGGGAACGGCGTTTTAAAATGTTTTTGACGGTTTTGTTTACTTTGCTTTTTGTCGCCTTGCTTTTTCGCAATGCTTGGCGCGGCTGTAAGGTGGGGCCGATTCGTTGTTTGGCGCCGTTGATCGCGTTTTTTGTCGCGTCAATTTGCTCGTGGCTGTTTGGTTCGCCGCTTGGATTTACGATTTTTGCGGGAACGACGATCCCGTGGATTTTGCGCGGTTTGCTGGGAATTTTGCTCACGGGAACGGTTGTTTGGCTCATCGTTTTTTCGATTCTTTGGGCTTGGGGGCGTTCGCAATTGTCAAAAGCCACCGGCGAAAACGAATGGCCAATTTTGGGCGCGCTTGTCGGTTGTTGGCTTGGCATTTTTATGATCGCTGTTGTGGTGTTGGTGGTTAATGCTGCGGGAACGCTCGGCGCAACATTGCTTTCTTCAAGAAAACATTCAGAGTCGGTCGTCGCTACGCTCGCGCGCGGCGCGGTTTACACACAACAATCGCTCGGGAACGTGCCGTGTTTTGACACGATCGCGCGTTGGGACCCGATGCCCGCAAAAACAAAACGCCAATTAGAACAATTGGTAATTATTGCGAGCGAGCCACGAAAATTTAGAAAATTTTTGCATGCCGATGAAGTGCAATCGGTGCTGACGCTTCCGTCGGTTTACCCGATTTTTAATTCCGACGAAGTGCAATCAATGATAGCCGATGGCGATGTAGATGGCTTGCTGACAAATCCGCAAATTACAAAAATTCTCGACGACCAAGCATTTCAAGAAGCGATCAAAGAAATCGATTACGAAAGATTGCTCGACGAATTGGCGCAATAACGCGGGAACGGGAAATTGAAGTGCCGTAGGTTTAGTAGGAATAAATAGGTTTTTTGTGCCGAAGGCACTGAAATTGCGGGAACGCGTTCCCGCGATGGCTAACCCCCACAAAAGCGAGCGAATTTTATTTCAGTTATTTTCAAACTCGGTCATCGTCATTGTCATCGTCATAGTCGCGCGAATGCGCGTCTCGCGTGTGGGGGTTAAACAAAAATAACACCAGTCCCGAAGGGAGTGAACTAAAAAAGTTGAGAGTTTGCGGGAACGCAAAATTTTTATCACCGAATTAAGCCGAATTTTTCGAATGGGCTAGCGAATTGTTTGGTTTTGATAGATTCTGCGACAAAAATGCTCGCGCTGGTTTTGGCGGGAACGCGTCGCCGTCGTCGTAAATAATTGTGGAACGCAATTTTTCGTTCCCGCAAAGCGTTCCCGCGAAAATGAGTGAACTTAAAGCAAAAAATTTAAACGGTGTTTTCATAGATAATATTATTATACGATTTTTTTATTGTAATTTGCACATTATTAATTTTTGCTTTAATTATTGCGTTCCCGCGCGGGAGCGTTTAAAATAAATTCACTAATCAAATTATAAATACTATGATTACAACCGATACAGCTACAATTATCGATATCAAAGCTCGCGAAATCGTTGATTCTCGCGGCAATCCAACCGTTGAGGTCGATGTGATTCTCGACAATGGCGCAATGGGCCGTGCAGCGGTTCCTTCGGGCGCTTCAACGGGTGAAAGCGAAGCACTTGAGCTCCGCGACAGCATCGTTCCCGCGAAGGAATTTGCTAAGGGCATCAACCCCAAGACCCGTTTTGGCGGCAAGGGCGTGCTCAAAGCAGTGAACAACGTGAACGAAGTGATTGCTCCTGAGCTCGTTGGCTTTGATGCTTATGATCAACCAGCAGTTGACGCAGCAATGCTCGCGCTCGACGGCACACCATTCAAAAAGAAACTCGGCGCAAATGCGATCCTCGGTGTTTCGTTGGCAACAGCGAAAGCAGCTGCAGAATCATGCGGTCGTCCACTTTACAAATACCTCGGTGGTCCAAACGCAAAAGTGCTCCCAGTTCCAATGATGAACATCATCAACGGCGGCGCTCACTCAGATGCTCCAATTGACTTCCAAGAATTTATGATTATGCCAGTTGGCGCAAAATCGATTCGTGAAGCAGTTCAAATGGGTGCAGAAACATTCCACGCGCTCAAAAAAGTGCTCAAAGGTCGTGGTCTCGACACCGCAGTGGGGGATGAAGGCGGCTTTGCTCCACGTTTGGATTCAGTTGAAGACGCTCTCGACACGATTGCAAAAGCAGTTAAAGACGCTGGCTACAAATTCGGCAAAGATATCTGCATTGCTCTCGACGTTGCTTCATCAGAATTTTATGATGCAAAAACCAAACAATACATCTTCAAAAAATCAGACGGCCGCAAGCTCTCTGGCGCGAAGATGGTTGATTATTTGGCGGACCTCGTTTCTTCGTACCCAATCATCTCGATTGAAGACGGTTGCGCAGAAAACGATTGGGATTCATGGAAAAAGCTCACCGACAAGCTCGGCAGCAAGATCCAATTGGTCGGCGACGATTTGTTCGTAACCAACACCAAGTTCCTCAAAAAAGGTATCCAAACAGGCACAGCAAATTCGATTCTCGTTAAAGTTAACCAAATTGGTTCACTTACAGAAACGCTCGACGCTGTTGAAATGGCACACTTCAACGCTTACACGGCTGTTATTTCACACCGTTCAGGCGAAACAGAAGACGCAACAATTGCAGACATCGCAGTTGCAACAAATTCTGGCCAAATCAAAACAGGTTCGATGAGCCGTTCAGACCGTATTGCAAAGTACAACCAACTCATTCGCATCGAAGAAGAGCTCGGTGAACTCGCAGTGTTCGGTGGCAAAATGATTGGCGACATCAACAAATAAGCCGTTTCAGCAACACTAAAAGACCGTTCCCGCGATTTCTCGGGAACGGTTTTTTGATTTTTGATTAACGAATTTCACAAATTAAACGAAGCGCGATTTTGCGGGAACGCTTTAAAATCTCACACGAAGGACGCGAAGTTTGAGAACAAACCGCAACGCCCGTTCGAAAAATTCGCGGAATTCGTTTCCAAAAATTCTTTTTCCTCTTCCTCTCCATGCAATTGTTTGCCGATAAAAAATGGGTTCCCGCGACGCGCTCGTGGGTTCCAAATTTTGAGCAATTAGCGGTTTTGCGCCAGTTGCAAACAGCCGTTCCCGCATTTTATTGCGCGATTGAACAAGCGTATTTGCAATTTGATTGGGTGCGCGATTTTTATAATTTTGGTAAACCGCAAGCACTCATCGAGCATCAAATGCACGCTGCCGTGCGCAATATTTTGCCACCCGTCATGCGTCCCGATTTGTTGATTACCGAAAATGGTTTTGCGTTGTGCGAATTGGATAGCGTTCCCGGCGGAATCGGCCAAACCGCAGCGCTCGAGCGTGAATTTCTTGCGGGAACGCAAATCCTAGAGTATTTTCAAAAATCGTTGGCGGGAACGCGAAAAAATGTCGCGGTCGTCATCAGCGAAGAATCGGCGGTTTATCGTCCAGAAATGGAATATTTGGTTGCGGGAACGTCGATAAAAGTTGTTCCCGCTGAAACTTTGCGCGTGAACGAGCAGGGCGTTTTTGACGCGGCGGGAACGCGCTTGGATGTGATTTATCGCTTTTTTGAATTGTTCGATTTGCCAAATTTGGGCGATTGTCAAAAATTGCCGTTGGCGGTTGAGCGCGGGAACGTTGTCGTTTTGCCCCCAATGCGTGCGTTTCAAGAAGAAAAATTATCATTGGCGCTTTTGTGGCATCCGCGTTTGGCTGATTTTTGGCAAAAAGTCGTTCCCGCAAACGATTTGCAATTGCTAAAAAAAATCGTTCCCGAGACTTGGATTTTGGGCGATGCGCGCGCGGGAACGCCGGTTTTAAAAAATCTTTCACAAAAACAGCGTGCGCAATTTGTTTTGAAAGCGAGTGGATTTTCGCCGTTGGCTTGGGGCGCGCACAGTGTGGTAATCGGCGCTGATTGTTCGGCGGTAGAATGGGAACGCGCATTGTCCGCAATTGAAAATCAAAATGAAACGCTTTATGTTTGCCAGCGCTATTGCAAACCTTGCAAAGTGGAAGCGGTTGGCGGGAACGGCAAAATGGCGCGCGCACGCATTTGCCCGTATTATTTTTATTTTGACGGGAACGCGCATTGGGCGGGAACGCTCGCAACATTTTGTCCGCTCGACAAAAAAATTATTCACGGCATGAGCGTCGCGACCTTGACTTGTGGGAACGCGGGAACGTCGTTTTTGGGCTAAATTTTTCTCTTTTCTTTTTTGTTGTTGCAGGTGAAAAAACTTGCAACGGCGCGGTTTTCGGCGCAAAATAATAGTTACTTATGGCAAATTCTACTTCAAAATTTAAAACGATGGATGCCAACGAAGCAGTGGCGTCAGTAGCATATCGCTTGAGTGAAGTGATCGCGATTTATCCAATCACACCTTCTTCGCCAATGGCAGAAAGTTGCGATGAATGGGCCGCTAAAAAGCAACCCAATCTTTGGAATGTCATTCCGTCAGTTGAGCAATTGCAATCAGAAGGCGGCGTGGCTGGTGCGGTGCACGGCTCGTTGTTGACGGGCGCTTTGACGACGACATTTACGGCATCGCAGGGCTTGTTGCTCATGATTCCAAACATGTACAAAATCGCAGGCGAATTGATTCCGTTCACAATGCACGTGACGGCTCGCGCATTGGCAACGAATGCACTTTCGATTTTTGGCGACCACTCGGACGTGATGGGTTGTCGCTCGACAGGTTTCGCAATGCTTAATTCGACCAATGGTCAAGAAGCAGAAGACTTTGCTTTAATCGCGCACGCGGCATCGCTCAAATCGCGCGTTCCGTTTATGCACTTCTTTGATGGTTTCCGCACCTCACACGAAGTTTCAAAAATTCAAACAATTTCAGACGATGAAATTCGCGCAGTGATTGACGAAGCAGATATCGAAGCTTTCCGTTCCCGCGCAATGACTCCAGATCGTCCAAATATTCACGGCACGGCGCAAAATCCTGACGTGTACTTCCAAGGTCGCGAATCAGTAAATAAATATTACGATGCCGTTCCCGCGATTGTGCAATCGATGATGGATAAATTTGCGGCGGCGACGGGTCGTCAATATCATCTTTACGATTATTATGGCGCGGCGGATGCGGAAAAAGTTATTGTTTCGATGGGTTCTTCTTGCGATACGATTGCAGAAACGATTGACGCGCTCAATGCAAGAGGCACAAAACTCGGCTTGGTAAAAGTGCGCATGTTCTTGCCATTTGACGCAGAAGCATTCTTGAAATGCGTTCCCGCGACAGCAAAGAAAATCGCAGTGCTCGACCGCACCAAAGAGCCGGGCTCAATCGGCGAACCATTGCTTTTGACGGTGATGGCTGCTTATCTTGAATCAGGCAGGCCAGTGCCAACAATCATCGGCGGTCGCTACGGTATTGGTTCGAAAGAATTTAATCCTGGAATGGTGAAAGCAATTTATGACGAGCTCGCAAAAGATGCTCCTAAAAAACGCTTTACAATTGGTATTTATGACGATTTGACAAACACTTCACTCGATTGGGACAATTCGTTCGATGTTGAATCTGACGATGTCACCCGCGCAGTGTTTGTGGGTCTCGGCGCAGACGGCACTGTGGGCGCAAATAAAAACTCGATTAAAATTATTGGCGAAAATACACCAAACTACGCGCAAGGCTATTTCGTTTATGACTCAAAAAAATCGGGCGGCTCAACCGTTTCGCACTTGCGTTTTGGCCCAAAACCAATTCGTTCAGCTTATGTCATTCAAAAAGCAAACTTTGTCGCTTGCTCACAATATGCTTACATCGGTCGCCAACCAGTGCTCGATTACGCAAAAGAGGGCGCAACGGTGCTTTTGAATTCGCCATTTACACCTGAAGAAACTTGGAAACGTTTCCCGCGCGAATGGCAAGAAGAAATCATTGCAAAAAAACTCCATGTTTACGTCATCGACGCGTCGAAAGTCGCAGCTGATTCAGGTATGCGCGGACGCACCAATACGGTTTTGCAAGCTTGCTTCTTTGCACTCGCTGGTGTTTTGCCAAAAGATGAAGCGATTGCACAAATCAAAAAATCAATTCAAAAAACTTACGCGAAAAAAGGCGACGACGTGGTGCAAATGAACTTCAAGGCAGTTGATAGTTCACTCGCAAATCTCCATGAAATCGTCGTTCCCGCAACGGTCGATGCCGACGCGAAGCCAGTCGAAGTGCCAACTTATGAAGGCGCTCCCGAATTCTTCAAAAAAGTGCAAGCGATGATGATTGCAAACAAGGGCGACTTGATCCCAACCTCGGCAATGCCTGTCGATGGTTGTTTCCCAAGCGCAACAACGCAATTTGAAAAACGCGACCTCGCAGACCGCATTCCTGTTTGGAATCCAGAAAATTGTATTCAATGTAACAAGTGCGTGACGATCTGTCCTCACGCGGCAATTCGCGCAAAATTCTATCCTGAAAACCTCAAAGCAGGCGCTCCCGCGACATTCAAGGGCGTTCCTTTCAAAGCTCCAAAACTTCCAGGAAATCTCTTCACGATCCAAGTAGCGCCAGAAGACTGCACTGGTTGCGGCGTTTGCACGATTGTCTGCCCAACAAAAGAAGACAAACGCGCACTCACAATGGCTCCACAAAAACCATTGCACGATGCAGAACGCGATAATTGGAATTTCTTCCTGAAATTGCCAAATCCAGATCGCACCGTTCTCGGCGACACGATCAAAGATTCGCAATTTAAACAACCGCTCATCGAATTCTCGGGCGCTTGCGCGGCTTGTGGCGAAACTCCATACATCAAGTTGATGACCCAACTTTTCGGCGATCGCGCTTACATCGCAAATGCAACAGGTTGCTCGTCAATTTATGGTGGCAATTTGCCAACAACGCCATACGCGGTTGACGAAAACGGACGTGGCCCAGCTTGGGCAAACTCGCTTTTTGAAGACAACGCCGAATTTGGTCTCGGTATGCGCTACGCAATCGATAAAAAGGCGGAGATCGCTGCGCAAATGCTCAACGAAATGGTCGCAGAAGGTAAAATTTCAGAAGATAAAGCAAAAGCACTTCTCGAATCGCCACAATCGACCGACGCTGACATCGCAGCCCAACGCGCACGCGTGGCAGAACTGAAATCAATGCTTTCGCCAGAATGCCCAACTTGCAAACGCTTGATCGGTTTGGCTGATTATTTGGTCAAGAAAAACGTTTGGATCATCGGCGGCGACGGCTGGGCTTATGATATTGGCTACGGAGGACTCGATCACGCGATCGCTTCTGGCAAAAATATCAAAGTGCTCGTGCTCGATACCGAAGTTTATTCAAATACCGGCGGACAAATGTCAAAATCAACCTCGCTCGCTGCAGTTGCAAAATTTGCAGCTTCGGGTAAAAAAATGCCAAAGAAAGACCTCGCACAAATCGCAGTTCAATACGGCAACGCTTATGTCGCTCGCGTTTCTCTCGGCTACAAAGATACTCAAGTTGTCCAAGCGATGAAAGAAGCCGAAGCATACGATGGTCCAGCAATTATTATTTGCTACGCACACTGTATCGCTCATGGTTATAAAAACCTCGCTGAAGGTCCAATCCACCAAAAGATCGCTGTCGAATCTGGCTACTGGCCAATCTTCCGCTACAATCCTGCAAACATTGCGGCGGGAAAGAATCCATTCTCGCTCGATTGCCCAGCACCAAAAACGCCGTTGATGGAACTCATGAACCAAGAAACGCGCTTTAAGGGATTGCAACGCGCAAATCCTGAACATGCAGCCGAACTCTACGCAAAGGCGCAAGACGTGGTAACACATCGTTTCCACTATTACCAAGCGTGTAAAGATGCGTATAAACCAGAAGAAACTCCTGAAACAAAATAAGGAAATTTCTTAAACACAAAAAAGCCACTCGCGGGAACGCCTCGCGGGTGGTTTTTTTGTAACGTTTCGCGGGAACGGCGGGAAAACTCGGGATTTTTTCAACTACGAATTTACACGAACCAAGCAAAAGCGCTTACGGCGAAAAGATTTTTATGGGAGGAGTGGCATCTTGCCACTCCATTTTTGTTATTTTTTCCCGCAAACTCCAAACGCCAACGGCGCGAATTATTTTAGCCAGGGCGCAAGCCCTGGGTAGCAAATAAATAAAAATTAGCCCAGAAAGGGCGACTCTCGCCACAAACACCAATCCCGCGGGAACGGGATAATTTCAAGAGCGCTTCGCGAAAAGCGCGTTCCCGCGCGAAAGCGCCTGCGGCGAAAAGGTTTTTTTTGGGGGGGGGGGATTAAAAAGTTGAAACTTAAAATTTGGCGTTCCCGCGAATTCTCAACTTTAAACTCTTAACTTTTTTTTAGTTCACCCCCTTCGGGACTGATGTTATTTTTGTTTTACTCCCACACGCGAGACGCGCATTCGCGCGACTATGAACGATGACAATGACGATGACCGAGTTTGAAAATAAGTGAAATAAAATTCGCTCGCTTTTGTGGGGGTTAGCCATCGCAAGCGATTTTAGTGACTTCGGCACAACTCAAAAATCCTATTGATTCCTAATAAACCTACGGTTTTTCATTCCCGCGTTCCCGCCGTTTGTGGCGAAATTAGAAATGGTTCCATCTCGCGTTACTCGGTACCGCCTCCCAAAAACCTTTTCGCCGCAGGCGCTTTTCGCGAAGCGCTTTTGAAAATTTGGCGTTCCCGTGAAATCTCAATAGCAATATTCTCGCCGTTCAGATATTCTTTTAAATGCGGTCGATTTTATGCTCGCGGGAACGTTTTTTAGTTCTTCGTTGCAAAATGAGAAAAAATGTCTCATAATATTAGCAAATGGCAAAAGCTTGTTTATTAATTGTTGATGATGAACGCAACACGCGTGAGGGTTTGGCGGATACTTTTGAAGATGATTATGAGGTTTTTACGGCGTCGAATGCTGATGAGGCGGAGCGTTTGTTGAGCGATCGCAATCGTCATATTGATGTTGTGGTGACGGATTTAAAGATGGCTGGCAAATCGGGTTTGTCGGTGATTGATTTTGCGTTGTCGTTGCCGAGTAAGCCGATTTGCATTATGATGACGGCTTACGGGAACGTTGAAACGGCGGTTGAGGCGATGCGTCGTGGTGCGTATGATTTTTTGCCGAAACCGATCAATGTTGAAAAGCTTGAGCTCGTGATAAAGCGCGCGTTGGCACAACGTGTGACAGAGCAAGAAAATAAAGCGATGGCGGCGCGGTTGAATCAAACATTTGATTTTTCAAAATTGATTGGCGAGAGCGATGCGTTAAAATCGGTTATCGAAAAAGCGCAGCGTGTGGCGCAGGCGAAAACGACGGTTTTGCTTTTGGGCGAGACGGGAACGGGCAAGGAATTGTTTGCACAATTGATTCATCAAAGTTCGCCACGCGCGAAAAAGCCATTTGTGGCGGTGCATTGCGCGGCGATTGCGTCTTCGTTGCTTGAGAGTGAAGTTTTTGGTCATGAAAAAGGTGCGTTTACGGGAGCGACCGAGCGGCGCATTGGTAAATTTGAAGCCGCGAACGCGGGAACGCTTTTTCTTGATGAAATTGGTGAGATTGATTTATCGACGCAAGTTAAGTTGTTGCGCTTTTTAGAGACGCACAGCATTGAGCGTTTGGGTTCGACGACACCAATTCAATTAGATGTGCGTTTGGTTTGCGCGACAAATCGTGATTTGTTGGCAATGGTCAAGGCGGGAACGTTCCGTGAAGATTTGTATTATCGCTTGTCGGTGGTGGCGTTGCATTTGCCATCGTTGCGGGAACGTCGCGATGATATTGCGTTGTTGATTGAACATTACATTTCTAAATTTGCGAAAGAAAATGCGTTGGTGCGTCCGACAGTTTCAAAAGCGGCGATGGCGATTCTTTGCGATTATGATTGGCCGGGAAATATTCGTGAATTGCGCAATTTTTGCGAGAACATTGTGGTGATGCACAGTGGTGATGCTGAGATTTCGCCGCTTGATTTAGATGAACGCTTTGGTGGCGATAAAAGTAAATTGTCCAAGCATCACAACGAGCTTAAATTGATTCACAAAGCGCTTGTTGAAACCAATGGCAATCAAACGAAAGCTGCAGATTTATTAGGCGTGACGCGCAAAACTATTGGCAGAAAAATTAAAGCCAACAAAGAATTGGCAACGAGCGCAAAGTGCAAAACTAAAACTAAAAAAACAAAATAAAAAAATGAAAACTTCAAGTTTGTTAAAATATTTTTCAACGATGGCAACGCTTGCGCTGGCAAGTGTTTGCGGGAACGCAGAAACGACCGCGGGAACGCCCGCAGCTCCCGTGATTGCATTGACTTATTGTGGTTCCGATTTTTTGGCGGGAACGATTGAACGTGAATTTGAAGCGCAAGTTGAGAGCGCGCATCCTGATTATGCGTTGACGGCGGAATTACGTGGTTCGCGTTGGGCTTTGGTAAATTTGCGTGAAAAAAAATGCGATTTTGCGGTGGTGCTTTTGCCCGATAAAAATGCCGTTCCCGAAATTGTGAGCGGTGAGTGGAAGGCGATTCCTGTCGCTTATCAAACCGCGATTGTTGTGGTTTCAAAATCGAACGCGATTGACCAAATTAATTTTTATCAATTGAGTGGTATTTTTTCGCGTTTTGCGCAAGAGCGCATTGATCATTGGGCGCAAATTTCATCTAATTTTGATGGTTCGACGCGCATTCGTGCAATTATTAATAATATGCGCGGTTCGTCGTTGTCGGCATTTTTTCAAAGTAAAATTTCGCCGAATTCGAGTTTGTTGTCTGAAACTTTAACGTTTCGCGGGAACGATGAAATTTTGAAAGATATGAGTTATGAAACGATTGCGATTGTTTCGTCGTTTGACCCAATTAAATATCCAACTTTGAAAGCGTTGCCGGTTTCAACCGTGAGCGAAAAGGGCGCTGCGGGAACGGCTTATGCGCCATCGTTTAGCAATATCGCGCATGGAGATTATCCGTTTTCTGCGCCGTTTTATTTTGTTTATCCCGCAGCAAAACGCGATCAAATTTTGCCAATTTTAGAAGTTGCGGTTTCTGATAAATTTGCCAATTTTGTAGAGTCGCAATCGCTTGCGATCCCGCCCAAAGCTCAACGTTTAGGCGTGCGCCGGCAAATTCAAAAATATTTTGAAGAGAAATCGAAGAAATAATCTGAAAAAAGTGCTTGACTTAAAACTCAATAAATGAGATAATCAATTCATACTCACTTAAATGCGGGCGTAGCTCAATTGGTAGAGTACCACCTTGCCAAGGTGGATGTTGACGGTTCGAACCCGTTCGCCCGCTCCAATTTCTAAAACCCTTTCTCTTTGGAGAAAGGGCTTTTTATTTTTTTTGAAAGGAACGCTAATATTTATGAATGACGGCTATTTGACAAGATTTGCAGGTATTGCGCGGCTTTACGGGATCGACAATTTGAAGCGATTGGCGGGAACGCGCGTGTGGCTCGTTGGCGTGGGCGGTGTGGGTTCGTGGACTTGCGAGGCGCTCGCGCGAAGTGGGTTGGGCAATTTGCGTTTGATTGATGTTGATTGCGTTTGCGAAACGAATGTAAATCGTCAATTGTGTGCGTTGTCTTCGACGCTCGGCAAAGAAAAAGTTGCGGTGCTTGCCGAGCGTTCCCGCGAGATTAACCCTTGGGCAAATATTGAGACGCGCGTGATGTTTGTTGATAAAACAACGGCGGGAACGCTTTTTGCGGACGAAAAACCCGATTTAGTGGTTGATGCGATTGACGGTGTTGTGAACAAGGCGGCGTTGATTGCGGCTTGTAAAACAGTGGGCGTTCCCGTGGTTTCAAGTGGTGGCTGTGCGGGAAAACGCGATGGGCTACGCGTGGAATTTGGCGATTTGAGCGTGGTTGAAAATGATAATTTGTTGAAATTTGTGCGCAAAACATTGCGTAGCGAATATGGTTTTTCAAAGGCGGGAACGTCAATGGGCGTGCCTTGCGTTTTTTCACGGGAACAATCAAAAATGCTTGAAGAAAAGGGCGTTCCCGAAATAATTTCTCCTGCGGGAGGCAAACCGCGCGCGGGAACGGCGGCTTGGATTACGGGTGCGTTTGGACTTGCGCTCGCGCAATTGGCGATTAGTAAATTGATTGAAAATTAAGCATTTTTGCGGATTTTACGAATTGAGAAAATATGGGTGAAACTTTATAATTAATTCAACTCCCCACTTTTGATGAAAACGATTTTAGATAAAATTTCAAAAACGCGAATTTTAGTAATCGGCGACGTGATGCTCGACCATTATATTCATGGCGACGCGACGCGGATTTCGCCCGAGGCGCCCGTTCCCGTGGTGGCTGTTTCAAAAGATCGTTATGTGACGGGTGGCGCGGCAAATGTGGCGTTGAATATTTGTTCGCTTGGCGGGAACGCGGTGCTTTGTGGGCTTTGCGGGAACGATGAAGCGGGGAAAAAATTGCAAGAAATTTTGAGCCAAAACGGCATCGAATATCCCGATGTTTTTTGTCGTGAAGATTTGAGTACAATTATCAAATCGCGCGTGGTGGTGCGCAACCAACAACTTTGTCGTATCGACCGCGAACTCGAACCCGCACATTATGCTTTGGACGTTCCCGCGGTGAAAGAGGCGATGTTTGCTGAAATTGCGCGCGCGGACGCGGTGATTTTGTCTGATTACGCCAAGGGAACGATTGACATGGCGATGTTGCAAGCGATTTTGTCGCAAGCGGGCGATAAATTGACGGCGCTCGACCCCAAGCCGCGTCGTCGTTTGCCGTTTGAAGCTGTGGGTTTGATTACGCCCAATCGCAATGAGGCGATTGAGTTGGCGGATATGCAAAATGAGATTCACGGGAACGATTTTCCCGCGGAAGAAATTTGTAAACGCATTTGGGAAAAACATCATCCGCGCGATTTGGTGATTACATTGGGGGCGGACGGGATGTTGCTTTCGCGGGAAGGCAAAATTTTGAATCAGATTCCAACATTTGCGCGCGAAGTATTTGATGTTTCGGGTGCGGGCGACACGGTGATTGCGTCGTTGACTTTGGCACTTGCGGCGGGAACGGATCTTGAAAATGCGGCGCGCTTTGCGAATACGGCGGCGGGAATTGTCGTTGGAAAATTTGGCACCGCAACAGTAACGCCCGCTGAAATTTTATCATTTAATTCATAATTTACGGGAACGCGAATTATTGTGAACGAATTCGAAGAAAAGTCATTTGATTTTATTCAAAACGAGCGCGAGCTTGAGTTTGCGATTTTTTGTGTTGAAAACTTGGCAGAAAAAACGGGCGTTCCCGCGCCAGAAATGTTTAAATTACTGAGCGAGCAATCGCAATTTTTGCAAAATTACATTGTGCCTAATTTTGAAATTTTACACACGCAAAGCAAAGAATATATTTTGGAAGATCTTTTGGAGGCGATGCGACAGAAAGGAATTTTGAAATGATTTTGTGTCATGGCTCATCGCTTGTTGTAGAGCAGCCAGATGTTTTGCATTCTCGCGGGAACGTTGATTTTGGCAAAGGTTTTTACACGACGCCCTCGCTTGAGCAGGCAAAAAAATGGTGCAAAAAATTTGAATCTTCGGGAACGGCGGCGTTTTTGTCGATTTATGATTTTGACGAAACGGCGTTTGAGGTTTGCAAGGTTTTAAAATTTGAAACATATTCGGAAGAATGGTTGGATTTTGTGGTGGCTCATCGGCGCGGGAACGTCAATGATAGTTATGAAATTGTGATGGGTGGCGTGGCGAACGACAAAGTTTTTAATACGATTGAATTGTTTTTTGATGGCTTGATTGATAAAATTGAAGCGATCAAGCGATTGCGCTACGAAAAACCCAATTATCAAATTGCATTTAAAAGTCAACGAGCAATTGAGCAATTTTTAAAATTAAAAAAAAGTGAGCGTTATGACGGCAAATAAAATTTTGTTGCAAATGAAATATGCGCGCGTGGTAAAAATATTTGCTGCGCAGGCAAAGATTTCGTTGGCGAAGGCGTTGAGTTTTTTTTATCGTTCGCAAACTTATCGCTTGGTCAGCCAAGGCATTGGCGATATGCATTGCATGAGCGACCAGTATCTTGCCGAAGATTTAAATAATGAATTTTTACGGGAACGCGAATTGTAAAATTATGGAAGAAAATACAGAAAAAAATAGCGAAAAAAAACAGGAAGTCGTTGCGCCGCGCAAGCGAATTGTAGGGCGTTGGGCCCTTTTTGCATTGCGCTTGTTTATCGCTGTGCGTATGTTCGGTATAGGTTTGGCAAAGTTTGTTGCGATTGAAACAATTTATGACGAGAATGGCGTTCCCGCGATGGCGCGCAATTATGCGTTTGAAAATTATCAGGGTGTTCCCGCAGATTTTGTGGCAAAGTTAGCGACGGATCCACTGTTCCCGCCGTGGGCGATTCATTGGTTTTCGCAAATGTTGGGACCGATGATTATCGGCATGGGTTTGTGCGTTTTGTTGGGCGTCAAATTAAAATGGTCGTTGACAATTTTGGCGTTGATTTTTGCGGGATTAATTTTTGGCTTGTCGTTAATCGTTCCCGATGCGCAACCGCCGATTTTTGATTTGTTGGCAATTGTAATTGCACTTTATTTAACTGAAAAAATAGAAAAAGAAAAAGAGAACTTATGAAAAAATGTTTAACATTTTTGTTGCTCGCGGGAACGCTTTTGCTGGGAACCTTATTTGCGTTTGCGGCAAAAGATAAATCAGACGATGGCAAGGGCTGGAATATTATTCCCGTTCCTGCAAAAATTGAGAAAAAAAGTGGTAAATTTGTTTTTAAGCCAACGACACAAATTGTTGCGACAACTCCAGAAGTGCAAGCGGTTGCTAAAACATTTGCGGCAGATTTTAAACGCGCGACAGGTTTAACATTACGCATTTCGCCAAAATTAGTTGCGGGCGCTATTCAACTCAAACTCGACAAACGCGCGGAAACGGGCGATGAAGGTTATGAGCTGGAAGTTAATAGCTCGCGCATCAGCATTGTCGCGAAAAAGCCAGCAGGACTTTTTTATGGTTTGCAAACGGTGCGTCAATTGATGCCGCCAAGCATTTATGCAAAAAAAGCGACAAGGGATATCAAAATTTGGAGCGTTCCCGCGGTGAAAATTGTCGACCAGCCGCGCTTTGGCTGGCGTGGCGCTCACATTGATGCGGCGCGACATTTTTATTCGAAGGAAGAAATTTTGAAGTTTATCGACGCGATGGCGTGGCACAAATTGAATAAATTTCACTGGCATTTTACGGAAGACCAGGCCTGGCGTATTGAAATCAAAAAATATCCAGAACTGACGAAAAAAGGCGCTTGGCGTTCCGACATTTTAATTCGCGAAATGGGCGACCGTTATGTTTCGAAAGAAATTACAAATCACTGGAATAAGCAAGGTCAATACGGCGGATTTTATTCTAAAAAGGACGCGAAGGAAATCGTAAAATACGCGAAGGAACGTTTTATTGATATCGTTCCCGAAATTGAAATCCCCGGACACTCGTCGGCGGCGATGTATGCTTATCCTGAATTTAGTTGCGACGGGCGCGCTCCCGGTTGGCCGATTTTGGGCGGTGGCGTTTATGGTAAAATTTATTGCGCGGGCAAAGATACAACATTGGCATTTTTGGAAAATATTTTCAGCGAAATTTGCGAAATGTTCCCTGGCGAATATATTCACATCGGCGGGGACGAAGCACCGAAAGGAGCTTGGAAAAATTGCGCGGACTGCCAAAAACGCATTAAAAAAGAAGGTTTGAAAAACGAAGAAGAATTGCAATCTTGGATGATTTCGTATATTCAAAAATTCTTGGCTTCGAAAGGACGTAAAATTATCGGCTGGGACGAAATTACAGAAGGCGGTATTCCCAAAGGTTGCACGGTTATGCACTGGCGCGAATATACCGACAAAAAAATTGCTCCGCGCGCAGGCGAAGATTTGATTGTCGCAACGCGCCCAACTTGCTATTACAATTGGGGCTACGCTAAAGAAGATAAAAGTTTTATGCTTTCGCAAGGCGGAATTATGCCATTGAAACAAGCGTATAACTTTGAGCCGATTCCACGTGATTTGGAAGAAAAATATCGCAAGCACGTTATTGGCGCGCAGGCTTGTTTTTGGGGTGAAAAAACGCCCAACGAAAAAATTCTAGAATATCATTATTTCCCGCGAATGTCTTGCATCAGCGAATGCACTTGGAGTGTTCCCGAAAAGAAAAACTGGGAAGATTTTTCACATCGTTTAAAAACACAAGAAAAACGCTACGGCTATGCAGGAATCAATGCGCGACCATTAGTGCTCCCGCCAGATTACAAACCATACTAATTGAAAATTATGATTTATAATGAGAGAGAAACGCGGGAACGCGCAATTTTGCAAACGGCGATCGCAATGATGACCGCGGCGCGCACAGCGCCCAAAGGCAAGGGCGCAGATGTCATTGAAATTGCAACGCTTACGGGAACGGATCTCGTTCCCGTGGCGGCGATGATGCGGCAAATTGCCGAAGAAAAAGGATTTAAATTTTTCTTACGCGATGCAAATTGTGTTGAAAAAGCAGACGCGGTGATGTTTATCGGCACGCGGGAACAACCGCAAGGGTTGAATTGTGCGTATTGTGGCGCGGCGACTTGCGATCAACGCGCAGCGGGAACGCCTTGCGCGATCAATTCAATTGATGTCGGGATCGCGCTTGGTTCGGCTTGTAGCAAAGCTGCCGATTTGCGTATTGACACGCGAGTGGTTTATTCTGCGGGAACGGCTGCGCAACGTTTGGGCGTGCTCGGCGAGGCAAAACAAGTGCTCGCTATTTTGATGAGTATTAGTAGCAAAAATCCATTTTTCGATCGCCCAAAACCGCAATAATTTTGCGGGAACGCGAATTTTTTTGAAATTGAGAAGACGAAGTTCAAAGCTTCGTCTTTTTCGTTCCCGCGGGAAAGGCGTTCCCGCAAAATGAATTAAAATTTGTCTTTGAGACATTTGTGAAATTGCTTGCGGGAACGCGATTTTTAGGGTTTAAAGAAATTTCTTGACGATTGATTAAAAAATGTTATAATATGGTTTATTCTTACTGCAATTACGCAGGAGACAATAAATAGTCGAAAAAATAATGAAAAAACAATCAAAACGTATTCAATCAGCGAAAGCTGTTGGCGATTTGAGCGCAGAGTATTCGGTAGCAGATGCTGTCGCAACTCTTGCAAAAATGCCAAAAGCTAAGTTTGATGAAACAGTGGAAGTCAGTGCTCGTTTGGGCGTTGACCCAAAACAATCGGATCAAATGGTGCGTGGCACGGTTTCATTGCCTAATGGCAGTGGTAAAAAAGTGAGCGTTATCGTTTTCACCGCAAATCCTCAAGAAGCACTCGCAGCAGGCGCTGATGCCGCAGGTCTCAACGATCTCATTGAAAAAATCAATGGCGGCTGGATGGATTTTGATGTTGCGATTTCAACAACCGCAGCGATGAAAGACGTTCGCAAAGTGGCTCGCGTGCTCGGTCCTCGTGGCTTGATGCCAAATCCAAAATCGGGAACGGTTTCGGACAATATTCCTGAAACAATCAAGGAAGTTAAAGGTGGCCGTGTTGAATTTAAAATGGATAAAACAGGCAACATCGCTATTGTTGCAGGTAAACGTTCGTTTGACGAAGCTGCATTGGCTCAAAACGTTGAAGCAGCAATTCAAGCACTCGTTAAAGCACAACCAGCGGCGGCTAAAGGTATTAAGTTTATCAAATCATTGACTCTTAGCTCGACAATGAGCGCAGGCGTCAAGATTGATACAAAACCATACGTTGCATAAGAAAGGGCTGACTAACATGAGATCAGAAAAACAATTTCTCGTAGAAGAAGTCGCAGCACATCTCGCTAAATCGAACTATGTTCTTTTGGCTGATTTTACCCACGTGACAGTGGTTGATGCTGCAAAAGTACGCGATGCAATTCGTCCATTCGGTGCAGAATATCACGTTGTTAAGAATTCGATTTTGAACATCGCTCTTAAAAACGCAAATATGCCCGATCTTTCGGAGCATTTGACAGGTCATACTGCAATTCTTACAGGCGGTGAAAACCCAAGTGCAGTTGCGAAAGCAGTAATTAAATTCTTTAAAGACACAACGCGCCTCGAACTCAAAGCAGGTGTTGTTGAAGGCAATGCGCTTGATAAAGCGGGCATTGAAGAGCTTTCAAAGCTCCCAACACTCGACGAAGCACGTGCAACATTGCTTGCACTCCTCTCAACGCCAGCGGGCAACTTCGTTCGCGTTTTGGTGGCGAAGAACGACAAGGAGGGTGGCGAAGCTGCTGCATAATTGCAGTTGCTGCGTAGAAAATCTTTTTAAGCCAATCACGGCTTAAGAAAATCCAAGGAATAAGATTAGGGGCTTTAACCTCTTAAATGTTAGGTAATCCTAACGCTAATCGTTCAAGGAAAGTTAAAAAAATGGCAGATATCACAAAAGAACAAGTTATCGAATGGTTGAGCGCACAACCTGTAAAGGAAATGGTCGCTCTCGTTAAAGAACTCGAGGAGCTCTGGGGCGTCTCAGCTGCTCCTGTAGCAGTAGCTGGCGCAGCAGCGGCAGCAGCACCTGCAGAAGAGAAGACAGAATTTGATGTCGTTCTCGTTGACAAAGGTGCAAGCGCTATTGGCGTCATCAAGGCAGTGCGTGAAATCACTGGTCTTGGCCTCAAAGAAGCTAAGGAACTCGTTGAGGGTGCTCCTAAAGCGATTAAGGAAGCTGTTTCGAAAGACGAAGCAAAGACCATCGCTGACAAGCTTACGGCTGCTGGCGCTAAAGTTGAAGTCAAGTAATCTGTGCTTGAATTTCGACTTTAAAATCGAACCGACTGCGGACAGTGGAAGCACTGTCCGCATGTTGGCACTTTAAAAAAGAGGGCTTACAAAGCCTTTTTGATGATGCGCGTGAAAGCGCAATTTTGGGCAGGAGGCCCAATGAAAATGCGACAAAAGTCGCGGAGCATTGCTCGTTTTAATTTTTAAAACTCAACAAATTATCAATTATGGTAACAAGTTCAGACACAAATACTACAACTCGTCAATATTTTGGCGATTTGAATGAGATTATCCCACCACCAAATCTTATCGACAATCAATTGAAGTCGTATAATGATTTCTTGCAAAAAGACGTTCCCGCCGACCAACGTAAGAACATCGGTTTAGAAGCGGTTTTTCAAGAAATTTTCCCGATTGAAGCAAATCAAAATACGAATGGTGCTCGTCTTGAGTATGTGGGATACCGTTTGGAAGATCCAGAAGTGAGCGATGTTGAGTGTTTCCGTAATGACAAAACATATGCGTGCAAATTGTATGTGACATTGCGCCTCGTGGCTCCAGATGGCACGATGAAAGAGGATGAAATTGTGATGGGCGATATTCCTATGATCACCGATCGCGGTTCATTTGTGTTTAATGGCTCAGAACGTGTTATTGTGAGTCAATTGCATCGTTCGCCAGGTTTGTGTTTTGAAAAAAGTGAGCATATCAGCGGCAAAACGCTTTATGCTTTTCGTATTATTCCAGATCGTGGCACTTGGTTGGAAGTTCAATTCGATCAAAACGATTTGCTTTATGTTTATTTAGATCGCCGTCGTCGCCGTCGTCGTTTCTTGTTGACTACATTGTTGCGCACATTGGGTTATTCGACCGATGAGGCAATTTTGGATCTCTTCTACAAAAAAGAAGAATTGAGTGTTGATACGATGATTGACAAGAAAAACGTTTCAGACTACGTGCTTGTACAAGATATTGTTGACATTAAAAAGGGAACGATTGTTGGTCATGCTTTTGAAGCACTTAATCGTTCAATTTTGACGGACATTAAGAAAATTGGCATTAAAAATGTGCGTGTGCTTGACACTTCGATTGACGATGGTGCAATTATTCGTGCAATTAAAAAAGACTCGACTCACAATGAAGAAGAAGCGTTGAAAGAAATTTTCCGCGTGCAACGTCCTGGTGATCCAATTCAAGTAAGTTCTGCTCGCTCGTTGATTAATCGTTCATTCTGTGATGTAAAATATTATGATTTGGGCAAAGTGGGTCGTTATAAAATCAATCAAAAGTTGAAACATGGCAAATCGCTTTCTCAATTGATTGAGGTTGAAGATCTTGTTGCCGCAACGAAATATCTTTGCGGTTTGAAAAATGGCGAAGGTGTGCTTGATGATATCGATCACTTGGGTGCTCGCCGTTTGCGTAATGTTGGCGAATTGTTGCAAAATGAATGCCGCAAGGGTTTGGTGCGTACAGAGCGTCACATTCGCGATCGTATGAGTACGCAAGATGCGAAATCGGATAGTGTTCGTCCTGCGCGTTTGGTAAACCCCAAAGCATTGGCGAGTGCAGTGAAAGACTTTTTTGCACGTAGTCAACTATCGCAATTTATGGATCAAATCAATCCGTTGTCGGAGCTTTCGCACAAACGTCGTTTGTCGGCTCTTGGTCCAGGAGGTTTGAGCCGTGATCGTGCAGGTTTTGAAGTGCGCGACGTGCACCCATCGCACTATGGTCGTATTTGCCCAATTGAAACACCAGAAGGTCCAAATATTGGTTTGATCAATTCCTTGGCAACTTATGCACGCGTTAATGAATATGGTTTTATCGAAGCGCCATATCGTCCTGTTAAAAATGGTAAAGTTGACAACAACCCTAAAAATGTTGCTTGGTTGACGGCGGACGATGAAGAACCTTACAAAGTGGCAGAAGCTAATACCAAAATTGATGAAAATGGTAATCTTGTTGGCGATATGCAAGGTAAAGTTGCTGTTCGTAACAAAGGTGAAGTGCAATCGGTATTGCCAGAAGATGTTGATTTTATTGACATTTCGCCAAAACAAGTGGTGTCTGTTGCAACAGGTTTAATTCCGTTCCTTGAACACGACGACGCGAATCGTGCATTGATGGGGTCGAACATGCAACGCCAAGGTGTTCCATTATTGAAGCCAGAAGCTCCGTTGGTGGGTACAGGTATTGAAAAATTGGTTGCAGAAGACTCATGTGCAATTGTGCGTTCAGTTGAAGATGGCGTTGTAACTTCTGTTACTGCAAATGAAATCGTTGTTGAAGATAAAGCAGGCAAATCACATACTTATGTTCTTCGTAAGAATTTGCGTTCGAATGCATCAACATGCTTCAATCAACACCCAATTGTTTCAAAAGGACAAAAGGTAAAGAAAGGTGATTGTTTGGCAGATGGCGCAGCGACCGACAAGGGCGAGTTAGCGCTTGGTCGCAACGTGCTTGTCGCGTTTATGCCATGGAATGGTTATAACTTTGAGGACGCGATTTTGCTTAGCGAACGTGTTTTGAAAGACGATGTGTTTACATCGATTCATATTGAACCTTACGACATCGAGGCTCGCGAAACAAAACTCGGCCCGGAAGAAATTACGCGTGATATTCCTAATGCTGGTGAAGATGCGCTGAAAAATCTCGACCGCCGCGGTATTATTCGCGTAGGCGCAGAGGTTAAAGCTGGCGATATTTTGGTTGGCAAAATTACGCCAAAACCAGAGGTTGAGTTGCCACCAGAAGAAAAATTGTTGCGTGCAATTTTCGGTCAAAAAGCCGCAGATGTAAAGGATACGTCATTGCGCGTTGATCCAGGCGTGAGTGGTGTTGTGATGGATGTTTTGGTAACTTATCATACTGATAAGGAAATCGCAAAATCGCCATCTGATCAACGTCGTCGTATTAAGGAAACTCAAGAAAACTTCCGCAATCAATATCAAAAAGATACGATTGAGTTGACTGAAAAACTTTCAGACATCTTGCTTGGAGAAAAAATTCCATTAGACGTGCGTAATGTAAAAACGAACGAGGTGATTATTCCTGCAGGTCGTAAAATTACAAAAACATTGTTGCGTAAATTGGCATCTGTTGCTCGCGATATTGATATGCCTCAATCGCCAGTGCGCGAAAAAATTATGCGCATTGTTGATGAGTTTAAGCGTAAACTTAATGAACTTGAACGCGAACGTGATCGTAAAATTGACGAAATCGCGCATGGTAAATCAAGTGATGGCACGATTAAGAGTGTTAAAGTTTATCTCGCAGAAAAACGCAAGATTCAAGTGGGCGATAAGATGGCAGGTCGTCACGGCAACAAGGGCGTTGTCGCTCGTATCGTTCCCGTGGAAGATATGCCATATTTGCCAGACGGAACACCTGTTGATATCTGTTTGAATCCTCTTGGCGTTCCTTCGCGTATGAATGTGGGACAGGTTCTTGAAACACACATGGGCTGGGCTTGTGAAAAGCTTGGTATCAAAGTTTCGACACCGATTTTTGACGGCATTCCAGAAGAAACGATCCGTGAATATTTGGAAAAAGCGGGCTTGCCTTATTCGGGTAAAACATTGCTTTTTGATGGTAAAACGGGACAGCCTTTCGACCAGGATGTTGTTGTCGGCATCATTTATATGATGAAATTGAACCACTTGGTGGAAGACAAGATTCACGCTCGTGCAACGGGTTCGTATGCTCTCATTACACAACAACCTCTTGGCGGTAAGGCTCAAAAGGGCGGTCAACGTCTTGGTGAAATGGAAGTGTGGGCTATGGAAGGTTATGGCGCGGCTTACACCTTGCAAGAATTCTTGACGGTGAAGTCGGATGATAAGGAAGGTCGCGACAAGATGTACGAAAATATTGTGAAATCAGAAAAAACACTTGAAGCTGGAATTCCTCAATCCTTCAATGTTTTGGTTAAGGAGATGCAATCACTCGGTCTTGAGGTTCACTACACAGGTGAAAAAAAGGACGGTCCAGACGCAGAACGTCGTTTAAAAATGAATCCAGGCTCTTCTGAACAACCAGCAACAGGTGAAATCACAAAATAATTAGACAATAACAACTAATTGCAGAAAGACAATTTTATGAAAAGTGAAGAAATTGCAGCAAATCCAAGTCCTAAAGCGATTGCTTTTGATAGTGTTTCGGTAAAAATTTCTTCTCCTGAAACGATTCGTAGTTGGTCATATGGAGAAGTAAAAAATTCTGAAACAATCAACTATCGCTCACAAAAACCTGAAGAAGGTGGCTTATTTTGCCAAAAAATCTTTGGTCCGATCAAGGATTTCGAGTGCGGTTGCGGTCGTTATAAACATATTAAAAATAAAGGAACAATTTGCGAAAAGTGTGGCGTTGAAGTAACGGTTGCACGTGAACGTCGTCGTCGCATGGGACACATTGAGTTGGCTGTTCCCGTATCGCATATTTGGTTCTTGAAGTCGCAACCATCTTGTTTGAGTTTGTTGTTGGATATGACTCCTAACCAACTTGAATCGGTGATTTATTACGAAAAATATCTCGTTACCGATCCAGGAACAAGTAATTTGGAAGAGCGTGCATTGTTGAAAGATGACGAGTATAACCAAGCTGTTCAAGACTATGGATTTGATGGTTTTACGGCAAAACGTGGTGCTGAAGCATTGCGTGATGTTTTGGAAAAACTTGATCTTGAGCAAGAATTGAAACGTCTTCGCGACAAGATTACTTTGACAAAATCAAAGCAAGTGCAACTTAAGTTGACACGTCGTTTGCGCGTGATTCAAGGATTTCTCAAATCGGGCAATCGTCCAGAATGGATGATTCTTACCGTTTTGCCAGTGATCCCGCCAGATTTGCGCCCACTCGTCCCATTAGATGGTGGTCGTTTCGCAACGTCAGACTTGAACGAACTTTATCGTCGTGTTATCAATCGTAATAAGCGTTTGAAAGACTTGCTTGAAAAGAAAACACCATTGGTGATTATTGATAATGAAAAACGCATGTTGCAAGAAGCAGTTGACGCATTGTTTGATAATGGTCGTCATGGTCGCCCTGTGACGGGCGCGAATGGTCGTCCTTTGAAATCTCTTGCAGATGGTTTGAAGGGCAAACAAGGCCGTTTCCGTCAAAACTTGCTCGGTAAACGTGTTGATTATTCTGGTCGTTCCGTAATTGCAGTGGGGCCTGATCTTAATTTGAATCAATGTGGCTTGCCTAAAGAAATGGCACTCAAATTGTTTGAACCATTTATTATCCGTCGCTTGATGCGACCGCCGTATAATGTTGCGACAATTAAGGCAGGTAAGAAAGCAATTGAGCGTCGTGATTCTGATGTTTGGGATGTCCTTGACGAAGTTACTAAGGGACACCCAGTGATGCTCAATCGTGCTCCAACACTTCACCGCTTGTCAATTCAAGCATTCGAGCCAAAGCTGATTGAAGGTAAAGCAATGCGTTTACACCCGCTTTCATGTACAGCGTTCAATGCGGACTTTGACGGTGACCAAATGGCTGTTCACGTGCCACTTTCGACAGAAGCAGAAATGGAGTGCAAACTCTTGATGCTTTCGACGAATAATTTGTTCTCACCATCATCGGGAAAACCAATTATTACGCCTTCGCAGGACGTTATTTTGGGTTCGTATTATTTGACTTTCCAACCAACGCAAGTTTGCGAAGAACTCGGCGTTCGCGCTCCGTTGATGGGCTCGGTTGACGAAGTGTTGCTCGCAGAAGGTGATGGTTCTGTCCACCTTCATAGTTGGATTGATTTTGTCAATCCTGACTATGGGAAAGATACTTATTGGGGTAATAAGAATGCAAAGGTTATTCGCACAACCGTGGGGCGTGTTATTTTCAATCAAATTTGGCCAAAATCAAAAACGGCAAATGCGGCAGATGATAACGCTCCTGAAGGCGGTATGGGCTTTGTTAACGTTCCCGTCAAAAAAGGCGAAATTGGCAAGTTGATTGCTGACACTTACAGTTTGGTGGGCAAACCAGGCGTTCCCGCAGTTGTTGATGCTCTCAAAAACTTGGGTTATCGTATGGCAACCCGCGCAGGTATTTCGATTTCGGTGGGCGATATGATTCCACCCGCGAATAAGAAATCAATTATTGAAAAGTCTTCAAAAGAAGCGATGACTTTTGATAGCGAATTCCATCGCGGTTTGATTACCGATGGTGAACGCTACAATAAGGTTGTTGACATTTGGACTCGTGCAACAGACGAAATTGCAAAAGAAGCATTTGAAACACTCGCAAAATCTGCAAAACCTGCAATTAAGGAACAAAAGAAAAACGATCCTCGCAATGAAGGTCGTTGGATCTTGAATCCTGTTTGGGTTATGATGGATTCTGGCGCTCGTGGTAATAAGCAACAAGTTCGTCAGCTTTGCGGTGCTCGTGGTCTTATGGCAAAACCTGATGGTGCGATTATTGAACGTCCAATTCTTTCATCGTTCCGTGATGGTTTGTCGATCGGTGAATACTTTATTTCATCACACGGTGCTCGTAAAGGTTTGTCGGATACGGCTTTGAAAACGGCTGACGCTGGTTATATGACCCGTAAACTTTGCGACGTGGCGATGGACGTGATTGTTACCGTTGACGACGATGGAAATCGCAATGGTATTTGGAAAGAAGCAATCGAAGAAGATGGCATTGAAATTCCATTACACGAACGTATTTACGGTCGTTGCTCGTCGGACGATGTTGTCGATCCTGCAACGGGAGAAGTTCTTGTCAAATCGGGTGAAATGATTTCGGAAAAAGCCGCACATGCAATTGAAAAAGCAGAAATCAAACGCGTAAAAATTATGTCGCCATTGACGCATATGAACGTGAATGCAATTCCTGCATTGGCTTATGGTCTTGACCCTTCGACAAACAAACTTGTTAAACGTGGCGCTTCTGTAGGCATTATCGCGGCTCAATCAATCGGTGAGCCAGGTACACAGTTGACCATGCGTACGTTCCACGTGGGTGGCGTTGCAAGTAAGTCTGTTTCAAGTTCTGAAATCAAGCCAGATATTGGCGGTATCGTGAAGTATAAAAACCTTCGTTGCGTTACAATTGCTGACAACAAAGCAGTTGTGCTTAACAAAACAGGTTCAGTGCAAATTCTCGACGATGGCGGAAAAGTTATCGAAGAATATGATCTCATTATTGGCGCAACTTTGAATATCCTTGATGGCGGTCGCATTGAAAAAGGTCAATTGCTCGCGAAGTGGGACCAAGATATTATTCCAATTTTGTCGGAATATGCAGGTCGCGTTTCGTTCAAAGATGTTACGCCAGGCATTACCGTTCACGCAGAACGCAATGATACCAACGGTGAAATCTCAATTGTCGTTATCGATCACCCAGAGGATTTGATCCCGTCGATTGAAATTTTGGACAAAAAAGGCAAACTCATTGCATCGTATGCAATTCCTGTTGGCGCACAATTGAAAGTTTTGGAAGACGCAGAAATCAAGGCAGGTGCGACGCTCGCAACAAGTCCTCGCGCTGCTGCAAAATCTCAAGATATTACAGGCGGTTTGCCACGTGTTGCTGAGCTTTTTGAAGCACGTCGTCCAAAGGATGCAGGTGTCATGGCTCGCGTAACTGGTGAAGTTTCTCTCAAAACTAACCGCGGTAAAAAACAAGTTGTGATCACGCCAGAAGGTGATAAACCTGTTGTGCACGTTATTCCAAACGGAAAACACATCACGGTTACCGACGGCGACTTCGTTGAAAAAGGTGCTCTTTTGACAGAAGGTTCACAAGACCCACGCGAAATCCTCGAAATTCTTGGTCGTGAAGGTGTTCAAGATTACTTGGTGCGCGAAATTTTGAGCGTGTATCGTCGTCAAGGTGTTACAATTAACGACAAACACGTTGAAGTTATCGTGGCGCGTATGCTCCGTAAAGTGCGTATCACGAACCCTGGTGACACAACGTTCCTCCAAGACGAAAAAGTTGATGTTACACGCCTCGTTCGCGTGAACAAAGAAACCGAAGAACAAGGTGGTGAACCTGCAAGTTCAGAACCAATCCTCCTCGGTATCTCAAAAGCATCGCTCGAAACCGAATCATTCATCGCGGCAGCGTCATTCCAAGAAACGCCTCGCGTGCTCACCGAAGCCGCAACATTCGGCAAGGTGGATATTCTCAAAGGCTTCAAAGAAAACGTCATCATGGGCCACCGCATTCCTGCGGGAACGGGCTTGCCTGCTTACCAAAATCTCAAACTCGTTTATGGCACACCAGACAACGACGCAGAAGATATGGTCGCGGTTGACGATCTTTCTCAAGAAGATCGCGAAACTATCGAAAATGACGACTCGGTTGCAGTTATTGATGATTCTGGCTCATTGCTTGATAACGACGAATCGCTCGGCGATAGCGTTGATGGCGATGAAAACGGCGAAGAATAAAATCTATTCGCAAAAAATAAAAAGCTCTGCGGGAACGCGGAGCTTTTTGTTTTTCGCGGGAACGCATTTTTTGTCGAGCGTTTTAAAAGCTTGGATTTTTGTCCTTGCAAAACTCTTTGCTCTAAATTTTTAACAATAAATATAATCTTGCCCGTTCCCGCCAAATAAGCGATAATAATAAGACAAATTTTCAACTTTTAATCGTTAATTTTAAGATTATTTTTGACTTTATGGAACCAGTAAAATTCAATAGCACCGTCCTTCGTGACGCTCACCAATCGCTTGCTGCAACACGTATGAGCACGGCTCAAATGTTGCCTATTCTTGAAAAGCTCGACGCTGTCGGCTACAACCGTCTCGAAACTTGGGGCGGTGCCTCAATCGATGCAGGCCTTCGCTTTTTGAAGGAATTTCCTTTTGATCGCCTTGACGCATTGCGTGCAAAAACAAAAACAAAGCACATGATGCTCATGCGCGGACAAAACATTGTTGCGTATAATCAATCGCCAGACGATGTTGTTTCGACATTCTCGAAACTTTGCATCAAGCACGGCATGAATACGATCCGTATTTTCGACGCGCTCAACGACCCGCGCAACATGAAAACCGCGATCGAGGCGACAAAAGCTGCTGGCGGCGAAGCGCAGGGAACGATTTGCTACACGAACAGTCCTGTTCATACCGTTGAAAAATTCATTCAGCTCGGTTGCACGCTCGCAGATATGGGCGTTGATAGCATTTGCTTGAAAGACATGGCTGGTCTTGTTGCTCCACGCGCAGCTTACGACATTATCAAAGGTCTTAAAGATAACGTGAAAGTGCCGGTTTATTTCCACACGCACGAAACAACAGGCCTTGGCGCATCATCGTATCTCGCGGCGATTGACGCCGGCGTGGACGCGGTTGACGTAGCGATCAAGCCATTCTCGGATGGCACCGCTCACCCAGACCACACGCGTATGCTCGCATTGCTCAAGGGCAATCCACGTTGCCCGCAATACGACCAAAAACTTATCAACGAAATTTCGGAATATTTGAAAGGCGTTTACGAAGAACTCTCGCAATTTGAAAGCCATAAAAACGAAATCGTCAATATCGACGCGCTCCGCTACGAAGTCCCAGGAGGCATGCTTTCAAACTTCCGCAATCAGCTCAAAGAGCTCAAAATGGAAGACAAATTCGAAGAAGTTTGCGCTGAAATTCCATACATTCGTGAGAAACTCGGCTGGATTCCACTCGTTACTCCAACATCGCAAATCGTTGGTACACAAGCTGCGATGAACGTTAAGTTTGGTCGTTGGAAACAATTTATTCCAGGCGCAATGGATATCGCGCTCGGCTACTTTGGTCAAACTCCGGCTCCAGTCGATCCCGAAATTCAAGCACTCGCGGCAAAGAATTCAAAGAAAGACCCAATCACTTGCCGTCCTGCAGACTTGCTCAAACCTCGTATGGCAGAACTCAAAAAAGAGCTCAAAGAAAATGCAATGCCAGATAATGACGAGAACGCGGTAATGTATGCAATGTTCCCACAACAATTGAAGGAATTCTATTTCCCACCAAAAGCTGTGGCAAAACCAGCTCCTGCACCAGCAGCGCCTGCGCCAATTTCTGTCGCAGCAACAGTCGCGGGAACGGTTACCGATATGCGTATGACCGTCAACGGCGTGGCTCACACCGTCAAAGTCGAAGAAATCGCTTAATTGCGATTAAAAACTTAAAAAGTGTTCCCGTGAATTCATTTTCGCGGGAACGTTTTTTGCAGGAACGGTAAATAAAATTTATACGTTTTTTTGCTATTCGCAAAGTCCTGGGAACGGCGAAAACTCAACGGCAAAATCTTCGAACGCTTCGACAAGTTCAATTTTGTAGTCAGGGAACGCATTCACAAATTGCCATTTGCCTACACCGCTAGGGAATTGTGTTACTTCGACTCTTAAATCAGGGAATGCGGTTACAATTTTTACTTTATAATCAGCAAAGGCATTGACGACTTGGATTTTCCCGTAGCATTTTGCTGCTTTGCTCAAGCGTTCTCTTTTTTCTCGCGAACTATTTTCGATCGTTCCCGCGCCTGCGCAAACAGTGATTGTTAAAAATGTTAATAAACAAATTTTTAAGGATTTCATAATGCGATTTAATTTAAAATTATTAAACGAGGGGTTCGTCCCAACAGAGCATTAAAATTCTATCCTTTCTTTTAATGAAAATCAATTTAATTTTTAGCACGAGAATGGCGATTTAAAAGTTTGAAAAAGCGCGTTCCCGCGAGTAAAATAATTAGTTACAACTTAAACCTCAAATAATAAAAAGTTATGTCTATCTCAGTCTATAATAAATTCCTCCTGTTCGTAGCTGGACTTGGCGGATTGCTTTATGGTATCGACGTCGGCGTTATCGCGGGCGCGCTGCCTTATCTTCAAGCGACGACGGATTACACGCCGGCGCAATATTCGATCGTCGTGGCGGCGGTTTTGCTCGGTTCGGTGCTTTCTTCGCTTTTTGCGGGAGCGCTTTCAGATCTTTTCGGTCGCAAATGGGTGATGATTCTCGCGGGCGTTTGCTTCGTGCTTTCCGTTCCCGTGATTTGTCTGCCAAGCGGTTTTATCTTCTTGGTTTTAGGCCGTATTTTACAAGGTGTTGCAGCGGGCCTTATTGGCGTTGTGGTGCCGCTTTATTTGGCGGAATGTTTGAAAGCCGACAAGCGCGGTTTCGGCACGGGCATGTTCCAGTTTATGTTGACAATTGGACTTGTTTTTGCGGCGGTTGTCGGTTTGTATTTTGCGAAACACGTTGACGGCGTCAAAGAATTGGGCGATCCCGTGAAAACCTGGGAAGCGATGGATTTTGCGTGGAAGGCGATTTTCTGGGCTTGCGCAGTTCCTGGTGTGATTTTCTCGGTAGGCGCGTTGTTCGTTTCGGAATCTCCAGCATGGCTTTATAAAACGGGCAAAAAAGAAGCCGCGCTCAAAGCACTTTTGCGTTCCCGTAAACCCGAAGAGGCGGAAGCAGAGCTCGCGGATATGGGCGCAACGAACGCTCCCGCAGAAAAATCGGGCGACGCAGACAAACCCAAAGATTCCATCTTTAAGAAAAAATATGTTATTCCGTTCGTTATTGCGGTTGTGATTTTGGCTTGCAACCAAGCGACGGGCATTAACTCGGTGCTTGCTTACATCGTTGATATTTTGAAACAAGCAGGTCTTGAAGGTTCGGTCGCGAACCAAGGTGACCTCGTCGTTAAATTGCTCAACATGGTGATGACGATTTTTGCGATGATTTTGGTGGATCGCAAAGGTCGCAAATTCTTGCTCACGCTCGGTACAACGGGAATTATCGTCGGCTTGCTCGGCGTTGCGGGCTTGTTCCTCAAATCTGAAATGGCGATGGAAACTTACGACGCGGGAACGCGCGCGCAAGTCGTTGTTGAAAAAGACCTCGACAAAACAGGTATGGAACAAAAGAACGCTGATGGTAGCGTAAAAACAAAAGAAGTTAAATACGACTATTATTACACGCTCACGCCAGCTGAAATCCAAAAACTTACGGGCGCAAAAGAATTCGTTCCTTCACAGGCAAAACTCGTTTACAAGCAAAACGGTGAAGTTGGAATTGCAACTGTCGTTGTTCGCGGGAACGAAAAAGATAATTCTGAAATCACTCTCAAAGTTCCGGCGGGCGAATCATTCTCAATCGAAAGTCTTTCGGTAGGTCCGCTTCCAAGCGAAACTAACGGCTGGCTCGTCGTTTTCTTCTTCGCAATTTTTATTGCGTCGTTCGCTGTGGGGCCGGGCGTTTGCGTTTGGTTGGCGCTTTCAGAATTGATGCCAACACGCATTCGCGCGAACGGTATGTCAATTGCGCTCTTGATCAACCAAGGCGTTTCGACAGTCATCGCGGGAACGTTCTTGCCGGTTGTGGGAAGCTACGGTTATTCAACGATTTTCTTCTTCTGCGCGGGCTGCACCGTGATTTACTGGATCACAGCAGTCTTCTTCTTGCCAGAAACCAAAGGTAAACGCCTCGAACAAATCGAAGCTTACTTTGAAGGCAACAAAGACGCACTCAAAGACTAATCAAAAGTCAAAAAAACAAAAAGCCGTTCCCGTCAACTTCGCGGGAACGGTTTTTTTGTCGCGCGGGAACGCCATTTTGTGCTTTATTGTCAACTCTTAATTCGCTAAAATGGTAAGAAGGTATGTCTAAAAATCAAGACACAGAAGAAATCGATGCAATGTTGCAGGAACTCAAAGTCCTCGCAGATGCAGGCGATGCCGAAGCACAAGCCGTGCTCGCAGAATGTTATTTTAAAGGACAAGGGCTCGCGCGCGATGTTGTCGCGGGAACGCATTATTTTGAACTCGCCGAAGCACAAAATTTTGAATTTGACGAAACGCTTTACACCTTTGTCGCGCAAAATTATTACGCGCTTAAAAATTACGAACGCGCAGCTCAACTTTTCCAAAAAGCCGTAGAATTAGGCGACACCGATGCTTGTTTTGATTTGGGAAAATGTTATTATCTCGGGAACGGCGTTGCGCAAGATTTTGCAAAAGCGTTTGAAAATTTTAAAACCGCCAACGATTTCGGCTTAAAAACTTCCGAATTACTTTGCTTTTTGGGCGAATGCTATTTTGAAGGTCGCGGCGTTGAAAAAAATGTCAATTTGGCAATTCAATTTTTTGAGCGCTCGGCGTCAAACAGTTATTTGCAAGCCGATTACCATTTGGCTTATATTTTTTATAATGGCGCAGGCGTTAAGCCAAATCCCGATCGCGCCGCGCGTTATCTCGAAAAAATTCGCTACATCGGTTGCGAAGATTATGAAAGTTTGATTTTTGCGCTGAGCGTTTGTTATCGTGCGCTCGCTGAAAAAAATCCAAATTTTGCCAAGCGCGCCGCCGAACTCGAAGCACTTTTGCCTCCCGCAGAAGTCGTTCCCGAGAAGCCAGAGCTCCCCGAGAACTCCGAGATTCCTGAGATCACCGAAATTCCCGTTCCCGCGGCGAAAAAACGTGGTCGTCCACGCAAAGAAAAATCTGTCGTTCCCGCAAGCGAAGAAAATGCCGTTCCCGCAAAAAAACGCGGTCGTCCACGTAAAGTCGTAAAAAGTGTTCCCGCTCCCAAAAATCAAGAAGAATTAGCGTTGGACAATCAATAAAATCTCGCGTTCCCGCGTGTTTATTGTTAGCA
The DNA here is from genome assembly GCA_934675585.1 of uncultured Opitutales bacterium. Taxonomy (GTDB): domain Bacteria; phylum Verrucomicrobiota; class Verrucomicrobiia; order Opitutales; family UBA953; genus Spyradosoma. The sequence continues at coordinate 33,903 of CAKUQY010000004.1, read as the reverse complement.
TAAATTTATGCCCGAGTTGCCCAATTTTGATTTAGTTGAGATTATTGCCAAACAAGGTTTGCGTAATACGCGTCCGCGCCGCACAATTTGGCAAGTCGCTTATGAAATGCAAGGACATTTTAATGCGGAAGATTTGTTGATTGCAGTTAATAAAATTGATGCTGAAGTTTCGCGCGCGACGATTTATCGTTCGCTTCCCGAACTTGTCCGCTCGAAAATTTTGCGCGAAGTTGATGTTGGCCACAACGACAAACATTACGTGAGTACAAAAAATTCAAAAGATTTTTTTGGACAAGTGCTTTGTGATAATTGCACGCAAATTATTGAGTTTAAAGCGCCATTTTTGGAAGGTCACGGCGATTTGTTTACAGCGCAAACTAAATTTCAATTTATTTCACAACATTACCAAATTGTCGTGCATTGCCCCTATAAAAATTGTAAATATCATTCGCCTAAAAAAAGCAATCAAGAGCCCGGCCCCAATGCGCCGTGCATGAATCCGCTATTTATCGTGCATCACGCCGATAAAAAATAATTTTCTAAAATAGCAATTATTAACCCCTAAGCTATGAAAATAAATCCAATGAAAACAAAATTATTTTTTACTTTTTTAGCTACATTATTTTGCGTTCCCGCAATGGCGACGCAAGTAGCTTGGCGTGGCGAACGCGTTAATTTTACGTTCCCGCAAATGAAAGTCGGCGAAAAATTCAAAGTCGAAATGGACGGCGGGCTGCCAGTTCAGGTGAATTTTGCACACAAAGTGAAAGCCGAGGGCGGCGAACGCTACGACGTGTTGATGCCAGAACGCGTTCCCGGCGCGGAAACGCAGTTTGTCGTGGCGACGGTTGACGTTCCCGCGGACGCGCGCGTTGGCGTTTACAATTTGCGCGTTGACGGAAAAATCGTCGATGCGCTGAAAGTCAGCAGTCAGCGTTTGCCCGAGCCGAAAGATTGGCAGTTTTATCTCGATCTTTGGCAGCATCCAGAAGCCGTCGCGCGCTGGTGCAAAGTGCCACTTTGGAGCGACGAGCATTTTGAAGCCATGCGCCCTGTGATGACGCGACTTGCGAACGCGGGTCAGAAAGTCATTACCGCGTCGATTATCGAAGAACCTTGGGATCACCAGACTTTTGACGATTGGCATTCGATGATTCGCTGGACGCGCAAGGACAACGGAAAATGGACGTTCGATTATTCGGCGTTTGACAAGTGGGTCGCGTTTATGGAAAGCTGCGGGATCGACAAACAAATCAATTGCTACACGATGCTCCCGTGGTCGAAAAATCTCGGTTATTACGACGAGCACGGGAACGCGAAAAATATGAAACTCGAGCCGGGAACGCCGCTTTTTGAGGAAGTTTGGTCTGTCTTTTTGAAAGATTTTGTAAAGCATTTGCGCGCGACGGGAAAGCTGAAAAAAACGAGCATCGCGCTTGATGAGCGTCCGGACGCGATGGCGCGCGCCGCACGCGACATTTTGGCGAAGGCGGCTCCCGAACTGAAAATTGCCAGTGCGGTAGATAGACCTTCGCGCGAGCAGGATTTCGCGCACGACATTTCGCCGCTGTTCAGCTACACGGAAGACATCGCTGAATTTGCAGAAAAGCGTCGCGCCGCGGGAAAAATTACGACTTTTTACGTTTGCTGCGGTCCGGAAAAACCCAACACGTTCCCGCATTCGCCGCTTGAAGAATCCTGTTGGTTGCCGATTTACGCGAGTGCGAAAAATTTGGATGGATTTTTGCGCTGGGCGTATAATTCTTGGACGGAAAATCCATTCGTGAACACGAAACACCGCGCGCGTGACTGGGCAGCGGGCGATTGTTTCTTGGTTTACCCGCCGAATTATACGACGCTCCGTTTTGAAGCATTGCGCGACGGCATCGAAGATTACGAGAAAATCCGCATTTTGCGCAAACGCCTTTCGCCCCAAAAAATGCAGGCAATCGATGACGCGCTGAAAACGCATTTTACCGTTCCCAACGGCCACAGCGGCAATTGTAAGTCAGGTCTCGCCGCCGTTCTCGCTGAAATCGATAAACTTTCAAAATAGTTTTGATTTGATATAAAAATCTCACACAAAGGACACGATTTTCGTGCCTTCGTGTAAAAAATATTTTTAGCCCTTAACTTTCAATTTTTAATGAATTCCCGTCAGCGTTTTTTGGCGGCGTGCGAATTTGCCGTCGTTGACCGCGTTCCCGTGTGGGCAATGCGCCAGGCAGGACGCATTTTGCCAGAATACCGCGCGTTGCGGGAACGCTTTTCGTTTGTCGAAATCGTGCGGAATCCAGAACTCGCGGCGGAAGCGACCTTGCAGCCTGTGCGGCGTTTTTCTTCGCTTGACGCGGCGATTACGTTTAGCGATATTTTGATCGTTCCCGAAGCACTTGGTTTTGCTTACCAATTCCAAGAAGGCAAGGGAATCGCAATGTCAAAAACGCTCGAAAATGTTGCGCAAATTAACGCGTTCCCGCCCGCCGAAGTCGTGCGGGAACGCCTTGATTACATTGCGCAAACACAACGCATCGTCAAGCGCGAACTCGCGGGAACGCGCGCCTTGCTCGGTTTTGCGGGAAGCCCGTGGACGCTCGCGCTTTACATGGTGCAGGGCGGACATTTTGACAACGGCGAAAAATTGCGCGCTCTCGCAAAAGACGTTCCCGCGGCATTTGAAAAATTGATGGAAAAAATCAGCGATGCTGTCGCTGAAAATTTGTTGCTGCAAATTGAAAATGGCGGCGTTGACGCGGTGCAGATTTTTGATTCTTGGGCGAGTTATGCGGCAGAAAATTATGAACTTTTGTCGGCGCGCTGGATTGCTCGCGTGGTGGCGCGCCTGCAAAATCGCGTTCCCGTCATCGTTTTTGCCAAAGGCGTTCCCGATTATCGGATTTTGGCGGGAACGGGCGCAAACGTTTTGAGCGTTGACGCGTGTCGCCCGATGAGCGAAATTCGCCAATCGTTGTTCCCGCAAAAAATCGTTTTGCAGGGAAATCTCGATCCAGAAATTTTGTTAGAAAAAAATCTCACAATCGTGCGTTCTCGCACGCAAGCGGTGCTCGATGATATGGCGGGCGAAAACGGATTTATTTTTAATCTCGGGCACGGCGTTCCCGTCGGCGCAAATCTCGACGCGTTCGCGGTAATGCTCGAAACGATCGAAAATTCAAAAAAATGACAGACAAAATTATTATTAACGGAATCAAAACTTACGGTTATCACGGCGTGTTAGCCGAAGAGCGTGAGCAAGGGCAAGCTTTTTTTATCGATCTCGAATTGTTGCTTGATCTACAACGCGCGGGAACGACCGATGATTTGCACGAAACGGTTAATTACGCGGAAGTTTGCCTCAAAACAAAACAGCTCGTTGAGGCCGTTCCCGCAAGCTTGCTCATCGAAAGCGTTGCCGAAAAAATTGCCACACTTTTGCTCAACGATTACAAAAAATTAAAATCGGTTACCGTGCGCGTCCACAAACCGCAAGCTCCCGTTGGCGTTCCCGTCAGCGATCTCGCTGTTGAAATCACGCGCTTTGCATAATATAATTGATACATTATGGAACTTAAAATTGCAGTTTTGCCAGGCGATGGCATTGGTCCAGAAGTGATGGCGGCGACGCTCCCGATTTTGGGAAAAACGCTCGAAATGTTTGGTCACACATTTAAATATTCCGTTCACGAAGTTGGTGGCGCAGGCATCGACAAATACGGCAAAGCGTTGCCAGATGAAACATTGAACGCTTGTGATGCGGCAGACGCGATTTTGTTTGGTTCGGTCGGCGGTCCCAAATGGGCGAATTTGCCGCGCAATGAACAGCCCGAACGCGGCGCGCTTTTGCCATTACGCAAACATTTTGAACTTTTTGCGAATGTGCGTCCTGGTTTGTTGTTCCCGTCGCTGACAGCGTCATCACCGATCGCTCCCGCGCGCATTCCTAATGGCATCGACATGGTTTGCATTCGCGAATTGACAGGCGGCATTTATTTTGGTCACAAAGAAACGCGCGAATTGCCCAATGGCGAAACTGAAGCAATCGACACGATGAGCTACAAAACGAGCGAAATCGTGCGCATTACCGATGTCGCCATCGCAACGGCGCGCGCGCGTTCCCGCAAAACGATTTGCTTGGTTGATAAATCCAATGTGCTTGACACTTCGGTGCTTTGGAACAAAGTGGTCAAAGAACACGTTGCCAAAGTCGCTCCCGATGTGACGCTTACGCACATGCTCGTTGATAATGCGGCGATGCAATTGGTGGCGAATCCAGGACAATTTGATGTTTTGCTCACCGAAAATATGTTTGGTGATATTTTGTCCGACGAAATGGCAATTGTTTGCGGCTCGCTTGGCATGTTGTCGTCGGCGTCGCTCGGTGCTAAGAAAAATCGTCATGGTTTTGCTTTTGGTTTGTTTGAACCTTCGGGCGGTTCGGCTCCCGATATTGCAGGCAAACAAATTGCAAATCCTTGCGCGCAAATTCTTTCGGCAGCGTTGATGTTGCGTCATTCATTTGGCTTAAATCAAGAAGCAGAAACCATCGAAAAAGCGGTGCGTAAAACCATTGACGCGGGAACGCGCACGGGCGACATCGCATTCGGCGGGAACGCTGTTTCAACACGCCAAATGTCTGAAGCGATCTTCGCAAATTTGGCGAAATAAAATGTCGTCGATTGATTATTTAGACGGAGTTCTCGCGCTGATCGGCGCGGGAACGCTTGCTTATTATTTTAGTCAACGATTTGTAAAAAAAAGTTTACACGAAAATTACGTTCCCGCGTGGACGCCGACAAAATTGGAGTTGCTTGGCTTTTTGGCATTTTTTGTTGCGCAACCGCTTTTTGCGGGGATTGTTGGCGGCGCGAACACAAAACTTTATTTGGGCTACAATTCAATTTTGTACGCGATCGTTTTTACTCAAACATTTTCACTATTGTTTTTAATTGTTGCGCTGCGTTACGTTCCCGCGATTTTTCCTAATTTTTCGCGCGAAACTTTATGCGTAGATTCCGCCAAAGATTTTATTAAAATCGCCTTGCTGTTTTGTGTTGCGCTCGGCGTGGTGGCTGTTTTTTCGGCAATTTCAAATCTCATTCCCGCACTTTTCCCTTCGCTCGCAGAAACGTGGCAACAAAATCAATCGCTCGTGAATGCGTTGCGCGGGAACGTTGATGGATTCGCATTTGCAAGCGTTTTTGTCGCGGCAGTTTTTTTGACGCCGATTATCGAGGAATTTATTTTTCGTTTTGCGTTTTATCGATTTTTTAAAGGTTCGGCGCGCAACGGCGTTGTCGCGAGTGTCGTTACGGGAACGCTTTTTGCGGTGCTCCACGATTCGCCGGCGGCGTGGTTGCCGCTCATCGCGCTCAATTGTGTGTTATGTTTTTCTTACGAAAAAACAGGTCGCCTCATCGCGCCGATCATCGTCCACGCGCTTTTTAACGCCAACACAATCATCCTCATTTTGTTTGAAAAGTAAAATATGAACGCTGCGATTTTTACATTAGGTTGTCGACTCAATCAATACGAGAGCGAGGTTTTGGCAGATCAATTGTCTGCGCGCGGATTCAAAATTGTTCCGTGGGGCGGGAACGACATTGCGCTTGGAATTATTAATACTTGCGCGGTAACGCGTTTGGCAGAGGCAAAATGTCGTCAAATTATCCGTAATTTTATCAAGGCAAATCCGCACGCGTTTTGCGTGGTTACGGGCTGTTATTCGCAAACAAATACGGAGGCGATTGCAAAAATTAAAGGCGTTGATTGCGTTGTCGGCAATCAAAACAAACTCAACATCGACGCGTGGTTCCCGCAAAATTTAGAAAAAGCGTTCCCGCCAAAAATGCTTGTCGAGCCGATGAGCCGCGATGATTTTTCGGTGCCATTCGTTCCCGCGAGCGATTTGATTACCTTGCGCGCAAATTTAAAAATTCAGGACGGTTGCGATTTTTTTTGCAGCTATTGTTTGATTCCAAAAGCGCGCGGCAGAGCGCGTTCCCGCGAGTTTGACGATATTATCGCCGAGGCAAAATCTCTGGTGTCGCGTGGCGTTCGGGAACTCGTGCTCACGGGCGTGAACATTGGCACTTATCATTTTGAAAACAAAACAATTGTTGAAATTGTCGATGCGCTCGCGGCGATTCCCGATCTTGCGCGTATTCGCATTGGTAGCATCGAGCCGATGACGATTCCCGAAGGCATTCTCGACCGCATGGCAGATCCCGCGCATCCGCTGATGCCGTTTTTGCATATGCCGATTCAAAGTGCATGCGACCGCATTTTAAAAGATATGCATCGCCATTATAATGTCGCTGAATATCTCAAATTTTTAAATCACGCAGTCGCGCGCGTTCCCGCGCTCACGGTGGGAACGGATATTATGATTGGTTTTCCTGGCGAAACAAATGAGGAGTTTGCGATTACTTGCGATAATTTTATGAATTATCCATTTACATTTTGTCATGTTTTTACTTACTCAGAACGCGCGGGAACGAGTGCTGCGCGACGTCGCGACCAAGTAGATGTTCCCACGCGCCAACGCCGTTCGTCAACATTGCGCGCGCTTTCTGCAAAAAAACGTGAAAAATTTATGCAACAATTTATCGGGCAAACGGTGGAAGTTTTATTCGAAAATCCCGTTCCCGAAAAAAATATAACTCCCGCATACACGCCTAATTATTTGCGAGTTCTCGTCGCGGGAACGCATACCGCCAACACGCTTGCTCGCGTAAAAATCACCGCTTGCACTCGCGGCGGGAACGCGGCAATGATTGGTGAAATTTGTTAACCTTAAAATTATTTTCTTAAAATGTACACTTCTACAAAACTTTTTGAACGCGCGCAACGCTTAATTCCCGGCGGAGTCAATTCGCCCGTGCGCGCATTTCGCAATGTTGGCAGATCGCCATTTTACACAGAACACGCTGACGGCTGCCGACTTTTCACGCCCGACGGGAACGCATTTATTGATTACGTTTTGACTTGGGGACCCGCGATTTTTGGACACAACGATCCAGACATTCGCGCCGCCGTTCACGCTGCTGTCGATAAAGGTTTGGGCTTTGGAACCAACGGCATCGATGAAGTGCGCATGGCTGAATTGATTTGCAAAATCGTTCCCGGCGTGGAAAAAGTGCGTTTGACAAATTCGGGAACCGAAGCAACGATGGCGGCGATTCGTCTGGCGCGCGGTTTTACGGGACGTAGCAAAATTGTTAAATTTGAAGGTTGTTATCACGGTCATGTCGATTCGCTTTTGGTAAAAGCTGGCAGTGGCGCGCTTACGCATGGACATCCCGATAGCGCGGGCGTTCCCGAAAGTTTTGCCGCAGATACGATCGTGATTCCTTACAACGATTTTGATGCGCTCAAAGCAACTTTTGCGACTTGCGGGAACGAAATTGCCGCAGTCATTGTCGAGCCATTTATGGGTAATGTTGGCTTTGTGATGCCAAAGCCAGGATTTCTCCAAGCGCTTCGCACGGCAACACACACCGCGGGAACTCTTTTGATTTTTGACGAAGTGATGACAGGGTTTCGCATTTCGCTCGCGGGAACGATGGGCACTCACGAAGTGCGTCCTGACTTGGTTTGCCTTGGAAAAATTATCGGTGGCGGTTTGCCTGTCGGCGCGTTTGCGGGCAGGGCTGAAATTATGGATTATCTCGCGCCCGTCGGACCCGTTTATCACGCGGGAACGTTTTGCGGAAATCCAATTACGCTCGCCGCAGGTTGTGCCGCGTTAGAAAAATTACTCACAAATTCTCCGTACACACAAATGAATGCCGCGGGAACGGCGATTGCCAACGTGCTTGAATCAAAGGCGCGGGAACGCGGAGTTGCGTTGCAAGTGCCACATTGCGGTGGAATGTTTGCGTTGTTTTTTAATGAAGTTCCCGTCATTAATGCGCAAACGGCAATGTCGAGCAATGGCGAATTATCAAAACGCGTTTTTAATTACGCGCTTGATCACGGTGTATTTCTGCCGCCGTCGCCGTTTGAATCGTGTTTTCTTTCCTCGGCTCATGACGGGAACGCGATTGATAAAACAATTCAAGTGCTTTCCGACGCGCTCGCAAATTTGTAAAAATTAACGCAGAGGCGCAAAGGCGAAAAATTTAAAAATAAAAAAAGAAATAAACACAATGAAAAATATTCTAATTGTCAGCGGTCATACAGATTTGGCGGGAACGGAAAATTTCGAGAGCGCTTCGCGGAAAGCGCGCGTTCCCGAGCGAAAAAGCGCCTTCGACGAAAAGGTTTTGGGAGGTGCGGTTTCCTGTCGCTCTAATTTTTTATTTCATTCACAAATTTAACTCAAAAAAATCTTTTAAATCCTTTAATTTGTGGATTAAACCTAAAAAATTCTCGCATTCCCGCCAAAATCACGTTCCCGTTAATTTCTGTTCCCGCTACAAAACAGCGATTAGGCGGCCGGAAATTTACCTCGCTCGGCGGGAACGATTTTGTTAAAATGAAAATCAATTGATATTGCTTTTGATTGTCAACCCCTATTAATAGAACGTTTGATTATGATTGATTTTGATACGATCGTCTCTAATTGGTATTTTGAAGCCAAAACTCCTGAAGGCAAAGATTTTTCGCCTGTAGGTCTTTATAAAACGGTAAAGCAGGAACTCGTTGATTTGCAGGAAGTTATACGAAGTTTCAAAGGAATTTTAAGGAATGAAATATTTTAAATTCGTTTTTGTATTCTTTTTCTCTGGATTAGTCTTTTTTTTCAGTGCAGAGAATGTATGGGCGGATTTTGTGTATTACAGCGGCGGGCAGTTCACGGAAACTCAAAAGGTTGTTAAGTTTGTGCAAAATTATTATGCCAATATTTTTAATGAGCAAACGATAGTTTCTGGGGAAAAAATAAAATCTTATTTAGATGGTGAGTGTTCCATTTTTACTCAAAAATTTTTAGATTTACCATTTGAATATGCAAAAAAAATAGTTTTTGAAAAAGACATTTCTTTTTCAAAAGCAGTTGATTTTAGGACAAAAAATTATGAAAGTCATAGTGATATCGGACTTTGTTTTTTCTACGAATGTATTGCGAAGAATTATTTATTAACGCGAACAAAAAGTGCGAAAGAGATGGCTGAAATTATCGCGAGTGTTGCGATAAAGTTTGAGGGGAAAGAAAGGCGTTTAAAATATTCAAAAGATTTTAACAACTGGCTCGTGAAGAAATCGTGCATTGTGAAAGATGAGGATGCGCGTGAGTTTTGTGAATATTTAATTAAAAATGATGAACAATTTTATTTTTATAATTTTATTTTCAACAATAAAAATGTTGCGCGCTTTATTGATGTCTTGGCGGAAGAATGTCGTTTGTCGCGGACGCTGAGTATGGTTCGTAAATTAAGTCGAGCGCGCGAGGCGCTTAAAATTTATCGAAGTTCAGGACTTGAAAAGCATGTAGGTAAACTTTCGGATTATTACTGGCATCTTATCAATTTTAAAGAGGCGTTTTTGTCGGAAGATCCTAAAAAAATTAAAAAAATGCGTGAATTTTTAGGAATTATTCGTTACGTGGAAAACGAAAAACCTAACGCGCAGGAGCCACAAAGAATATTTTATATTTTTACGGCGAAAAAACGAGAAAATTGGGAACGTTTTATCGCGACAGGCGAATTTGACTTGGACGAAGAATATCAAATTTTTAATTTATTCCCGCAAGAGCGAGCGTTTTTACAGCAACTACTCGATCTGTTAAATGCTCAGTTGGGACTACAAATCACGATTGGGGAATGCCAATTATTGCCATTTGAAAAAGCCGAAGCTGCGGATAAAATTGTCGCTAATTTTTTGAAGTCTAAAAATAACGATAGTAACAAAGTATTTCTTTCGTTGAGCCATTTGCAGAAGATTTTTCGTATTGCTCAAAAAGAAAAAACGCCAATAATTTTTGATCTTTAAAGTTGTGGACGCAGCAAATTGCGAAATCTGCATTAAAAATCACGTTCCCGTTAATTTCTGTTCCCGCTAAAAAATTGCGTGTGGGAATTTGCGTTTGAGCGAGGCGCGTTTGAGGCGCGATTTGAGCAAAAATAATGCGCACTTGATTGGGTGTAAATAGCCGTAGCCATCGACGACAGCGAGGTCGCCAAACGTGTTGAAAGTGTGTAGCCCGCAATGCCAAATTGATGAATTGGGAAAATGTCGCGCAAGTTCTTTGAATGAAAATTTTCCGTTTTCAAATTTCATTTCGTAAAAAACCGTTCCCGCGCCGTATTTGCCGTTGCAGTCTTGTGCGACGCGAACGCACTTTTTGCCAATTTTCAAAAAATAGCCCGCGCCGCGTGGCGAAATGTCGGGGAACTCGATTTCCGCGAATGGCTCGTTTTCGTAAGGTCCAAACAGCGTTCCCGTCGTTGAGCGATAAACGTCCAAAACTTTTTCATATTTTGGCAAATGTTCTTTGTCGCCGCGCGTTGCAAAAAGCATCGGTTCGCCGTTGTTGAATCCATCAAAAATAATTGGGTCGGCGAGCGGCGCATCGCAGATTGTTTCCGCGGGAACGCAAGTTGCTCTTGCAGAATCGTAGCGATAAAGCGTTGATTTGCCCGATTGCGAACATTCGGGTTGAATAAAAATTTCGCCGTCTTTGCGATAAATCGCAGGGAACGACAAGTGAAAATTTCCCGCGAGCACGGGAACGACTTTTTTTAAAAAATAATTTCCGTTCCCGTCGCGTTCGATTTCGAGTTTTGAGATTTTCCCGAGCGCGTTGGGCTTGTCGAGTGGCATTTCTTCAACGAGCACTTCAACTTTGTTCCCGTCGCGCGAAAGAATAAACGGATCGGCAAACCACGCTTTTTTTGCGTAATCGCCCACATTGAGCCACGCGATTTTGAACGGCTTAAAAATCGTCGTTTCGTCGTAATCGATAAAACCGATATTCCACGCTTTGCGTTTAAAACTTTCGTTTAGCCAATTTTTAAATCGTTTTGAAATGCTCATTTTTGAAAAATTTTTAGAATTTAATGGGCGATTTTTTCTTTGCCGCGCAAGCGTCTTCCGAGGTTGCGCAAAGCGTTTTGCAACAAAAATAATTTTTCTGCCCAACCGTAATTTCGCGCAGGAACGCCTAAGGATTCTTGCAGTTGAATGCGATCGCGCGCACGCGCCAAAGTGCCAAAAAGTTTGTTCCCGCGAAAATCAATCAATCTCAAACCATTCTCCGTCGTGATAAAATTGTCGGCGCAAATGTCGCCAGAAATCACGCCAACAGCGTGACATTCGTGCATAAATTCTGCGCAAGATTTTTTTTGTTCGTCGCTCAATGGTAGATGCAACATCCTTCCGTCTAAAAATTCGGTCACAGAAATTGCCTCGCGCAAAATGCCGTTTTTAAATTTTTCTGCAGCAAAAAATGTTTGCGGAATTTTCGTAAAGCCGCGTTCCCGCGCGTTCTGACAAAGTCGAAAAACTTTGCAAGTATCCGAACCAAACAAAAATGCTTTCAGCGAGCGATCAAGGCGAAAATGAAAAAATTCTTGCTTCAAAATATATGGCGTTCCCGCGAGTTCAATTTTCATAATAATGCGCGGTCGATGCCTGCAATCTAATTTGTCTGCGATAACTTCGCCACGGCGTTCCCGCAAAATTTCGCGCAATTCTGCCAAGCGATTTGACCAATTTTTATCGGTCGCCAGCGTGTGAAATCCGTCGTCGTTCTCGCGCTCAATCGGTGCGCGTTCCCGTTGTAAAAAATACAAACGCACATATTTCATTTCGGTGTAGAAAAAATGATTGGCGGACAAAATCCAGCCGATTTTTCCATCCAAAAATCCACCTTGCAAAATGTACATTTTAAAAAACGCAAACGCGGGACGCCAAATAATGTCGCGCAAAAATCGCGCGCGCTTGCCTTCCGCGTAAGATTTTTCGGCAGCAAGTCGCGTGTATTTTTCAAATTTTTGCAAATAATTTCCCCATTTTTCGTAAGTAAAATGCAACATTGGTTCGTGCAATTTTTTGTGCGGGTAAGGAAAAACGATTTTAGGATGCACAAATCCTTCTACACACGTTCCCGCGCGTGGCATCAAACGTGGCACAAAGTCAGGACGTAGCACACCGTGATTGACGGGAACGCCTTTAAAATGATTACGTCGTTGAATTTTGTAAGCAAATTTTTTGCCCGACAAAACGTGTTCCCGAATCTCTTTTGCCAACGCAGGCGTAATTCGTTCGTCGCAATCTAACAGCAAAATCCAATCTTGTGTTGCCTGTTCGATTGCGAATGTTTGTTGAGCACCCCAATCGCCGTTCATCGCTCGTTGAAAAACTTTTGCGCCACATTTCCGCGCGATTTGAGCCGTTTCGTCTTCTGAAAAATCATCTACGAGAATTATTTCTTGCGCGAACGCTACACTTGCCAAACAATCGCGCAAATTTTGCGCTTCATTGCGAGCAATAATCACAACCGACAATGGTAATTTTTCTTCATTAGTCATAATTCTAAATTTTTTCGTTAATTTGCGGGAACGTGTTTTTTGTCCACGAAACATAAAAATGCTCGCCGTTCCCGCGCGAAAATTCTAAAGTCCAAGTTCCTTCGGGAACGTCAAAATCACGCCGCTCAAAACGCGTTCCCGCAAGCGTAGCGATTAAATTTTTGAATGCAAAAAATGCGGCGCGCGGACGTGGATTTTCTGAATCCGCATCGTCAACCAAACCAAACCCGCGATGTAAAATGCGCCAAAAATACGCGCGCTCAACGTGTCCACTCGCAATTGCCAACAGCCAATAACGCACGGAAAATTGCGCGGCATCTTCTTCAGAGACGCGCGGTGGCTCGTTTGCCCACGGTGCGGCGGGACGCGTTTCCCATGGTCCAAAAGTTTCTATTGGCGAATCGACGGGACCCCAAACGCCAACGTTCAAAAGTGGCCAATTAAATTCTGACGCGATAATTTTTTCGTTTTTGAAAGCGAAAGCTTTCGCGAACGCGCGGTGAACGGCGCATTTGTTCACCAAATCAAATTTGCCTTGAAAATTTTCGGGCGCGCCGCGACGATCGACGTATAAATGCTGCGAAAGAAAATCAAATGTTCCCGCGGGAACGTCGCACAAAATTCCCGCGAGTGTGTGCAGATCAAAATCGATGCACGCTGGACCCGCCAAGCGAATGTGCGGGAACGCGCGTTTGAGCTCGAACGCGGGAACGAGCAAATTTTTTGTGTAATCTTGAAAATCCCAAACGCCCCATTTCCCGCGATTGGTCGCGTGGCCGATTTCGTAAAAATCGACAAAATCGTGTGTTTTTTCAGCAATTAAAAATAACATTTCACGCCAAGTTGCGGGAACGCGAATGGCGGCGCGATCTTGCACAAATGCGATTGCAACAGCGTTCCCGCGTACGTGAAGTTTCCGCGCTTTTTCGCAGAGAAATTCCCAGTGTTCTCGTCCTTTGTGATGATACGCGCGAAGCAAAATCGGCAATTTCACGTTCCCGCTTTCGAGTTCGCCGAGCCAATGAATTTGCATTTCCCAAGTCGCGGGATCGGCTTCAATGCTCATTCCCAACGTTTTGTCAAAATCGACGGGAACGGAAAAACTTTGCGCGGAAATCGTTTTGTAATTTTTCCAAAGCGCGCTCCCGTGAAACAGAATTGATTTTGCGATTTTAAAAATGTTGCTCGCCGAGCGGAATTTTCGACGTTCCCGTGACGCGTAGGCGGGAATCGCTTGTTCTGAACGCGAATCCCAAATCCACAATTCTTTGCCGAGTGGAATCATTTTTTGTGGCGTTCCCGCGTTTGCCAAAGCCGCGCGTTTTTCTTCGCGTCGCAATTTCCATTCGCGAATTGGATGCCGCCACGGACGCAACGCAGAATGGCGCTCAAACGCTTTACGTTCCCGCGCTTCTGCCTCATAAAACGGTCTCGTTGGCGAATATTTTTCAAAATACAAAACATAAAAAACGCGCAACAAATCGCTCGGCAAATCGATGCGCGCCAAATCGGCGCCGCGCTGCGCGTCTGTTAGCGTTTCCGCGGGGAAAATGCGCACGCGGTCAAGGTCGATGAAAAACACTCTCCACGCTCCCGCGGACGTTTTTTGCAGCGCGATATTTTGATTGCCCAAATCGCGATGAAGCACGCCAGCGTCGTGCATAGCTCGGCAAGCAGAAGCAACGGTTTGCAATAAATTTATCAGCGTTTCGCAATCGGGATTTTCGGCAAACAAGCGATAAATTTCATCGCGAAAATTCGTCAATTCAGGAATAAATTTTGTAAACAATTGGCTTTCGAGAACGTTCCCGTTTGCATCGATTTTTTCGCCGAGCGCGAGCGGTTCGGGCGTGCCAATGTTGTGTTCCCGCAGAATTTGAGCCGCGCGAAACGCGCGCTGAGCTTTGGTGCCGACGCGTTTTTCAGAAAATTGACGCTGAAAAAAATTAGCTCGCGGGAACGCTTTTTTTATGCAAATAATTTCTGTGTTTCCGTGAATAATTTTAGCGCGCTCGACGCGTTCCCGCCCCGCAGAAATTAAAGTTTCGGAAATCGCATTTTCAAACGTTTTTTCGTCAAAATTTGTCGAAAAATCAGGGGCAAATGTCCACCGAATTTTCGACCCAAAACTCATCGTTTTTCGTTCATCGCTCACTTATTCAAGATTAACGAATTTCCCATTCGCAGGCAAGAGCAAAAGGGAAGACTCGGGCGTTTTTATACGAGAAGTGATTTTTCTGCCAAGCTGAATGAGAGCCCTTTCCCCCGCAAAGATGAGTTTTGTTTTGTAAAGTACGGGTGTGAGTGGTATTCTATAAGTTGTTAACTTTAATCGATTACTCCCAATTTTAAACAATTATGAAAGGCATTGTTTTAGCAGGTGGCTCGGGAACGCGTCTTTACCCGATTACCAAAGGTGTGTCGAAGCAACTTTTGCCAGTTTTTGATAAACCGATGATTTATTATCCGATTTCGGTTTTGATGCTGGCGGGCATTCGCGATATTTTGATAATTTCAACGCCACAGGATTTGCTGGGTTTTCAACGTCTGTTGGGTGACGGGAGCGATTACGGCGTGCGTTTTGAATACGCGGAGCAGCCTTCGCCGGACGGTTTGGCTCAGGCGTTTATTATTGGAGAAAAATTTATCGGCAACGATGCGGTCGCACTCGTGCTCGGCGATAATATTTTTTACGGGCAAGGATTTCCGGGAATTTTGGCGCGTGCGCTTGTTAATGCGGAAATGGACGGGAACGCAACGATTTTCGGTTATTATGTGAATGATCCCGAACGTTACGGTGTGGTGAATTTCGATGCTTGCGGGAACGTGCTTTCGCTTGAAGAAAAACCTGAAAATCCAAAGTCAAATTATGCAGTTACAGGACTTTATTTTTATCCGAATAAAGTGGTTGAAATTGCAAAGAATATTAAACCGTCGGCGCGCGGAGAATTAGAGATTACGAGCGTGAATCAAGTATTTTTGGCTGATAAAAAATTAAAATTGGAATTGCTGGGGCGTGGTTTTGCTTGGCTTGATACGGGAACGCACGAGTCGTTGCAGGAGGCGGGAACGTTTGTTGATGTATTGCAAAAACGCCAAAGTTTGAAGATTTCGTGTTTGGAAGAAATCGCTTGGCGTAAGCATTGGATTACGTCCGACGATTTGCGGTCAATTGCCGAGCCGATGAAAAAGAATGAATACGGGCAATATCTGTTGCGTATTGCCGACAGTAAAATTTATTAAATAAATTGAATAAAAACGTTAATATTCGTTAATTCTTCGTTAATTTTATGATTGATTTGTCGCGACATCAAAAAACATTTTTTTATCGTAATCATTTGTTGAAGAAACGGTATCGCATTGATTTGTTGGTGAAAGATGTCGTTTGCGAATTAAAATCAGTGAAAGAATTATTGCCAGAACACCGCGAGCAACTGTGCAATTATCTACGATTGACTAAAAAGTCGTTAGGGCTGTTGATTAATTTTGGACAAGCCCGTTTGGTGGCGGAGCGTTGGGTGTTTGACGAAGAAAAAAACGAATGCTTTATTGTTGATGCAAACATGAGCCGTTTGGTGTCTTGAAAATTAACGATTGATTAACGATCATTAATGTTTACTTATTTTTATGAATAATTTTAAGCGCAATATTTTGATTACTGGCGGGGCGGGTTTTATCGGCTCGCACGTGGTTCGGCTGTTTGTCAACAAATATCCCGAATACAAAATTATCAATCTCGACAAACTAACTTACGCGGGAAATCTCGCAAATTTGCAGGACATTGAGGACAAGCCGAATTACAAGTTTGTCAAAATGGACATTTACGATTTTGAGGCGGTTTGTGAATTGCTGGCGCGGGAACGCGTGGACGGCATTATTCATCTTGCTGCCGAATCGCATGTTGACCGATCGATTAAAGATCCGTTTACCTTTGCGAAAACAAATGTGCTGGGAACGCTTTCGTTGTTGCAGGCGGCAAAAAATTATTGGGAAAGTGTTCCCGAAAAATACGCGGGAAAACTTTTTTATCACATTTCTACGGACGAAGTTTACGGCACGCTTGCGATGGACGTTCCCGCGGGAACGACTCCGCCATTTTCGACAAAAGCGTCATCGGGAACGCATCATGTGGCTTACGGGAACGCGTTTTTTACGGAAACGACAAAATACGATCCGCATTCGCCGTATTCGGCAAGCAAGGCATCGAGCGATCATTTTGTGCGCGCGTTTCACGACACTTACGGCGTGCCGACGATTATTACGAATTGCTCCAACAATTACGGACCTTATCAGTTCCCGGAAAAATTGATTCCGTTGTTTATCAACAATATCCGTCACGGCAAGCCGCTTCCTGTTTACGGCAAGGGCGAAAATGTGCGCGATTGGCTTTTTGTCGAAGATCACGCGCGGGCGATTGATTTAATTTTTCATCGCGGGAACGTTGCAGAAACTTACAATATCGGCGGCTTTAACGAATGGAAAAATATTGATTTGATTAAAGTGCTGGTGCGCACGGTGGATCGCTTGCTCGGGAACGCCGCGGGAACGTCTGAAAAATTGATTACTTATGTGACAGATCGTCTTGGACACGATGCGCGCTATGCGATTGATTCGCGCAAGTTGCAAACGGAACTCGGCTGGGAACCGTCTTTGCAATTTGAAGAGGGTATCGAAAAAACAGTGCGCTGGTATCTCGAAAATCAGGCATGGCTCGACAACGTAACGAGTGGCGAATATGAAAATTATTACGAGAGGATGTATAAAGGTAGTTGAGAGTTTATAGTTTATAGTTGAGAGTTTCGCGGAAACACTATTTCTTTGTAATTCTTTGATGTTATGATGAAAAATTTTAAATTAATCGATTTGACTGTTCATGGAGATGAGCGCGGGAAACTTGTCGCACTCGAAAAAGGTGTTAATTGCCCGTTTGAAATTAAGCGAGCGTTTTATATCTATGCAACTGATAAATCGGTAAAAGCGCGCGGTTGCCACGCAAATAAAAATTCAGAATTTTTATTTGTGGCGCTTGTAGGATCTTGCAAAGTGCTTGTCGATGACGGAAACGTGCGTCAAGAGTTTGTCTTAGACAATCCAGAAGTGGCACTTTGGACGAATAAGATGACTTGGAAAGAAATGAACAATTTTTCAGACGGTGCTGTTTTGTTGGTGCTTTCAAGTGAAAAATACGATATTGATGAATATATTCGTGATTATGATGGCTTTTTGAGCGTTGTTGCGCCTTCGGTGGGGGGGGGTATGACGTGAAGCGTGCGTATTATATTTGGGGCGTTCCCGCACAAATTGAGCGAGGATTTCACGCACATCGCAATCTGAAACAGCAATGTTTTTGTGTTTGCGGGAACGTGGATTTTGTTTTGGACAATGGGCGGGAACGCGAGTTTGTTCATTTAGGTGCTCTCGAAAAAAGTGTTTCTATCGGGAACAATATTTGGCGCGAAATGAAAAATTTTTCACATGATGCGATGGTGCTTGTTTTTGCGAATAAAGTTTATGATGAAAATGATTATATTCACGATTATCAACAATTTTTGAAGGAGGTAGAGAGTGAGTTTTAAGTTAAAAAAATCAATTGCCAAGCGCCTTTTTTCTATTAAAAAAGCGTGGTATAAATATGTTTTGTCTGAAAACAAACCTGTTTCTGCTGGTAAGATTAATCAGCCAGTTCTTTTTCTTGGTGAAGGTGAAATTCAGATTGATAAAACTGTAGAACTTGGCTATTTTCCATCGGCTTATTATTATTCGGGATATATTCATCTTGAAGCGCGTTCCCGAGATGCAAAATTGATTATTGGCGCGGGAACGTTTTTAAATAACAATTCGGTAATTGTCGCAGAGCGAGCGAAAATAACGATTGGTAAAAAATGTTTGATAGGAACGAATTTTAATTGTATTTCATCTGATTTTCATGGAGTCGACCCGAATAATCGCGAAGACTATAAGTCTGCCGATATTTCAATTGGCGATAATGTTTTTATCGGAAGTAATGTAACTATTTTGAAAGGCGTTTCGATAGGGGGGGGGGTATGTATTGCTTCGAATAGCGTCGTAACAAAGTCGTTCCCGCCGAACGCAATCATTGCAGGTAATCCCGCTAAACTTATTAAAATTTTTGAAGAAAAGAAATGAATTAGTTTTGATAAATTTGATTAGTGGCTTTAAAATTATTTATCCCTAATGAAAGAAGAAAATCCAATTATTATTTACAATACGGAAGATGGTAAGGTAAGTGTTGCCTTAGTGTCTAAGTTTGGATCTGTTTGGTTAAGTCAAAAACAACTTGCGGAACTTTTTGGGACCTCTGTTTCAAATATTAACATACATGTCTCAAATGTGCTTAAAGACTGGGAATTGGATGCAAATTCAGTTATTAAGGATTTCTTAATAACTGCTTCTGTATAAGAAATAATTTATCATTGTCATATTTTTTATGAATAGTCCTTTCATTCATTCATTAGCAGATGTAAAATCTAAAAATATTGGCGCGGGAACGCGAATTTGGCAGTTTTGCGTTGTGTTCCCGCAAGCGCAAATTGGAGAAAACTGTAATATTTGCGCACAGGTTTTAATCGAAAATGATGTTAAGATTGGCAATAATGTTACGATAAAATCGGGCGTGCAGCTTTGGGACGGCATAACAGTCGAAGACGATGTTTTTATCGGTTCAAATGCAACGTTTACAAATGACTTGTTTCCGCGTTCAAAGGTTTATCCTGAACAATTTTCTCGCACAATTTTAAAGCGCGGTTGTTCAATCGGTGCAAATGCGACAATTCTCGCGGGAACGACAATTGGCGAAAATGCGATGGTCGGCGCGGGTGCTGTTGTTACGAAAGACGTTCCCGCAAATGCCGTTGTTGTTGGAAATCCCGCTAAATTTATGAAAAATACCCCCCCCCCCCCAGTTGAATTAAAAAATTCCGTGCAAGCCCAATTTGAGCCCAATTCGGCTCAAATTTCGCTATTAAAAAATCTTCATACAGAAAGGATCGCGGTATGAAGAAAGATATATTTTTATTGTTAGGTGGCAATAAACTTAATTTTGGAATTTTGAGGAAATTTCAAAATAAAGGGTATCAAGTTTTTGTGGTAGATTGGAACGAACATCCACAAATGCTTGGTGATAGACATTATAGAATTGATGTCAAAGATGCAGATGCTATTATTAAAAAATTAAAGAAAGATGGTG
This sequence comes from uncultured Opitutales bacterium, assembly GCA_934675585.1. GTDB lineage: Bacteria > Verrucomicrobiota > Verrucomicrobiia > Opitutales > UBA953 > Spyradosoma. Next base: position 14,226 of record CAKUQY010000004.1, on the reverse strand, counting down.
TTTTCGAACGAGTGGCGTTTGCGTATTCGTCGATAGATCTTGCCGTTCCAAGTGTTGCCAAGCTTAATAAAGCATTTGGATTGCAAACAATTAGTGAAGAAGGGTTAAAATACTCCTCTTCAAAATCAATGATGACAAATCGTTGGAATGAATGTGGCTTGCTCAATAGGCTTTCTGTCCGATATGAAAACTTTGATGATTCTATTTTAGAATTGAATAAAAATTTTAAATTGATTATAAAGCCTGATAATTCTGCGTCTTCCCGAGGAATAACAATTGTTGAGAAGGGCAGTAATTTTGAGCTTGTTAAAAATGCTTTTAACAAGGCGTTTTTTGAAGCTCCTGATAGAATTGTAGTCGTTGAAGAATTTGTTGAAGGAACGGAATTTACAGTTGAAATGATTGGCGATAATTATGGGAATGTGTGTGTGTATGGGATTTCCCAAAAAACGCACACTAAAAATACTGACAATAATAAAATCGCTGTTAAACTTCATTATAATTCAGTAAATAATTTATTACAGGAAAAAATTGCGACTTATGGAATTAAGTGTTATAAAGCGCTTGGTTTTTCTTGCTCGTTTGGACATTTGGAAGTGATTTTGAAAGAAGACGGAACCCTTTCTCCAGTAGAAATAGGTGCTCGTTCAAGCGGCGCGATTGCTTCGGATTTGGTAGATATTGTTTCAGGCGTAGATTTTTTAGAAGAATTGATTTCGGTTCAAAATGGAGCAAAGGTAAAGACAGGTCTTCATTTTCAAACAGAAAAATCAGCAATGTATTATTTTTATGATTTCCCAGAGGGAACAGAGTTAAAATCGGAGCGAAATTTTATGGATTTTTTGGATGTGTCGATTTCGAGTAGATTTTGGAATCGCGAAAACCTTGTCGTGGGGACTCGATTCTCAAAAATTGATAGTGACAATGCTCGATTTGGTTATGAAATATTAGAAGGACCTAAAAATATAATGACGCCAGAATATATTGCAAATAGAGAAGCAACCATGTTTTTGGAGGTTTTAAAATGAAAATATTTGACGCTCACATTCACAATAAATGTGCCGAGTCTGGTGGTTTTCTTATTGCTTTGGAGGGAAGTCCAAGTTTTTCGGGAACATTAAATAATATTGAAATTCTTCGTTTGCATGATCCTCGGAACAATTATTTTTCATTTTATTATGTAACAAAGAAATGTTGTAAAGAGAAATTTTTACATCGTTATTTGAAATATCATCCGAGGCGAGAGAAGTATTCTGTAGATGAGGTTATTGAGTCAATTGCATTGAATAACCCTCGCTGTGTGATGGTTGATACTTTAAATGAACCATATTGGCAAGCCTATGATTATTGGAGAATTGCTCGTACTTTTCCAGGTTTAATTTTTATATTTCCACATGCAGGTGGATACTTGATTAATGACTTTATTAAAATTTGTCACTTTCAAAAAAATGTTTGGCTTGATTTCGCTTTGACCCACACGGTGCTTGCGCGCTATGGGGATTCAAGAACAAAATTGCCATATATCGAAGATGCAATTAACTATGCTTTAAATGGAGTATTTAACAATAGGATTTTGTTATCGTCAGATTTTCCATTTTTTTCTCAAAAAGATGTTTTTGATTATTATGAAAAAAAAGAATCGGTTTCGCTTTTAAATCACAATTTTAAACAACTTATAGATCTTATAAAATGAAAGAAAAAATTATTGATTATATTCGCAAAAATCGTGTTTCTTCAACAGAAGTTGCGGATGCTTTAGGAAAAACAGGAGCCGTTGATGGCGTTTTTTCATTAAATAGCGGGCATTTTTGTGTTGGAGAGATAAAGTGGATTTATGCAGCAAACGGGACTAATTGGGATGTTCACGAGCAAATTCAAAATCTTGAACCTGGGAAAATTGTTTTTGTGGAGTGTTTTAACTGCGACAACAAAGCAATTTTTGGAGATTTGGTTTCAAAGTATATTTTACTTTATAAGCAAAGTATTGCCTGTGTCGTGACAGGAAAATTGCGTGATATTCCGCATTTAAAAAAAGAAAATTGGCCGATTTGGTGTACAGGGGTTACTCCAATAGGTTGTTTGAACAAGCAAGTTGAAAAATTTCCCAAAGAAATTTTGTGGAAACACAAAGAAAAATATGATGGCGCGATTGCTGTTTGTGATGATTCGGGTGTTGTTATAATTCCTAAAGATAAGATCTGTCAAGATTTTTATGAACGATTAGAATTTATTGAAGCACAAGAGGATAAATGGTTTGAATGTATTGATCAAAAAAAATGGTCAACATTTGATACCATTTGTTTGAAAAAATATTTGTCACCGAATGAAAAGTAATTTTATTAATTTTTAATACTGACGCTTGTTGCGAAAAGACGTTTTTGATTTGGCTAAAAACGAATGGTTAATTAACGGGAATTAGCCTTTGTGCAACTGTGTTCCCGTGTTGTTCTTGTTCGAGTGCTAAAAATCACTTTAATTTTCAACTTGATGGTTTTAATATTGCTCGCGCGCGAGAAAAGTCATAGAATATTTGCAGATAAATGGCAGGTTTTTACATTTATCTTTGTTAATTTCCCCGTGTCAAATTATGGTCAAATTTCTTGATTTACAAAAAATTACGGCGAAGTATGCTGATGAAATTCATGCGGCGGCAATGCGCGTGATTGATTCGGGCTGGTATTTGCAGGGTAAAGAAAATGAACGATTTGAAGCCAATTATGCAAATTATATCGGTTCAAAAAATTGCGTTGGCTGCGCGAATGGTTTAGACGCGTTAATTTGGATTTTTCGTGCATACATCGAACTATGCATAATGAAGCCTGGCGACGAAGTGATCGTTCCCTCTAATACTTACATTGCAACGATTTTGGCGATTACAGAAAACGGACTCGTTCCCGCGCTCGTTGAGCCCAACCCCGAAACCCTGCAAATTGACGATGCAAAAATCGAAGCCGCAATTACTGAAAAAACAAAGGCGGTTTGCATTGTTCATCTTTACGGACGTTGTGCGTACACTGAAAGGATTGGAGCCATTTGTCGTTCCCGCGGATTAAAATTAATTGAAGATAACGCCCAAGCGCATGGTTGTATTTTTGACGGGAACGGTAAAAAAACGGGTTCACTTGGCGATGCCGCGGGACATAGTTTTTATCCAGGGAAAAATCTTGGTGCATTCGGTGACGGCGGCGCGGTGACAACCGATGACGATTTGCTTGCGGGAACGATTCGTTCACTCGCAAATTATGGGTCTTCAAAAAAATATGTTTTTAAATATTGCGGACGCAATTCGCGTTTGGACGAAATTCAAGCGGCGATTTTGGATGTGAAATTGTCGCATTTGGATGAAGATTTGGAAGCGCGCAAGCAGGTTGCGGAATATTATTATCAAAATATTAAAAATCCGTTGATTACTTTACCCGTTCCCGCAGCGCGCGAATCTCATGTTTTTCACTTGTTCCCCATTTTGTGTTCCCGCCGCGACGAATTGCAACAATTCCTCGCTGAAAATGGCGTTCAAACATTGATTCATTATCCGATCCCGCCGCATAAGCAGGAGTGCTATAAAAATTGGAATTCTTGCTCGTTCCCGATTGCCGAGCGTATTCACGCCGAAGAACTTTCTTTGCCGATTTCTCCTGTGATGACACGAGAAGAGATTGAAGCCGTTGTTAAATTTGTTAATTTGTTTAAATAAAATGAATCGATTTTTTGAAAAAAAATTAAACTCTTTTAGAAAACGAGTGAGCCCGTTGGCTCGATTTTGGCTTTCAAGAAAAATAAATCAGGTTGTTATTAAGCAAAAAGGCGGTTTAGCTTCACAACTCGGACTTTATATGTTTGGAGAATATTTGCGAACATATTGTGGAAAAAATGTTTTTTATGATTTGTCTTGGTTTAAAACGGATGGAATGGATATTCTTGGAAAAAATTCTCGAAAATGGGAACTTGAAAATTGTTTTGAATTAGAAATTCCAATTGCAGATCCTAATATTACTGAAACATTGAAAAAATGGGCGCGGTTGAAAGCGAAAAACCAGTTTGTTTTTGACGAAACACCCGAGCGTACCCCCCCCCCCCATTTTATTGGGAATCTGAAATGTCGGCAGTTGAATACAAGATTAAAATGGCGATTTTTTTTCAGAATTTGAAATTTAAGGCAAATGTTCTTGCGGGAACGCGCGAGGATGCTGAAGAGATTGGACGTTGGGGAAACAGTGTTTCGGTTCATGTGCGTCGCGGTGATTTTGTCGGGAGTATTCACGATATTTGTGGCATTGATTATTACAAACGCGCATTTGATATTTTGTTTCAAAAATTGAAAAATAAAAATGGAATTAAATTTTTTGTTTTTTCAAACGGATTTGATTGGGTGAAAGAATATTTGCTACCATTGATTCCATCGGAAATTCCAGTTCAATTGATGGAAAAAAACGATAATGATCATATGCATGGCGATTTTTTTCTTATGTCGCATTGTAAACATCAAATCGTTCCGAATTCTGGATTCTCAACATTCGCAACGTTGTTAAAACCCGTTGAAGATCGAGTTGTTATTGAACCCGACGAAGTTGTTCTCGGAGTAAAAAATAAGCCATTCCCAGGTCATATTTACGTTCCTATAAGATAAAAATATGTTCGTCTTGTCTAAGAATTTCCCATTTTTTCGTCGTTTGAAAGTTAAGATTTCAGGCGAAAATAATCGCATTTCGCCATTTTTCTCAGAAATGGGGGGGGGGGGGGGGCTACACGCAAAAACAAGAATCAAAATTTGCGGGAACGAGAACGCAATTTCGATTGGGGAAAATTGTTTGGGGAGATTTAATTTGATGGTTTTTGGCGATAACAATACAATAAAATTTGAAGACTCTGTTCTTTTTAACGGGCTTTCGATTTACATTGGTTCTCCTGATTATCCTTGTAATAATTCGAAAGTTTATATTGGCTCGGGAACGACTTTTTCGGGGCCAGGAACTTTTCGCTTGATGGAACACAATAGCGAGATTATCCTCGGAAATGACGTGATGTTTTCGGAACATTTTGATGTTTGGTGTTCTGATACACACGCAATTTTGGATGAGCGCGGAAACGCTAAAAATGTTGGAAAATCAATAAAAATCGGCGCTCATGTTTGGGTTGGTAAAGATGTTAAAATTGGTAAAAATGTGGAGATTCCAGGTGGTTGTGTTGTCGGCTGGGGAAGTGTTGTTTCACGTAAATTTTCAGAGAAGAACGCAGTTATTGCGGGCAATCCCGCTCGTGTTGTAAAAGTGGGTGTTCATTGGGTTAGAGAAACTATTTCGCAAATTACTCCCCCCCCCCCCCCAATAAACTTTAATTTTATTGATTTAATAAATTCGTTCGTGAAATTTTCATATGCAAAAACTTGTTAAAGAAGAAAATCTCCCTCTTGTCACGGTTGGAATTGTTACCTACAATTCTACTAAGACGATTTTGGAGACTTTAGAAAGTGCGAAGTCGCAGACTTACCAAAATATTGAGCTGGTGATTTCTGATGATGCTTCGACGGATAATACGATTGAGCTTTGTCGCGAATGGATTGAGAAAAATGCGGATCGTTTTGTTCGGACGGAGATTTTGACGGTATCTGTAAATACTGGAATTCCAGGAAACTGCAATCGAGAAATCGCTGCGGCTCGTGGTGAATATTTAAAAAGCATTGCGGGCGATGACATTTTATTGCCTAATTGTGTTGAAGATTATGTTGCGTTTATGCAAGAGAATCCCGAGGCGCAAATTGCGTTTTCTCGTGTAAAAGAATTTTGTAGAAATGCGAGCGAACGTGAGTTTTTTGAGTTACACCCCGATGAAAAAAATCGTGCATATTTTAAAAAGTCAGCGTGGGAACAGTTTGAAGCTTTTGTGAAAGAAAAATTTTGGGTTCCCGCGCCAAGTTGTTTTGTAAAAACGGCGCTATTAAAACAAAATCCATATAATGAATATTATCCAGCGATGGAAGATTTGCCACAATGGTGTAAATTGACACGTGCGGGAACGCGTTTGTATTTTATGGATAAATTAACGGTGCTTTATCGCGTCAATTCAGGCTCTGTTTCGACAACGCAAAATGAAAATTTTTATAGCGTGCCCTTTATGGAATCACGCAAATTGTTTTTTATTTGTGAATTGCGAAATTACTTAAAAGAATTGGACGAAAAAAAGCAGATTCGTAAATATGAGCGTGAGTTTTTATTGTTTGACTTCGTAATGTTTGCATTTAAAAACAAAAAAACAGGATGGACTTCATTTTGGAAGCACATTGTTAGTCGCATTTTGAAAATGTTGTAAAAGTTAAAATGAATATTTGTTTTTTACATACAGTTGCGATAGATCCGCAAAAGGGTGGTATCGAAAAAGTGACAAAAATACTCGCGGATGCGTTTGTAGCTTCTGGAAATACTGTTTTGTATTTGTCGATGATGGATGTTTTTCGCGAAACTTGCGATCAAACACGGCAATCATTTTTCCCAAATTCAAAAAGGGTTTGTTCTTCAGAAAATGAAACATTTTTACGTAATTTTTTACGGGAACGCAAGATTGAACTTGTTGTTTTTCAAGCGGGAGATGACAAACGAGTGCCGTTCCCGTGGATTTTTAAGGAATTTGGCGTGCGTCTTATTGTCGCTATTCATACCGATCCGGAATTTTACAAAGCGCTTGTTCGTAGTAAATTTGTGATAAAATACGGTGAAAAAATTGCAAATGTGTTCCCGTGGATTCTCGCATTAAAAATATTTTGGCATCGCCGTAAACAAATTAAAATTTATCGCGGGAATGCGGCTGTGGCGGATCGTATTGTTTTGTTGTCGCAAAAATTCGTTCCCTTCTACTCGAGTTATATTCGCGCGGAAGATTGCAAAAAAATCACTTTTATTTCCAATCCTGTAGTCGGCATTGAAAATCCGCCTACATTTGAGGAAAAGCGAAAGGAAATTCTTTATGTTGGGAGAATGAGTATTGGAGAAAAGCGGATTGATTTGCTTTTGAAAATTTGGGCAAAACTTGAAAAAGTGTTCCCGCAATGGTCGCTTTGTCTGGTGGGAGCCGGAGGCGATTTTGAAAAATTAAAGAAAATGGCGGGAGTGCTCAATTTGACGCGCGTTTCGTTTGAAGGTTTTCAAAATCCAGAAATGTATTATCGTCGTGCTTCTATTTTTTGTTTGACGAGCGCATTCGAAGGCTTTGGTTTGGCGATGGTCGAGGCAGCTTCCGCGGGTTGCGTCCCTGTAGCGTTTAATTCTTATGCGAGCGCCGAGGAAATTATAAATTCGGGTGAAAATGGTTTTCTCGTCCCCGCGTTTGATTTGGAGAAATATGTGGAAACATTGGCGCAATTAATGAAGGATAACGTTTTGCGGGAACGCCTTGCTAATGCGGCTCGCGAAAATGCGAAACGATTTGAAATTGATAAGATCTGCGAACAATGGGTTGCATTGTTTTGTAAAATCTTAAATAACTTAAAATGAAATTAGGTAGAGTCTTAAAGCGAGAATTTTGGAGAGTGGTTGTAAAGTTGCTCCCATTAAAAAAGTTTCGGCGAGAATTGCGTGCTTATGAACAGCAACCATTCGTTGAGCATAAGGTTTATGGGCGCATCTATTTACCTCATTATTATTCGGGGGAGATGTCTGCTTCATTGCCTCAAATTTATAATAAGGATGGCGAAAAAATGGAGATTTTCTTTTTACGGGAAGATCACACGGAATGTGCGCCGTATGGCGAATCTTCAAAATATTTTTTATGGGATCGCTATAATGTTTCATTGAAAAAACATTTTTATGGCGGAAAATATATTATTGATGTGGCGAGACAAAAAAAATGGGCGCAAGGCACTGAGCGGTATGCACTTTTGAGAGAATCAGAAAAAATTGCACCGTATGATTTTTGGGCATTTGAAAAATTTAAAGGAATTCATAATGATTTTGAGTCTGTTTTGACTTTTTCAGAAAAATTGTTAAATACATTGCCCAATGCAAAGTTTTTACCAGCAGGCACATTGTTTTACAGTAAAGAAATATTTCGTGGCGAAAAAGATCCCATTGAAATTGAACCAAATGTTTGGCAATTAAAAGATAAAAATATTTCAATGATTTGTTCTGCAAAAGCTTATACAGAATTACACCGTTTGCGTCAATATTTTGCAGGTGAAGTTATGCGCGAAGAAAAAGCTGATGTTTTTGGTGGGTATTCTCCAACTGGAGCATTTAAGTTTAAATCATCGACATTGCAAAAATATCGCTACCAAATTGTTGTTGAAAATGATATTTCGTCTTATTATTTTACAGAAAAAGTTATTGATTGTTTTGCGTCAATGACGATTCCTATTTATTTGGGAGCTTCTAAAATTGGGGACTTTTTTAATTTAAATGGAATTATTACGATCAAAAAAGAGAGTGATATCTTGAAAGTTTTAGAGCAATGTTCAGAAAAAGATTATTGCGACAGACTTGGTGCTGTGAAAGATAATTTTGAGCGTGTTAAAAAATATTATAATTTAGACGATTTGTTGTATGAAACATTGTTTAAGGGAGTAAATTTAAGAGTTTAAGATATGTTGTTTAATTCGATTGATTTTGCTGTTTTTTTGCCAATTGTTTTTACAATTTATTGGTATCTTTGTAATCCTCGAGAAAATAAAACTTTAAAAAAGGCAATAGCAGGAACGATGACACTTGAGAGAGATGTTTCGTGGACTAATGATGCGCAACTTATTTATTTAAGAAAGATTTGTGATTTTTGTCGTGAGAAAAATTTGCGATTGGTTTTTTTGAGTACACCTGTTTATCAAGCAGAGAAATATACAAAGCTTGATGATTTTTATTCTTTGGTAAAAACTAAATTTAGTGAATTTGAGTTTTGGGATTATACAAATTATCCTATGCTCGATGATGAGCGTGAAGACATTGGTCATTTAAATGCCTTTGGTGCGCGTACTTTTGCGAAAGTGCTTGCAGAACGTTTGGAAAAAGAAGCACAAGTTAGGCCCGTCAAAAAATAATTTTGCGCATAGTTTTATTATCTTGGAAAAGCTTAAAATGCTTGTTAGAATGAAAGTGAAGATTATTAACCCATGAACGGTATTAATTTTATTTTTCATACGATTGCGCGGGCGGGAGTTTGACTTTTATGTTTTTTTCTATTATCATATAACCTAACCGAACCTCCCACGCCTCTTAACAATGCGCACCTAGGGAGGGCTTTTTGTTAAAATGTCTCAATATCAAAAACAACCGTTGTCGATTTGCGATCTTGCGAAACATTTAATTGTAAAGCGTCGCATTGTTAATATTTCGCAAGAAGACTTGGAGTTGCACTTGCAAAAGATTGGTTATTTCCATTTGCGCGGTTATTTGTATGTTTATAAGGAACAAGATTTTGTAGAGTGGGGTGAGGTTTGGAGTGATTATTCGTTAGATGAGGAATTGCGACTTTTGCTCTTTGGCGCCATTTCTAAAATTGAAATCGCGTTGAGAAGTCAATTGGATGCGAAATTATCGGTTGCGTATGGAATTCATTGGTACAAAAATCAGGATTTGTTTCATACTGGCTATGACAATGCGCGGCAGTTTAACGCTAATTTGAATGCTTTAAGAGCTTCGTGGCTACGTGTAAGTAATGATTTTAAAAGACATTACGAAAATAATTATGATTTAAATTTTGATCCGCCTGCTTGGATGATGTTTGAGACCTCGACTCTGGGAACGCTTTCAAAATATTTTTCGAGCTTGGATAATTCTGTTGTTGAAAAGTTTGAGATTGCCAATTTTTTTGGATTTAAAAAGTCTAATTGCCAAGTTTTAAAAAGTTGGCTTGCAGTGCTTTCGCTCGTTAGAAATCTTTGTGCGCATCATGCTCGTGTTTTTTCTCAGCGTTTTATTACGATACCCAAAATTCCTAAAAATTTTCCTGAGGGAATCGAGTCAAATTCAATTTTCGTTTCAATATTCATTACTTCGATTTTGTTAAAAAAGATTGATTGCGATGATCCTTTTTTTGAAAAGATAAAAGATTTTTTATTGCGGGCAAGTTCTGTTCAACAACGACGAATGGGAGTAATTAAAAATTGGCAACAATTTTTATAATGATTTTTAGTTATGAACGGTATTAATTTTATTTTTCATACGATTGCGCGGGCGGGAGGCATGGAGCGCGCCGTGGTGGATATGATTTGCGAATTCGCGCGCAAGGGTGTTCCCGTGAGAGGTATTGCGATGCGCACTGATATTTCGGTGTTCCCGCAAGAATTGCGCGACAAAATCGAATTGGTGCGCGTTCCCGCGAGATTTCCGTTTTGTTTGTCGCAGCGTTTGGCGAATTATGATTTTGAAAATCGCGCGGCAAAATTTTGTCGTGAAGGTTGGAAAATTGTGAGTCCGTCGCGCGTGCCAGTTCCCGTTGATTTGGCGATTTCGGGCGGAACGCATTTGGCGCATTTGAAGAAAAAGGGGAAACGTCCGTCATTTACAGACCGTTTGGTGATGAAGCATGAATGGGCGCTTTATTCGCAGGCGAAAGTTTGCGTGGCGCATTCGCAAATGACTCGCGATGAGATTTTGGCATTAGGCGTTCCCGCTGAAAAAGTTGTTTGTTTGTTCCCGCCAGTTGATACGCGAAAATTTAATCTTGCGGCGCGCGACAATCGTGAAATCACGCGCGCGCAGTGGGGCGTTCCCGCCGAAAAAATGGTTTTGTTGTTCCCGTCAAACAATCACGCGTTGAAGGGCGCGGATTTGATTTTGGCAGCGCTGGATGAAATTGACGATCCTAATATTATTCTCGCTGTGGCATCGCGGCGTCCAATTGAGCATCCGCGCGTTTTGAATATTGGTTTTCACAAAGATGTTGAAAATTGTTATGCGGCGGCGGACGCAACGATTTTGGCGAGCAAATATGAAGCGTTCGGCTTGGTGGCGCTGGAATCGATGCTTTGTGGAACGCCAGCGTTGTTGTCGGAATTTTGCGGCGCGATTGATGCGTTGAATGAGCCCGGTTGTTTTGTGTTCCCGAGAAATCAAGCGGGTGTGCGCGATGCGATTTTGGCGGCGCGGGAACGTTTTCGCGCGGGAATGCTTGCGCTTGTTGAACCCGAGTTGTCGATTAAATATCCGTATTCGCTTGAGAAACACGTTGATGCGCTGTTGCAGTTGATGAATTAATTTTTCGGGAACGCGAGTGTAGTTTTGGTGCGGGTGTTGTTTTGCATGCGCGTGGTGGATTTTCTTATGTGAATTCAAAAACATTTTATGGCGAGCGACTTTCTGAAAATGAGACTTCGCGTTTAAAAGCAATTCAAGATGCACGCCGCGCGCTGGCTTGGTATTATTTTGAAAAAGGCGAAAAGCTTAATATTGTTCCCGCGAAGCAATTGGCAATTATTCGTTCTTGCGGGAACGGGAGCGTTAGTGCATAATTGGAACCATCAAAAATTTTATTATTAACAACTAACTATAAACAAAAAAATGGCAAAAGTAGAAACGAATAGTATTGACACAAAATGTGTTCAAGGTGGCTGGCAACCAGAAAATGGCGGTCCGCGTCAAGTTCCAATTTATCAAAATACGACCTGGCGTTATTCTTCGAGTGATGCGATGGGCGCGCTCTTTGATTTGGAAGCAGCGGGTTATTTTTACACGCGTTTGGCGAATCCAACTTGTGATTCGGTGGCGCAAAAAATTTGCGAATTAGAAGGTGGTGTTGCGGCGGTTTTGACATCTTCAGGCCAAGCGGCAAACTTTTTTGCAATTTTCAATATTGCAAGCGCGGGCGATCACGTCGTTTCGACGGCTTCGATTTATGGCGGCACGCTCAATCTTTTTATGGTGACGATGAAAAAAATGGGCATCGAGTTCACGCTCGTTGATCAAGACGCGTCGGAAGAAGAAATCAGCGCGGCATTTCGTCCAAACACCAAAGCACTTTTTGGTGAAAGTGTTACCAATCCAGGCGTGAAAGTGCTCGACTTTGAAAAACTCGCAAAAATCGCACACGCACACGGCGTTCCTTTTATCGTTGATAATACGTTCCCGACGCCGGTTCACTGCAATCCATTCAAATATGGCGTGGACATTGTAACGCACTCGACGACGAAATACATGGACGGACACGGTTCGCGCACGGGCGGCTGCGTTGTTGATTCGGGCAATTTTGATTGGAACGCGCACGCTGACAAATTCCCAGGATTGACAAAACCAGACGACAGTTATCACGGACTTGTTTACACGGAACGTTTTGGCAAAGGCGCTTACATTACCAAAATGGTGGCTCAATTGATGCGCGATATTGGCGCGCAAGCGGCTCCGCAAGATGCGTTCTTGTTGAATCTTGGCCTTGAAAGTTTGCATTTGCGTATCGATAAGCATTCGCAAAATGCGCAAAAAGTTGCAGAATTTTTGAAATCGCATCCAAAAGTAGCTTGGGTAAATTATCCAGGTTTGCCAGATGACAAATATCACGCGCTCGCGCAAAAATATATGCCACGCGGCACTTCGGGCGTTTTGGCTTTTGGGATCAAAGGCGGTCGCGACGCTTCGGTAAAAGTGATGGATGCCTTGAAGTTGATTTCGATTGCGACTCACGTGGCAGACGCGCGTTCGTGCGTGCTTCACCCAGCGAGCCACACGCACCGTCAGCTCACCGATGAACAATTAGCGCAAGCAGGCATCCCTGCGGATCTCGTGCGTCTTTCGGTGGGTATTGAAGATGCGGACGACATTATCGCCGATTTGAAGCAAGCGCTCCAATAATTTAAAATAAAAATTGTTTTGGCGGGAACGTAATTAGAAAATAGTTGCGTTCCCGCCGTCGTTAAAATCTAAAAAAAAAAATTATGGCAAAAGAAAAAATTGGTTTAGAAGATTTGCAGTTAATTCTTCAAAAAAATGGTTTGAGAAATGATGCAATTTTAAAAATTATTAAAGACGCGCAAGAACAACTCGTCGCTGATAAAGAAGAAAAAGACAAAGAAAAACGCGAAATTGAAAAAAAACGCTGGGTTGTTTTGGTGGGCGATCCCGATGGCGCGCTTGATGGCGTTGAACTTACGGGTTATGCATTGCAAATTAATGAAAGCGAAAGCGAATTTGATGTGGTGAAAAAATTGAATCAAATGGCGCGCGAATACAATCGCTCTAAACGTGGTCGTAAAGATCCCGTCAAAAGCGTTACCGAAGTCTGCGAAGTCGTTCCCGCAAAAATGCTCAAAGAAGTTGGCATTTGGGTAAAAAACAAAGAAGCAGCATTTGTTTTGTCAACCGATAACGTGCTCGAAAATAATCGCAAATCGGCAGAATAATTTTCCGTTCCCGCACAATTTTTACTCTTCATTTTCTATGATTCCGTTCTCGACATGCTCATTATTGATTTCCACTTATAATTGGCCGGAGGCGCTCGAACTTGTCTTGGAAAGTGTTAAGCGTCAAACGAAATTGCCAGATGAAGTCATTGTCGCCGATGACGGCAGCGGGAACGCCACGCGCGAGCTGATCGATAAAATGCGGGAATCGTTCCCGTGTCCGTTGATTCACGTTTGGCACGAAGATAACGGTTTTCGCAAATGTATTATTTGGAATAAGGCGATTGTAAAAATAAAATCAGAATACGTCGTGCAGATCGACGGCGACTGCGTTATCGCGCCGAGATTTATCGAAGATCATCTCGCGAACGCGCGCCCAGGATTTTTTACCTGCGGTAGCCGGACTTTGCTGACAAAAGAGCGGACAGAACAACTGTTGAAAGATGGAAATATTGCGATTTCGCCGTTTGCAGAAGGTCTTCGTAATAGGTCCAACGCGCTGAGAATTCCGTTGTTGACGCGGATTTTTCGGGAACGTTATTCCGCCCGAAAACCTTACATTTCTAAGGGTTGCAACATGGGTTTTTGGCTAAAAGATTTGATACGCGTCAACGGTTATAACGAGGAGATTTCGGGCTGGGGACGTGAGGATGCCGAGCTCGAGGTGCGTCTGATGAAGGCGGGAGTTCGCCGGCAGTCTCTAAAATTCGGTGCGGTTCAGTATCATCTTTTTCATAAGGAAAATGATCGTTCCCGCGACGCAGCAAATATTGAATTGCTCAATCGCGTTATTGCGGGAACGGAATTTTTTACGCCGAATGGCATTGTGAAAAATTGATACAGTCTAATCCCAATTTTTGTTTGTGGTTAGGATTTATGCGGGATAAAATGGGAAAATGAGTTGTTTTGGGGCGATT
>CAKUQY010000003.1 GCA_934675585.1 uncultured Opitutales bacterium | reverse complement strand
ATTTTATTTGACGAATAAAACTTTCACTCCTTCACAAAAACTAAACCTTCGGTGTCATTTATTATGACGAAATGCGTTCCCGCGCAAATGCAAATTTTTCACTTGCTTTTTCTGTAAAAATCGGTTTTAATATAATCTTCTTATGCAAAAAACTAAGAAATCTATCGCAAAACGTTTCAAAGTGACCGCTACTGGTAAGGTAATGCGTCGCTCGCCAAACACGCGTCACCTTCTTCGCAACAAGAGTACAAAATCTCTTCGTCGCTCAGGTGCAGACAAGCGTGTTGACGCGGGTTTCGAAAAAACCTTCAAGTCAGCAATGCCTTTTGCTTAATTTATCAAAAGGAACACTGCGAAATAATTATTAACAGAGCGACCAAGGTAAAATTATTTGACGACCTTTGAGCTCCCTAAAATTAAAGAATAAATAAAACATGTCACGTGTAACAAATTCTCCTGCAACTCGCGCACGCCGCAAACGTGTTTTGAAGCAAGCGAAAGGTTATTTTGGCCTTAAATCGCGCGTTTATACACACGCTAACGACGCAGTAAATCGCGCTCAAAAATATGCATACGTACACCGCCGCAACAAAAAATCTGATTTCCGCGGACTTTGGATCGTACGTATCAATGCTGCTTGCCGTCCTCTCGGCATCAAATACAGCCGCCTCGTCGCTGGTTTGAAAAAAGCAGGCATCGTAATTGACCGCAAGAATCTTTCTGAGCTCGCAATCAATGACGCTGCTGCATTCGCTGCAATCATTGAAAAAGCAAAAGCTGCTTTAGCGTAATTAAAACTTAAAGTAGTAAAACAGGCCTCGCGGGAACGCGGGGCTTTTTAATTTAATTAAATGGACGAGATTCAGACAACATTGGCGGAACTTTGCAGTTTGCGCAATTTCGGCAGTAAATTAGGGCTCGACCGCATGCGTGCGTTGATGTGCGAATTGGGGAACCCGCAAAATGACGTTCTCGCCATTCATCTCGCGGGAACCAACGGCAAGGGCTCGACGGCGGCGATGTGCGAAGCGCTTTTGCGGGAACGCGGTTTCAAGGTGGGACTTTACACATCGCCGCATTTGTTGCGTCTTGGCGAGCGCGTGCAAGTTAATCGCGAAATTTTGAGCGATGAAAAAATTGTCGATTACGTTCATGAAATTTATCGCGCGGCGCGTATTTTTGGCAAGCCCGGCGATCCCGATTTTCCGTCTTTTTTTGAATTGATGACCGCGCTTGCGTTTTTGCATTTTTCGCGGGAACGCTGTGATTTCGCGGTTTACGAAACGGGCTTGGGCGGGCGTTTGGACGCGACGAATATTTTAGATTCCAGCGTTGTGGGAACGGCGATTATTACTTCGATCGGACTTGACCATTGCGATATTTTGGGAAAAACTTACGCTGAAATCGCCGCGGAAAAAGCGGGAATTATTAAAGCTAATCAAACTATTTTTTCGGGTTGGTTGCCGAGCGAAGCCGCGCGCGTCATTGCAGAAACTGCGCGTTCCCGCGGCGCAAATTTTATCGATTTGAGCGCTTGCGAATTGCCGCAAACAAATCTTTTTGGTGAACATCAACGCCACAATGCCGCGCTCGCGTTGGCTGCGGTGGAAAATCTTTTAAATCAAAAAATAAGTTCCCGCGTTGTAAATGTTGAGTGGCGCGGACGTTGGGAACGGCAATTGCTCGCCGACGGACGCGAATTGATTATTGACGTTGCGCACAATGAAGAATGTGCCAAAGCGTTGGCGGGAATGTTGGCACAATTTAACAAAAAAATTGTCGCGATTGTCGGCGTTTTAGGAATCGACCGCGCGCGCCCAATACTCGCAACGATTGCAAAATATGCGACAAAAATTATTTTGGTGCGTCCCAATCAAGAACGCGCGTGTTCGTTTGAAGAATTGAAAACTTGTGTTCCCGAAAATTTTGCGGGAACGCTTGAATTTTCATCAATAAAAAAATTGTTCCCGCAAGCCAAAACTTGCAGCGAACCCACGCTCAACGGCGAAACATTGCTCGTTTCGGGCTCGTGCTATCTCGCGGGAGAAACAATTGCCGCGCTCGCGGGAACGTCAAATTTTCAAGTGCATTTGCAAGACAAAATCACCACGCTACGCAAAAACGCTTAGCAATCGTGATTTTCTTTGATGACGCGCGCAGGATTGCCAGCAATAATGCAGTGCGCAGGAAACTTTCCCGCGACGACCGCTCCCGCGCCCACAACGCAATTATCGCCGATTTCAGAACCTTTTAAAATAATCGAATTGGCACCAATGAAACAGCGTTTGCCAATTTTAATCGGCGCTTTTTTAATGTCGCTCGCCGCGTTTTGAATGCGTTTTTCAGCTTCGAGCGGATGAAAATCGTTGTCGATAATTTTTACGTTCCCGCCCACGAGCGTTTCGTCGCCAATTTCAATCGAACTCATCGCGTAAATCGTGCTGCCAGAAAGTCCGCAACGCTCGCCAATTTTTACGTTCCCGCCGTGGCGCGCGACAATGATCATGCGTTGGTAAAGTCCAATCAAATTTGAGAAAAATCCGCTGTTGATCGTCGTTCCCGCGCCGATGCTGATTTTGCTTTGCGGGAACGCGAAGATGACGGAAAAACCGTTGTATTTTATATGTTCGCGTTTGAGCCACGACAAGCATTTGCGTTTGTAAAAAAATAAAATTAAGATGATTGCTCGAAACATAGTAGAATTCTAATTTCTAAAAAAAAAAAACGCAACATCAAATTTTTTATTTGAGCGAGATTTCTTTTTTTAAGTTGCGCGAAAAAACTGCTCGCGGGAACGCGCAGTTTGGGAGTATAATTGATAGAAAACTTAACAGGAAAATGACTATGCAAGAACAACTTGCCGCTATTGTAAACGAAGTAGAAACCGCCATTGTTGGCATTAAAACGCGTCCCGAATTTGAAACTTTTAAAGCAAAAATTGTGGGCGGGAACGGCTCTTTGACTGCCGCGATGAAATTGATGGGTAAATTGCCCAAAGAAGAAAAACCCGCAGCAGGCAAATTGATTAACGAGGCAAAAAAGAAAATTGAAGCCGTGTTTGCAACGGCGTTGACGGCGATTGAAGAAGCCGAACTCGCCGCTCGTTTGGGCGCGCCGATCGACCCAACATTGCCTTCGCCCGATGATTTTGCGGGAATGAAACACCCGCTCACGCAAACGCGCGAAGAAATTTGTCGCATCTTTTCACGTCTTGGTTTTACGATTGCTGACGGTCCCGAGCTTGAAAGCGAATGGTATTGTTTTGACGCTTTGAACACACCCGCGTCGCACCCCGCGCGCGATATGCAAGACACGCTTTTTATGCCTGCGGGAACGATCTCAAAAGACGCTTCTAAAAAAGGCGACGAAGCTTACATTATGCGTTCGCACACGTCGTCGGTGCAAATTCGCACGATGCTCGCCAGCCAACCGCCAATTCGCATTATTGCGCCGGGACGTTGTTTTCGTCGCGACACGGTTGATGCGACACACTCGGCAAACTTTCACCAAGTTGAAGGGCTTTGGGTGGATAAAAATGTAACGCTCAAAGATTTAAAATCGGTGCTCGATTTCTTTGTGCGCGAAATTTTTGGCAGCACGGTCGAAACGCGCTTGCGTCCGTCATTTTTCCCGTTCACGGAACCGAGTTTTGAGATGGACATTAAATCGCAAAATTTGGGCGCGTTGAGCGGACGCTGGCTCGAAATTATGGGCTGCGGTTTGGTTGACCCCAAAGTGTTTGAAAACGTCGGCATCGATCCACAACAATGGAGCGGGCTCGCGTTTGGCGTTGGTTTAGAGCGCATCGCAATGCTCGTGCATGGTATTGATGATATTCGCCATTTTTACGCCAACGATTTGCGCTTTTTGCGTCAATTTTAATTAAATTTTTAGGAGATTTTTTACGATGAAAGTTTCAATTCAATGGTTGAATAAATACGTTGATTTAAACGGTATTAGCGAAGCAGAAATCGCCGACGCGTTGCCGATGATCGGTCTCGAAGTCGAATACACGCTTAAAGCAGGGCTGGTGCCGTTGCAAAATGTGGTGATTGGTCAAATTTTGGAATTTGTGCCACATGCAAATTCAAATCATTTGAGCGTCTGTAAAGTCGATGTCGGCGACGGGAACGTGCGTCAAATCGTTTGCGGTGCGAAAAATTTTAAGCAAAACGATGTCGTTCCCGTGGCGTTGCCGGGCGCAACTTTGCCTGGCGATTTTACGATTGCAGAAACCGTGATGCGCGGCGAAGTTTCGCAAGGTATGATGTGTTCAGCCAAAGAACTCGGCATGGGCGTTGACCACAGCGGACTTTTGATTTTGACGGGAAAAGGTTTTAAACTTGGCACGCCAATCAACGAATGTTTCCCGCCAGCAGACACGGTTTTTGATATTTCGATTACTGCAAATCGTGGCGATTGTTTGAGCCATCTTGGCGTGGCGCGCGATTTGGCAGCATTTTTCAATCGCGAATTAAAAACACCCGTTCCCGAAAATGCGTTCCCGCGCACAACACCAAGTGGCGTTCCCGCGAACGAATTTTTGAAAGTTTCAATCGAAACTCCCGATTGCGCGCTCTACAACGCGTGGACTATTCGCGGCGTAAAAGTTGCGCCGTCGCCGGAATGGTTGCAACGCGATTTGATCGCGGTCGGTTTGCGCCCAATTAACAACGTCGTCGATATTACCAATTGGGTGATGATGGAACTTGGCTCGCCGTTGCACGCGTTTGACGCGGCGCAAATTGGCGGGAACGAGATTCGCATTCGCAAAGCTAACGAAGGCGAAACCATTAAATTGCTCGACGGCAAAGAATACAAACTTTCAGCAGATCAAACCGTGATCGCCGACACCGAAAAAGCAATGGTTGTCGCAGGCGTCATGGGCGGCGAAAATTCAGGAGTCACGGACGCAACGACGGATGTCGTGCTCGAAGCCGCTTGGTTCGATCCCGCAAATATTCGTAAAACTTCCCGCAAACTTGCGCTTTCTTCGGACAGCTCGACACGCTTTACGCGCGATGTTGATCCAACACTCGTCGCTGTTGCGGGAACGCGTGCGGCACAAATGATTGTCGAACTTGCAGGCGGCACGCTCGCGGGAACGCCAATTTCACTCGGCGCGTTCCCGCGCGCTGATCGCACAATTGCAATTTCTGGCGATTATGTGCGCGAACGTTGTGGCTACAATGTTGCCGATGCTGACATTCTCGACATTTTCAAACGTCTCGGTTTTAGCGTAACAATCGATGGCGCGAATTGGCAAGTGCTCGTTCCCGCGTTCCGTCCGGAAGTGGATCGTCCGATCGATTTGGTGGAAGAATTTGTGCGCATTTATGGCACAACGACGATTCCGTCGGTTGCGATTGCGAGCCCGACGATGCCTGCGCTTGATGCTCTCGCGGCGAGTTATGCAGCTCGCGCGACCGAAACTTTGGTTGGACAAGGTTTTGCAGAATGTGTGCATTACACTTTGCGCGATTCGGCAGAATTGAAAAAATGTTTTGGCGAAAAAATTACCGCCGCGCTCGCGTTGGCGAATCCGCTCACGTCAGACCAATCGCACATTCGTCCGTCGCTTTTGCCAGGTTTGCTCGACGCATTAAAACTCAATTTGGCAGCGCACAACGAGCCGCGTCGCTTGTTTGAAGTTGGTCATGTTTTCCGTCCCGATAATTCGGGCGCGTTGCGGGAACTCCTTTCTGTCGCTTTTGTCGTTTTGGCAGAGCCGACTACGCGCAATTGGAAAACGCGCGAAAAAATCGACTTTTTCTTTGCGAAAAAATTGGCGTTTGATTTGGCAGCCCAAGCGGGAATCACCGAACAACGCTTGCTCGTCGAAGCCGTTCCCGCGGGAACGCGTCCATTGTGGCAAGCAGGTCATTCGGCGGTCGCCAACGATCGCGCAAAAGCAGTTTCGATTGAAATGGGACTCGTTTCGCCAAAGCTCGCACTTGATTGGGACATTGAAGATAACGTGATTGCGGGCGAATTGCTTTTCACGACAGACGCGTTTAAAAATGCGAAAAAAGTGGCAAAATTTAAGTCATTTTCGACGTTCCCGCCGGTTTCGCGCGATTTGGCGCTCGTTGTTGATGTGGATGTCAGCGCGGGTTTTGTCGCCGACCGTTTGAAAGCAACCGCGACCAAAGCAACGGCAAAACAATTTGCTGTCGAAAAAATTAATTGCTTTGACGTTTACGCGGGAACGGGCTTGCCCGAAGGCAAAAAATCGCTCGCATTTGAAATTGTTTTCCGTTCAGAAAACAAAACGCTGACCGACGACGAAGTCAACAAAGTTTTCGCAAAAATCCAACTTGATATCGAACGCAACATCAAATGCACAATTCGTAAATAATTTGCGAAAAAATAACAAAAATCGCGTTCCCGTGAAAAAGCTTCGCGGGAACGCTTTTTTTGAGTTTAAAATTGCGCAAAAAGATTTATTTTTTCTTGCTTTAAGATTTACGCGGGAACGCATTGTTGTTATGATAGATTGTAATGAGCGACGAAAATGAAACAGAAAAAATGCGCCCCGAAATTTGTTTGCGTGGCATTGGCACTTCCTCTGGAATTGTGCATGGCAAGGCATTTGTTTTTTTGGCGCATAAATCGAATTTGCCGTGCTTTAAATTAAAGCCAGAAATGATTGAAAATGAAATTAAACGTTTTCATGCGGCGATTGCTCAAACGCGTCAGCAAATTCAGGTTTTGGCAGACGAAATGCGTTCCCGCGTGGGCGCGACTGAGGCATCTGTTTTTGATGCGCATTTATTGGTGCTCGACGATCCCGCGGTGATTAATAAAACCGACGATTCGATTCGCGCGTCGCAGTTGAATGCGGAGCATTGCTTTAATTCGGTGGCAACGCATTATATTGAATTTTTTTCATCGTTAGATGATAGTTTTTTGAAGGAACGCGTTTCTGATATTCGCGATGTTTCCGATCGCATTTTGCGCAATTTGTTGGGCGAGTCGCACACTTTGACTTCGACTTATCTTGCAAATCGCATTGTCGTCGCAGAAGATTTGACACCGTCGGAAACGATTGGTTTAGAAAAATGTCGAGTGAGTGCCATTTTGACAGATGCGGGCAATCACACTTCTCACGCGGCGATTTTTGCGCGCACTTTGGGCGTTCCCGCGGTAGTTGGTTTGCGCAGCGCAACTTTGCGCATTGCGCAAGAAGATGATTTGTTGATTGATGGCGAGCAGGGCTTGGTTTATGTAAACCCATCAAAACAAACTTTGGAAGTTTACGAACGCATTGAAAAGCAAAAAAAGGAAATTGAAGCGCGCATCGCGGCAGATTCTGGCAAAGACGACATCACGCTCGATGGTTTTCATTTTAATATTGAGGCAAATGTTTCGGGCAAAGAAAATCTCGAATCGCTCGACCAAGCGCATGTCACGGCGATTGGGCTTTTCCGCAGCGAAGGCATTTTTATGCGCACCAATTCGTTCCCGTCAGAAGAAGAGCAATATCAAGAATATCGCTCGGTGACAGAGGCCGTTCCCGCAACTTCAAGTTGCGTGATTCGCACTTTGGATATTGGCGGCGACAAACATTTATCAACCGCGTTGATGCCACCCGAGGCAAATCCGTTTATGGGTTTTCGCGCGATTCGTTTTTGTTTGGAATTTAAAGATATTTTCAAAGAACAATTGCGCGCGATTTTGCGAACATCTACGCGCAAAAATGTAAAAATTATGTTCCCGATGATTTCGTCGGTGAGCGAATTGCTCGCGGCGAAAGATGTTTTAGAAGAGGCAAAATCTGAATTGCGTTCCCGCGGCGTCGCGTTTGACGAAAACATTCCTGTGGGCGCGATGATTGAATTGCCGGCGGCAGTTTCGATTGCAGATGATTTGGCAAGATATGCCGATTTCTTTTCGATTGGAACCAATGATTTAACGCAATATATGCTCGCAGTCGATCGCGGGAACGCGAAAATTTCTTATCTTTACGATTCGTATCACCCAGCTGTTTTGCGGGCAATTGCGCGCACAATTAATTCGGCTCACCGCGCAAATATTCCGTGCGCTGTTTGTGGCGAAATGGCGGGAACGCCTGCGTTCGCGCCGTTTTTGATTGGCTGTGGCGCGGACGCGTTGAGTATGAGCGTGGTAAATTCATCGCGCATTCGCTACAATTTGCGCCATTTAAAATTGACCGACATGAAACGCTTGGCTGCCGAAATTTTGAAAGAAAGCAATCCGCGCCGCATTCAAGAACGTCTCGAATATTTTCGCAAAAATATTTTTAACGATTAGGGAAAAGCCATGCTCGTTAATTTAGATTTGGTAAAAAAATATAACGTTCCCGCGCCACGCTACACTTCGTATCCAACCGCGTTGCAGTTTAAAACCGACGAAAATTTTGAGCTGCTTTCGCAACAAATGCGCGAAGATATTGCGCATGGCGGGAACACGATTTCGCTCTACATTCACATTCCATTTTGTAAATCTCTTTGCTGGTATTGCGGCTGCACTACCGTTCCCGCCAAAGACGAAAACGCGGCAAATGCTTACATTGATTGCCTTGAAAAAGAAATTATTTTGCAGCGTTCCCGCCTCGAAACTTTGGGCAAAATGCACGTGGCACAATTGCATTTTGGCGGCGGCACGCCCTGCGCGTTGACGCCCGCACAAATCGATCGCGTGAGCGCTATTTTGCGGGAACATTTTATTTTTGACGGGAACGCAGAAATTTCGGTCGAGCTTGACCCACGAACCGCTTCCAAAGAAATCATCGCCGCATTTGCGCGCCTAGGCTGCACGCGCGCATCGCTTGGCGTGCAAGATTTAAATTCGCGCACACAAGTTGCCATTCATCGCGTACAGCCGTTGCCCGTTGTGGCGCAATGCGTGGCGTGGTTGCGGGAACTCGGTTTTACTTCGATTAATTTTGATTTGATTTACGGTTTGCCTTATCAAAGCGTGGAAAGTTTTCAAGAAACGCTGACGCAAACCATCGCGCTCAAGCCCGATCGCTTTTCTATTTTTAGCTACGCGCACGTGCCATGGATTAAGCCGCAACAAAAATTGCTCGAAGCCACG
The DNA here is from genome assembly GCA_934675585.1 of uncultured Opitutales bacterium. Lineage (GTDB taxonomy): Bacteria > Verrucomicrobiota > Verrucomicrobiia > Opitutales > UBA953 > Spyradosoma. The sequence goes on along the minus strand of CAKUQY010000003.1, from coordinate 88,475 downwards.
GGAGCGTTGCCTGATCCCGATTTAAAATTAACTTTGCTGAAAACAATTATCGAGCGTCTTTGCGCCGAAAATTTTGTTTATATTGGGCTCGACCATTTTGCACGTCCCGACGACGAATTAGTGCACGCTTTGCGGGAACGCCGTTTGCAACGCAATTTCCAAGGTTATTCAACGCACGCGGGAACGCCTATCGTCGCACTCGGCATGTCGTCAATCTCGCAATCGTCGCGCACTTTTTCGCAAAATGAAAAAGATTACAACACCTATTGCGCAGCGATCAATCAAGGCAAATTACCAACGGTGAAAGGGCTCATTTTAAACGACGAAGATTTGCGTCGCCGCGAAATTATCTCAAAAATTATGTGCGATTTGCAACTCGATTACGACGCCATGAGCGCGCATTTTGGATTTGATTTTTCAAAACGCTACGCTAACGAAATCGCAAAACTCGCGCCACTCGCTGCTGACGGGCTCATCGAGCCGCTCCCGCATGGGAACGGTTTTGCCGTCACGCAAACAGGACGCTTATTTATTCGTCTGATTGCGCTGCCGTTCGACAGCTATTTTAATCCCGCGGGAACGCCAAAACACGCCAAATCGATTTAAATTTTTTAACGCAAATGACGCAAATGAAACGTAAAAAATGCAATTTCGGTGTAGGGTGTAGGGTGTGGAGTGTGGAGAACTCCCCACGCCTCACTCCCCACTCTCCATTTTTTGCGGAATGTTAAATATCGCTTCGCTCGGTATGCGTTTTCTTTGCGAAATTCGCTTTTAAAAAATCCCGTTCCCGTTCCCGTGTTCCCGCAACTCTCAAGTATAAACTTAAATTATAAACTAACATGAAATTAATGGTTCTCGATGGCAATAGTATTATCAATCGCGCATTTTATGGCATTCGCCCCTTGAGCGCGAGTGATGGCACACCGACGAATGCGGTTTATGGATTTTTGATGATTTTGAAGCGCTTGTTGAACGAGGAAAATCCGGACGCGCTTTGTGTTTGTTTTGACGTTCACGCGCCGACATTTCGTCATAAACAATTTGCAGATTACAAGGCGCAGCGCAAACCGATGCCCGAAGAATTGCGTCCGCAAATTCCCTTAGCCAAAGAGATTTTGAGTGCGATGCGCGTTCCCGTTTACACTTGTGAAGGTTGGGAGGCGGATGATTTGATTGGCACGATTGCGCGTCGTTGTGAGCAAGACGCTTGGCAGTGCGTGATTGTTACGGGCGATCGTGATAGTTTGCAATTGATTTCGCCGACGACGAAAGTAAAATTGATCGTTTCGCGCATGGGCAAAACAGATACGATTGATTACACGCCGGAAAAGTTTTTTGAAGATTATCAATTTAGTTCTGAAAAAATTGTTGATTTAAAAGCGCTTTGGGGCGATAGTTCCGACAATATTCCCGGCGTTCCCGGCGTGGGCGAAAAAACGGCGAAAGATTTGATTATTTCTTACGGGAACGTGGCGGCGATTTATGAAAATTTAGAGTCGCTCGATTTGCGTGATTCGGTAAAAAATAAATTGCGCAACGGCAAAGAATCGGCGTTTTTGTCTTATGATTTAGCGACGATTCGCCGCGACGCGCCCATCGAATTTGTTCCCGCAAATAATTTGCGTGGCGAGTTTGACGGGAACGCACTTTACGCGCTTTTTAAGCGTCTTGATTTTTCAAAATTGATTAAAGACTGGAAGCTCGAAGCGTTTGCGGGAACGCCCACCAATGAAGAAAATGAATTGGTTTTAGATTTTGGCGGGAACGCAAAAACTGCCGAATCGACCCAAACTTTTGACGCGGCGGCATTGGCGCGCATTGACGTTCCCGAAATTTTTGTTTTGCAAAATAATGATGGTCTTAAAATTGCGGCGGGAACGACTATTTTTGAGGCAGACGCATTAGCGTTCCCGCAAGCGTTGCAAGCGATTTTTACGGGAACGCATCGCGTGATTGCTTACGATCTTAAATCGCTTTATCGCGCATTTTTTAAATTCCAAACTCCCAACTTTCAACTCTCAACTCTCAACTTTTTTGACGTTTCTCTTGCGGCGTATGTGCTCGATCCCGCGCGCAAAATGAGCGTTCCCGCGAGCATTGCAGAGTTGCGCGAGCTTTACGAAAAGCAGACGGCGGCGTTGGCAAATGAAGCGGAATTTACAAAATTGCTGAATGAAATTGAATTGCCGTTAACGTTTTTGTTGGCAGAAATTGAGGCGACAGGCATTTGGGTTGATCGCGAAAAGTTGGTAAATTTTTCGCGGGAACTCGAACAAAAAACGTCCGTTTTGCAACGCGAAATTTTTGACGATGTGGGCGAAGTTTTTAATTTAAATTCCACAAAACAATTGGCTGTGATTTTGTTTGAAAAATTACAATTGCCCGCAAAACACAAAACGAAAAGTGGCTATTCGACAGACGCCGAAGTGTTGAAAGAATTGTTGCCGCTTTCGCCAGTGGTTGCAAAAATTTTGAATTTTCGCCAATTGGGAAAATTAAAAACGATTGCCGATGGCTTGATCGAATCGATCGCCAACGACGGCAGAATTCACACCACTTTTAATCAAACCGTAACGATAACCGGGCGTTTGAGTTCGTCGGAACCTAATTTGCAAAACGTTCCCGCGCGCGGCGAATTGGGTGGCGATTTGCGAAAAATGTTTGTTGCAAAACCGGGTTGCGCGTTTGTCGATGCCGATTATTCGCAAGTTGAATTGCGCGTGTTGGCGCATATTTCTGGCGACAAAGTGATGAAAAAAGCGTTCCGCGAAAACGAAGATATTCACGCGGTAACGGCGTGTAATGTTTTTCATTGCGAGCCCGAACAAATCACGCCCACAATGCGCCGCCACGCTAAAGCGGTGAATTTTGGCATTGTTTATGGGATCGGCGAATTTGCGCTCGCACAATCGCTCGGCATTACCCGAAAAGACGCAAAAACATACATGGAAAATTATTTCAAAAAATACGCGGGCGTGCGCAAATATATGGACGAAATTGTGGAAAAAGCGCGCGGGAACGGCTTTGTTGAAACCGTGCTCGGCCGTCGCCGCAATCTTCCTGAACTTGCCGCCACCAATAAAATCACGCAAAAATTGGGCGAACGTTTGGCGCTGAATACGCCAATTCAAGGTTCCGCCGCGGATATTATGAAAGTGGCGATGCTCAAAGTTGCGGCAGCACTCAAAAAAGACGTTCCCGCGGCGCGCATTGTTTTGCAAATTCACGACGAATTAATTATCGAAACGCCCAACGAAAATGTTGAGCAAGTAAAAATAATTGTTACGCGCGAGATGCAAAACGCGTTCCCGCTAACAGTTCCACTCGTCGCAGAAAGTGCGGCAGCAACCAATTGGCTTGAGGCAAAATAAAATCATGACACGTTTAAAATTTATTGTAATTGGAATTTTTTCGTTGGCGCTGTTTGCGGGAACGCCTTTGTGGGCAGCTGAAAAAACTAAAAATTATCCACCAATTGCAGTGCGTTTAGGAATCGACCAACTCGAAGCTGAAAATTTTAAGCGTTTGAAAGGGTTGCGTGTGGGGCTTTTGACAAATCCCGCAGGCGTGAATCATCGTGGCGAAAGCACAATTAAAATTTTGCATACGCGTGGACGGCGCGCGGGCGTAAAATTGGTAAAATTATTCGGTCCCGAACACGGCATTTATGGCGACGTTCCCGCCGAAAAAATTGTGCAAAATCACATCGACCCCAAAACGCGTTTGCCCGTTTTTTCACTTTATGGCGCGACGCGAAAACCGACGCCCGAAATGTTGCGCGGTCTCGACCGCATGGTGATCGATTTGCAAGATATTGGCTCGCGGAGCTACACGTTTATTTCGTGTATGCGTTATGTGATTGAGGCCTGTCTTGAAGCAAATGTCGGCGTAACAATTCTCGATCGTCCTAATCCGCTTGGCGGGCTAAAAGTGGGTGGTCCTGGGCTCGATCAAAAATGGCAAAGTTATGTTGGACTTTACCCAACGCCGTATGTGCATGGGCTGACGATTGGCGAGCTCGCCAAAGCCGCGCTCGGCGAGGGCTGGTTTACACTTTCAGAAACGGCAAAAAAGCGCGCTTGGAAAGTGGATGTTGTGAAAATGCGCGGCTGGAATCGTTCGATGCGTTGGCGCCAAACGGGTTTAAAATGGATGCCAACTTCGCCGTATATCAATTCGGTTGAAGCTTGCGAGGGCTACGCAATGACGGGCTTGGGAACGCAACTTGGCGGCTTTGGTCACACGGGAAAAAACGCGAACGGAAAAATCGCATCGCCATTTCGTTTTTTGACGTTCCCGCAAAAAAAAGCCAAAGAAATGTCAGTGCTCGTTAATTCGTTTTTTATTCGCGGGTTGGCGGCGTCGCCAATGACAATTAACGACAAAGAAGGCGCGTTTTTGGCAATTTCAAATTGGGAAAAATTTTCCATTTGTGATTTGAGTTTTCATTTGATGCGTAAATCTTGTGAGTGGAACGAGAAAAATCCGTTTGCGGCAGCGACAAAAGGTCAGCGCGAATTGTGGATTAAACACGTCGGGAGCGAGGCGCTTTTTAACGATTTGGCAAAAAATGGTTCCCGCGTCAATATTAACGCTTATCTCGAACGCTGGGCAAAACAAGCCGCTGATTTTCAAGCGCGCACTAAAAAATATTGGCTTTATTAGTTGCGGGAACGCGTTTTTGCGGGAACTGAAAATTGCGGCGGGAACGCGTTTATGCTAAAATCGTATAATTAAAATTATTATGAGTTACATTATTCCAAATGTTGTTGAAAGAGATGCCCGCGGGGAACGTTCGTGGGATGTTTATAGCCGTCTTTTGAAAGACCGCATTATTTTTTTGGGAACGCCGATTTACGATGAAGTGGCGAACGCGGTCATCGCGCAAATGCTTTATTTGCAAATGGAAGATCCTAAAAAGGACATTTATCTTTACATCAATTGCCCAGGCGGCTCGGTAACGGCGGGCATGGCGATTTATGACACGATGCAATTTTTGTCTTGCGATGTAACGACTTATTGCGTGGGGCAGGCAGCGAGTATGGCGGCAGTTTTGCTCGCGGGAGGAACGAAAGGCAAGCGCAATATGTTGCCGCATTCTTCGGTGATGATTCATCAACCAAGCGGTGGTGCGGGCGGTCAAGCATCGGATATTTCGATTGCCGCGAAAGAAATTTTGCGTTGGCGTTCAACACTCAACGAAGTGCTCGCAAAACACACAGGACAATCAATCGCGCAAATTGAAAAAGATTCGGGACGCGATTATTTTATGTCGGCACACGACGCAAAAGCTTACGGCATCGTCGATAACGTGATCGAAAAATAACAATCATTGGCGGGAACGAAAAAACTACGGGAACGCCTTGATTTTTTGAAAATAGAAAAATAAAAAATGGCAAATTCACAAATTCCACATTGCTCATTTTGCGGTCGTTCGCAAATGGACGTTGGCGCGTTGATTACGGGACCGAACGGACATAATATTTGCGAAGATTGTGCTAAACTTTGCGTTGATTTGTGCAATGGCGGTCGCTTGAAAAAAAATCCCGATGCCGCGCCATTGTCCGCCGACGAAACACAAAAATTAAAGTCCGAATTAACGGTTGAAAAAAAACCGGAAGCGCCTGCGTTGCAAGAGATTGCGTTGCGCAAGCCTGAAGAAATTTGTCAGGTTTTGAACGATTACGTCGTGGGGCAAGAAATGGCGAAGAAAGTGCTTTCGGTCGCGGTTTACAATCACTACAAACGTTTGAATGATAAGATTCGCAAAGAAAATGGCGTTCCCGCGGGAACGGCGAGTGATTTGGACGATGTCGAAGTTGAAAAAAGCAACATTCTGTTGATCGGCCCAACGGGAAGCGGCAAAACGCTTTTGGCGAAAACGCTGGCGCGGGTTTTGGATGTGCCGTTCGCGATTGCCGACGCGACAACGCTGACGCAAGCGGGCTACGTTGGCGACGATGTCGAAAATATTTTGGTGCGACTTTATCAAAATGCCAAAGGCGATGTTAAGCGCGCGGAAACGGGAATTATTTACATTGACGAAATCGACAAAATCGGTCGCAAGGGCGATTCTGCGTCGATTACGCGCGACGTTTCGGGCGAGGGCGTGCAGCAGGCACTGCTTAAAATCATCGAAGGCACGGTTGCGAACATTCCGCCCAACGGCGGGCGCAAACATCCCGAAGCGAGTTATGTGCAAATTGACACGTCAAACATTTTGTTTATTTGCGGCGGCGCGTTCGTGGGACTCGACAAAATTGTCGGCTCGCGTCTCGGGAACAAATTTATGGGCTTTGGCGCGACGAGCAAAGATAATCAAGCGTTGAGCGCCGAGCAAATTATGCAAGAATTGCAACCTGAAGATTTGTTCGAATTTGGCATGATTCCCGAATTTATTGGTCGCTTGCCAGTTAATTCTGTTTTGTCGCAATTGGGCGAAGAAGATTTGATTCACATTTTGACGCAACCCAAAAACGCGCTCGTTAAACAATATCGTAAACTTTTCGCGATGGAAAATGTCGAACTCGAATTTACCGCGGGAGCGCTCAAAGCCATTGCGCAAAAAGCAATCGCGTTGAACACGGGAGCGCGCGGTTTGAGATCAATCGTTGAAAAATTTATGCTCGATATTATGTACAATCTGCCCAACGAAAAATTGAAGCCGAAAAAGGTTGTTATCGACGAAGCGATTGTCGCGGGAACGCAAAACGGCGGGAACGCGTAAACTTTTAACGAATCAAAAAATGAAACACTTGCCTAACATTCTCACACTTTCGCGCATTCCGCTGATGTTCGTCATTGTGGCGCTGTTGTGCCTCAACGTTCCTTCGGGCGACACGTTCGCGTTGTTGCTGTTTGGCGTGGCGGCGCTGTCGGACTGGCTCGACGGTTATTTGGCGCGCAAATATGCGGTGATTTCTAATTTTGGAAAATTGATGGATGCGTTGACGGACAAGATTATTATGGTCGGTTTGTTCGTGACGCTTTTGACGCAACCGTGGCAAGATAACGATACGATTTTGCCGCGCTGGTGCGTTTTGCTTGTGATGGTGATTATTTGCCGTGAATTTTTGATTACGGGAATGCGTTTGGTCGCGGCGGCGAACGGGCAGGTGCTCGCGGCAGAACGCGCCGGAAAAATCAAAACCGTTTTGCAGATGGTTTCAGTATTTTTGCTGCTCGGCGCGCGCGCTTGCGCAAGTGATTGGACTTTGCTTTGGGAGAATTTTCTGCCGAATGTCGATGTGTTTTATATCGAATCCGCGGCGCAGTGGTTGCGCGATTTGGGATTGTGGACTTTTGTGGCGGCGGTCGCCTTGACGATTTATTCGGGAACGGGCTATTTAAAACGCAATTGGGCTATTTTTACAGTGTAAATATTATGTATTGTTCGGTTGGTCAAAATAAAAAATCAGTTGAAACAGTGGTAGAAAATGCCGCGGGAACAGAGGTGCTTTTGGGAGAATGTGAGCTCGAAAAGAATTTACAACGCACGCCAAAATTGGCTTATGTGTTTATCGTGTTTTGCTTGTTTGTCGCGGTGTCGGGTTTTGCGTTTGTTTTTTCATCGTTGAGCGTCAATGTGTCGCTCCCGCAAATTGTGCTTTGGATTTTTTGCGGCGTAGGCATTTTGATGTTCGCAAGTTTTGTTTGCAATTTTTTCAAACAATTTTGCGCTAAAAATTAAGCACAACCATTTGAACAAAATTCCGCAGGAACGCATTTCTCGCGGAGTTTTTATTTTTTCATATTGGTAAAACTAACTCGCGGGAACGTGATTTTTGGATTAGAATAGAGCTATGGAAAAAACAAATTTTAGTTCGCTTGGAGCGTTTTTGCGCGATGCGTTAATTATTGCGGCGGGCGTTTTTATTGCGGCGATTGTTGTGAATGGAATTCCGCAGAATCTGTTGGCGATTTTTTTTGCTGCGTGCGTGATCAGTTTTTTGAACGCGTTTGTGCGACCGTTGATGATTGCCAAAGTTTTGCCGTTTGTGATTAGTTTGGCGCTTGGCGGTGGCGTTTTTAATATGCGCGCGTTGGCGGGAAAAATTTTTTGGCTGATCATTATTGCGCTCTTGGCACTTTGGTTGATTAACGGATTCATTTTTTGGATCGCGTTTTTTGTAATTGGCGCAAAAATTGCGTTTGGCGCCGCGCTTTGGGGTTCGGTTTGGACAAGTTTGGCGACGCTGTTTATTTGTGCATTTTTTGGCATCAAACGTCAAAATTTGACAAATATGATTTTTCAACAAATGGCGGGAACGTCAGAGCAAGTACCCAATGAACCCAAGTCTGCGGGAACGAAAAAATCGCGCGCCAAAGACGACGATGTCATCGATATTTAATTTATGATTTCGCGCTTTTTACCTTCTGATTTTGACCCTGCGGGAACGCTCACGTTGCTCTCGGGTCGTGGCGCGTATCCGCGTATTTTAGCAGAGCGCGCCCGTGCGGCAGGCGTTCCCGTTTCACTCATTGCAATCGAAGGCGAAATCGATCCCGAATTTGTCGCGACGTTCCCGCGGGAACGCGTCATTACCGTAAAATTGGGACAATTAGGACATTTTTTGAAAGGGCTCGAAAAATTGCGTTCCCGCTATTTTGTGATGTGCGGGCAAGTCGCACCCAAGCGCTTGTTTGGCGGCTTGGGGCTCGATTTGAAAGCGGCGATTATTTTGGCAAAACTTAAAGAACGCAATGCGCATACGATTTTCGGAGCAGTTTCCGACGAAGCGGCAAAAATTGGCGTGCAACAACTCGACGCGCGAGCGTTTATGGACGCGGAAATGCCGACGCTTGGTTGTATGGTCGGCAAAGCAAAAGAAATTAGCGAAGATGAATTGGCATTTGGAATTCGCATTGCCAAAGAATGTGCGCGGCTCGATATCGGTCAGGGTGTCGTAGTTTCGGGCGGAACGGTTACCGCAGTTGAAGCTTACGAGGGCACCGACAAAATGTTGCGTCGCTGCGCCGATATTCCCAAGAAAAATTCGCTTTTCGTAAAAACAGTCAAGCCCAATCACGATTATCGTTTTGATGTGCCGTGTTTTGGGATGCGCACGCTTGAATCATTGCAAATCGGCGGCATTAAAAAAGTTGCTTTGCAAGTCGATAACGCGGTAATGCTCGAAAAAGAAAAAGTGCTCGCCGAAGCCGCGCGCCTTGGCATCACCATCATCGGCTATGGTGAGAATTTTAAAAGTTAAATACCGAGCGAAGCGAGATGGAACCATTAAAATCGTTTTGTGAAATATAAAAAAAATCGTGCAATGAAATTTAAATTTTTCTTAACGTCTTTAAGTTTTTATTTTTAAAATATTCGTGTCATTCGTGAAATTTGTGGTTAAAAATCCTCTTCCCGTTCCCGCATTCCCTCGCAGTTTTTAGTTAAAATATGAATCTTACTCCGTTCCCGACGCCCAATTATTGGGTTCATAATTTAGATCCGTTCATCGTGCAATTTCCCGACGGCTGGCCGCTCGACGGTATTCGTTGGTATGGCATGGCGTATTTAGTTGGACTTTTGTTTGGCTATTTTGCGTTGGCGTTTTATTACAAAAAAGGGCGTTCCCCGCTCGATGATAATGGGCGTTCAAATTTTTTGATTGCGTTGCTGATTGGCGTTTTGGGCGGCGGTCGCTTGGGTTATATGCTGCTTTATCAATTTGATGAATTGTGCGCGAACCCGTTGTCGCTTTTTCAAGTTTGGAACGGCGGGATGGCAAGTCATGGCGGAATGATCGGTGCGGCGCTGGCGGTTTGGTGGACGGCGCGACATCACAAAACATCGTTCCTTTGGTTGATGGATTGTATTACTTCGCTTGCAGGATTAGGAATTTTTTTGGGGCGCTTGGCAAATTTTATCAACGGCGAATTGTGGGGCAAAGTGACGAATGTGCCGTGGGCGGTCGTGTTCCCGTGGCGCGAATTTATTGACGGCAAAGAAGTGATTGTCGGTTATTTGCTCCCGCGGCACCCGTCGCAGCTTTACGCGGCAACACTTGAAGGCTTGGTGATGTTGATTTATACGCAAATTCGTTTTTGGAAAAAAGAGCCGCTCCCGCGCGGGCAACTTACGGGTGAGGCGGCAATTATCTACGGCGCGTTTCGTGTTTTTAATGAATTTTTTCGCGAGCCCGACATTGGAGTTTCGTTGTTTTTTGGATTTTCCCGCGGCACGATTTATTCGTTGTTGCTAATGCTCGTCGGTATTGCGCTCGTTATTTTCGCGCGTTCCCGCAACAAGAAAAATAAAACACAACAAGTATGAGCGATTTTGATAAATACATAAAACAAGGTGAGCCCACGCAAGTTGAAAAAGCGAATGCATGGCAAGTCGCGATTGGCTTGCAGGCGGTTGACGGACTTCAAACATCTAATTATTTGAAAAAAACGGCGCAAAAACATATTGAGGGCGGGATTTCTATCGATCAAGCGCGGGAACTCATTAATAATTATTATGAAATAAAATCTGCGCGCGGGAACGAAAAACTAACTGAACAAGCAGATCGTGTCGCCGCGAATATTGCAAAAATATTGGGCGAGAAAAATTTTAACTTTTCGTACCAAGGTTTGCTTGCAACACATAAAAATATTTTTGACGGAGTTTTTGATTTTGCGGGAACGCCACGCAGTTTTGATATCACAAAAAAAGAATGGATTCTCAATGGCGACACTGTTTATTACGTCAATTTTCAAGAAATTGAGCAAACGGTAGAATATGATCTCGCGCGGGAACGCGCATTTTCTTACAAAAATCTTTCGCAAAAACAAATTATAGAGCACTTTGCTGAATTTGTGCGCGGACTTTGGCAAATTCACCCATTTCAAGAAGGAAATACGCGCACAACGGCAGTTTTTGCGATAAAATATCTTCGCACGCTCGGTTTTAAAGTTGATAATCAGTTGTTTGAAGAGCATTCTCTTTATTTTCGCAATGCGCTTGTGAGAGCATCTTATAGCGATATTCCTAAAAATATTGTTAAAGAAAATGAATATTTAATTAAATTTTTTAATGTGCTTTTAACTGGAACGCCTGCAAATTTGAGTTCCCGCGAAATGCTAATCGCACCTGAAAATTTTTCAGAGTAATAATTTCACAATAATTTTTATTCTCAAAAAAACTTATGTTGATTCCAAAAAATTTCAAAAAAGGCGAAATCAAAACGATTATTTTTGATTTCGGGAACGTGATGCTTGATCTCGACATTCCGCATTGCATCGGCGAATTCGTAAAGCTGGGTGCGGTCGCGGGAACGATGAATGAAGAACACAAATTATTTATCGACCAAGAACGCGGCGAATACAAGCAGGCGGGATTTCTTGCGGCATTGCGTTCGCACGCTCCGCAAAACGCTCCCGAAGTTAGTGACGAGCAATTATTGGCGGCTTGGAATTCGCTTTTGCACAAGCCGATTGACCCGCGCCGCATTGCGCTCATCAATCAATTGCGCGCCGATGGTTATCGTTTGGTTTTGTTGAGCAATACAAACGACATTCATCGCGAGTTTTTCTTCAACAAATTTTTTGAAGAAATGGGAATCAATCTCGATGCGTTTTTTGATAAAACATTTTTTTCGGACCTTTTGCATTGTCGCAAGCCAGAGCCGCAAATTTATAAATTGGTGAATGAAAACGCGCGTCTTGTTCCCGCGCAAACGCTTTTTATCGACGACAAGGCAGAAAACACCGAAGGCGCCACCAAAATTGTTGGTTGGCATACGCACACGCTCGCGGTTGGCAAAGAAACGATTTTAGATTTGTTTGAAGAAAAATAAACGGCGATGAATCTTAAATTTTCAGAATTGGCGTCGCTCGTTCCCGCGGGAGTGCAAATTATCAACGCCAACGAAAATGCTTTTGTTTGCGGTTTTGCGATCGACACGCGCACGCTCAAACCAGGCGAAATTTTTGTCGCGATAAAAACAGAAAAGCGCGACGGACACGATTTCGTTCCCGCCGCAATTGCTGCGGGCGCGACTGCGATTTTGGTTGAGCGCGAATTAAAAAACGTTCCCGCAAACATCGCCCAAATTGTCGTTCCCGCAGGAAAAAATAGCGAATGGCTTTTGCGCGAAATCGCTACCAATTATCGCAAAACGTGTTTAAAAAATGTTACAATTATCGGCGTAACAGGCAGCGTTGGAAAAACTTCAACCAAAGATATGCTCGCGCATTTGCTTGCGGGAACGCACACGGTTTTTGCGACGCCCAAAAATTTGAACAACACACTTGGCGTTCCCTTGAATATTTGCCGCATTGACCCGCAAAAACACGCCTTTGCGGTGATTGAAATGGGAACAAATTCCAAGGGCGAAATTGCGATCTGCGCTGCCGTCGCGCAACCTAATCTTGCAATTATCACAAATGTTCTTCCCGTGCATCTCGAAGGTTTGGGCTCGATGAATGGCATCGCCAACGAAAAATCCGCGATCGCCGCCGCGCCCGACTGTTGCGCGGTTTTTTACAGCGGACTTTTAAAATACGATGCCTTCAAAAAACTTGCCGCGCGCGGGAACGCCGTTGTTGTCGATTCGGAAAAACTCGTTCCCGAGAGCGTTCGCGCCCTCAATTCGACATCCGCAGGACAATTTGAAAACGCGGTTTTGGCACTGAATGTTGCGCGAAAATTTGTGAACAACGAAGCGGTTTTGCGGGAACGCTTCGCTTCGTGGCGTCCATCAGAAAATCGCGGAGAACTGCGCGCTTTGCCGAACGGTTTTAAAGCGTTTGTCGATTGCTACAACGCGTCGCCTTTTTCGATGCTCGATTCCGTTGACGCTTTTCGCAAAGTACTTGGCGGGAACGACAAAAATCCGCGCCTTTTTGTGCTCGGCGGCATGGGCGAATTGGGAGCCGATTCCGAAAATCTACATCGCGCGGTCGGCGAAAAATTGCAGCTTGATTCTGCGCGCGACACGCTTGCATTGTTTGGCGGGAACGCTTATTTGATCGGCGAGGGCGCGGCGGGAACGGGTTTTCCACGGGAACGCATTTTCGTTTTTGAAACGATTGAAGCGTTGCGCGATTTTGTTGCAAAATTTCGCGGGAACGTGATGCTCAAAGGTTCGCGCGCTTTTGCGCTTGAGCGCGCGCTTTAAATATTTTTTTCGAGCCAAACGCGCAACGCGTGCAAATTGTTAAAAATTTGGTGAGCGTCGCGCAATGCTTCGGGCGTGGGTTTGACAAGGTCGGGAATCAAAATCGTTTTGCAACCTGCGTCAAAAGCTGCGCGAAAACCTGTTGGCGAATCTTCGACGGCAAAACATTCGGCGGGAACGCAATCGAGCACAGTCGCCGTGCGCGCGTAAATTTCGGGATGTGGCTTGCCGATTGTAACTTCGTCTCCGCAAGTGATTGCGTCGATATCGCTCCAAAGTTTCGCGCGTTCGAGTTTCTTTTGCGCGTAGGCGCGGCGCGTGGAAGTTGCGATTCCGATTTTTAATTTTTGAGATTTGCAAAAGTTGAAAATTTCGCGCGTTCCCGCCATCAGCGGAACATTTTCGTTGACGAGTTCGAGATATTTTTTTGCGGCGGTTTCAGCAATCATTTCGACAGGAACGCCGTCGCCCCAAAGCGATTTTAGTTTTTTTGCGATGTCGGGCGTGCGGTGTCCGACCATTTGCAGAAAAAGCGGCATGTCAACCGCGAATCCGTGTTCCCGCGCCGCCGTGTCCCAAGCGCGTTGGCTCAGGCGCTCGGAATCGAGCAGCGTTCCGTCCATGTCAAAAATGATCGCTTTCATTTTCATAAAAAACGCGCCTTTTTTTCAGGCGCGCGGTTGAGAAATTTTATCCGAGCTCGACGGTAACTTTGAAAGTTTCGGTTGCGCCAGGTTCGACATAGTGAAGTCCGTTCCCGTGTTCGGCGCAGTTTGGCGAGCCGAGCCAAGGTTCGACGCAGTAGTAGGGCACGTCGGGAGTTTCCGCCCAAGTTACGAGCGTTGACCAAGGATTAGGCACCGCGTTTTCACCGTGAGTGATGATGATATTTTCTTCGCCGTTGCGCGTGCCAAAAACGATGCGATTGCTTTTGAGTTTTGCGTAAATCAAATCGACCATTGCGGGATCGTCAAAACAATACGGTGCTTTGGGCGCATCGGCTTTGACTAAATTGCCATCGGCTGCGTGGTGAAAGAATTTTTTTGCGTCAGTTGTGAGGACGTAATCTTTGCGCGTGAGCCCTTTGTGCCAAGGCAATTCAAAATAAAAGTGATGTCCTGGCGACCAAGGCATACGGATTTCGCCGTGATTGCTGAGTGTCATTTCGACCGTCATTGACAATTCTGCGAATGTGTATTTTACCAAAAACGTGTAGTTGAAAGGATAAATTTGTTGCGCTTCCGCGTCGGGAACGAGTTTTGCGGTTACTGAATTGTCGGTGATTTCAACGATTTCAAAATTGCTCGTGCGCGCGAAACCGTGAATCGGATATTCGTGAACGCTTCCATCGGGAGCGGCCCAAATGCCTTTTTTGCCGTCAATGTGGCAACGTCCTGCAAACGGGAACAAAATCGGGTTCCCGCCGCGAACGGATTTGAGATTTTGCAGATCGCCGTTTTCGTCCCAGCGAATGATGTTGCGCGTCGTTCCCGCGACATCGAGTTTCCAGCTCATTAATTGCGCGCCTTTTTGCATGCAAGCGGTGAATGTTGAGCCGCCGATTTTCCATTGTTGAATCGGTGTGCCGTCTGTGTAGGTAAGGGTAGAATGTGCCATAGTAAAATTAGTATAAATCTTAAATTATTTCTCTACAATTGTTTTATCGTTTTGAAATGCATTTTGCAATAATGCGGGAGCGCGGCGTTGCCGAGTTTTTGGCGAATTTGCGTTCCCGCGGCGACGACATCGTTCCCGCAACCTTTGGGAATGGCGAAACCGCATTCGTTTTCGAGCGTTTGAATGGCGCGCGCGTAGGCGGCTCGGGCGCAAATGGAGGCCGCCGCGACGACGGGATCGCTTTCTGCGTGTGTGCGCATTTTGAGATCGATGGGCAATTTTTTTTGCGCGATAATTGTTTGCACGAATGGTTCGGTCGAGAATTGGTCGAGCAAGCCCCAGCGCGGTTTCGTTCCCGCTAAATCAAATGCCGATTTTAAGCTTTTAAAATGACAGGCGGCGAGCATGGGATTCATTGAGCCGTAAGCCGCGTAAAGTTCGTTGTAGCGCTCCATCGAATCGGGTTTGCAAACTTTGACAATTGCGCCAGGCGTAGCGCGAATCATCGCTTCGAGCTTGAAAATATTGCTGTCGGCGATTTTTTTAGAATCGCGAACGCCCGCGTCGAGCCAAGTTTGAACGGCGTTCCCGTCGGCAATCACGCAAGCCGTGCAGAGCGGACCGAACAAATCGCCTTTTCCGCTTTCGTCGAGCCCCGCGTGAAGCTCGAACCATTCGGGATGATTGACGCGTTCGTAGCCGATTTCGGCGCGCCCCAAAATTTGCGGTTCGATAAAATTGATAACAAAATCTTGCGTTCCCGCGCCGTTGACGACAACTTTGCCACTGGTGTAAGCGCAAACATTAACTTTGCGTTCCCGCAATTTAAACGCAAAAATCGAATAAGCAACGTCGTAAATTTCGGCATCGCCAAACGACAAAACGAGTTCCCGCAAACGTTCAATTTGTGTAGCGTCTAATTTTTGACTCCAAATTTTAATCGCTTTTTTTTCGTCGCTCATTTTATTGCAATCCCCAGGAAATGCGCATTTGATCGGCAACCGTAAGCGTGTAAATCGCCGCCGTAACCGCGCGTAAAATGTTGCGCCCCAAGCGCGCGGGAACGCAGCCCGCTTCGCGCATTAACGCATATTCGTTTTCTGAAAAATCGCCTTCGGGACCGACAAACCAAAGGATTTCGCTGGGCGGGAACGCATTTTTTTCCGCCGCGATTTCGTGGCAAAAGCGCGTTCCCGATTCAAGACTTGCCGTCAGCCAAAGCGCATTCGCGTCGCGGGAACGGTTTTTCAAAAATTCGCGAATTGTCATCACGGGAACGATTTCTGGCACAAACGCGTTCCCGCATTGTTTGCAAGCTTCGATGGCGATTTGTTGCCAACGTTCTAACTTTTTTGCGGCGCGGTCGGGATCGAGTTTTACTTCGCAATAATCGCTCATGAGCGGGAAAATTTTTGTCGCGCCAATTTCCGTCGCTTGGCGAACAACATCGTCCATCAATGAACCTTTGGGCATAGCTTGCGCGAGCGCGATTTCGCAACGCGGCGCGGGAACGCTTTCGCGCTTGTCAATGGTGAGCGTGAGCGCTTTGGCGTTGTGGTCGAGCATGTGGCAATGATAAAAATTGCCGTTCCCGTCAAAAACGCAAATGGTTTCGTGGTCGTTGGCGCGCAACACTTTTACGAGGTGATGACTTTCGTCGGGGTTAAGCGTAAGCGTGGTCGCTTCGGCAGGAACGGGAATTTTGTGAAACGCGCGTAACATAAGTTCTATTTTAAATTGAGAATTGACAATTGACAATTGATAATTCAGAATTGAAAACATGTTATCAATCTCATTCTTTGCGCTTGCAACGAGCTGGACGATTTTTATTGTCGTCGCAGTGATTGTTTTGTTGTTTGGCGGTAAAAAGATTCCTGAGTTGGCACGCGGTTTTGCACGCGCTCGGCATGAGTTTAAGAACGCAACTGATGAAGTCGAACGCGAACTTGAACAAAACGATGAAGAAGCGATGCGTCGCGAGGCGCGCCGCAAAATCATTGAAGAGGAAGAGCGCGCCAAACGTCAAGCCGAGCTTGAAGCAGAAAAAAATAAACAATAAAAATTTGGGGTCATAGCTCAGTTGGTAGAGCGCTTGCATGGCATGCAAGAGGTCATGAGTTCGATCCTCATTGGCTCCACCAAATTTGAAATTGTTAAATGCGCGCGATGCGCGGTGAAAATTTTCTTAATTTCATCTTTATTTGCTTGAAGCGGGCGAATATAATTGAGTTATGAAAAAGATGTTTTTGGCGTTGGTGTTTGCGGTTTTGTTTGCGTTCGGCGGCAACGCGTTTTTGTTCGCGGGAACACCGATAAAGTCCGAGCCGCATCAGCGCGCTCCGTATAATTGGGCGGAACGTCACGCGGATGTAATGGCGCAAAATAAAAAGCGTTCGCCAAAATATATTTTCTTTGGCGATTCGATCGTCCATCATTGGGGCGGCGAGCCCAAAAGCAGGCATCCTTCGGGGCGCGCGCAGTCGGAAAACGCTTGGCGAAAAATTTTTGACGGGAACGCTGTGACGAACGCGGGCTTCGGTTTTGATTATATTGATAACGCTTATTACCGCGTGGAAGCTGGCGAACTCGACGGCATTCGTCCGCGCGCGATTTTGATTTTGTTGGGAACGAATAATTTGTTTCATCTCAAAGACAGACCAAATGTTTGTGTGGAAAAAATGAAACAATTTTTAAAATTGGTTCGCAAAAAACAGCCGCGCGCGAAAATTTTGCTGATCGGTGTTTTGCCGCGACGCGAAGCTCATTCGCCCGCAATTATTGAAGCGACGAACGAGGGCTATCGGAGTTTGGCGGACAATCGCAATGTTTTTTATTTAGACGCGGGAACGGCGTTGCTTTCGAGCGACGGCAAACACGCGGACGCGCGCTACATACGCGACAATGTTCATCCCAACGCGGAGGGCTACGAGCGCCTCGCAGAACTGATCGAACCCAAACTAAAACAAATTGCAAAATAGCGGCTTGCGTTCCCGCGGGGAATTTTAACGGGAAGTCATAGTCTGTTTTCTTTTTTTAATGTTATCTGTTCGCGGGAACGTAAAAGAAGTTGTATAATGTTTTCAACTTTAATATTTTATGGCGAAAAAAGTACAAAAACTTAAAAGCATTGAAGAAACGCTGTGGGAATCGGCGAATAAACTGCGCGGTTCGGTTGAGCCGTCGGAATATAAGCACGTGGTGTTGAGTTTGATTTTTCTTAAGTATGCGAACGATCGTTTTGAAGAGCGTCGAAATGAATTGGTTGCCGAAGGTAAGGAAGCGTTTGTGGATCAAGTGGTGTTTTACACTGCCAAGAATGTATTTTTTCTAAACGATGTCAGTCGTTGGGATTGGATTATGGAAAATGCCAAGCAAAACGATATCGCCGTAAAAATAGATACCGCGCTTGCGACGCTTGAAAGAGATAATCCTACGTTGAGAGGTGCGTTGCCGAACAATTATTATTCAGGATTGGGGCTTGATCGCACCAAACTTGCGGCACTTTTGGATGAAATCAATAAAATCGATACGCTTAAAGATCCCGAACACGATTTGATTGGGCGCGTTTATGAATATTTTCTCGCTAAATTTGCAATTGCCGAAGGCAAGGGAAAAGGTGAATATTACACGCCTAAAACGATTGTGAATCTGATTGCGGAAATGATTCAGCCTTATCGTGGTAAAATTTACGATCCTTGTTGCGGTTCGGGCGGTATGTTTGTGCAGAGTATGAAGTTTATCGAAGCGCATCACGGGAACAGTCGCGATATTTCTGTTTACGGTCAGGAATATACAAATACAACCTATAAACTCGCTAAAATGAATCTTGCCATTCGCGGGATCGCAAGCAATCTTGGCGAGCAGGCGGCGGATACTTTCCATAATGATCAGCATAAAGATTTGAAGGCGGATTTTATTATGGCGAATCCGCCGTTTAATCAAAAATCCTGGCGTGCAGAAAATGAGTTGAAAGAAGATCCGCGTTGGTGTGGCTATGATGTTCCGCCGACGAGTAATGCAAATTACGGTTGGATACTGAATATCGTTTCCAAAATGTCGGCAAACGGGATGGCGGGTTTTCTTTTGGCAAACGGAGCACTGAGCGGTGATGGCGTTGAACTCAATATTCGCCGTCAGCTTTTGAAAAATCATCTTGTCGAGGCGATTGTTATTTTGCCGCGCAATATGTTTTATTCGACGGATATCAGCGTGACATTATGGATTCTCGCGAAAAACCGTAAGGCGCGCACGGTTGAGCAAAACGGCAAACTCGTAAAATATCGCAATCGTGAAAACGAAGTGCTTTTTATTGATTTGCGCCAATGGGGCGAACCGTTTGAAAAAAAATATATTCAGTTTACGCCAGAACAAATTAAGCAAATTGCCGAAAATTTCCATAATTGGCAATGTGAAGGCGCTGAACAAAGCTACAAAAACGTTCCCGAATATTGCTACGCGGCAACGCTTGATGAAGTCGAGGCAAAGGGTTGGTCGCTTGTTCCGAGCAAATATATCGAATTTGTTGATCGCTCAGAAAAAATAAATTACGAAGAAAAAATGTCCGCACTTCAAAGCGAGTTGCGGGAACTCTTTAAAGAAGAAGAAAAAAGCCGCAAAGAAGTGGAAAAAGTTTTTAAAGAGTTAGGATACGAACTTTAGAAAAAAGAGGATTGTATGGATTTGCCGCAAAAGAGCCAATTTATTATTTATCAATCGCAAGACGGAAAAATAAAGTTAGATGTCCGTTTTGAAGCGGAAAGCGTTTGGCTGACGCAGGCGATGATAGTGGAGCTGTTTCAATCGAGCAAATCAAATATAAGCGAACACATTAAAAATATTTTTGCAGAAGGCGAATTAAATGAAAATTCAGTTGTTCGGTTTTTCCGAACAACTGCTACCGATGGCAAACAATATAGTGTGAAGTATTACAATCTCGACGTAATTATTTCTGTTGGCTACCGTGTTCAAACTAAATTGGCGACGCAATTTCGTATTTGGGCGACGCAACGATTGAGTGAGTTTATTCGCAAGGGATTTGTATTAGACGACGAACGCTTGTCGAATCCAGACCAACCGTTTGATTATTTTGAAGAACTTTTAGAGCGAATTCAAAAAATTCGCACGTCAGAAAAACGCTTTTATCAAAAAATAACCGATATTTACGCCACCAGCGTCGATTATGACCCGACATCTGATTTAAGTTTGCAATTTTTTGCCACCGTTCAAAATAAAATGCACTGGGCGATTACGGGAAAAACTGCCGCAGAAATCATAGCCGAGCGCGCGAATCATCAATTGCCAAATATGGGGCTGACGACATTTCGCGGGAACGCCGTTAGAAAAAGTGACATAGGAATCGCTAAAAATTATTTATCTACCGAAGAAATTTCTGCGTTAAATAATTTGACCGAGCAATACCTTATCTTTGCGCAAGGGCAGGCGATGCAGCGTATTCCGATGTATATGAAAGATTGGGTGAAAAAATTAGATGCATTTATTTCAATTAACGGAAGAGAAATTTTAAAAGACGCGGGAACGATTTCGAGCGATTTAGCGTTATCAAAAGCAGAAAAAGAATATGAGTTGTTTGATAAAACGCGCGTTGAATTTTTGAGCGAAACGCCGAGCGATTTTGATAATTTTGTCGCTAAAACTCAAGCAAAAATTGTTAAAGCCAAACGCGGGAACGCTCGCGGGAAAGGAAAGAAGGACGCAAAATGAAAAAATCAAGCGCAACATTAAAGCGTCTCGGCGATTACATTCAAGAAGTGGATGTGAGAAATAGAGATTTGCAATGTTCAAATCTTTTGGGATTGAGCGTGTCAAAAGTTTTTATTTCGTCTGTTGCAAATACGATTGGAACGGATATGCGTTCCTATAAAATTGTTGAAAAAAATCAGTTTGCCTACGTTCCCGTTACATCGCGTAATGGAGAAAAAATAACTGTTGCATTGTATGATAAAAATGAAAAATGTATTGTTTCTCAAGCATATACGGTTTTTAAGATCATTGATGAAAAAACATTGCTTCCAGAATATTTGATGATGTGGTTTCGCCGTCCTGAATTTGATCGATATGCCCGTTTTCATTCTCACGGGAGCGCGCGTGAAGTTTTTGATTGGGAAGAAATGTGTGAAGTTCGACTTCCCGTTCCCGCGATTGAGGAACAGCGTCGTATTGTTGCGCGTTATCAAGCGATTCAAAATCGTATTGAAATCAATAAACAAACGATTTCCCGCCTTGAATCCGCCGCCCAAGCCCTTTACCGAAAAATGTTCGTCGATGACATCGATCCCGAAAATTTGGCAGTCGGTTGGCGAATGGGAACGCTGGGGGAAGTTTGTAGTTTAATTACAAAGGGAACAACTCCAAAGGAATTTACAAATAGTGGTATAAAATATATAAAAGCAGAATCTATTAGCGATTTACATAATATTGATTTGTTAAATGTTTCATTTATTGATGACAAAACAAATAATTTATTGAAACGATCGGTAATTCAGGAGAATGATATTTTGTTTACAATTGCGGGAACGTTGGGAAAGTTTTCAATTGTCTCTAAAAAAGTTTTACCATTAAATACGAATCAAGCGGTTGCTATTATTCGAGTTGATAAAACGAAAGTGAGTCCTTGGGTGGTATATGCGTTTTTTATTGCAGGATTCCATTTAGATTATTGTCGAAGAAATGTTCAAGAATCTGTACAAGCGAATTTTAGTTTGACTACACTTTCCAATATTCCAATAATAATGTCAGATAATAAGACTTTAAACATTTTTGAAAATCAGGTCCGTCCAATATTTAAGCATATTCAATTTCTTGAAGAAGAGATTGAATTGCTTCAATCATTTTAAATTCAATCAAATAGTAGTATGTCGTCTATTCAAACAAATTTTAAAGGTCGTCTTAAAAACACACATCTTCCTTGGAATAGTGCATTAATGCCACTTTTTGAGGCAGTTGTAAATTCAATTCACTCGATTGATGATCGAATTTTGAAAGGTAATCTCAAACCAGAAGAAGCTCAAATTCAAATAAATATAATTAGAGAAGATGTGTTGGACGGAACTACAAATCCTAATATTATAGGGTTTGAAATAGTTGACAATGGAATTGGATTTGATTCCCAAAATTATAATTCTTTTCAGACGTTAGATTCGGAATATAAAGTTCAAAAGGGTTGTAAAGGAATCGGTCGTTTATTGTGGTTGAAAGAGTTTTCTAAAGTTGTTATTGAAAGCATTTTTGAGGAGAATGGAAAATATTTTGAACGGAAAATTCGGTTTTCGGAAGATGGTATTGATAGCAAACAAGAGTATTTAAAAGAAAAGACTGAGCTGAAAACATCTGTCAGAATGACAGTTTTTAAAGATAAAAAATATGAATCTGTTATTCCTAAAACGATTGAGATTATATCGCAACGATTATTAGACCATTGTATGTGGTATTTTATTCGTGTTGGTGGAGCTCCCAAAATTTCGGTCGGTGATAAAGAAAGTTTAATTTTTCTTGGTGACTTATTTGAATCAATAGCTAAAGAAAATAAGCTTGAGAAAGTTAAAATAAAAAAAGAAACCTTTGACTTGATTCATATTAAATTTAAGTCGGAAACGAGTACTTCTAATAAAATTCTTTATGGGGCTGCAGAACGATTGGTTTTAGAAGAAGATTTGAAAAATAAAGTAGCAGGACTTTTTGGAGAACTTAATAATAATGGAGAAAAATTTTGGTATGCCTGTTTTGTAACATCAGACTATTTGACAAAGAAAGTTAGTCCTGAACGTCTAGAATTTTTAATTCCTCCTAAAAAAGACACAGAATTATTTGAAGATGAGATTTCATTTGAAGAGATTTGTGAAGTCATAAATAAAAATGTTAATGAATATTTGAAGCCATTTCTTGAGGATAATAAAAAAATATCAAAGGAGCGTGTTCAAAAATATATTGAAGAAAAGGCTCCTTGATATCGCTCTATTTTTAGATCGTTGTCAGAGGAAGAAAAGTGTTTCGATTTGGCACTTAACGATAAACAATTAGAACTGCGATTGCATTCAAAGTTAATGGAGGCTGAAGAAGAATTAATTGAAGAAGGGCATGATTTAATGCAGTCGGATTTATGGATGAAAGATAAAGATGAATATTTGTCTCGTTTAAATGAATACTTAAAAAAAGCAAGTGATTTAAAACAATCAGATTTGGCGGCTTATGTTTCTCGACGAAAAGTCGTTATTGATTTATTTGAAAAAGCATTAACATTTCAAGATGATGGAAAATATATAAAAGAAGAAATTATTCATAATTTATTTATGCCAATGAGAACCACTTCAGAAGAATGTTCGGATTCAAATTTGTGGTTGATAGATGAGCGTTTGGCTTTTCATAATTTTTTAGCGTCAGATAAGACATTGAGCTCGATGCCAATAACTTCTGATAAATCGAATCTCGAGCCTGATATTTGTTCGTTAAATATTTGTGATAATCCATTACTTGTAAATCCAACAAAAGAATTGCCTTTGGCTTCTATAACACTTGTTGAGTTTAAGCGTCCAATGAGAAATGACGCAAATAGTGCAGATCCAATAAAACAAGTTTTTAATTATTTAAAAAGAATTCGAGATGGAGGTGTGAAAACAAATAATGGTCGATTGATTCCTGAATCTAAAAATATTCCTGGTTACTGTTATATTTTGTGTGATTTAACGTCAACGATGATAGACGTATGTGAAGAGAAATCATATGTAAAAACTTCAGATGGGTTAGGTTATTTTGGATTTAACTCTGTCTATAATGCTTATATTGAAGTTATTTCTTTTGATAGGCTTTTGAGAGGAGCAAAAGAGAGAAATAAAGCATTTTTTGATAAATTAGGATTGCCAAGTTTTTAAAATCGTATTAAATTTTACAAAAGTTATGAAAAACTTTGAATATAAAGAACAAAGAAACAAATTGTTTAAATCTGGGATTTTTAAAGTTTTAGCACTTTTAATTTCCATAATTGTTGCGTTTGTATGCTATAACATAGATTGTTGGGGTGGTTTTATAAAATGGGGGTGGAGTTTCAATATCTCTTATTGGAACAATATATTTTTCCATTTCAGTCGTTTTTGAAATTGTTTCAATTAATAATTTTAATTACATTGACAATTCGAACTCGAGTGTTGTAAATGTTAATACTTCTAATGGTGATATAAACATGGCTTCGATAGGACGGGATTTGCTTAATGATGGTAAGGAGAGTGAAATAAATACAGGGAATAGTAATTTAAGAAACGGGCTAAATAGCGATATTGGAAAACAAAATTTAAATAAAGATTCAAATTTGGGAAAAGAAACAAATAAAACGGAACAACTGATTAAAGTTCAACAGGGAAGTGTTCGTGGAAGTAATTTAAAAACATCTGTGGTATCAAAAGAAGAATTGACAAGAAATAATGTAGAAAAATATATTCGAGATAAGAATCGTTTTATTTGGCATGTTAAATTCCCATATCCGTTTAAAAATACTCCAATCGTACAACTGTCAATTTCCCAAATGGACCAAACGGCATTTGTTCGTAATTTTTATAAGGATTTAAATTCCGAGCGGTACATTCCCGATGCGGTGTCTCGTTATAAACTTGAAGCTTTAGATGTAAAGAATACCGGGATGAGAATAGAGCTTTCTTCTTGGAATTCTGAAAATATATTTTATGGTGCGCAAGTTAATTGGTTGGCAATAGAATCTAAAGAATAATTCGGCTAAAAAATAGACGGATAAGGAAAAACAATTTAAGAAAGGCAAAAAATTATGGGTGTTCGCATTTATAGCACGATGGGTTATTTAAGTTTGAATGTGTGGGTTTTGACCAACATTATTCAATTGGGCACTCAAGATTTTTGCGAGCGCTTTCTTTCTTCAAAGACAGATCCGTGTGGGCGGCAATTTGACCAAATGACACAGGCGGCGCGCAGTGGCGTTGCAAATATTGCGGAGGGATATTCACGGCATCAAACTTCGCGTGAAACGGAAATGAAATTGCTTGATGTTGCGCGTGCGAGTTTGGCAGAGTTGATGGGCGATTATTATAATTATTTGTTGCATCGCAAAATGATTCCGTGGGCGAAAGAAAGTGAAGCAGCGCGCGAAATTTATGGTATGGCTTTTGAGCGCGCGATTTATAAAGATGATTGGTTGCGCGAATCGGCTCAGCATGTTTTGTCGGAGAAATCAAAATTTGATAAGTATTTTTGTAGCGGGAACGCGGAAACGGTGGCGAATACATTATTGTTTTTGTGTTTGAGAGCGATTAATATGTTAGAAGCATATATTGCGAAATTGTTGGGTGAATTTCGTGACCAAGGCGGTTTTACTGAAAATATGACAGCGGAACGCTTGGAGGCGATTAAACAAAAGAGTGCGAGCGATCCCACGGCTCCGATTTGTCCCAAATGTGGCGCGCCAATGATTAAGAAAATGGCTAAAAAAGGCGTGCGCGCGGGAACGGAATTTTGGAGTTGTAGCAATTATCTTGCAACTGGCTGTCGCGGAACGCGAAATATTGATTTTCACCAACACAAAAATGATTAATAGTTTAAACGGCTAAACTCCTAAACCTTAAAAACAAAATTATGCCTCACTTTAACGAACACAGTCTCGAGATGGCGATAATGGAGCTCTTTCAAAATGAGGGCTACATTTATAGCAGCGGTGAAGAAATTCATAAAGAAGTTCATGATGTTTTGTTGCGCGATGATTTGCGGTTGTATTTGCGGGAACGCTATTCTTCGCAAGGGATAACAGAATTAGAAATTGAAAGCGTGATTGCGCGCTTGTCTGCCGATAACGGTCTGCCGCTTTATGAACAAAATGTTGCGACGTATCGGCTGATTGCCGAAGGATTTTCGCTTAAACGCGAAGATACGACATTGTCCGATCTTTTTATCGAACCGATTGATTTTGAAAACAAAAGCAATAATATTTTTCGCATTGTTAATCAATTGGAGATACAAGGCGAACAAAAACGAATTCCCGACGGGATCGTTTATGTTAACGGCTTGCCGTTGGTTGTTTTGGAATTTAAAAGCGCGATAAAAGAGGAGACAACGATTGGGAACGCTTACACGCAGTTAACGGTGCGTTATCGCCGCGATATTCCTGAACTTTTTAAATATAACGCTTTTGTCGTCATCAGTGACGGGGTGAACAGTAAATACGGTTCGTTGTTTACGCCGTATGATTTTTTCTATGCTTGGCGAAAAGTGAACGCAAACGAGCGCGTGGCAGACGGCATCAGTTCGCTTTTGACGATGGTGCAGGGACTTTTTAAAAAAGAACGACTTTTGAGCGTTGTTAAAGATTTTGTATTTTTTCCCGACAGCTCGAAAAAAGAAGAAAAGATCGGTTGCCGTTATCCGCAATTTTTTGCGACGCATAAATTATTTGAAAATATTCGCCGCCACTGCAAATTAAATACCGACGGAGACGGCAAGGGCGGAACTTATTTTGGCGCGACAGGTTGCGGAAAAAGTTATACGATGCTTTTTTTGACGCGGATGCTGATGCGTTCCCGCGAATTTGCGAGTCCAACAATTTTGTTAATTACAGATCGTACAGATCTTGATGCGCAATTGGCAGGACAATTCGGGCGCGCGAAAACATTTATCGGGGACGATTGCGTGATTGCAGTGGAAAATCGCACGGCGCTACGGGAACATTTGTCAAATCGCAGTAGCGGTGGTGTATTTTTGACAACAATTCATAAGTTTACCGAAGATACGCAATTGCTTTCCGAGCGCACGAATATTATTTGCATTTCGGACGAAGCGCACCGTTCGCAGACGAATTTAAATTTGCAGATGCGGCAGACGGAAACAGGCGTAAAGCGCAGTTACGGTTTTGCGAAATATTTGCATGATTCGTTGCCGAATGCGACATATGTCGGTTTTACGGGAACGCCGATTGACGCGACGATTGATGTTTTTGGCGAAGTAGTCGATACTTATACGATGACCGAATCGGTGGCGGACGGTATTACGCGCCGCATTGTTTACGAAGGGCGCGCCGCGAAAGTTTTGCTCGATAATGAAAAATTGAAGGCAATTGAAAATTATTACAAAGAATGCGCAGAGGCGGGCGCGAATGAGTATCAGATCGAAGCGAGCAAAAAAGCCGTTGTTAATATGGAACAAATTCTTGGCGATGACGATCGTTTGCAAGCCGTCGCCGAAGATTTCGTCGCCCATTATGAAAAACGAATTGAAGAAGGTGCCACGGTTGAAGGCAAGGCGATGTTTGTTTGCTCAAACCGTCAGATTGCTTACAAATTATACAAAAAGATTATTGCGTTGAGACCAGAATGGGCTAAAATGCCCAATGTAGACAATGTCGCAAGTATGGAGTGTTTTTCGCGAGCTGCGGAACCAATGGCGAGTTACGGGAACGAAGTATTGCCGTCGGAACGAATAAAATTGATAATGACGCGCAATAAAGACGATGAACCCGATTTGTATAATCTTCTCGGGAACGATGATGATCGCAAGAAATTTGATTTGCAATTTAAAAATCCAAAATCCAATTTTAAAATTGCGATTGTGGTGGATATGTGGATTACGGGATTTGATGTGCCGTGTTTGGATACAATGTATATTGACAAACCGTTGCAGCAACACACTTTGGTTCAGACGATTTCGCGCGTGAATCGTGTTTATCCTGGCAAAGAGAAGGGATTGGTTGTCGATTATATTGGCATTAAAAATAATATGAATGTGGCGTTGAAGCGTTATGCCAATGGAGAATTTAATAACGAATCGGTTGAAGACCTTGAACAATCTGTTGCAATTGTGAAAGATGAGTTGGATATTCTTAGACGAATGTTTTTGTCATTTAATTATTCGTCATTTTTGGCGGGAACGCCTTTGGAGCAATTGGATTGTTTGAATTGTGCCGCAGAATATGTGCAAGCCACTAAAGAATTTGAAAATAATTTTATGGGGCATGCAAAAAAGATGAAATCCGCATTTAATCTTTGTGCTAACAGCGAAGCAATTACTTTGCGGGAACGTGAAGATATTCATTTCTTTTGCGGTGTTCGTTCTGTCGTTTATAAATTAACAAAGGGCGATTTGCCAGATATTGTCCAAATGAACAATCGAGTAAAAAAGATGGTTGAAGCTGCGATTTTATCCGATTCGGTTGAAGAGATAATTCAAATTGGCGACGACAAGGAAAACTTAGATGTGTTGAGCGAAATTTATATGGAGCGTTTGAAAAAATTAAAATTGCCCAATACCAAAGTTAAGCTTATGGAGCGTTTGATAAAAACGGTGATTGGCGATTTTTCTAAAGTAAATCGAAAGCAAGGAGTTGATTTTACCAAGAAATTAAATGATTTGGTGGCGAAATACAACGAACGAAAAGACAGCGCGATTTTTGCAAATGAAGTGCTTACGGAAGTGGCAAATCAAATGGCAGAACTTTTGAAAGAGGTTAATAAAGAAAAACGTTCTTTCAAAGAAATGGGAATTTCTTATGAAGAAAAAGCATTCTACGATATTTTGAAAAGTGTTGCCAAGCAATTCGGCTTTGAATATCCTGAAGATAAAATTAAAATACTTGCGGCTGAAATCCGTAAAATTGTCGATGATAAATCGAAATATACAGATTGGGCAAAGCGTGATGATATCAAAGCAGAGTTAAAAATGGATTTAATTCTCGTTCTCGCGAAACACTGCTATCCGCCCGTTACTCATGATGAGGTTTTTACAGAAATTTTTGAGCAGGCGGAAAATTTTAAGAAATACAACGGATGAAAAGCGTTCCCGCGGAGTTTGCCGAAAAGCGTTTGCATTAAAATCTTCAAAATGTTATAATCTTTGAACTATGAATCAAGAACTTTTAGATCAGGCCTCAAAAATTATTACCGATCCAAACATTCTCGTGAATGTTGTTTCAAAGCGCGTCCATGATTTGCACCGTCATAATAAGGCATTGAAAAAACATGAACCGTGCTCGGTGCCAGGTCCTTTGGTGGCAGGTGTTTCATCGTGGGAAGCTGAAGATATTGCTCTCGCAGAGATCGTGGCGGGTAAATTATCTTATGAATTGCCCAATCTCGACTAATTTTTAATTTTTTTCGAGAAGCAGTCTGTGGTGCGTGTTAGCGTCTCGGGCTGCTTTTTTAATAATGAGCAAACACAAAGACAATAAAGTTGCCGCAGAAGTGCGGAATCCTAAAGCGTCGCGCGATTATGAATTGCTGAAACGCTTTGAGGCGGGACTTGTATTGACGGGAACGGAAGTTAAGGCGTTGCGGGAAGGGCGCGCGAACATTGCCGATTCGTTTGTGCGCATTGATTTTGATAATCGCCCGACGCTTTATCACGCTCACATTTCGGAATATGGTTTCGGGAACGCGAGCAATCACAATCCGTATCGTCCGCGCCATTTGCTGTTGCACGCGAAAGAAGTGCGCGAGTTAAAGCAAGCGGTGCAGGCGGGTGGCATGAGTATTGTGCCGCTCAATATTCATTTTGCTCATGGTTTGGCGAAGATTACGATTGCGCTGGGCAAGGGCAAAAAACTTTACGACAAGCGCGCCGATATTAAAAAGCGCGAGGCAAAACGCGAAATTGATCGCGCGATGCGTCGCCGTTATTAAAATTTTTTTAGGAGAAAACGATAATGATTTATTATTTAGATGACGTTAGAAAACTTTATAATTTGCCACTGACTTCGCTGGTTTATTATGCACAAGAAGTGCATCAACAAGCGCAAGTGCCAAATACCGTGCAGTTAAATATGTTGCAATCGATCAAGACGGGTGCTTGCCCCGAAGATTGCGCGTATTGCCCGCAATCATCGCGCCATTCTTCTTGCAAGCCAGAGCCGTTGATGGCGACTGAAAAAATCGTCGAAGCCGCACGCAAGGCAAAAGCTGCGGGAGCAGGACGTTTTTGCATGGGCGCGGCTTGGCGTAAACCTGTAGAAGGTCCGCAATTTGAATCGGTGCTCGAAACGGTGCGCCAAGTGAAAGCGCTCGGCTTGCAGGTTTGTTGCACGCTTGGACTTTTGACGCTCGACCAAGCAAAACGTCTCAAAGACGCGGGCTGTGATATTTATAATCACAATCTTGATACTTCGCGCGAATTTTATCCAGAAATCATCACGACGCGCACTTACGATGATCGCCTCGAAACGATCCGCAATGTTCAAGAGTCGGGAATGGGCGTTTGCAGCGGCGGCATTTTAGGCATGGGCGAAACGCTCGATGACCGCTTGAAAATGCTTTGTGAATTGGCAAATATGGAAACGCCACCCGAAAGCATTCCAATCAACGCGCTGATTCCTTGTCCGGGAACGCCGCTCGAAGGCCGTCCGCCCGTCGATGTCATCGAATTTGTGCGCATCGTCGCGGTAGCGCGCATTATCGTTCCCAAGGCGATTATCCGTATTTCAGCGGGACGCGCGAATATGAGCGAGGAAGCGCAGGCACTTTGTTTTTGTGCGGGAGCGAACTCAATTTTCTTGGGCGAACGCTTGCTGACGCGCGAGAATTCGGGCATTGACAAAGATTATTTGATGTTGAAAAAATTCGGCTTGAGTCCGCTCGACCCGTTGGAGCATAAGAAAAAAATGAGCGGTTGCAAGGGCGACGGCACTTGCGAAGTTTGCACCTGCGGCGGAGAACATCACCACGATCATCATCACGATCACGTTCCCGCGGAAAGCGTTCCCGTGGAAAACGTTCCCGCGCCAGATGAAAATCCGTCAGAACTTGATCCCGCGCTTGTCAAAGGACACGAAAATGAGATGGACGAAAACGGAACTTGGGGCCGCGCCTGCAACGGCGATCATCACCACTAAAAATGATTGCTCGCGGGAACGTGAAAGATTATCATAAAAATAAGTTTGTTTTTAGAAATGATTAACGAGTCTGAATTGATTGCAAAGGCGGGCGTGCTCCTCGAGGCACTTCCTTATATTCAACGCTTCCACGATTCTGTTTTTGTCGTAAAATACGGCGGCAGTTTTATGGATTCTGACGATCCTGTTGTGCGGGAACGCGTGGCTGCCGATATTGTGTTTTTAAATGCGGTGGGAATCAAAGTTGTCGTTGTTCACGGTGGCGGCAAAGCGATTACGCGTGCGATGGAAAAATCGGCAATCGTTCCACAATGGAAAAACGGCATGCGCGTTACCGACGAGCAGG
This sequence comes from uncultured Opitutales bacterium, assembly GCA_934675585.1. Taxonomy (GTDB): domain Bacteria; phylum Verrucomicrobiota; class Verrucomicrobiia; order Opitutales; family UBA953; genus Spyradosoma. The sequence continues at coordinate 57,562 of CAKUQY010000003.1, read as the reverse complement.
TGGTAAAAATCGTCGAAAAAACGCTTAATGAAGAAATCAATGTTGATATTTGCAAGACTATTGAGCGCAAAAATGGCTCAGCGCAAGGGATGCCTGGCAACAATGTTAATGTTTGTACCAAATTATTGCAATATGATGAAAACGGCGAGCCAATCGATATTGGCTTTGTCGGGAACATCAAATCTGTTAAAACAAAGTTGATCAAAAAAGCGTTGAACGAAGGGAAAATTCCTGTCATTTCGCCAATCGCGGTTGACGATGACGATCATCCTTACAACACCAACGCTGATGCGGCAGCAGCAGCAGTGGCTTCGGCGCTTAAAGCGCGTCGTTTGATTTTTATGTCTGATGTTCCTGGTTTACTCGCCGACCCAAGTGATCCCGCGTCGCTCATTTCAACGTTGCCAGTCAGTGAAGTTGATCATCTCAAAAAAACGGGCGTGATTTCAAAAGGTATGATTCCAAAAGTTGATTCTGCCGTCAAAGCGCTCCAATCGGGTGTTCGCCGCGTTCACTTTATTGATGGCCGCACACCGCACTCGCTTTTGCTTGAAATCTTTACCAAAGCAGGCGTTGGCACAGAAATCATTCATCCAGACGTGCAACTTTTTAATCCTGAAGTGCAAGTTTAATTTTGCGCTTTCGCGGGAACGCACTTTTATCAATTGAATTTTTAAAACTAAAAAAATGGCAAAACCAGCAAAAAACGCAATTTCACCACGCCGTTCTGAAGATTATCCAGAATGGTACCAACAAGTGATTAAAGCCGCTGACTTGGCAGAAAATTCGCCTGTGCGCGGCTGCATGGTGATTAAACCTTGGGGCTACACGCTTTGGGAAAATATTCACGACGGCTTGGACGCGATGTTTAAAGAAACTGGCCACGTAAACGCTTATTTTCCACTTTTTATTCCCAAAAGTTTTATCGAAAAAGAAGCCGAGCATGTCGATGGTTTTGCTAAAGAATGTGCGGTGGTTACGCATTCGCGTTTGGAAGCAAACGAAGAAGGCAAACTCGTTCCCGCGGGCGAACTTGACGAGCCACTCATTGTGCGCCCAACGTCTGAAACTATCATCGGCGCGACTTATTCAAAATGGGTGCAAAGTTATCGCGATTTGCCAATTTTGGTTAATCAATGGGCAAACGTTGTTCGTTGGGAAATGCGCACACGCTTGTTTTTGCGCACTGCTGAATTTTTGTGGCAAGAAGGCCACACCGTTCACGCAACTGCCGCCGAAGCCGAAGAAGAAACGCGCAAAATGCTCGACGTTTACGCACAATTTGCCGAAGAATTTATGGCGATGCCGGTGATTCGCGGACACAAAACCGCAAACGAACGTTTCCCTGGCGCCGTTGATACACTTTGCATCGAAGCCATGATGCAAGACCGCAAAGCGTTGCAGGCGGGAACGTCACATTTTCTTGGACAAAATTTTGCAAAAAGTTGTAATATTCAATTTCAAACCGAAACGGGAGCGCTTCAATACGCTTGGACGACTTCGTGGGGCGTTTCGACACGTCTTATTGGTGGTATGATTATGACGCATTCGGATGACGATGGCTTCATCGTCCCGCCACGTTTAGCGCCGTTGCACGTTGTGATTTTGCCTGTTTATCGTGGCGAAGAAAGCAGAGCCTCTGTCGATGAATATTGCGAAAAATTGCGCGCAGAACTCTCAGCTCAGCGTTATGCCGACCGCAAAATTTTAGTCAAAATCGACAATCGCGACATTCGCGGCGGCGAAAAAGCTTGGGGCTGGGTTAAAAAAGGCGTTCCGTTGCGCGTTGAAATCGGTCCGCGCGACATTGCCGAAAACAATGTTTTTGTGGCGCGCCGCGATACGATGGAAAAATCAACGATGAATCGCGACACCTTTGTCGCAACCATCGCCGAACAATTGCAAACAATTCAAGATAATCTTTTGGCGCGCGCAAAAAAATTCCGCGCGGACAATACAAAAATCATCGACAACAAAGAAGATTTCTACGCATTCTTTACACCTCAAAATAAAGAAAAGCCAGAAATTCACGGCGGTTTCGCGCTTTGCCACTGGAACGGCTCTCCCGAAGTCGAGGCAAAAATCAAAGCCGATTTGAACGTGACAATTCGTTGCATTCCGCTTGATGATAAAGAGTTCCCGCCAGAGCCGGGCATTTGTCCATTCACAGGCGAACCTTCACCGCGTCGCGTCGTTTTCGCAAAAAGTTATTAATCAAAAAAAATCAATTGCGTTCCCGTGAAAGCCTCGCGGGAACGCATTTTTTTCAACTATGGGAACTAAGGAAATTATTTCAGGAATCTAAGGCGCGGGAACAGAAATTAATTAAAATTAACGGAAACAAAAGTGTTCCCCTCGGCTTGGTTGACTCTGAAATTTTTCGCCCGAAGAACCAAGCGCCGAAGCGTCGGCGGTAAATCCGCCGAGTTCTTCGCTCGAAAAATAAATTCGTTTAAATTAGCTTCATTCGGTGATAAAAAATCAAAACCCGTTCCCGCAAATTCTCAACTATAAATCATAAACTTTTAACTCTCTTTTGTTTCTCTAACGAGCGAATGCGAGTAGGTTTTCTTAATTTCTCTTTTTTTGTTTCCGTGTTCCCGTTGGCAAAATAGCTTTGCGGGAACGTGTTTTTTCGTAGATAATAGTAAGATAAATATGACGAAATCAGTTCAGTTTTTTTCAATGCTTTTGGCTGCCGCGGGAACGTTCTCGGCAGTCGCGAATGCGGAAACGCAGATTATTCATAATCTAAGTGCTTTGCCTGCGACAATTAACGCTGACCAAATAATAAAAATTGCGAGTAATAATAGTTTGGAAATTAGTGAAGTTGCTGATTTTACCGTAAATGGTGCGCTTTATAATTCTGGCACGGGAACAACTTCGATTAACAATTCAATTGCGGGAACGGGAAAACTGGTTGTCGAATCGGGTGCGTTTAAATTTGGTGCAGCGGCAACTACAATTGCAGCGGAACTTGAAATTCAAATTTCAGAAAATGGTAAATTTATTTTTTCCGCGCCGAATGCAACTTTTAGGGGAAACATCAGCAAGATTGAAACAGAGTCGGGCACGGGAATTGTCGAAATCGCTAACAAGACAAATTTTGAAGGCGCGAACATCACGGGAACGGTGAACATTGTCGCGGGTGGCGCGTTTGTCGTGGCGGGAACGAACAAAACGACAGAAATCACGGGAACGGTTAACATCGCTGGCGGGAACGTTTATCGCGATGGCGCTTGGCAAAATGGTGGACAATTGACTTGGTATAGCGATAGAAATTCCTCGGATTACGGTGTAACTTTAAAAATCAACGGCGATTTAAATTGTTCACCACTTGAATATGCGGAGGACTCCGAAGGGAATGTTGGCATCGCGCATTACGGCTCGATCGTTGAATTGAAAGCGTTGAATATGCTTGAAGTCACGGGAACGGCAAATCTCGCGGGAACGCTATTGTTGACGACTTATTCGAATTTGCCGCAGGGGCAGGTTTACAAAGTTTTTAAAGCGGGAAAAATTGAAGGTAATTGGGATTATGTTGTTGCGTCGGACAATACTTTGCTCGTTACCGCGGGCGTGGCTGGTATTGGTGAAAATGAATTTGGTGTTGCGCGCGTGGAAAGCAAAAAACTGCATTCCCGCGAATTTACGCGTCATAACGGTTTTGACAGTTTTATTAATTATTTGGCGAACGAATCGAATCGCTATGATGGAAAGCTCAACGAGGTTGCTCAGGCGGTCGCGCTTGCGTCGAGTGGCGATGATTTGGCAAACACGATCAACGCGTTTTCGCCATCGGTTTATTCGGCGTTTCCAGCAATTGCGGTGGCACAATCGGTGAGCGAAGTCGATTATTTGCGTCGCGTTTTGGAAGTGGGTTTGAGCGCGCCAAAATCGGAAGATGGCATTCGCGTGGTAAATAATTTGCAATGGTTTAGCAATTTTCAATATGAAAGTTCCGCTAATCGCGATTCGCGTTCGAGTCCGACTTTTGATTATCAAAGTTTGGGCATTTTGGCGGGCGTTTATTCGTGGATTGATGGCGAACGTTTGGCGGGAGCGTCGTTGAGCGTTTATCAAGCTTCGGCTTGGGCGCACGGCACTTCGCGTGATGACGATAATATCAACGACAGCGCATTTCGCTTGCGCATTTTTGCGGGAATGATGCCTGCGTGGACAAATTGGAATTTGATTTTTGGCGCGAGCGCGGGCGGACATTATTATGACATCAATCGTCCAACTGCACTTGGCGTAAACGATGCCAACGAGCGCGGTTTTGACATGGGATTTTTTGTTTCGTGGAATATGAAATGCGATTTGGGCGATGGCTGGGTGGTTTCGCCGTTTGCGCGCATGGATTTTAATTATGTGCGCGTGGACACGATTCGCGAGCGCGGGAACGCGTCGGCGTTGGAAGTGAATGCGTTTGGTTATTCTACTTGGCAAACGCGCGTTGGTCTTGGCATCGACAAGCAATTTGCGACGAGCCACAAAAATGTAGATTCCTATTTTGGCATCGATTTGGCGTTGATGAATGCGGCGCAATCAAACACGCATTTGAATTCTCGTTTTACAAAATATGGCTATTCAAATACATCGATTAAAGCGTATGTTGAAGACGATTTTGCGCTGGAACTCGCGCCACATTTGCGCTTGGTTTTGCCACACGATTGGCGATTTGATCTGGTTTATCGCGCGCGCCTCACGGGAACGAACGATTGGAGTCATGCAATTTCTGCGGGCGTTACCACACAATTTTAATAAAAATGAACGAGCAAATTATCAAATTGGAAGAAAAAATTACCTTTCTTGAAAATTACGTCGCGCAACAAAACGAAGTCATTATCGAGCAAGGCAAGCAAATTGATAAATTGACAAAAGCCATTAAAGCATTAGCCGAAAAATCTGAAAGTTGGAGCGACCCCAACAGCGCTCCCGCCAACGAAAAACCGCCACATTGGTAAAATGAAAAAACAACGCGAAATTATTGTGTCAACGCAACCATTGGCAACAACGCCGATGGCGCGCGAATTGTGTGTTACTTTGGCGGGAACGTGGAAATTGAGCGAAGGTTTGGAAGATTTGTCTGCGCTCGAAAATGCGATAAAAACCGTTCCCGCGGGAACGCGCATTGAACGCCTCGAATTTGATTGTCAAAATTTGGGCGAATGTGATTCGAGCTTGGTTTGCTTTGTGGTAAAAATTGCAAGTTGGGCGCGGGAACGCAATATTGCCTTTGAAACAAATCATTTGCCGAAACGCGTTTTGCAGCTTTACGAATTGGCAACAACCAGCGGAAAATACCCACCGCAAGTTGCGGGCAATCAAGTGGGATTTTTTTATCGCGTTGGACGTTGGAGCGAAAATATTGTGAGCGATACTTTGCGCGCGCTTAGTTTTTTGGGCGAAACGATTGTTGCGTTAGGAAAATTATTTTGCGGGAAAGCCCAGATGCGCTGGCGCGATTGTATGTATTTTATTCAGTCAGCCGGTGTTGATGCGTTGGCGATTATTACGCTAATTTCTTTTATTACGGGCGTGATTTTGGCATTTGTCGGCGCAATGCAATTGCAACGTTTTGGCGCAATTATTTATATCGCCAACGGTATCGCGATTGCCATGGTGCGCGAAATGGGCGTAATTATGGCGGGCGTAATTATGTGCGGCCGCACGGGAGCGGCTTACGCGGCGCAAATCGGCAGTATGCAGGCAAGCGAAGAAATCTCGGCATTGCGCGTGCTTGGAATTAATCCCGTCGAATATTTAGTGCTCCCGCGCTTGGTGGCGCTTTCGTTGATGTTGCCATTGCTGACAATTTACGCGGATTGTATTGGTATTTTGGGCGGACTTTTTGTGACGGGAACGATGGGCATTACAATTGAGCAGTTTTGGGAACAAGTCGTGGCAACATTGAATATGAACCATATTTTTTCGGGCTTAATTAAGAGTGTGTTTTTTGGCTGGTTAGTCGCGTGGGCGGGTTGTTATCGCGGTATGGTGGCGGGCAAAAATTCGCTCGACGTTGGCAACGCCGCGACTTCTGCTGCGGTGCTTGGCATGGTTTTGCTTTGCATTGGCGACGGCATTTTCGCTGTCATTTATAACGCGTTAGGATTTTAAAAAATGGACCCAATTGAAGTTGAAAATCTTACGATGGCATACGGCAACAATGTCGTGATGCAAGATTTAAATTTTACAATTAAAGCGGGTGAAATTTTTATTATTATGGGTGGGAGCGGTTGCGGCAAATCAACGTTGTTGCGCCATTTAATCGGCTTGCAAACACCCGCCGCGGGAACGATAAAATTGCTCGGAAAATCGCTTAACGATGCCGTTCCCGCCGAGCGCGATGCGTTGTTGCGTCGCGTGGGCGTGATGTATCAAGGCGGCGCGTTGTGGTCGTCGATGACATTGCTCGAAAATGTAATGTTGCCAATCGAAGAATACAGCGAGTTGTCGCCTAAAGAAGCGCGCGAATTGGCAAGCTATAAATTGTCGCTCGTCGGGCTCGCGGGAACGGAAGATTATTATCCGGCGGAAATTTCAGGCGGTATGATCAAGCGCGCGAGTATTGCTCGGGCATTGGCACTCGACCCAGAAATTTTGTTTTTTGATGAACCAGGAGCAGGGCTCGACCCGTTGAGCTCTAAACGTTTGGACGATTTAATTAAGTCAATTCGCGATTCGCTGGGAACGTCGATTGTGATTGTCACGCACGAGCTTGATAGCATTTTTGCGGTTGGCGATCGCGCGCTTTATCTTGATATAAAAACCAAAACAACGGGCGCGCTCGATAATCCATACACGCTTTTGAAAAATCCGCCAAGTGAGGCAATTTATGAATTTTTAACGAGGGCAGGAAGTAAAAAATGAAAAAAGTAAATTATACGTTAGTTGGAATCTTTGTGCTGGTTGCAATTGGCATTTTGATATTTAGTGTCATTGCTTTCAGCTCGCTGTCGTTTAATAAAAAAACGCAGCCGTTTATTTTGTATTTTTCAGATTCTGTTAGCGGTTTGTCCATCAATTCTGCGGTTAAATATAAAGGTGTAAAAATTGGCTATGTGCGCGAAATTCCGTTGCGTCACGGCAATGAAGACGTTCCCGTAATCGTCGAAATCGATTCCGTATTTGCCGACGATTATTCGGTTGCCAGTTTATCTTCGCGCGATGAAAAAACAATACAACTTGTCGAAGAATCGGGTTATCGCGCAATGCTCAAACCTGAAAATTTGCTGACGGGAATGCTTTATATCGATTTAAACATCTTCCCGGGAACGCCAGTAAAATGGCACGAACCTGGTAAATATCCCGAAATCCCAACCGTTAATTCGAGCATCGCAGAAATTACCGCGTCCGCGTCAAAAATTTTTTCAAACCTTGCAAAAGTTGATTTTGCAGGAATAGCAAATCAATCGATTGAAATTTCAAAACGCTTAAATCGCGCGCTTGACCAATTTGATTTTGAGGGAATTAACAAAAATTTGGTGGGTGCTTCAGCTTCGGCACGCGCAATTTTGGAAGCTCCCGAAACACGAGAACTCGTAAAAAATCTTAATGCATTTTCTAAAAATTTGAATAGCATTTCAAAGTCGCTCGAAAATAATCTCGACCCAACATTGATCGAATTGCGCAAAACAATTATCTGTGTTAATTCTCTCACAACACAAATGGGAAAAACAATGGCAGAATTTAACGGCGCTGTCGGCAATCGAGAAGGCGGCATCGGCGGCGAACTTTACGAAACGCTCGAACAAATTAATGATGCAATGCGTGCGATTCGCAATCTCGCCGATCATTTAAACAACAATCCCGATAAAATTATTTGGGGCAATCCTAACGAATAAATCTTATGAAAAAATCTCAAATTTTAATCGCTACAATACTTGCCGTGGGAACGCTTTTTGGGGGCGCTTGTGTGCAAGCAAATAAATATTACGCCGTGAGCGTTCCCGCGACCGCAAACAACGAGTCGTGCGCACTCATCGAGCTCAACCGCATTACCGCGCCATTATATCTCGACCAACAACAAATCGCGTATCGCACCGAAAACAACACGATTAAATATTCTGATAAAAATCGTTGGGCAGAGCCGCTCGTGCGCACGCTTAAACGTCAATTGCCCGAGCGCATTTCAGTCTTGCTCAAATACAAAGCGTTAAAAGAGTTTTCGAGTATCAATTTGGCTGTCGCACAACTTGATGGCGAATTAAACGGCGTCGTCAAAGTTTCTGCAAGTATCACTTTAAACAATTTGAAAACTGCCAAAACAAGCGTTCCCGCGCAAGTATTTTTCATTGAAAAAAACGTTCCCGTCGCGCAAAATAACGGGAATGACGCGTTTGTTAATTACTCAAATGCAGTTTCTGCCGCGATTGAAATGCTCGCGCAAAGCATTGCAATTATCATTGAAGAATAATTTAAAATGATCGAACCAAAACCAACCGACAATCCGCAAATGCTTTACAGCGAAGCGACCGGCGAAATTTGCCTCGATTTGCCTTCGCCTTACATTCCGCACGCCGCAACCGGATTGCTTCATTTGCCACGTTTTCTCGCAAAAATTCGCAAACATCTCGCGGGAATGCTCCCGAAATCTTATCAGCGCAATTTTTGTAAAGGTTTTGACCGTTTTCTTTGCATGCATTTGGGCATTGACCCGCAGGCAGTCGTCGAACTCGTGAAAATTCACGGGAACGATAATGCCGCGCTTGATCAAGCGCTTTTAAAACTGTTCCCGCAAGATTTGCGCGTCGCAAAATGGAATCGCGAACTCGTCCAAAAAGGCATGAGCGAAATGGGCCGCGAAGCGCTTTTGCAATCGCTCACGAAAATGGGCTGTCCCGAACGCGCCAGCGATATTATTTCATTCGCCGATATGATCGATTTTGATGAGCAAAGAATTAAATAAAGTTTATAGTTTATAGTTGAGAGTTAAGAGTTTTCGCAAATTTTCAACTCCCAACTCTCAATTCTTAACTTTCAACTCTCTATGAATTGTCCGTTCCCGCCAATTTTCCCGTCCGAACTTAATCGCGATGACGATTATTTTATGTCGTTGGCATACAACGAGGCGTTGAAGGCGTGGGCAGAAGACGAAGTTCCCATCGGCGCGATTATTGTGAATAATGATGACGGTCAAATTATCGCGGCTGCGCACAATCGCACCATTGCGACTTGCGACCCCACCGCGCATGCCGAAATTTTAGCAATCACGCAAGCCGCAAACGCGATTGGCGATTGGCGATTAAATAATTGCACGCTTTACGTAACAAAAGAGCCGTGTCCAATGTGTTCGGGCGCGACAATTATGGCGCGTTTGGGACGTGTTGTTTTTGCCTGGGGCGATCCTAAAATGGGCTGTCTCGGTGGCGCTACCGCGTTGCAAGATTTGCCAAAATCTAATCATCATCCGCAAGTCGTTTCTGGCGTTCTCGAAGAAAAATGCCGCGAATTGATTCAGGCATATTTCAAGCTCAAACGCGAAAAAGAATAATTTGAAATCTGCGTTCCCGCGACAAAAAAACCGTTCCCGTGAAATAATTTTCGCGGGAACGGTTTTTAAATTGGAGGTGCGGGTCGGAATCGAACCGACGAATGGCGGTTTTGCAAACCGAGGCCTTACCACTTGGCTACCGCACCGTGTCGTAGAATCTATTAAACCATTTTGTCGCCGATAAATCAAGCAAAAAAATTGCGTTCCCGCCAAGAATTGACTAATGCCAAGACTAAAAACCAAGTTAGTAATTTTACCTAAAAAACAATTCGCGTTTATTTCGCGCCAATTCGTAGTCGAAAAAATCCACGCTCCGTTCCCGCATTCCCGTTCCCGCGCTAAAATTTTGGAATTCGCGCGACGCGATTGACGATAGGGATGCGTTTCATCATGCTCAAACAATCGTCGGGAACGGGCGTGTCGGTTTTGATGACGGTGAGGGCTTCGCTGTCGCGCATGCGACGTCCAGTGAGAATCGTCGCGATGTTCAGCTCGACGCAAGCGAGCAGTGCGGTAACACGCGCGAGGAATCCAGGGCGGTCGAGGTGCCAAATAACGAGCGCGTCGAGCGCTCCCGTGATGTTTGTTTTATAATTATCAATTTCTTGCAATTCGACGTTCCCGCCGCCGATGCTCGCGCCGATGATTGTTAGCGATTGTCCTGCAAAATGTCCGCCAAAATTAAACGTTAATCGTGCGGTGTTTGGATGCGCGTCCATACCGAGATCGGTGTTTTTGATTTCGACTTTAAAACCTTTTTCTTCGGCGATTTTGAGCGCGTCTTTGATGCGTTCGTCATCGGGTGCAAAACCCATCAATCCCGCGACGAGCCCGCGATCGGTTGCGTGGCCGCGTCCCGTTGCCGCAAATGAGCCGTGCAATTCGATCAGAGTGTTATCGATTGTTGGGAATTCTTTGATGATGTGATGGGCGAGTAGGCCGATACGCACCGCGCCAGCGGTGTGAGAGCTTGAAGGCCCGACCATTGCGGGACCGATAACGTCAAATGCTGAAGTTTCCATAAATTTACGAATGATTTTTTGCGGGAACGCGAATCAAAAAAATTGCTCCCGCGACGAAAAGTAATGCGAGACAGGCGAATCCTGCGCGCGTTGAAAAAAGAGGTTCGCCAGGGCGGTCAAACGCGATTGCTGCCGCGCTCAAAATAAAAGGTCCAATCACCGTTGAACAGCGGCCAATCATGCTGTAAAATCCGAAAAACGCGACTTCTTTTTCGGCGGGAACGATGGTTGAAAAATACGAGCGCGAAAGTGCTTGCACGCCGCCTTGCACCATACCGATTCCCGCTGCCAAAATAAACATTGGCGAAAGCGCGTTCCCGCAAATAATGAGCGGTGTTGTCGGAATAATCGCTCCAAAAAACGTGATGCCGACATAAAGCGCGAGGGCGATGAGCAACACGGGTTTTGCGCCATATTTTTTACCAAGCCAACCAAAAATCAATGCGCAAGGAATGCCAAAAATTTGCACTAAAAACAACGCGATAAAAAGTTGCATTTGCGAAAAACCTAAGGCGTTCCCGTAACGCACCGCTGAAGTCACCACCGTTCCCACGCCATCGATGTAAAGAAAATACGCGAGAATAAAATAGCGCAATTGTTTGTTTTGCCAAAATGCGTAGGTGGTTGATTTTAATTCTTTGAACGCGTTTGCAAAAGTGGCGTTCCCGTCAAGCGATTTTGTTTCGCGATGAGCGAGTAGCGGCAAGGCAAAAACGAGCCACCAAAGCGCGCCAATCGCAAAAAGTGCTTGCGGCGGGAACGTTGTTTTCATCGTCCAAAAACCAATTAAAAACAACAAAATTACGCCGCCAAAATAGCCCAGCGAAAATGCGGCGCCGCTCACGGTATGGCGATTTTTTTCGTTTGAAAAATCGAGCAAGAGCGAATCGTAAAATAAATTAGCGCCGTAAAAACCAACCGCCGCGATAATGTAAACGAGCGCGGCTAATTGCCATTGGTTTTGCTCAACGAAATAAAGCGCCGCCGTGCCCAAAATTCCCGTTCCCGCAAATGCACGCATCAGTTTCATTCTCAGCCCGCTCGCTTGTGCAAATGCTGCCAAAAATGGCGACGCAATTGCAACCAAAATGCTCGCGCAGCCAATCGTTAAGCCGTAGTACGATGTTTTGGCGGTTTCGCTCAACGATGCGGCATAAAATTGATTAAACAAAATCGGAAACAGCATTGCCATCACGATCATCGTAAACCCCGTGTGGCCGAGATCGTAAATTATCCATTTGAACGATTTTTTCATTTTTGTTTTTTTAAGCGTTAAACGTTTGTGATTGCGGGTTAAAAATCATTCTCTTAATTCGTAAAATTTGTTTAATTCGTAGTCAAAAAAAAAAACAGCGTTCTGTTTCCCGTTTTATTTTTTCTTAAAGTAAAGCCAGGGCAAAATGTGCGCCGCCAGTTCGCACGGCGTGTAGCGAAAATTCGTTCCCGCCGTTTCTGGAATGTGCAAAAGATAATCACAGCGCGAAATATTTTCTGCGGGAACGCCGTTGTTGTCGCCGCTCAAATAAAGCGCAACGGTTTTTCCGGGGAACACGATTTGCTTGTTGTAATCAATGCGCCGACCGCCTTCACGCACCAAGCCGAGAATAAAAAAGCGTTCCGAAAACATTCCTAACGCGTTGCGCATATTTTCGGTTGAATAAATTTTGATTGCGCCGAGCGCTCCCGCGGCGGCTGTCCAAGCGTTTTGGCAAAGCAATTTTTCGAGTGCGTTTTCGGGAACGATAATTCTTGTAATTCCCGCAACGGCAGCGGTGTGAGCGATTTTTCCGAAATCGATTGCGTCAATTGCGTTGTCGATAAACAAAATTTTTTCGCGCGCGGCGGCCCATTCGTCACGCATACTGGGTTTTATTTTCCCAGGAATAAATGGTTTGAAAATTTGATTTTCGTTCATAGTTTAGCGTTTTTGAAGCCAGCTTTGAATGACCGCAAAAACAGCTTCGCGGTCGTTGTCGAGATCGAGATTTGGCAAAGAAAATCCAGCCGCGCGAATGTGCCCGCCGCCGTTCCCGCCAAAAGTTTTTGCGAGTTCTGCTGCGAGCAAATCGACGCGCGAGTCGTCATCGTTGGCGCGTAAAGAACCTTTGATGCCGACAGACGATTGTTCTAATTGGCAAGCGATTTTGACTCCCGCGAGATTGCGTAAATAATTAACAAACGATTCGGCATCTTCGTGGCTCGTTCCCGTTTCCGCGTAGGCGTTTTTAGGAATGTAGCCGAACGCGAGTTTGCCGTTCCCGCGCAATTCTGCGGTCACCAAATAACGTTGCAATAAATCAATTTTTGCAAATTTTTCTTGTTCGTAAATGCGATGTGAAATTAAATCGGGCTTGACGCCTTTGCAAACCAGCGTTCCCGCAACTGCAAATACAGCGCAAGTCGTTGATGAATATTGAAAACAGCCCGTGTCGGTAACGATTCCCGCGTAAAGCGCGCGCGCGGTGCAGAGGTCGAATTCGATTTCGCAATCAATCAACATCGCCGCGATCAAAAAACAGGTCGCGGCTGCGGCGGGAACGACAATCGAACAGGGCGCAAAATTGCTATTGCTTTGGTGGTGATCGATGACCGCCGAAATGGACGTTCCCGCAAAATATTTTTCCAGCAATTCTGCGCCTAAACGCAAGCGATCGCCACAATCAACCGCAATAATTTCACGTCCGTCATTTTGAAAATTTTCTAACGAAAAAAAAGGTGTATCTTCAACAAAATCTTGCAAATAAAACGGCACTTTGTGTTGGTTGACACAAACCGCATCGATCCCGCGGGAACGCAAAACGCGACAGAGCGCAATTTGCGAACCAATGCAATCGCCATCGGGACGCACGTGCCCAATGACCGCCACTTTTTTATTTTGCAACGCGTTTAAAAGCGCCAAAAATTTTTTAGATTCTCTTTCAAAATACATTTTAGTTTTCGCTGTGCATTTTCAATAAATAAAACGTTTCCGTCGTTTTTTCGTTGGGTAAAATTGGCGCTGCCGGACGTCCAATCATCGATTGGCAAAGGAACGGTTTGCCCGTGTTTTGCACCACTTGAATTGCACGATCGTCCCAAAGTTCAACCATCGAAAAATCTTTTTGATTGGTGACTTCCAAATCGGGCAAACCATTTTCTGCGAGCCATTTTTTGACTGGCGCAATGCCTTCTTCGCCCAGACTTGCGCGCGCCGTGAAAATCTTAACCGTGTAACCTTTTTCAAGCCAATATTTAACGCGCTCGAGCATCACGGGAACGGGCTTGCCAAGCTTATTTAAATTTTTCGCACTCGTGTATTGCGCCAACGTGCCGTCAAAATCAACGCCAATCCAGGGCTTGCGGGAACGCGTTTGCTCGCAGTTAAATTCTGGAGTTTTATTTGGAAGTGCCTCATCTTTAAGTTCCGATTTTGTGTCTGCTTTTTCGGGAACGATGAATGAAAGCAAAACAGAAAATCCCAAAATGCCGACCAAAACGCCGAGCGAAACTGCGGTGTTAAAATGATAAACACCGGCTTCTGCTAAACCCAATTTTACGCCGATAAACGCGAGCACCACCGCTAAACCATAACGCAAAAAGCGCAACATTTTTATAATGCCCGCGAGCGCAAAGAAGAATGAACGCAAGCCCAAAATTGCAAAAATATTTGAGCTAAACGCGATGAACATTTTGAGCGATTCGTCCCATTCTTTTGGCAAAACGCCGAGAATTGCGGGAACGCTGTCGATCGCGAAAAGAACGTCCGAAAATTCAATCACAATCAAAACCAGCATCAGCGGTGTCATCATCCAAACGCCGTCTTTGAGGAAGAAAAAGTCGTGCCCGTGAAGTTCTTTCGAAAAGCGTTTCCATTTTGAAAACAATTTTACAATCGGCTTTTTTTCGAGCGCGGTATCGTCGTTTTCGCCGCTGAAAAATAATTTGATTCCCGTGTAAATCAAAAACGCCGAGAAGAAATACATCACCCAAGAAAATTTGGAAACAATTGCCACGCCGCCAAGAATGAAAAGCGCGCGAAAAACGACCGCGCCCAAAATGCCCCAAAATAAAACACGGTGCATGTATTTTTCGGGAACGGAAAAAAATGAAAAAATTACTAAAAACACAAACAAATTGTCAACACTCAGTGAAAATTCGAGCAGATAACCTGTCGCAAAAATCGTGGCGACACCCGCGCCTTTCCAAAATCCGATCGCTACTGTCGCCGCTCCCGCCAAACCAATCCAAACCGCACTCCAAGCCAGCGCATTTTTCAATGAAATCGATTCATCTTTGCGGTGAAAAACAAAAAGGTCCAACGTCAACATAATGACGACAAACGCAATAAATAAAGACCAAATAGTTGTCATTTCCATAATAAAATCAAGTATAACAAATGCAAGAACAAGAATAAAGAACATACGAGGACGCCGTTTTTTATCACCGAATTTCGCGAAAAAACTCTGCGCCACTGCGTCTCTGCGTTATTTTTTACAAATGCAGAGGCGCAGTGGCGCAGAGTTTTGTTTTTGGCGAGCATTTGGTCTCTTCTTCCATCGCGGCGATTATTTCGGCGTTTGGAATTTTGGGAACGTGATTTCGCGGGAGATTTTTTGTTTTGTTGGTCGGTTGGTTTCGGTTAATTCGGTGACAAAACAATTTTCGTTCGCGCGGGAACGGCTTTTTGTTTGTAATTTTTTTGGTGCATCTTTATGATTGATAGATACGAATATGAATTTTAAGAAGATTTTGCTTAGTGCTATTTTTTTGGCGTTCCCGTGGGCTGCGAGTGCAGAGATTGTTCCCGTGACGCCACACGAGACGGACGCGGTTTCTGGGGTTTCGCCGATTTTAAAAAGTTTTCTTTTGACGCCGACAGCCGAGCGTTTGGAGTTGTTTAACAACAAAGATTATCGCAAAAAAATTTATGAATTGCGCGATGCAATTTTGACGGAATTTACTTGGAGTTGCACCGAAGGCGAGAAGGGCGCGTTTGAATTATTGATTTCTACAAAGCCCGATTTGAGCGAGCCGACAGACGTTTTGATTTTGCCAAAAACATTTGACGGGAACGTGATTCGCGCGGTGAATTTTCGTGCGGGAACGCGCTATTTTTGGCAAATTCGTTGTCGCAAAGCCGATGGCCATGTGTTGGTTTCTTCGGTTTCGCAATTTTTTACCGATGAAAAAATGCCGCGTTTGATGTACATTGAAGGCGTCGGCAATGTGCGTGATTTGGGCGGCAGTGAAGCGCTTCAAGGTGCGCGCGTGCGTCAAGGTATGATTTTTCGTTCCCGCGCGCTCGTTGAAAATTCTCCTGATTTTGTCGCGGACAATCAAACTCCAAGCAAGCCGATTACTCAATTTGCGCGTGGCAAAACGGCGATTGTTCCCGCGGCGGCAAATTACGCGAGCAATGTTTTAAATTGGAAAACAGAAATTGATTTGCGTAGCGATGGCGAGTTGGGCAATTTGAAAAAATCGGTCGTTCCCGGCGCGCAATTTTTGAGCATTTATATTCCTGAATACAACGCGATTTTTAGCGAAAAATTTTCCCCCACTCAGCAAGCAATGGCGCGCGCGTTTCGTGTGTTTTGCAAAAAAGAAAACTATCCAATCGTTTTTCATGGCGCTCAAGGCGCCGACCGCACGGGAACATTGGCGTTTATTTTGAATGGCTTGTTGGGCGTTCCCGTCGATACTTTGCAAAAAGATTGGGAATTGACCGCGTTGCCACATTTGCGCCATCAAGATTTTTTCAGTTTGCTCGCGGGCTTTGATGCTTACGGTGACAAAGAAACTCCACTTTACATTAAAATTGAACGCTATTTAAAAACTTGTGGCATTACGCAAAGTGAAATCGAATTTTACCGCGCGTTGATGCTTGTAAATAAATAAAAAATGAGTCATTTTTCAGAATTAAATTTACCCGAAACGATTCTCGCAACGGTCGCAACGCTCGGCTACAAAGAGCCCACGCCGATTCAAGAACAGGCGATTCCCGCGGCGCTTGCCGGACGTGATATTATTGGCGCGGCGCAAACGGGAACGGGAAAAACCGCCGCTTATGCGCTCCCGACAATTGTGCGTTTGACGACGGGAACGCCCGCCGAAAAAGCGTTCCCGCGCGCGCTGATTTTGCTGCCGACGCGCGAATTGGCGATTCAAGTTGATGAAGCGTTTCAAAAATTTGCGGCGGGAACGTCGGTAAAATTGGCATTGCTTTACGGCGGTGTGGGCTATGGCGCACAACTCGCGGCGTTGAAAGCTGGCGCAAATGTCGTGGTGGCAACGCCTGGACGTTTGCTCGATTTGCGGGAACAACATTTGGTCGATTTGTCAAAAATTGAGGTGTTGATTTTGGACGAAGTCGATCGCATGCTCGACATGGGATTTATTGAAGATGTTTCGCGCATTATTCGCTTGTGTCCGCGGGAACGCCAAACATTGCTTTTTTCGGCAACGATTAATAAAACAATTCGTGAAATCGCGGGTTGGGCGTTGCGGGAACCGCTTGAAATCGATGTGCGTTCGTCGGCTTTGACGGCGGATACAATTTCGCACGCGATTTACCCCGTGCCGATTTTCCAAAAATATGATTTGCTTTTGGCGTTGCTCGAACGCACCAATTACAACAGCGTTATTGTTTTTACGCGCACAAAACACGATGCCGATCGCATTACCGAATGGCTTCAAGCCAACAAAATCGCGGTAACGACAATGCACGCCGACCGCTCACAAAATGGACGCATCGCCGCGCTCAAAGGTTTTCGCGAAGGCAAATTTAATGTGCTCGTCGCGACCGATATTGCGTCCCGCGGACTCGATATTTCGGGCGTTTCGCACGTCATCAATTACAACGTTCCCGAGCATCCCGAAGATTATGTTCACCGCATTGGCAGAACAGGGCGCGCAGGCAACGAAGGCGAGGCGTTCACGCTTTTTTCGCCCGACGAACTTTCTCAATTGCAAGCCATCGAAAATTTGCTTGGCAAAATGATTGAGCGCAAAAAGTTGGACGGATTTTTCTACCGCCAAGAGCCGTTAATGTTTGCCAATGGCTGCGCCGTTCCCGCCAAAAAGAAAAAACGCAATCGCTAAAAAAATGCTCAACGAAAAATATCTTGAAGAATTGAAAAATTTTGCGAACGAACTCGCCGATCGCGCGCGCGAAATCGTTGCAAGTTATCACGCAAAAAGTTTTACAGAAATCGAAATCAAGCCCGATGGCTCGCCGGTAACGATCGCCGACAAAGAATGCGAGCGACAATTGCGCGCGATGATCAATAAAAAATTTCCTAATCACGGCATCATCGGCGAAGAATTTGGCAACGAAAATACCGATGCGGAATTTGTTTGGTCGCTCGACCCCATCGACGGCACAAAATCATTTGTCCATCGCGTCGCGCTTTACGGCATTTTGTTTGGCGTGTTGCACGAAGGCAAACCTTGCGTGGGCGTGATTGACCAGCCCGTTTCGCGGGAACGCATTATTGGCGACGGGAACACAACTTTTTACAACGGCAGACAAGTGCGCGTCGCGGGAACGCAAAAAGTGGAAGATGCACTTTTGCTCACTACCGATTTGATCGATTGCGAAAACGAACATCCTAATGAGAATTGGAATGCGCTTTTGCATCGCGCAAAACTTTTTCGCACTTGGGGCGATTGCTACGCGTATATGATGGTTGCGAACGGGAACGCCGACATTATGGCAGATCCAGTGCTTTCGCCGTGGGATTTGTATCCGCTATTGCCAATTTTGCGCGGCGCGGGAGCGACGGTTACCGATTGGCGCGGGAACGACCCGCTGAACGCAACATCGATTCTTGCGGCAAATCCAACATTGCACGCACAAGCGCTCGAAATTTTGTGCAATCAATAAATTAAAACAACAAAAAAATTGCCTCGAAACCATTGAGCTTCGAGGCAATTTTTTTACTGTTTGCAAATTATTTTATTGCTGCGGGAACGCTTGCAGGAGCAGGCGTTTCGGGCGTTGCCGCTTTTTCTGCGGGAACGATTTTCGTCGCGGGAACGGTTTTTTCAACGCAAGTTTGCGGTTCGGCTTTTTTGCATTCTAAGCCACAAGCTTGACGACAAACCGGACAAAACGCGAGGGCGAGTCCTGCGACGATTGCGAACAACAAGATGAATGCAACCGTGATTTTGAGCGTAGTGTACGCGCTTTCATTTTTAGAATTTGTAGGTTTTTTCGGCAATTCTGTGTAGTTTTTGCAAAGCGTAATGCTCAAACGCGCGTTGGTGTTGATTGCCCAACTGTTAGCGTTGAGAATTGGCGAAATGGTGCGCTTGCGCAATTTCATTGCAGTGATGAAAACCGATGGCAACGAAATGAGCAAAATAACCGCAACGATGACGATCGGCAAAACCCAAGGTTGCTCGGCAATCGCTTTTGCCATCGTGGCAATCGCAGCGCCAACCGCGCCCAAAGCTAAGCCCGCAGCCGCGATAATTCCCATAAATTTACCAATGTCGAATGGCAGTTTGGCAGGCAGTGGCGTTCCCGCGGGAGTGTTGGTTTTGGTTATTTTTTCTATTAAATTGCTATCAACTTTCTTTTCGCGTTCGGCGGCAAAATTATTGATTTGTTTTTCAATCAATTTTCCTACTTTGACGTAAGGCGCCCAAAATGCTTGGCGCAACGAAATTGATTGTTCGATAATTTTGACAATAGTCGCGTCGTAGTCGTTGCCGTTTTTGTCAATGAAAATGCCGTTCATCCCGACTTGCAAATTGTCGTTCCCGTCGCCGAGCATTGCGCAAATAGTTTGCGTTTTGGCATCGCTTTTGCGCACACATTTTGCGTAAATCAAGTAAGCATTTGAGGGCGTTCCCGCTAAACTCGCGTGCGCTCCCGCATCAGCGACGTTGATACAAAGCGAAAGCGCGCGGCCATCGATGTAAAGTTTGCCATTCAAGAAAACTGTTTGTGGATCTTGGTTGTAAAACTTTTCAAACGAAACAAAGTTGAGCAAAAGAGCCACCAAATCGCGTGAGTAGCGCGCCAATTTGATGAGCGTTTTGAGCGCGTTGCGTTGCGGTGTCGCTTCGGCGTCTTTGGCAAAAAGTGGCGCGAGCAATGTTTTGGGATCTGCTGCAATAATTTCAGCCAAACGCGCGGGAGTGATGTCGCTTTTCAACGCTTTGGGTTCGGTCGCCGAATACGCAAAAAATGGCGCGAATATCGTTTTGATTTTTGTCCAATCGGCTTCGCTTAATGTTTTTGTTGAAAGATTTAACGGCGCGAGCACCGCAGTTTTAAATGTTTCAACTGCCGCAGCCCAAGCAGGATTGATGCCAGCATTGAGCGCGAGCGCTGTGTCACCCACATTGATGTGCGCGATTGGCATCGCCGAAGTTTCCGTTCCCGTAAGATCGCCCGTTGCGGCGATTGTTGCGATGTCGGTTTCGGTTGGATTTAATTTTGCGACGCTGGCACTGTCGTAATTTGCCAAATGTGTGCGCGCAAAATAGTCGTCAATTTTTGCGGTTAATGCGCTGACAGCGGCTGCCGCGGGAACGGTTTTGTCGCCGAGTGGCAAAATCGTTGCGCGGTTTTCGTCGGTAATTGTTTGGTTCCAAGCGATTTTTGCGCCTGCGTCAGCCAAAAATTGTTCGACTTGTGCGGCAGAAATTTCGTTCCCGCCACAAGCGTTTGCGATGTCGTCAATCAAAGTTGCGAGCGTTGCATCGTCGCCAGCGGCGGCTTTCGAAAGCGTGCCGTTCCCGCAAAATGGTTGTTTTTCAAAATTGGCAAACGTTTTTTCAAGCGTCGCGAGATCAAGTTCTTTAACATCACCAAAAATCAATTTTGCAGTTTTGACGAGCTCGTCATCTTTGAGATTTGCGAGTTCAATTTTGTCTGTTTCAGCAAAGAGCGGGGTGGTGTCAGTGAGTTGTTCCCGCGCGAATTTGACGGCGGCGCGCACTTCGGGAACGCGGATGCGTCCGTCGTTGTCGCTGTCAATTAGCGCGAGCGTTGCGCTGTCGAAGTCGATACCTGTGGTTGGCATACTGGTTACGAGCCACAATTTTGTGTCGAGTTGTTCAACGGCTTCGAGATCCGCGGGAACGCTGATTTTTAACTGATCAACGTTGCCGGCTGTGAAAAAACGAAATTTTGTTGCCATGAATTTGAATCAACTTTGCAATTATTTTTTTGCTGGAATTTCGTCAACGATTTTAACAGATTTGATGTTGATTCGCTTGGTTGGCGAGCTGCGCTCCGGACCGGTGCAAGGTGTGTTTGCGATGGTTTCGAGCACGTCATCGCCCGAAATCAATTCGCCAAAAGCTGTGTATTGGCGGTCGAGAAAACGTGCGTCGTCGTGGCAAATAAAGAATTGCGATCCCGCGCTGTCTGGATGTGCAGCGCGCGCCATCGAAAGCACGCCGCGCACGTGTGGTTTGGTATTAAATTCTGCTTTAATGTAATAGCCGGGTCCGCCGGTGCCCCAACGTGATTTTTGTGAATCATCTTTGGTGAGCGGGTCGCCGCCTTGGATCATAAATCCTTTGATAATACGGTGAAAACAAGTTCCGTCATAAAAACCTTTTTCTGCGAGCTCTTTAAAATTTGCAACGTGGCCAGGGGCGACATCGTTGTAGAATTTGACGACCATATCGCCAGCGTCTGTTGAGATAATTGCGTATTGTTCTTTTGTATTCATAGTTTTTTCTGTTTCGTTAGAGGTTGAAGGTTTTTGTTGTGCGCAAGCGAGCAAAATAGTTGCCACAATGCCTGCGAATAAAAATGCAAAGATTTTTTTCATAGATTTTTATTAATTGTTTTCGTAAACGACCGTTCCCGCGACAAGCGTCATTAAAACTTTGCCGCGCAAGGTTTTGTCGATGAAAGGTGAATTTTTTGATTTGGAAACAAATTTGTCGAGCGACCAAGTTTGCGCCGCGTCAGGATCAAAAATCGTGATATCCGCTGGCGTTCCCGCAGAAAGCGTTCCCGCGGAACTTTTGATAACTTTGGCGGGATCGCAAGTGAGTTTTGCGACCACTTCGTTGAGCGTGAGCGCGCCACTGTGATAAAGTGCTTCGAGCGCTGCGGGCAACATGGTTTCGAGTCCGGTAACACCAAACGGCGCGTAATCAAATTCGCAATCTTTTTCGGTTGGCGTGCGCGGTGAGTGGTCAGACGCGATAGCGTCGATGGTGCCGTCTTTTAAACCTGCGATGAGTGCGACGCGGTCTTTTTCATTGCGCAGCGGCGGATTTATTTTTTTGTTGGTGTCGTAATCGCCAATGTCGTTGTCGGTGAGCAATAAGTGCGCAGGCGAAACTTCTGCCGTGATGTGAACGTTGTGCTTTTTAGCTTCGCGAATGGTATCGACGGCGCGGAACGAGCTGACGTGTTGAATGTGTAAACGCGCTTCCGTCAAGCGCGAGAGCAAGGTGTCTGCACCAACAATAATGTCTTCGCTCGCGCGTGGCATACCGCGCAAACCGTGGTGCAAACTCACTTGCCCTTCGTGCATAACGCCAGTTTTGGACATTGAACTATCTTGGCAATGGTCAAAAATTGGCATATCAAAAAGCAAAGAATATTCCAATGCGCGACGCATAATTTCGTTGTTGGAAACGCCGCCAATACTATCTGAAAGCGCAACGCAACCTGCTTTTTTGAGCGCTCCCGTGGGCGCGAGTGCTTCGCCTTTGCCGCCCAAAGTGATATTGCCTACGGGAAGCACTTTGACGCATGCGCCTTGATCAATCAATTCTTTGACCAAACGAATCGTTCCCGAATTATCAACAACGGTGCCTTCGTCGGGCGTGCAAACAACGGTTGTTACTCCGCCGTGGGCAGCCGCTTGCGTTCCCGTCTCGAGAGTTTCGCGCGCGGTTTTGCCAGGTTGGTACAAGTGAGCGTTTAAATCAACAAAGCCAGGGCAAACAACAGCACCGTGAGCGTCGATTACTTTTGCGGCTTGTTTTTGTTCGTCGGTTAATTTTTCAACAATGATGCCATCGACAACAAAAATACTTGCGCCCGATTCATCGCGATTGTTGGCAGGATCGATTACTCTGCCGTTTTTAATTTCTAAAATATTAGAACTCATACAAATAACAATGATACTACCGAAAAGCCGTTCCCGCAAAACTCAAATTCGTTCATCGTCATCGTCGATTTTATGGCGTTCCCGCGGATTATTTTTTTTCAAAACTTGAGATGAGGCGATTGTTAAATTCGACGGCGGGATCGTGGCCTTCGATGCGGAGCGAATGCGCCATGACGGCGATCATTACCAAGCGTGCGACATCGCGACCTGTGCGCACCGCCAATTGCACCCATGGCACTTTTTTGCCCAAAATTTCGATGGCTTGTTGTTCGAGTCCCGTGCGTTCTTCGTCGAGCCCCTCTTTCCAATCGACAAACGAGATGACTAAATCGATAGATTTTTCTTTTTCAACGGCGCGAATACCAAACATGCTGGCGACATTGATGATGCCGATCCCGCGACATTCCATAAAGCCAAATCCTACTTCTTTGCCGGTGCCGATTAAGCGTTTGTCATCGATTAAACGCACTTTGACAAAATCGTCGGCAACGAGCGCGCATTTATTGCGTTCAATGAGCGACAGCGCGCATTCTGATTTGCCCGCGCCACTGTTCCCGCAAAGCAAAACGCCTACGCCATTGACATCGATCAAAGTTGCGTGCAGTGAAGTTTGCGGCGCAAAAAGTTCGTTCAAAATAATCGTCGCCGTCGTTGCAAAAAGATGCTCGCGGGAACGGAAAATAGTGATGTTGTGCTTGTTCGCCAAACGAATCATCGTAACCGTCGGGTCGAGGTCGCGCGAAACAACAATCGCGGGAATGCCTTTTTGAAAAAATGTTTCCAAAACCGATTCTTGCATTTCGTTGCGCAAATCCGCCAAGTAGGCAATTTCGCCCGCGCCAAAAAGTTGCAAACGCCGACTCGCAAAATATTTGTAATAACCCGTCAAAGCGAGCGCGGGACGATTGACGACTTTTTCGCCAATCACTTTGTCCATACCTTTTTCGCCTGCAACGATTTCGAGTTTTAATAAATCTTTGCCTGCTTCATAAAAATCGCTCACGCGCACAATGTTGGTTTGCGTAGGTGAGCCGCCTAATGAAGGCACCGCGGTAATGGGGTGAACAATCGTTTCATCAAAAAGTCCGCTAATGTCGTTCGTGGGGGTAATGTCATTTTCCATAATTATAAGTTTAAAAGCCCACAAGCGTTCCCGCAATGATTATTTAAAAAGCGAGAACAGCGGGAACAGCGGATTTTTCATCTAAGTTAACAATGGGAAAATTAAAGGAAACTAAGAATTTTTGTTTGTTGCGCGGGAACGGCGGGAACGGGATTTTTTAATTACGAATTTACTCGAAGTAAACGCGAACCGAGCGAAAGTGACATTTAATATTTTCAAAGAGGCGATATCGAGCAAGGCGAGATGGAAGCATTTTTAAGTTTCATTTTTCAACTTTTAAAATTCAAAAAAAAAGCGTTCCCGCGCATTGTGCTTTGTATTAGAATAGTTTTGTGGCAGAAAAAAAGTTCCAGTTAAATTCCGATTATCAACCGACGGGCGACCAACCGCAAGCGATTGATAAATTGGTGCGCAGTGTGCAGCAGGGCAATCGTTATCAAACGCTGCTCGGCGTGACGGGATCGGGCAAAACGTTCACGATGGCAAATATTATCCAAAAAGTGCAACGTCCAACGCTAATCATTTCGCACAACAAAACGCTCGCCGCGCAACTTTACAGCGAATTTAAACATTTTTTTCCCGACAACGCCGTCGAATATTTTACGAGTTATTACGATTATTATCAGCCCGAAGCTTACGTTCCCGCGACAGACACTTACATCGAAAAAGATTCGCAAACCAACGACGATTTAGAACGCTTGCGCATCGCGGCATCGTCGGCTTTGATTTCGCGGCGGGACGTGATCGTCATCGCTTCGGTTTCCTGCATTTACGGCTTGGGTTCGCCAGAAGATTTTAAGGAAATGATGATCCCGATGCGCGTCGGCATGCGGCTTGATCGCGAGGAATTGCTCGAAAAACTCGTCGCGAACGCTTACACGCGCAACGATGTCGATTTGGGGCGTTGCACGTTTCGCGTGCGCGGGGACACGGTGGATATTTTTCCTGCCTACATGGAAACCGCGATTCGCATTGTGTTTTTTGACGACGAGGTGGAAAGCATTCGCGAGCTCGATCCCGTGCTTTCAAAAGCGGGCAAAAAATTAGAGCGTTTTGATTTGTATCCCGCAACGCAATGGGTGACGACACGGGAACGCCTCGAACGTGGCATGAAACGCATTAAAGCCGAACTCGAAGAACGCGTTGTCGAGCTCGAAAAAGCCGGAAAACTCCTCGAAGCTCAACGCATTCGCATGCGCACCGAAAACGATTTGGAACTGTTACGCGAAACGGGATTTTGTTTTGGCATTGAAAATTATTCGATGCACATCGGCGGGCGCACGCCCGAACAGCGGCCGTGGTGTTTGCTCGACTTTTTCCCAAACGATTTTTTGATGTTTATTGACGAATCGCACGTCACGCTCCCGCAGATTTACGGCATGTCGCACGGCGACCGTTCCCGCAAAGAAAAATTGGTGGAATTTGGATTTCGTTTGCCGAGCGCGCTCGAAAATCGTCCGTTGCGTCCCGAAGAATTCAACGCCGTCGCCAAGCAAATTGTTTTTGTTTCGGCAACGCCCGCGCCGTTTGAATTAGAGCATTCGTCAGTGGTTGCCGAGCAAATTATTCGTCCTACGGGTTTGCTCGATCCCGCGATGGAGGTGCGCCCGATCGAAGGTCAAGTTGAAGATGTTATCAACGAAGCCGTGTTCGCCGCAAAAAAAGGCGAACGCACGCTGGTGACGACGCTGACAAAACGAATGTCCGAAGATATTTGCGAATTTATGAAAGAACGCGGTTTGCGCGCGGATTATTTGCATTCGGATATTGACGCGATCGAGCGCGTGGAAATTCTGCGTCGTTTGCGCCAAGGCGATTTTGATGTGTTGATTGGTGTCAATCTTTTGCGGGAAGGGCTCGACATTCCAGAAGCCGCGCTCGTTGCGATTCTCGATGCCGACAAAGAGGGATTTTTGCGTTCGCAAACAGCGCTCGTCCAAACTGCAGGCCGCGCCGCGCGACACGAAAACGGCCGCGTCATTCTTTACGCAGACGTGATGACCGATTCTTTGCGCCGAGCGATTGCGATTTGCAAAACGCGCCGCAACGCGCAGGAGGAATACAACCGCGAACACGGGATCGTCCCGCATGGCGTTAAACGCGCCGTGCAAGAAAGCCTTTTGCCTTACGGCGAGAAAAAAGGCGCGCTGGGAAAAACGCTGCTCAACACTGGTAAAAATAAACCCAGCGAAACCGCCACGATTATCGCTGAGCTTCAAACTGAAATGCTCGCCGCTGCCGACGCGCTACAATTTGAAAAAGCCGCGCTATTGCGCGACCAAATCGCACTTTTGAAAAAACAAAAATAATACAGGAACACAAAAATTATGACAGTTTCATCGGGTTTAATTATCGGAATTTGCCTTCCGTTTTTGGGAACGCTGCTCGGCTCCGCCTGCGTTTTTTTCTTCAAGTCGTTCAGTCTGAAAGCGGCGAAAATTCTCTCAGGATTTGCCGCGGGCGTTATGACGGCGGCTTCGGTTTGGAGTTTGCTGATTCCGTCGATGGAGCAGTCGGCGGCGATGGGAAAATGGTCTTTCGTTCCCGCGGTTGTCGGTTTTTTGATCGGCATCGCGATGATGCTCGCCGTTGACAATCTTGTCCCGCACATTCACGCAAACCACGAAGAAACGGAGGGCTTGAAGTCTGGACTTTCCAAAAAGGCAAAGCTATTTTTGGCGGTAACAATTCACAATTTCCCAGAAGGTATGGCGGTTGGCGTTGTGCTCGCGGCAAACCAAGTCGGCGATTCGTTGATTACCGTCGGCGCTGGAATCGCGCTCGCGCTCGGGATCGCGATTCAAAATTTTCCAGAAGGCGCGATTATTTCTGTGCCACTCGCGGCGAACGGCGTGAAGCGAAAAAAAGCATTTTTGTTCGGCGCGTTTTCCGGAATCGTCGAGCCGGCGGGAACGATTCTCATTCTTTTGGCGGCGAGTTTTTTCGTTCCCGTGCTGCCATATTTTCTGAGTTTTGCGGCGGGAATGATGATTTACGTCGTCGTCGAGGAACTCGTTCCCGAAATGTCCGCAGGCGAACATTCCAACAGCGGCGTCGTTGCGTTTTCCCTCGGTTTCGCGCTGATGATGGCTTTAGATGTCGCGCTGGCTTAATTTAAATCAACGCGTTTGGCCGTTCCCGTCGATGAGATATTTGTAGGTTGTGAGCGCTTCAAGCCCCATCGGGCCGCGGGCGTGGAGTTTTTGCGTCGAAATGCCGATTTCCGCGCCGAAACCGAATTCGCCGCCGTCTGTGAATGCGGTCGAAGCGTTCGCGTAAACACAAGAAGCGTCAACAAATTTTTGAAATTTTTCAATGGTTGCGGGAACGCTCGCGACGATTGCTTCGCTGTGTTTCGAGCCGTAGCGCGCGATGTGTTCGAGCGCGTCGTTTAGCGAATCGACGACGTGGACGCAGATTTTGTAATCTAAAAATTCCATACCGAAATGCACGGGAACGGCTTTTTGCAAGAGCGTGGCGGGATAATGATTTTCCAACGTCGCAAATGCTTTTTCGTCCGCAAAAATGGCAACGTTTTTTGTCGCTAATTTTTCGCAAATCGCGGGAACGTCGGTGAGGCGGTTTTTGTGAACGAGCAAGCAATCAAGCGCGTTGCAAACGCTCACGCGGCGCGTTTTCGCGTTGAAAACGAGTTCCCGCGCTATCGCCGCGTCGCCGCTTTCGTCAAAATAAAGATGGCAGACACCCGCGCCGGTTTCGATGACAGGAACGCGCGCGTTGTCGCGCACAAAATCGATGAGCGCGCGCGAGCCGCGCGGAATCACCAAATCGACGTTCCCGATGGCGTTGAGCAGGGCGAGCGCGGCTTCGCGCGACGGCGGGAGCAGCGAGCAGAGCGCGGGATCGAGCCCGCGTTCCGCGAGCGTTTCGCGAATGATTTTAACTAAAATTTCGTTGGTCGCTTCGGCATCGTGCGAACCTTTGAGAATGCAAACGTTCCCGCTTTTTAAACAGAGCGAAAAAACGTCGGCGGTTACATTCGGGCGCGCTTCGTAAATGACACCGATTACGCCGACGGGAACGGAAATTTTGCGGATTTTGAGCCCGTTCGGTCGTTGATTTTCCGAAATGATTTTTCCCAGAGGTGACGGCAGTTTTGCGACTTTTCGCATGTCGTCGGCGATTGATTTCAAACGTTCCCGCGTCAATAAAAGTCGGTCGAATTTTGGATTTTCCTTGGACATTTTCGCGCAATCTTGCGCGTTGGCTTCGAGAATTTTTTCGCAGTTTTTATCGAGCGCATCGGCGACGGCAACGAGCGTTCCCGCGATCGCCGCGTCGTTCAGATTTGCGATTTCGCGGCTGGCGGTTTGGGCTTCATTAAAAATTTTTTCACAAATGGCGGGAACGTCGTTCATAAAATTTTAGTCTAAGAAAAGATAGTCGTAGCGGATTACTGCTTGGGGCGCGCTGTCGGGATTTTCGATGAGCGAGGCGAGTTCGACGCTGCTGCACGCGCTTTTGCCGCAGCCGACGATTTCGCCCGCGCCGTTCAAAATGCGCACGATTTCGTCGCGGAAAAATTCGCCCGAGTAGCGCAGCACATCTTTAGAAGTCAGGTCGCGCGGCGTTCCCGCGTGAATGTCCGCGAGCGCGCCGTCGTCAACGACGATTTGGCGTTTGGGATAATTTGGATTTTGGCGCGCGGGTTTTTCTGCGGGAAGAAAGCGCGTGCAGGGCGTTCCCGCGGGATCGTCGATGAGGCGCAACAAAATATTTTCTTTTTTCCCGCAGGCGATAATGACGGGAATTCCATCGTTGGCGATGCGGCGCGCGATATTGCATTTGGTCATCATGCCGCCGCGACCGAAGCGCGATTTGCCATGCGTGATGCAGACAGAAAAATCATCGTTCCCGGGAGCGATTTCGCGGATGAGCCGCGATTCGGGCTCGTCGGGATTGCTCGTGAAAATTCCTTCGACATTTGACAGAATGATCAGCATGTCGGATTCCATCATTTCTGAAATCAGCCCGGAAAGTTCGTCGTTGTCCGTGAACATCAATTCGCTGATGGAAATTGTGTCGTTTTCGTTGACGACGGGAACGACGCCGTTCGCCAGCATTACGTCCATGCAGCGTTTCAAATTGCGGTAGTGCGTGCGGCTGGTGAATTCGTCTTTGGTCGTCAGCACTTGGCCGCAGGCACTGTCGTTGCTTCTGAAAAAGTCGAAATAGCGGTTCATTAATTTGGCTTGACCGACTGCCGAAAAAAGCTGGCGTTCGGCAACAGAATCGAGCGTTCCCGCGGAGATTTTCAGTTCGCTGCGGCCCGACGCGACCGCTCCCGAAGAAATGACGACGACTTCGATCCCGCGGCGATTGAGCGCGACGACTTGATCGACAATCGCCGACATGCGCGTGACATCGAGCGTGCCGTCCTCGCGCGCGAGAACGTTGGATCCGATTTTTACCGTAATGCGTTTCATTTTTTATTTGTTCGATGTTTTTAAACCTGCGATGACCGCCGCGGTAAAACCCGCTGTTTCCATTGCGTTGAGCCCGCGGATTGTGAGCCCGCCAGGCGTGGTTACTTGGTCGATTGCGGCTTCGGGATTAAGTCCGCTTGTTTCCAAAAGCTCTACCGCGCCGCGCAAAGTTTGCAAAACGATTTCGCGCGCTTCGGTGGGCGTGAAGCCGAGCTCGACGCCGCCTTCGCTTGCCGCGCGAATGTAGCGCATGCCGTAGGCGATCCCGCAGGACGCGAGCGCCGTTCCCGCCGCCATCTTTGATTCGTCGATGATTTTAACTTTGCCCAATTTTTCAAAAAGCGCGGGAACGTCAAGTGCCGTTTTTGCGTTCCCGTCGCGCGTTGCAATAAATGTCATACTTTGTTCACAAGCCAACGCCGTGTTGGGAATGACGCGATAAAATTTGATTTTTTTTTCGTTGCCAAAAAGTGATTCAAGCGTGTCTAACGAAACGCCCGCGGCAACGCTAACGATGGTCGTTCCCGCGCGCACGTGTTTGCTGATTGTTTGCGCAATTGATGCGATGAGCCAGGGTTTTACGCAAAGCAAAATCAAATCAGCGTCCACGACAGCTGCCGCGTTGTCGCCAGTGGTGTTGATTGTCGGGAACTCGTTTTTTAGTTTTTCGAGCGTTCCCGCCGTTTTTGCCGTGCAAGTAATGTTTTCTGCTGGGAATATCTTTTGCTTAATCCAAGCCCGCGCCAAAGCGCCGCCCATGTTTCCGCTACCGATGATTGCGACTTTCATAAAAGCATTCTACCACTTTGCGCGCGTTCCCGCAAAAAGAAACGCGGGAACAGACTAATCCCAATTTTTTTGTTCCCGCCAAAATTTCTTCAAAAAAAAGTCTTTGCCTTAATTTTCCTCTCAAAATAAATATTTTTTCGCTCTAAAACTAAGCTTTTAAGCCACTTTTTCTATTTCCGCCTTCAAAACGATGCCTAAAAAATTGGGATTAGTCTGTTTAGTAAAAGTATTTGATTATTTTTGTTTTTTTTTTTTGACTAAAATATTTACGCTATGAAAACCCTGAAACTTTGCCTTTTTTCGTTGTTTGCAATCGCGCTTTGTCTCCCGCTTCGTTTTTCGTTGCGTTTACAGTGTCGAACGGGCTAATTCCGTCAATGAGCGCCTTGGCGATGGCTCGATCAAAATAGTCGGCGTTTTTGTGTTTTTTTATCGTTTTTTGTATTGTTTTATGCTATTTTAAAACTTTTTAAAAATTTTAAAAAATAAACCAAACACCACCAAACGCGTCAACCACCGCACTTACAGCGCATTTTTTCGTTTTTTCAAATGGTGGAGATGGCGGGAGTTGAACCCGCGTCTTTTTACCTTTCAGCAATAACCGCTACATGCTTAGTCGCAAGTTAGATTTCGCGCGGGAACGTCGTTGCGACACGGCGCTCATTTGCTATTGGCGTTTTCTGGTTTTGGCTCGAGAAAATGTCAACAACCTCGAGTTTGCCTACTTTTTAACCAGCCCAAGCGCGTAGTAGGTGTCGGCGCCTGTGACTGACTGCTATAACTTAAGCAGCAACAGCGAACGCTGGGCGTTCGAAGTTGATAGAGTTGCCATTTAACCGGCGATACATGATTAAAGAGGTAAGTGTCATCCTCTGCATGCTGTCACGGCCTATTTGCAAAAATCGAATCCGGAACATCCCCATTTGAAAGAACATATCAATTAATATTATACGATTTTGTTTTTGAGTAGTAAATATTTTTTTTGTTTTTAAAAATAGACTTTTCACGGGAACGATTTTTTGGTTTAATTAGAAGGGTATTTTTATAAATTTATCGTCTTTGAACTACCGAATTTTCTTTTTATACAATAGACTTAACCTAATTTATTCGGCAAGCAAGACTTAACCACAAAAATAGTAGAAACTATGCCTGATAATACACCAGTAAACGGCGTCGAGGAAAAACCTGCGATAGTCGTTCCCGCATCAGATGCAGCTCCTGCGGCGACTCCAGAAGTCGTTCCCGCGGTAGAAGAGAAAGTCGAGGCACCTAAGGCGGCATTGTCCGAAAACGCACTCGAATCGTCACACGCAGATGCGCTCCCGCTTAGTCAAATTGGGGGCGAAGAAAAACCAACAACAGCAACAGCTAAAACCAAAAACAAGGGTCATCGTGGTTTGCACCGCGGCAATAATGGTCCTAAATTTAACGCGCAAAGTGCTCAACCAGGTTTGGTTGATAATTCGAGCGAAGTTAAAGAAACGCTTTCGGGTAATGGCCCGAAGCCACGTCGCCAGCGTCAGCCACGCGTTCCCGCGGCAATGGTTGACAAAAATATTGAGCAAGCTCGCGAATCTGGCAATTGGCGCGTTGAAGATCCTGTTTCAGAGACTCCGCGCAAATTCCATCCGCAATCGAATATTGTTGATAGCAATGGTAAATTGCACATTGAGCCCGCGGCGCTTCCTGTTCAAGAAAAAGAACCGTCGTTTTTTTCAAAACTTTGGTCTAAAGTTTGCAAACTTTTTGGCGTAAAGCAAAAAAAGCACGGCAAAAAAAATGGCAAAAAGTTTGACGGTAAAAAACGTTATTACGGGAACAATAAATATCGTAAAAACACTTACCGTAAAGGCGGCTACAACAAAAAATTCCGTCGTCGTGGCGGAAACTTTCAAAAGAAAGACTAATTGACAATTGACAATTGCAAAAAAAGCGTTCCCGCGAAGATTTTTCACGGGAACGTTCTTTTTGTTTTTGCGGGAACGCGTTTTATGCGCGAGCGTTGTTTTCAACGACGGCGCGAATACGTTCTTGAACTTTTGCGACGCGAGCGACGAGCGATTTTTTATATGCGTCAAAATCTTGAATTGGTGATTGTGCTACACCTTCGTCCATCGCTGCCTTTGCGACAGCGAGTGCTTCCCATTCAATGATGCGCGGGTCTAATGGTTTTGGGATAACATAATCGGCGCCGAATGTGAAATATTCGCCGCCGTAGGCGTTGATAACGCTTTCGGGAACGGGTTCTTTTGCGAGTGCTGCCAATGCTTTTGCCGCAGCGATTTTCATTGATTCTGTAATTTGTGTCGCGTGAACGTCGAGCGCTGCGCGGAACAAGAATGGAAAACAAGAAACATTGTTAATTTGGTTGGGCCAATCTGAACGTCCTGAGCCCATAATGCAATCTGGGCGCGCGGCTTTGGCGTCGGTGTAGGTGATTTCAGGATCAGGATTTGCGCAAGCAAAAATAATTGGCGAAGGCGCCATTAATTTAATCAAATCTTGGGTGAGCAAACCTTTTTTGGAAAGTCCGAGGAACAAATCCGCTCCCGTGAGCGCTTCCGCCATTGTGCAAGGTTTTTCTTGTGCGAATTTGCGTTTGCTTTCGTGAATGTCGGTGCGACCTTGGTGAATGATTCCTTTTGAGTCGAACATAAACACATTTTCGCGGCGCACGCCGAGTGCGAGATAAAAATTGGTGCAAGCGATTGCGGCTGCTCCCGCGCCACTGATGACGACTTTCATCGATTCAATTTTGCGTCCTGTCATTTCTGCGGCGTTAATCAAAGCCGCTCCCGTGATAACGGCGGTGCCGTGTTGGTCGTCGTGAAAAACGGGAATATTCATTTCTTTTTTCAAGCGTGTTTCGATTTCGAAACAATCGGGCGCTTTGATGTCTTCGAGATTGATTGCGCCAAAAGTTGGTTCCAACGCTTTGACTGCGGCGACGACTTCATCGGGCGTTTTTGCGTTTAATTCAATATCAAAAACATCGACATCGGCGAATGCTTTAAAAAGTAATCCTTTGCCTTCCATCACAGGTTTTCCTGCCAATGGACCAATGTTCCCGAGCCCAAGCACTGCCGTGCCGTTTGAAACGACGGCGACCAAATTGCCGCGCGCGGTGTAAAGGTTGGCTTTTGCGGGATCGGCTTGGATTTCAAGGCAGGGCGTCGCAACGCCGGGCGTGTATGCCAAAGTTAAATCTTTTTGTGAAAAACAGGATTTGCAGGGAAGCACTTCGACTTTTCCGCAACGTGGGAATTGGTGATAATTATTCGCTTCGCTTCCGAGGTTAAAATTTTTTTGACTCATAATTTTTTTATTTTTAGTGTTTTGTTTGTTGTTCAAGTTTTGATTTTAATCTTTCGGGAACGTCTTCGCAAGTTTCAAAAAGAAACAGACTAATCCCAATTTTTGTTTGTGATTAGGATTTATGCGGGATAAAAGGGAAAAATGAGTTGTTTTGGGGCGATTTTGGGAGGTTTTTTCGGGCGGACGCTGATGAATTTGAGGGATTTTTCACAAAAGAGCGCACGTAAATTTTGCAAAAAAGAAAAAGTTTTTGAATTTATTTGAGAAAAATTATCTTTTATCAATTTCGTTATTTTTGAGAGTTCTCGA
Source organism: uncultured Opitutales bacterium (assembly GCA_934675585.1). Lineage (GTDB taxonomy): Bacteria > Verrucomicrobiota > Verrucomicrobiia > Opitutales > UBA953 > Spyradosoma. The sequence goes on along the minus strand of CAKUQY010000003.1, from coordinate 23,984 downwards.
CTTGGGCGGGAACGAAAATCCTTCACAAAATAATGCGCCAAAATCGGTCCCGTAAGTGCCATTTGTCCGAGTTTGAAACGAACGCTTCCGCGAATATTTTTGCCATTTTTAATGAGAAATGTTTTTGCGGGAACGCCTTCTCGCAAGTTTCAAAAAGAAACAGACTAATCCCAATTTTTGTTTGTGATTAGGATTTATGCGGGATAAAAGGGAAAAATGAGTTGTTTTGGGGCGATTTTGGGAGGTTTTTTCGGGCGGACGCTGATGAATTTGAGGGATTTTTCACAAAAGAGCGCACGTAAATTTTGCAAAAAAGAAAAAGTTTTTGAATTTATTTGAGAAAAATTATCTTTTATCAATTTCGTTATTTTCGAGAGTTCTCGACTTGGGCGGGAACGAAAATCCTTCACAAAATAATGCGCCAAAATCGACAACATAAATAAATTATTCAACGCCCGAAAGGTTCGCGGACGCGCCTCTTCGATTTTAAAATTTTGCTTTAATTCGCGAAAAAATGTTTCATTTCCCCAACGGTCAAGATAAGCTTGCGCCGCAGATTGCGTGATTTTTTCGAGTTCTTTTTCGTTTGCGCAAGCCAAATTCGGATGTGTTACATTGTGTGTAAAAAAATAAAAAAGGGATACTCGAGACGCGCATTTTTCCATAAAATCTGTGCAATCTGCGAGAGAGATAAATTCGCGCGTGCTCGCTCTTCCTATTTCCGCGGAAGTTTTTCGGTTTTCAGGTTGTTGTTTTCTGTTTATAATGGTTGCATGCATATTTATTTTATGGGTATTTGCGGCACGGCGATGGGCAATGCTGCGTTGTTAATGCGAGAACTCGGTCATGTTGTGAGCGGTTCGGATACGGGAATTTATCCGCCGATGTCTGATCTTTTGCACGCGCAAGGTATTAAAATTCGCGAAGGTTATAGCGCAGAAAAATTGTTGGCTGAGCATCCAGATTTGGTAGTTGTCGGGAACGTGGTTTCGCGCGGGCATCCTGAAATTGAATGGTTGTTGGAATCGCGCGCGTTCCCGATTGTTTCGTTGCCAGAATTGTTGCGCACGCAATTGCTTTGTCGTCGGCACAATATTGTTGTTGCGGGAACGCACGGGAAGACGACGACTTCGACGCTGGCGGCATTTTTGCTCAAAGAAGCAGGCGAAGAACCAGGCTGGCTGATTGGTGGCGTGCCGCGCGATTTGCCAATGGGCGCGCATGCGAGTGTTGATGCGTCGCCGTTTGTAATTGAAGGTGATGAATACGACACGGCATTTTTTGACAAGCGTTCTAAATTTATTCAATACATGCCTGAAATTTTGTTGTTGAATAATTTGGAATTTGACCACGCGGATATTTTCCGCGATTTGCAAGATGTTCAGCGCACGTTCTCGCACGTGATTCGTTTGGTGCCTCGCTCGGGCTACATTGTCGCGAATGGCGACGACGAAAATATCTCGCCATTGTTGGAGACGGTTACGTGGTGCCCGATTATTCGCGTTGGCGTCGGCGAAAACTGCGATGTGCGCATTTATGATTTCAAGGAAACGCCGACGGGATCGACGTTCCGCTTGACTTGGAAAGGTCGCGAATGGACGACGGTTAATTGGAAGCAAAGTGGCATTTTCAACGCGCGCAACGCCGCGATGGCGGGAACGGCTGCCGCGCTTTATCAAAATGGCAAACGTAGCGAATGGGAATTTTCATTGGATGCGTTGTCAAAATTTGAAGGCGTAAAACGTCGTCGTGAAATTTTGATTGATAAGCCAGCATTGACGGCGATTGAAGATTTTGGACATCACCCGACAGCGTTGCGCCTGACGCTCGAAGCGTTGCGGGAACGCTATCCGCATCATAAAATTGTGGCAGCGTTTGAGCCGCGTTCAAACACGGCGGTGCGCAAAATTATGCAGGACGCGTTTACGGAAGCGTTGAGTAAAGCTGACGCGGCATTGCTCGCGCCCGTGCATCACGCTTCGCAAGGCGCGGAAAAAATGAATACCGCCGAAGTCGCGGGAACGCTCATCGCGCAAGGTAAACAAGCGCTCGCCGCAACGGATAATGAACAAATTTTGAACGCGTTGATCGATGAAGCGAAAATGGCTTCGCGGGAACGTCCAACGCTCGTTGTCTTCTTTTCAAACGGCGCATTTGGCGGAATTATTAAACGCTTTACAGAAAGTGTGTGATTAAAAAAGTTGAAAGTTGAAATTGTCGTTCTCATGAAAAAAACTCGCGGGAACAAGATTTTTTCATCTAAGGCAACTTCGGGAAAATTTAAGGGAACTAAGGTTTTTGTTGATGGGGCTGGAACGGGATTTAATTTTTATCACCGAATTAAACGAATTTCGCGAATTATTTTTTTTGATGTTGCGCGGGAACGCAGATTGGCGGGAACGGGAAATAACAGAAAGCTGAAAACACTCTACACCCTACACTCCACACTTTTTTGCTTGTGCCGAAGGCACTAAAATCGCGGGAACGCGTTCCCGCGATGGCTAACCCCCACAAAAGCGAGCGAAGGCGAGCGTGTGGGGGTTGCTAAAAATAAAATCAGTCCCGAAGGGAGTGAACTAAAAAAGCTGAGAGTGATCGGGAACGGAATTTTTTCATCTAAGGAAACTACGAAAAATTTAAGGGAAACTAAGATTTTTGTTGATTGGCGCGGGAACGAAAAAACAAAACAACCTTTGTCGCAACTAACGTCGCTCGCTAACGCTCGCGTTCCCGCGAAAACAATAAAATATTTCGACAGATTTTATTTTCGCCCCTAATCGTTTTCGTTAGAAAAGGTCGTTAGCGACGACAACGGTTGTTTTTTATTTTTTATGGCAGAAACGGAAAAACCACCTCTCAAAATTTCAAAAGTGCTTCGCGAAAAGCGCGTTCCCGCAAAAAAAGCGCCTGCGGCGTAAAGCACTTGGGAGGAGCGGCTTCCAGCCGCTCTATTTTTTATTTTCTGAAACAAATCCAAAGCGCCAACGGCGCAACTTTATTTTAGCCCAGGGCGCAAGCCCTGGGTAGCAAATAAAAAATAACCAGCCCTGAAAGGGCGACTCTCTCCGTAAATATCAATCCCGCGGGAACGGGAACGTTTTTTTCGACTACGAACTGACGCAGATTAAAACGAATTTTAACTTTTAATGGTTTCATCTTACTTTGCTCGGTACTTAACTTTTAACTTTTTTTAATGGCGCGTGAAACGCGCAACATGGGAAACCGTGGGTTTTAACTCGCGGAAGAAATAAATAATAACACGCCTGGAAGGCGCAACTTCCCGCGGGAACGGGAACGCAAAATTATGCTTGCGTTTTTTTTTTCGAGTTTTAAAATTCTTAAAAGTATTAACCAATTCTTAAAAAACTTTTAACCATATTTTAACTAATAACTAAAAAACATCATGAAAAACAATAAATTATTCATCACCTCCCTCATCGCCGCAGCCGCGATGACAACAACCGCATTCGCGGGACCTGCTTCCGCACCAACGGGTGACTGGACTACAATTTCGAGCGATACAACAAAAAGCGAAAGTGTTGGTGGCTATAAAGTTAGTAGTGGCACGTTGACGCTCGAAAGTGCAAACGCGCTTACTTTTGAACAACTTTATACAACAGCTGGCAATATCACCATTGGCACTAATAGTCAGGTGACAAAAGTAACAACAGGTCGCATTGAAATGGGAGATGATGGCAGTAGCGGAACTACTAATTTGAGTATTTCAACGGGATCAACATTCGTTGTAACAGGAAATAATAATACATCTGGATATGGGAGCGCTTCAATTCTCTTGGGTGAATGGGAAAGGAATACAACCATAGATATCAATGGAACATTTATCGCAACAGAGGCTAAAATTCAAACAGGCGACCAAAAAACAACACTTAATATTTCAGGCTCTCTCGCAACAAAAGGTTTCGGAATCGCCCAAGTAAAAGATAGTAAGACTAACCAAGGAATCGCTTTAAATCTTAATGATAATGGTAAATTAATTTTGGGAGACAATGGTATTAACGTTGCTAAGGGCTGGTCTTCATCGATTGAAACTGCGACTATTGGTACTTACGCTAATGAAACAGCAATTCAAAATGCTTTGACAATCCAATCAGGGAAAACTCTGACAATTGACACCACAAAATACACCGTTAATTCCTCAGACGGAACTATTAGCGTAGGGAGTGAAGGCGCAAGAATTACAATTAGTGGAGCTCTTTTAGGTGAGGGGTCGCTAAGTGTTTCTGGCGCAGGAACGGCAGTTCTTGCTGGAAGAGTAGATCTCTCTTCCGCAATTCAAAATTCGGGAACGGTCAAAGTTGAAAATACAGTAGTGTTTAATTTAAAAGACGCTTTAAAGAGTGGAGATACTTACACATTGATCAATGGCGGAACAATTAATGGTTGGAATGATTTGACGGCAAACAACTTTACTGGAGCTACAATTGGCGGACGTTCTGATTTCTCAGCGGTTGGAAAAATCACGCTTGGTACAATTTACTCCGATTTGGTTTGGAGCAGTGGCACATGGAATACAACCGCTACGAATAAAGCTTGGACGCGTCCTGGCCAAGAAGGAACTTTTGATTTTGCGAATGGCGACTCGGTGACATTCAATACCGACAATGCTTCAGTGACTATTGAAGATGCAGTTAATCCCACAGCGATGACCGTCTCAAAAGCAACCACCTTTACGGGAACGGGAACGATCACGGTTGCTGCTGCGAATTTGACGACTACGGAAAAAATGACCATTGGTAAAGATATCACCTTAGATTTAGGAGCTTCAAACTCATCAATTACAAAAAATATTGCGGGAGCAGGACGTGTGAAATATGAAAGCACGATGGGCGGACACGGAGGAGGAGTGAACCTTGGTTCAGAATTCACGGGAACGCTCGATTACACAGGCAAATTTAATACGACAGGCAGTGTAACAATTGGAAGCACGGCAAAAATTGAGTTGTCGAGTGCAGCGGGAACAATAGCCTCAATGTGGGGTAATGGGACTTTGTCAAATGATGTCCTCTTTAAAACAAATTACCAACTTGGCGATTCAAGTGGAACAACATTTACACTTTCAGGAAATGTCTCCATTGCAGATGGAAAAACATTGACTGTTGGAGGGGTAAATCCTAATGTCACGATTTCGGGAACGCTCTCTGGCGCAAATGCTATATTGACTGCCTCTGCGGGAACAACGAATCTCTTTGGGAATACGACAATTGGAACGTTGAATTCTTCTGCGACGACGAACATTCAGGGAGAAACTTCGATTACAACTGCGAATATTACTGGTGGTACGACGAATTTTTCCAGCACTTCAACGACAATTGGAACATTGAATTATCAAAGTGGTAGCGCGTTGAATTTTAGTCAAAATTCGATTTCGACAGTTAAAGCGTTTTCTGCAACAGGCACCCATTCGATGAGTATCGCTGGTGTTTTGAATATCACGGGCGATAAAACAGGAGTCACTCTGGAATCTGCTTCTTTTATGATGGCGAACGGCAGTGGAAAGAATACTATTACGATTCAAGAGGGAGGTGTGCTTAATCTTGCGTCTGCGGGTCTTTCTGTTCGTGATGGCGATGCAGAATTGAATATTGCTACTGGAGGCGAGGCGAATTTTGGTAAGGGATTGCGACTTGTTATTAACAATTCTGGTTGGGGAACAAACACACTTAATCTTAACGGTGGCACTCTTAATGTCGGTTCTTCTGATACTGGAGATTGGAAAGGAATTACAACGGACGGAAAAAGCAATGTCAAAGTGAATTTAAATTCGGGAACGATTGGTTCGCTTGCGGATTCTTGGACTTCGTCGATGAATTTCGCACTTGGCGGACAAATCACCGTTGACACGACTAAGAAACAAATTTCTAATAAGGGAAAAGCGACGGAAGTTTCTGGTCAAACGGGATCGACCGTAACGCTGTCGGGCGTTCTTTCTAATGCGACGGATGCAACCGCTTCTTTGGTGAAAGAAGGTTTGGGCACGCTCGTTTTGAATGGTGTGAATACATTCTCGGGCGGCGTTACGATCAACGCGGGAACGATTCAGGCAGGAAACGCGTCGGCTCTCGGCACGGGAACGGTTAAAATCGACGGCGGTCAATTGAACGTGGCTGATGTTTCTTTGAGTGTTTCTGCGCTTGAAATCGTTTTGAGCGACAAATATAAGCAAGGCGCAGAAAATAGCGTTGCCGCGATTGCGGGAACGGGTTCGATTACACTTAATGGCAACAAGATTACTTTGTCAAAATCGGAAACTCTTGCATTGAATCTTGCGACGGAAACTTCTTTGAATTTCTCGGTTGCAGATTCCAATTTTGCAAATTCGTTTAGCCAAGATAGCTTTACTCTTGGTGCTGGCTGGGATGGCTGGACTATTACGAGTTATGCTAACGGCGTAATTACTCTCAGCGTTCCCGAGCCGTCGATGTTTGGCTTGTTGGCGGGCTTGGGCGCGTTGGCGTTGGTTGGCGCGCGTCGTCGTCGCAAGACAAAATAAATTTCAAAACATACTTTAAAGATTTTTCATATTGTTTTGGCGTTCCCGTAAAGGTAACTTTGCGGGAACGTTTTTTAACATCGAATTTTGCAAACGTTATCTCTCCACTCTCCACCCTACACTCTCCACTTTATTAAATACCGATTGCGAGTAGCTCACGCTCGCTCACTAACGTTCGCGGATTTAGGGACGGGAACGGGATTTTTTCAACTACGAATAAGCACTAATTTACGCGAATTATTTTTTTGGGCGCGGGAACGGGAACAAAAAAAAAGAAAATAAGAGAACCTGCTCGCGAAGCTCGCTAAAGAATTTTTTGATTTATTTGGCGGCTTAAACCGCCGAAACTTCGGAACCTTTGTCCTTCGGGCGAGAATTTTTTCTACGGGAACGGCGGGAAGTTTTTTTCGACTACGAACTGACGCGCGGATTAAAACGAATTATTTTGGGGGCGGGAACGCGGAGTGGTTTTTTTTTGAACACAGATGAAACAGATTTTTGACAGATTTCACAGATTTTTTTTGAGTGAGCGGGAACGGGAAATAACTAAAAACTGAAAACTGAAAACTCTCCACACTCTACACTCTACACCCTACACTTTTTTGCTTGTGCCGAAGGCACTAAAATCGCGGGAACGCGTTCCCGCGATGGCTAACCCCCACAAAAGCGAGCGAATGCGAGCGTGTGGGGGTAGCTAAAAATAAAATCAGCCCCGAAGGGAGTGAACTAAAAAAGCTGAGAGTGAGCGGGAACGGGAATTTTAACTTTCAACTTTTAAATTTTAAATTTTTTACAAGCTCGGTCATCGTCATAGTCTTTCTTTGCGCGGGAACGGGAATTTAATTTTATGCTTGCGTTTTTTTTTGATTTTAGAATTTAGGGGTAATTTAAACAATAACCTATTATAAAAAATGAAAAATTTAATTTTTATTTCAACACTTTTCACCGCGGGAACGCTCGCCGCATTTGCTGACGCGCCGACGGGAACGTATACAGACGAAGGCGGGAACAAGCGGAGCTTCACGTTTAACGCAGAATCAGACTCTTTTTATAGTTTAAATTTATTAGATCAGGGAACATATAAGGATGTGCTAATTGATTCGAACGCCTCTATTGACGCTATTGAAGTTAGGATTGGTTCGGGTGTTAATTTTGACGGATTTACTTTCAATGGTGTGAACAGATGCTATTTTGGTGCTAATGTTGGTTCGGTTCTTGGCGGGAATATTGTGTTTTCGAATCTTGGTGATACTGATATTTACAGCAACTTGTCTTCGGGAACGCATTTTTCGATAGATTCAAATTCGAACATTTATTTTTATTCGTGTATTTGGGATATTGCGTCGGCGGATTTGGGCAAGCCGCTTGTCGATGGCGCGGGAACGGTCGGAATGAGTTCGTCAGACACGTTTACATTGAATTTTCGCAGTGCAGAACTTTTAAAAGAGCAGACGATCCGTTTGGTTTCGGCGGATACGAAGGTTGATAGTTATGAATCTTACTCTGGGTTTAAAGACATCGCGATTATGGTTGACGGGAAAGTGGTGAACGATTACACCGCGACGCAAAGCAAAGACGGCAAGACGATTTCGATCAAATATGTTCCCGAGCCGTCGGCGTTTGGTTTGCTTGCGGGAACGCTTGCGTTGGCTTTGGCGGGAACGCGCCGCCGCCGTCGCAAATAATTGAAAATAGAAAACTAAAAAAAAAGCGTTCCCGCGGGCATTATCTCGCGGGGACGCTTGATTTTAACGCCGATTTCGCAAATGAAACGCAAATACCACAAATATTTTTGAGGATGCGCGGGAACGGGAAATTTTCACCCGAAGAAATTGGGTTTAATTCGGTTAATTCGGTGATAAAAAATCATTCCCGCGGGTATTATTTTGCGGGAACGGAAAAATCTCACACGAAGAATACAAAGGCGCGAAGATTTTTTGGCTACGTTGCTAAGGCAACGCAGGGAATCTTAATTTTAACTTTAAACTTTTAAATCTTAACTTTTTTCAAAAGCGCGTTCCCGCAGTGCTGTTGGTGCAATGATACTATCGCGTTCCCGCGCAATTTTGTTTATAATTAATCTTATGGAAGCGATTCTTGAACACATTAAAAATATCCGCGTGTTGCCGTTTGCGACACTTGATAGTCCAGAAAAAGCGTTGCCGCTTTGTTATGCGTTGATGGCGGGTGGTTGTGATTTGGTTGCTATTACGGTGCGCTCAAAAGAATTTGATGCGGCGATTCAAACGGTTGCGACAGATTTACCAGAAATGTTTGTGGGCGTGGCAGATATTATTACTTGCGACCAAGTGAGTGCGGCGCATATGTGCGGCGCGCGTTTTGCGATTACGACAGGTTTTGACCCGTTGGTGCTCGATCGCGCTACTGAAGAAGGTTTGCCGATGATTCCCGGAATTATGACGCCCTCGAATATGTCGCGCGCTTTGGCTCGTGGCTACAATGTTTTAAACTTTTTCCCAGCGGACGCGGTGGGCATCAATTTGTTGAGTGCCGAATGTGCTGCGTTTAGCCAAATGAATCCACAAATTATTGCGACTGGCGGTTTGAATAATAGCAATATGAAGCAATGGCTTGACCATCCGTCAGTGGTGGGCGTTGGCGCTGCTTGGATTTGCCCAGAAGATTTGATTGCGGCAGAAGATTGGGCTGAAATTACGCGCCGCACACAAGAAACACTTGCAATTGCACACTCTTAAAATGATTACTTCAAAAAAAGATTTAACGGGACTTTCCATTGGTTCCAATCCAGCCGCGCGCAATGCTCCGACGCGCAAGTTAGAAGCGTTCCCGAGCCACGCTAAGCGCGATTATATGATTGAATTAAAAACAAACGAATTTACTTGCGTTTGTCCGGCAACGGGGCAACCTGATTTTGCGACGATTATTATTCGTTACGTTCCCGCGAAAAAGATTGTAGAATCAAAATCGCTCAAGCTTTATTTGTGGAGCTATCGCAATGAAGGTGCGTTTCACGAACACACGGTGAATCAAATTCTCGACGATTTGGTGGCGGCGTTAAAGCCAAAATATTGTGAAGTTATTGGCGATTTTAATGCGCGCGGTGGCATTGGGATTACCGTTACTGCACGGCACGGCAAAAAGCCCGCCAATTGTTAAATGGGACTCGAAGTTGTTTCCGAAGAAAATGCGCCGCAAATTCCAGGTTGTGGGCGCATTTATCAATTTATTGATTATTTGCGCAATGAGCGACGTTTTTCGGAGCGCACGATTTTGAATTATGAACATGCGCTGACGCAATTTGCGTTATGGGCGTCGCGGGAACTTGGTTTTGAGGGCAAGTGGGAAAGTTTGAAATTGCGTGCTTTTCGCACATTTGTAATTGATTGTCAAAATGGCGAAGTTTATGGCAAACCCAACGAAACGCCGTTTGCGCGCAAAACGATAAAACTTTGGATGGCGGCGCTACATTCGTTTTATAAATTTTTGCGCTTAAAAAATTACATAAAAGTTTCGCCGTTGACGGGACTTGTTTTGCCAAAGTTATCAAAAACACTCCCTAAATTTTTAAGCGAAAAACAAGCGCTCACCTTGATGCAAATGCCGCGTGAAGCGCTCAAAAAAGAATTGATTAGCGAAGAAGTTGCCGCGCGCGATGAAGCGATTTTGACGTTGCTTTACGGCGCGGGATTGCGCATTAGTGAACTTTGCAATTTGCGGCGGGAACGCGTTGATTTTTCTTCGAGCTTGATAAAAGTTTTGGGCAAGGGCAAGAAAGAGCGCATCGTTCCCGCTGGGCAAACCGCAATGAACGCTCTCAAAAAATATTATCAATACGTTCCCGCCAACGCGACTTTTGTTTTTGCGGGAACGATTGGAAATCCGATCGAGCCCGAGATGGTGCGCGCGCATTTGCGACGTTATTTAAAATTAGCGCAATTGCCGATGGATATCACGCCGCACAAATTGCGACATTCTTGCGCGACGCACATGCTCGATAATGGCGCAGATATTCGCGTGGTGCAAGAGCAACTTGGGCACGCCTCGCTCGCGACAACGCAAATTTACACGCACATTACTTTGGCGCGCCTTAAAAACATTCATAAAAAATCTCATCCGCGCGGATAATTTGTTTTTATATTTGCGCTACGGGAACGAAATGATTAGAATATGAACTACATACCTCTTTAACTTCAAATACATTAAAAATATGAGTATCAAAGTTACAGTTTCTCCAACAAAAGAACAAGCAGTTAAAGCTGTTGCGGCTGAGATTGCAGCTCTTATTCGCGCTCGCGCAGCCGAAGGCAAAGAAGCGATTCTTGGCTTAGCAACGGGTTCAACTCCAGTTGTGCTTTACAAAGAATTGATTCGTTTGCACAAAGAAGAAGGTCTTAGCTTTAAAAATGTGACGACTTTTAATCTCGATGAATATTATGGTTTGCCAGGCACACACGACCAAAGCTATCGTTATTTTATGAATAGCGAACTTTTTGATCATGTAGATATCGATAAAAACAAAACACACGTTCCTAACGGCATGGTGCCACAAGATCAAGTTGCTGCTGCTTGCGCACAATACGACGCAGACATTAAAACTGCGGGTGGCGTTGATATTCAAATTCTCGGAATTGGCCGCACTGGACACATTGGTTTTAATGAACCTCCATGCGGACCAGAAACGCGCACACACCAAGTAACACTCGATGAACTCACTATCAAAGACAACGCGCGTTTGTTCTTCCACGGCAAAATCGAAGAAGTCCCAACCTCAGCAGTTACAATGGGTGTTGGCACGATTCTCGATGCGAAAAAAGTCATTCTTCTCGCTTGGGGCGAAGGCAAGGCAGACATTATCAAACGTTCGGTAAAAGACGCTCCTTCGGAAATGTGCCCAGCAAGCTGGTTGCAAAATCACGCAGATTGCGAGTTTGTGCTCGACACAGCCGCAGCTGCAAAACTCTAATTCTTAGAATTACGATATTTTAAAACATACGCCCGTCTTCGAATCGCAAGAAACGATTGGCGGGCGTTGCTCAAATTAAACCACTCAATAAAAAAATTATGATTAAAGTTAGCCCAAAATTTGTTCCAGAAATTGATAAAGCGTTTGTTCCCGCAGTGTTGTGGAACCGCGAATATCGCAAGCTCGCCGCGGGAACGCCCGATGCAGCGCCGCTCGCGATTGGCCTTGAGCGCCCAGACGGAACCGCTTCGGTTTTCCGTACGGTTTGTTTGCCTTGCACGGCAGAATTTGCGCCATTGAATAAAACTTATGTTGAACGCCTTGTAAAGTTTTTGCTTTGGGCGCGTGGTGGTACAAAAGTTTATGTTTCGGGCAAATATGCAGATTGCATTGCTGATATGCTTAAAAAATGTTACTGCAAAGGCGGCGAACGCGAATTTGATGTTGGCTTTGTAAAACAACTTTTCGGCGAAGATTTGGAAATCATCGCTGTTGATGAAGCAGGTTTGCCAAAAGAAGCTGCATCACACTTGCCACTCGGCCGCAATCTTGATGGTTGCCGTATTGGATTTGACCTTGGTGGTTCTGACCGCAAATGCGCAGCACTTATCGATGGCAAAGTCGTATTCTCAGAAGAAGTAAAATGGGACCCATATTTCCAAGCAGATCCAGAATATCACTACGCAGGCATTATGGATTCGCTCAAACTCGCAGCGGCACATTTGCCACATGTTGATGCAATTGGCGGTTCTTCTGCTGGCGACTATATCAATAATCGTGTGGGTGTCGCATCACTTTTCCGTGGCGTGAAAGACCCTGTGCTTTTTGAAAAACGCGTGAAAAATATGTTTGTTGACATCGCAAAAGAATGGGGCGTGCCATTTGAAGTGATCAACGACGGCGACGTTACCGCACTCGCGGGATCGATGAGCATGAACAAAAATGCCGTTCTCGGTATCGCGATGGGAACATCGGTTGCCGCTGGCTATGTCGATCCAGAAGGTCATATGACGAATTGGATTTCTGAACTCGCATTCGTTCCCGTGGATTACCGCGAAAACGGTCCAGCAGACGAATGGTCGGGCGATCTTGGCTGCGGTGTTCAATATTTCTCGCAACAAGGCACGGGACGTTTGATTCCTCTCGCGGGCATTGAACTTCCCGCAGAAATGCGTTTGCCAGAAAAACTTGAAGAATTGCAAAAATTGATGAAAGCCAACGATCCACGCGCTCGTAAAGTTTACGAAGCTATTGGTATTTGCTTTGGCTATACGCTCGCACACTTTGCTGAATTTTACGCGTATGAAAACTTGCTCATTATGGGCCGCGTAACTTCGGGCGAAGGTGGTTCAATTATCATCGACAAAGCAAACGAAGTGCTTAAAGGCGAGTTCCCAGAACTCAACATTAACCTCGTTGTACCTGACGAAAAAGATAAACGCCACGGCCAAGCAATTGCGGCTGCATCATTGCCTGCAATTCCTAAAAAATAACTGAACGTTTGTTTAAAAAGGGCGTTCCCGTGAAAATGCTTCGCGGGAACGCTTTTTTTTTTTGTTCGCGGGAACGTGATTTAGACTTTATAATGGTTACATAACCCTAACTATAAAAATATGAAATTATCAAAATTATTAGCGTTGACAGTCCTGGCCTTGGCACCAGTCGTTGCGTGGTCCGCTCCCGCAGAAGACGTTCCCAATGGCAAACCTCAAAAATTTTCATTTAAAGATGGCGGGAAAGATTTTGGCGAGTTTTTGCTCAATGGTAAACCTTTCCAAATTCGTGGTGCAGAAATTCACCCACAACGCATTCCTAAAGAATATTGGCGCCATCGTATTCAAACTGCAAAAGCAATGGGCTTGAACACGATTGCATTTTATATTTTTTGGAACGGCATTGAGAAAACAGAAGGCAAATTTGATTGGTCAGGCGAAAATGATATCGCGGCATTTTTGAAGCTTTGCCAAGAAGAAGAAATGTGGGTGCTTTTCCGTCCGGGGCCTTATGTTTGCGGCGAATGGGACGCAGGAGGCATTCCAACTTATCTTTACGAAAAACCAGATACGGGTATGCGCACATTGAAAGATCCTGATTTTATGAAAGCGCAAACACGTTGGTTAAAAGCAATTGCTAAAGTGGCAAAACCATTTCTTGTCCAAAACGGTGGCCCAATCATTATGACACAGCTCGAAAATGAATATGGCTCGTTTTACCGTCGCGAAACCGAATACATGAAATGGCTGAAATCATTTTGGGAAAAAGAAGGATTTGGACCGTTTTATACTTCTGACGGCGCAAGCGATTACCACATGCGCGGCGTGGTTTTGCCGGGCGTTGCCGTCGGTATGGATCCCGCGCAGAACGATGCGCAGTTTGACGCGGCGCGCCGCAATAATCCTGGCGCTCCCGCGTTTTCATCAGAAACTTACCCAGGTTGGTTGCGCCACTGGGGCGAGGGCAATTGGTCGCCAACAAACTTATCGCAATCAATCGAATGGTATATGCAAAATAATAAGTCGTTTAGTTTGTTTGTTTTCCATGGCGGAACTAATTTTGGCTTCACGGCGGGCGCAAATACTGAAGGTCCAGGCGAATATACGGCAGACTTGACGAGCTATGACTATGGCTCGCCTGTCGCTGAAAATGGTAAATTAATGCCCGAGTACGAACAATATCGCAATATCATTTGCAAGTATATTAAAAACGTTCCCAAGCCGCCAAAAGATATTCCGGCGATGGAAACGCGTCCATTCAAGCCAAAATTCATTGCGCCACTCGACGCTTATTGCGTTCCCGTGAAAGCCAAAGGTCAGCCGACTTATTTTGAAGCTTGGGGACAAAATCAAGGGCTCGCGATTTATAAAACCAAATTGCCAATTGGTCCTGCGGGAACGCTTGAATTTGAGCATCTTAACGACTGGGCACAAATTATGCTCGATGGCAAAATCGTCGCAACCATTTATCGTAAAGATGTAAAAAAAGCGACCGTTAATGTTCCCGAGCGCAATAAACCTGTTGAATTGACAGTGCTCGTCGAAGGTATGGGACACATCAATTTCGGCAATTTAATGGAAAAAGACCGCAAGGGCATTTACGGTAAAGTAACGCTTAATGGCAAGGAACTCAAAAATTGGACCGTGCTTAGTAAGCCGCTCGAATATTCTGAAATCGCTGCCGCAAAACCCGTTCCCGCGAACAAATTCCCAGGTGGACATTATCGCGCAACATTGACGCTCGCCAAAGTTCAAGATACGTTCTTGGATATGTCAAATTGGCATAAAGGCGTTGTGTTTGTGAATGGTCGCAATCTTGGTCGTTATTGGGAAATTGGACCTCAACAACGCTTGTATTGTCCAGCGCCATTCTTGAAAAAAGGAAAAAATATTATTGATGTGATCGAATTTTGCCCAATGGAAAAACCGGCAGAAATCAAAGGTTTCCCATTCCGCAATACCGATTCGGGCAAAAAGACGATTAATCGTAATAATGAATGGTAAAAATAATGAGTAGGAAAGTAAAAGTAGGCATTGTTGGCGCGAGCGGTTATGCAGGCGAAGAATTAGTGCGCTTGCTCTCGCGCCACCCAAATGCAGAATTGGCCTGCGTGTGTTCCCGCTCGCTTGCGGGAACGCTCTTGGCTGATGTGATGCCACAATTTCGCGAAAGCATACCGCACGGGCTGACTTTTATCCAAGCTGACCCGCAAGCGATTTGCAACGAGTCGATTGATGTTTGGTTTTTGGCGCTCCCGCATGGTGTTGCCGCCGAATATGCACGTCCGCTCGTTGCCGCAGGCAAACGTGTTTTTGATTTGTCGGCAGATTTTCGTTTGAACGATCCCGCAATTTATGAAGAATATTACGGCAAACCGCATCCTGATGTCGAATTGATGAAAGCTTCGCCGTATGTCGTTCCCGAACTTGCAAAAGATGACAATTGGAAAAAAGCATCGCTCGTGGCTTGCCCAGGTTGCTACCCAACCAGCATTCAAATTCCGCTCGTGCCATTATTGCGCGCAGGTTTGATTCGCCCAGCCGCGGGAACCTGCGTTATCAATTCTTATTCGGGTGTTTCGGGCGCAGGCAAAAAAACCGACTTGGCTTATGCTTATTGCGAACGCGACGAATCGGCAAAAGCTTACGGCTTGCCAAAACATCGCCATCTTTCTGAAATCGAAGAGCAACTTTCACTCGCGGCGGGAACGCCAATAATCGTGCAATTTTGTCCACATCTCGCGCCAATGAAACGCGGAATTTCGACAACTATTACCGTTCCCGCAAACGGGGCAACGCTCGAGCAACTTTATAATTGCTGGATGAAAGCGTATGACGACAAGCCATTTGTCGCGATTTTGCCAAGCGGAAAATTCCCCGACACCGCTCATGTCGCGGGAACGAATCGCGCGGATATTTCGGCGGTTTTTGACAAACGCACGGGCAATTTTGTCATCACTTCGTGCATCGACAATGTCGTCAAAGGCGCTTCGGGTCAAGCCTTGCAATTGATGAATCTCGCGCTTGGCTTCAACGAAACAGCTGGCATTTTGTAAAGTCGAAGTGAAGTTTGAAAACGCGTTCCCGCGAAATTCTGCGGGAACGCGTTTTTCTTGCACTTGCTTGTTTTTGGGTTTGATTTTATAATGAATTTACTATGACAATCGAAGAAAAAATTACATCATTAGGTTTGGTTTTGCCTCCACCGCCTGCGCCTGCGGGCTCGTATGTTCCAAGCGTTCGCACGGGCAATTTGCTTTTCATCGCGGGAACGCTCCCGATGGTTGATGGCAAATTGGCTTACACGGGCATGATTGGTTCTGCGCCAGAAAAAGACATCGATTATGGCTACGCGGCGGCAAAAGCTTGTGCTTTGGCGGCTTTGGCAAACGCAAAAGCTGCGCTCGGTTCGCTCGATAAAATCAAGCGCGTCGTCAATGTCAACGGCTTTGTAAACGCTCCCGCGGGCTTTGAAATGGCTCCCAAAGTCATCAATGGCGCGTCTGATGTTTTGGTGGAAATTTTTGGAGAAGCGGGCAAGCACGCGCGTGCGGCGGTCGCTTTGCCGGGCGTTCCCTTAAACGCAACCGCAGAGGTGCAAGTAATTCTCGAAGTCGAATAAAATTGAGCACTTCAAAAAATGCGTTCCCGCGAGAATCTTTGAGCTTTTTCGCGGGAACGCGCTTTTTATTTTGTTTACACTTTGCGCCAAGACTAATAGAATTTATTACATCGCGTAATTTATTTAAACTTTATTAAAATCTTATGACCATTCCACGTTCTGTTGCGATTGTTGGTAGACCCAACGTCGGTAAAAGTCGCTTGTTTAACCGCTTGGTTGGACGGCGCATTTCGATTGTCCACGATATGCCAGGCGTAACGCGCGATTTGATTACCGAGCGCGTGGCGGGCGATGATTATTTGTTGATGGACACGGGCGGAATTGGACTTTTCACCGAAGAATCGACGCCCAAAGTGATTGCCGACGCGGTTGAAGAGCAAGTTAATTTTGCGATCAACGCGGCAGAATGCGTTGTCATGGTGACAGACATTACGCAGGGCTGTACGCCGCTCGATCTCGAAGTCGCCGCCGCTTTGCGCAAATTTAACAAACGCGTTGTGCTCGTCGTCAATAAAGTTGATAACGATGATCGCAAAATGGATCAAGGCGAGTTTTTTAAATTGGGGTTTGGCACGCCGATTTTGATTTCGGCGGAACACAATTTGGGACTCGAATTTTTGCGCCAAGAAATTCTCAAAGTGATCGGCATGCCCGAAGACGACGAAGAAATCATCGACGAAGACGGGAACGTTATCGAAAAACCCAAAGCGCCCAAAGAGCCGCAACCGATTCGCATTTGCTTGGCGGGAAAGCCCAATGTGGGCAAAAGTTCGCTCGGCAATTGCTTGCTCAAAGAAGAACGCTTGATTGTTTCAGATGTCGCGGGAACGACGCGCGACCCCATTAAAAAACGTCTTAATTGGACAGACAAGGGCGGGAACGAACATTTCTTTGAGCTCGTCGATACCGCGGGAAAGCGCGCCAAAAATAAATTTGATACGCTCGAATATTTTTCGTCGTTGCGCACCGATGAAGCGATGCAGCGCGCGGATGTTTGTTTTTTGGTGATTGATGCCGTAACAGGCGTGACACGCCTCGACAAACAACTCGCGGGAAGTCTTATTGATCTCGGCGTCGGCTTGGTGATTGTCGTCAACAAATGGGATTTGGCGCGCAAACACTTCAAAGGCGGCAAATCGGCAGGCGATTACGAAAACGAAGAAGAATTTCGTCGCGCATTTGTTAAGGCAATCAATCGCGAACTCTTTTTCTTGCCAGGATCGCGCGTAATTTTTACCTCGGCAACCGAAGGTTATCACGTCGAAGATTTGCTCGCAGAAGCCGTTGAGCTTAACGAACGCATGAATGTGCGTTTGCCGACAGGTCAAGTTAATCGCGCAATCGCTAAAGCCATGGCAATGCAAGAGCCGCGCGTTGTGAGTGGTCGCCGCTTTAAATGTTATTACGCTTTGCAAACAAAAAATAAGCCAATTCGCATCGCGCTTTACTGCAATTCAGAAGAGCGTCTCGACGAAGCTTACGAGCGTTATCTCAAAGCAAAATTTTATGAAGCGTTCGATCTCGGCGGCGTTCCCGTAAAATTCGATTTTGTGGGAAAACCAAAAAAGAGCGTCCCGTAAAAAAGAGCAAAACCGAACGCTAAACCGTTCCCGCAAAAACACGTTCCCGCAAAATGTTGACCGGACCTTTCAATCTTTCGCAAACGCGCGAATTGCTCGCATCGCTTGGGCATTCGCCGAAAAAATGGTTAGGACAAAATTATTTGATTGACGGCAACATTGTCAAAAAATCGCTCGAATTGGCAGAAATTCACGCGGGCGATGTCGTCGTCGAAGTCGGACCAGGGCTGGGAACGCTGACAACGACGCTTTTGCAGGCGGGAACGCGCGTGTTTGCTGTCGAACGCGATGCAACAATGGCGGCGCATTTGCGGGAACGCGTCGCGCCCGATTATCCTGAAAATTTTTCGCTGATTGAAGGCGACGCGATGGAATTTCCGCTCGCTGAATTTCCACAAAAAATGCCCGCGGGAACGCCGTTTAAAATTGTCGCGAATCTGCCTTACGCGATTTCGACGCCGTGGATGGACGCGGTTTTGGACTTTGATAATTTGCCGACAACGCTTGTTTTAATGTTGCAAAAAGAAGCCGCCGATCGTTTCACGGGAACGCCGGGCACGAAAAATTATGGCGCGCTTTCCGTTTTTCTTGATGCGGTTTACGAGCGTGCGCCAGGGCACAATGTTTCCGCAAATTGTTTTTTCCCGCCGCCAAAAATTGATTCTTGTTTGTTGCATTTGCGTTTGAAAAAACAGCCACAAAAATTCGTTCCCGCGACAAAAAAGATCGTGCGCGAAATTTTTATTTATCGTCGCAAACAATTGGGCGCGGCGTTGAAACAAATTGCGTTCCCGCCCACAGTTGCTCCCGTGCTCGTCGCAGAATGGCTTGAATTGTTGCCAAACTTTGCTTGCGCAAAAACTGATCGTCCCGAAAATATCGTTCCCGCGGCGTGGCAAGCACTCAATCAAATGATTATTAAAAACAATGGCTAATCGTTTTGAAACAATTTTTGCAAAAGCACGCGCTGAGCAACGCACATTGATTATGGGCATTGTCAACGCGACGCCCGATTCGTTTTCCGATGGCGGCGAATTTCTCGACCCGCAAGCCGCCGCCACTCACGCCCAAGAATTAGTCGCGCAGGGTGCTGATGTCATCGATCTCGGCGCTGAAAGTACGCGTCCGGGCTCGCGCAAAATTAACGAAGATGAAGAAATGGCGCGACTTTTGCCCGCGCTCAAAGCGATTCGCCAAGCGTTGCCTGACGTTCCCGTGAGCGTTGATACTTATCACGCGCGCGTGGCTGAGCAAGCGCTCGCGGCGGGAGCGGACATTCTTAACGACGTTTGCGCAATTTTTTCTGTTTCAAAAATGCGGGAACGCGATTATGAAATGGCGCGTTTGGCGGCGACGACGGGAGCACCGTTAATCGCGATGCACAACCGTTTTGGCGATGAAAATTATGGCGAAGATTTTATGAGCGAATTGCTCAACGATTTGCGCGCGGGCGTTGAAATTATTTTGAAAGCTGGCGTTCCCGCCGAAAAAATTTGGCTCGACCCAGGATTCGGCTTTGGCAAATCGCTCGAACAAAATTTGCAAATCGTAACGAAAATGCGCGAAATCGTCGCGCTGGGATTTCCTGTTTTATTGGGAACTTCACGCAAAAGCGCGTTGGGAAAAATTCTCGCTGGCAAACCGCCAAAAGAGCGCGGCGGCGCAGATGCGGCTTGTGCCACGCTTGGAATCGCTGGCGGCGCGGCGATGTTGCGCGTGCACGATGTCGCCGCAATTCGCGATGTTGCAATCACTGCCGACGCGTTGATGCGCGTTAAATAATTTTGTCGGGAACGATTTTATGATTTATCTAATTTCTGGCTGGGCGGTTGAAGCAAAACAAGCGGCGAAAGTATTGGCAAAAAAGCGCAACGTTCCCGCCGAACAAATTATTGCATTTAACGCAACGCCTGAAGATTTTGGATTATTTTTGAACGAAGTCGTTCCCGCGCTCGCGCCCGAAGATTGCGTCATCGCTTATTCGCTCGGCGCATTATTGCTTTTAAAAGCCGCCGAAAAAAATCAATTCGTTCACGGGAACACATTTTTATTTGCACCATTTTTTGCGTTCCCGCGCGAAGCAGAGCAAGGCGGACGCATCGCGGGAACGCAAATTAAATTTTTGCGCCGTTGGCTAAAAAAAGATTGGTGCGCAGCGATTTTAGATTTTTATCAACGCGCGGAACTTGATTTTACGCTTGGCGAAAATCCGCCAGCATCGCTCGAAGCGTTGGACGCGGGCTTGGAAATTTTGCAAAACGAACGCGTTTTAACGTTCCCGCCAAGCGCGAAAAATTGGCATTTTATTTGGGGCGAAAATGACGCGCTTTTAGATTGCGAAAAATTAAAACAATTGCCGTTCCCGCTAAAAAATTGTCTTGTTGTTTCTGCGGGAACGCATAATCTGGGAACGCTGTTATGAGCGCCAATTTACAAAATTTTGCGCTGCGCGCGGGAACGTATAATTGCGGCGCGAGCGTGCAAATGCGCGTGGCAGAATGGCTGGCGGAATGGCTTGAATTTAGCGCGGGCGATGTCTTGGAAGTCGGCGCGGGAACGGGAATTTTTACGCAAAAATTGTGTCGTTATTTTGAAAATGTTTGCGCGACAGATTTAGAATTCGCAATGATTGAGCAGGGCAAAATAAATTGTCCAAATGCGCATTGGCGCAAAGAAGACGCTTGGAATTTGCCAGAAAAATGTTGCGATTTTTTGTGTTCGTCAAGTATGTTGCAATGGGCGTCCGATTTGCCAAGAGTTTTAAAAAATATGAAAAATGCCTTGCGAAAAAATGGCAAAATGTTGCACGCGTTTTTTATTGAGCCGACATTGTGCGAATTGGCATCGCTCGCGGGAACGCCCGTTGTGTGGCGCGATGAAACCATTTGGCGAAAAGCATTTGCGGATGCAGGATTAAAAATTTTGCGCGCCGAAACAAAAATTATCAAAGAAAATTATCCGTCGGCATTGGCGTTGCTACGGCAAATTCACGCGACGGGAGCTACGAGCGCGGCGGGAACGCTTGTGCCGGAAAAATTGCGCGCCATTATTAAAATTTACGATCAACAATTTCGCGTTCCCGCGGGAACGGGCGTTTTCGCGACTTGGGCGGCGATGCGCGTGGAATGTATTTAATTATAAAAAATGGCAAAACAAGATTTTTCATT
Source organism: uncultured Opitutales bacterium (assembly GCA_934675585.1). Lineage (GTDB taxonomy): Bacteria > Verrucomicrobiota > Verrucomicrobiia > Opitutales > UBA953 > Spyradosoma. The sequence goes on along the minus strand of CAKUQY010000003.1, from coordinate 2,666 downwards.
ATTTGAAACGCAATTAGACGAACGCGCAAAGTCTGCGCGGGAACGCATTTTAGTGGCACGGGAACGCGATTGCGGGAACGTGATTGATTTGTCTACCAACGATTATTTGTGTTTGGCGCAAAATGAAGCCGTGAAAGCGAGCGCGATCGCCGCCGTCGAAAAATGGGGCGCGAGCGCAAGCGCATCGCCGCTGGTTACGGGCTACAAGGCAATTCACGCGCAACTCGAACGCGCACTTTGCGAATGGATTGGTTTTGAATGCGGTTTGATTTGGAATACTGGTTTTGCGGCAAATTGTGCGGTTTTGGGAACGCTCCCGCAACGTGACGATTTAATTCTTGCTGACCGTTTAATTCATAATAGTATGATTAACGGGATCTTAAAAAGTGGCGCGCGTTTTCAACGTTTTTGCCACAACGATTTGGCGCATTTGAGGCAATTGCTCGAAAAAAATCAAAATTATAAAAATATTTTTGTCGCAGTCGAAAGCGTTTATTCGATGGACGGCGATAGCCCAGATTTGCGGGAACTCACGATTTTGCGCGAGGAATTTGGATTTGTTTTGATTGTCGATGAAGCGCACGCAACGGGTTGGTTTGGCGAAAACGGTGGCGGGCTCGTCCAAGCGCTTGGCTTACAAAAAAATGTCGATATTTTGGTGGGAACGCTCGGCAAATCGCTCGGCGCGGCTGGAGCGTACACGCTTTTTAATGATGAAATTTTGCGACGCTATTTAATTAATTTTGCGTCCGAATTTATTTATTCAACTTATTTGCCACCCGCTGCTGCGGGAGCGGCGCTTGGCGCGATCGAAGTTGTTAAAAATTTTTCGCCGCGGGAACGCGAAGCCATGCCGGCGCTTTCAAAAAAGTGGCGCGAGGCGATTCGCACGATCGTTCCCGCGACCGATTGCACGCTCACATCACCCGTGATTTCGATTATTTTAGGAGAAGAAAATAAAATGCTCGAGGCGGCGAAAATTTTAAAAAATGCAGGTTTTATCGTGGGCGCAATTCGCCCGCCAACCATTCCCGCGGGAACATCACGCTTGCGCATTTCGCTTAATCGCAATTTGAGCGACACCTCGCGGGAACGCTTTTGCGCCGTTTTAAAATCTGTTTTGTAAATTTTTGGGTTTGACAGATAATTTTTTCGCGGTTATAGTCGTTGGTGTTTTAAAACCTCTAAATTTGGAAATAATGTTTGCAATAAAAACGCAAAATGATTCGTTTGGCTATAATTCGCGTTCTGAATTAATGAGCGCAACTCTCGGGAACGTCGCCACAACGGGCGATCTCGAGCAACCGTTCCAATGGTCAAGCGAGTTTTACGACCCCGAACTCGGTCTCGTTTACTCCAACTACCGCCATTATTCTCCAACCACCGCCCGCTGGCTCTCCCGCGACCCAATCGAAGAAATGGGCGGGTTGAATTTGTATTGCTTTTGCGGGAATAAATTATTTTTATTTGACTTATTTGGAATAGCAAATATAATTTTGGTTTATGATGGTGATGATTCAATGTTTGAACAATGGGCAAATGCCATAAAAGATGATATCATTAATGGACAATCGACTCCGTTGGATTCTCAAGTAGAGTTTGATGAGAGTGATGTTGTGTCCTGTAAGCCTGCTGGAATTGAAACTGTAAGAGAATTACAAGAAACAAAAGAAATTAAATATTTAGGAACTTTTGGACATGGGCGACCTGGCGAATTGTGGTTAGGGTGGACAAATTCGGAGGGAAAGAGGCAGGACATAAAATTTGGAATACCAGGTTTTAAATCGGGACCTACCGTTGCTCAATCATATAGTGCTGAGATTTTTGCAGAACTTGATTTTTATAAAAAAGCAACAATAGAATTTTATCATTGTCGTGCAGCTAAAGAAATTTGTCGAAACGGGAAAAAGCAGTCATTCGTTTCGTTTTTAAAAGCTATAATTAGCGAAAAAAATGAAACGCAAGAAAATATAAAAGAAATTTTAATTAAAGGTAATCGTGGCCCAATTGGAAATAAATGGAGACTTTTTCTTCCCTGGAAAGGTTATCCAAGAATTGATCCTGAAAAATAATGAAATTTGTTTTATTTTTGTTATTATTTTTAATTTTATTATTTGTTATTCCTATGTTTATTCATAGTGGAGATACAAAATTTTTATGTGAAATTTCAGAAACTGAAGCTTTGGAGTGCGATTTATTTTTTAATTCAGATTCAAATTTTTTGATAAAAGAAACATACGAAGACAGTTTGTTGATAATGAAAATATTGGAGCAAAAAAGAATAGATTTTTCTTTTTCAAAAAAATGTAATCTTATTGCTTGTAAGGGTATAAAATTACACGGATTCCATTGGCCAAAATTTTGGAAAATTAATTATACGTATTCAACTCTTTATGTTTCATATTCTGACCCTCAAAAAATTTATTTATATTCATTCGATCCGTTTTATAGAAATGTTTTAATTGGTGAATGGCCAATAAAAATTTTTGACGATATTTAAAATGAATAAGTTAGAATTCAAATGAAAAATTACATCTATGATAATTTAATATGTTTGATAAGACGCACGATCGACGGCGTTCCCGTTTCGCAAATCTTGCCGGGAAATGTTGCAACAAGCGCAGTTTTTGACGCGTTCGATCGGAAAATTTCCGAAACGGACGCTC
>CAKUQY010000002.1 GCA_934675585.1 uncultured Opitutales bacterium | reverse complement strand
AACGCAACTGTTAAAAAATTATATTCAAAAACAAATAATTAACTTTTATGCTTGCTTTTATCACAATTAACTACGGCGAAAAGGTTTTTCAAAGAGGCGGACTTTTTAAGTTCGCTGCGAGGCGGGAATATGAAAATTTTTCTCACGCAGATCTCGCCGATTACGCAGATTTTATGGGAGGATGCGCGTTTCGCGTATCCAATTTTATTTTTTCGCCCCGCAAACTCCAAGCGCCAACGGCGCGACTTATTTCAGCCCAGGGCGCAAGCCCTGGATAACCAAAAAATAAAAGCCAGCCCTGTAAGGGCGACTCTCGCTACAAACGCCAATCTCGCGGGAACGCAGATTTTTTTCAACTACGAATTTACGCGAAATAAACGCGTACCGAGCGAAGCGACATTTAACACTTCAAGGAGACGAATTTTTTAAGTTTGCTGCGAGTTGAGCGTGGGAATGGCAGTTTTTTTTATTCACTCCCTTCGGGACTGATTTTTGTTTTGTTTTACCCCCACACGCTCGCGTTCCCGCGAGCTTTTGTGGGGGTTAGCCATTGCGGGAACGTGTTCCCGCAATTTCAGTGCCTTCGGCACTTTAAGGAAAGTTGAAAGGTTTCCCAACTCACCCGCGGGAACGTGAGAAAATTGTTTCTCAAAAAAACGTTCCCGCAAATTTCACGTGCGGGAACGGCGGAAAAAAGCTATAATATTGCTAACCCCTCTAAATGAAAAATATTTGAAATGAACTGGTATTATCGAAACTCTGTTTTAAATTTTCTTAATGATGATTGTGATTCGATTCTTGGCAGCCTTGCGCGTAATGGCGGGAACGATCCGATGCAAATGGGCGCTTGGGAGGACGAGATTTTATTGTTAAAAGAACTGCTTCAAGAATGGAAAAATTGTCGCGCTGAAATCATTTTTGAATATACGATCCCGCGATTAAACAAACGTGTGGATGTTTTGTTGTTGCTTGAAAATATAATTTTTTGTGTTGAGTTCAAGGTTGGAGCAAGTGCTTATTTTTCTCAAGATGTTGATCAAGTAATGGATTATGCGTTGGATTTGAAAAATTTTCATAAAGAAAGTTACGCGTTCCCGATTGTACCGATTCTTGTCGCGACAAATGCTTCGGACTGTAGCGATGTTTTAAAAATGTCTGTGTATCACGATCAAATTTATAATCCAATTCTTTCAAATGCAGAAAGTTTAGGCGCGACAATTCGGGCGGTAATTGCAAGAGAGAGTAATGGTGATCGAAAAGTTTTAGACATTGAAAGATGGTGTATTAGTCGTTATGAACCAACGCCAACTATCATTGAAGCCGCCGCCTCGTTGTACATGAATCATTCTGTTGAATCAATTACCCGAAAAGAAGCGTCTGGCCAGGCTTTGAAAACAACAACGGATTTTATTTTGGAGGTTATTCGAAAAAGTCATGACAATAAAGAAAAGAGTATTTGTTTTGTAACAGGCGTTCCCGGGGCTGGTAAAACACTGGTGGGCTTAAATGTCGCGATTGAACAATCTAAAAAAATAAGAAACGATGACGAAAAAGAAAGTCTCGCTGTTTATCTCTCTGGAAATGGGCCGCTTGTAAAAGTTTTAACAGAAGCGCTTGCTCGCGATAAAAAAGAACGTGATGGCGGAAAAATAACAGATGCTCGAAGACAAGTTAAGCGATTTGTTCAAGAAATTTACAACTACCGCGATCAAATGTTGGGGAAAATAAAAACTCCAATAAAAGACGGTTGTTTAGAAATCGACGAAACGACGACGCTCGCAAGCGAAGACGCAGGATTTGGAGAAATTGAACACATTGCAATTTTCGATGAGGCGCAACGTTCGTGGAATTTGAGAAAACTTGCGGATTGGCTTTCGCGTGGAGGCAGTTATGGCAACAAGCGAAAAGTTCCCAATTTTCCACTGTCGGAAGCCGAGTTTCTTATTTGGTCTTTAAACTTGCGAAAAGACTGGGCCGTTATTGTTTGTTTGGTTGGTGGCGGTCAAGAAATTCACAGTGGCGAAGCTGGTATTGCAGAGTGGATAAATGCCTGCAACAAAATGTTTCCTGATTGGAAAGTTTATATTTCAGACCATTTGACAGACAAGGAATATGCCGAAGGAAATGTTTCTGAAATTTTATCGCAAAATGAAAATGTAACTTATGCGCCCGAATTGCATTTGAATGTTTCTATGAGATCTTTTCGGGCAGAAAAATTATCGTTATTTGTTCATCATCTTTTAAACTTAAATACAAACGAAGCGATACGTATTTATGACGAAATAAAAAATAACTATCCGATTGTGCTAACGCGTAATATTGAAACGGCGAAAGCTTGGTTGCAAAAACAGGCACGCGGCAGCGAAAGATATGGAATTATTGTTTCGTCGAAAGCTGAACGATTGCGTCCGCTCGCAATTGATGTGAAGCGGGAATGCGATGTGGTGCATTGGTTCCTCGATGATAAAAAAGACTTAAGATCGTCGATGTTTCTTGAAGATGTGGCGACGGAATTTGATGTTCAAGGCCTGGAGCTTGATTGGGCGTGCTTGACGTGGGATGGAGATTTGCGCTACACCCCAAATGGTTGGGAATTTTTTAGATTTGGCTGCAATCAATGGGTGAAAAATCGCCAAGAAATTAATCAATTGTACCAATTAAATGCTTATCGTGTTTTGTTGACCCGGGCGCGTCAAGGAATGATCATTTGCGTTCCAGAGGGAACCGAAAAAGATCACACTCGATTGCCGAAATTTTACGATGAGACTTTTGAGTATTTAAAATCTATTGGCTTAGAAGTTATTGAGTAACTCCTCTCGTTCCCGCGCTTTTGTTAAGATTTGCGTTCCCGCGAAGATTTTTTTGCGGGAACTCGGTTTTTGTAAAAAATAAAAACGGCTGAAAAGCTTTGATGCTAATTCAGCCGTTTTTGAATTGGTACCCAGAGTGGGGGTCGAACCCACACACCTCGCGGTATCAGATTTTGAGTCTGACGCGTCTGCCAATTTCGCCATCTGGGCAAGTGTAAACGCTTGTAAGATACATTTTACGCTTTTGTGGGAACAAATGCAAGCAATTTTTTACATCATAATGTCGCTTGCGATTTTTTGCGCGGTGGCGTTCCCGTAAAGTGCGCGGACAAATTCGATGCCGAACGCGACCGCCGTTCCCGCGCCTCGCGAGGTGAGCAAATTTTTATCGATTTGGAATGGCGCAGAAAATTGTGCTTGGGGGATTTCTTGCCAGGTGCATGAATGGGCGGAGATTTGCGTTTCTTTTTGAATTAGCCCAGCGTCTTTGAGAATGAGCGGGGCAGCGCAAATGGCGGCGATGAGTTTGTTTTTAGCGTTGAACGCTTGGGCGATTTTAGAGGCGTTCCCGTCGTCTAAAAGTTTCCAAGTGCTGGGGCCGCCAGGAATAAAAAGTGCGTCGAATTGTTCTGCCAGGTTTTCGATGTTTGTCGTTTTGAGCAAATCTTCCAAGCTTGTGTCAACGGTGAGCGTGATATTTGAGCGTCCAGTAATGGTTTGCGTTCCCGCGGGAACGGCGAGGGCGACGATTGTATTTTGCGTTCCCGCGCGTTGTAGCAAGTCGATGGGCGCGATGGCTTCAGTTTCTTCGACGCCGTTGGTTAAGATTGTTAAAACTTTTTTCATTATTGTGGTTCGGTTGTTTTAGCGTTTTCAGGGAGTTTGCTGACGAGCCCTTCTTCTTTGAGTGCGATTTCGTCGATTGGATATTCGCTGCGTACGGGAGCGTACATTTGCGTTGTCGCGTTGTAGCGCCAATAGGTGTAGGTTTTTTCGGGCGTGTAAAGTGAGCACCCAGCGAGCGTTCCCGCAATTGCACAGAGTGTGATGATTGAGAATAATTTTTCCATAAATTTATAATGTTTGGTAATTGCCTTCGATGACGTGAAAAATATTCCAGCTGTTGTCATTGTTGTTGGGTTTTTCTGTTCCCGTGGCGATAATTTGCAAATCGCTGCCAATTTCGTTCCAAAAATTTTCACGTCGCGCGGGATCGAGTTCTCCCAAGACATCGTCCGCCAAAATGACTGGAGCGATATTGGTGTGTTTGCGAAAATAGGCCAACTGAGAAAGTCCGAGCGCGAGCGTGATGGCGCGCTGTTGGCCTTCGGATGCGTAGTCTGCGGCGGCGTTCCCGTCGAGCAAAAAGTCAAAATCGTCGCGGTGTGGACCTTTTTGGGTTGCGTGGAGAATAAAATCGATGTGGCGCATGCGTTTGAGTAGCGCGAGGTATTCGTTTCTGTCTTGGCAGTTTTCTGTGGGAACGTTCGGTTTGTAAATGAGCGTTGCGGGAACGTCAATTTTTAAAATGCGTTTTGAAAAGTCGTTAAAAAATGTTGCGATTTCTTGGACGGCGTTTTCGCAAGTTTGGCGAATGTCGATGGCGAGCGTTGCTAAAATTTCGTCAAACGCGTCAAGTTGCGCATTTGTCGCGTCGGTTGCGGTGTTTTTTAAAATAGCGTTGCGCGATTCGAGCGTGCGTTTGTAGCGTTGAATTTGGTTGAGATAATTGGGGTTAACCGCGGAAATTGTCATGTTGAACCAGCGGCGCCGCAAGGTGGGCGAGCCACGCAATAATTTGATGTCTTCTGAAGAAAAAACAACGACGGGAAAGCGTCCAACAAAATCGCCGATTTGAGAAATGATGTTTCCGTTGTCGAGCTCGACGATTTTTGAACCATCGTTTTTGAGGGTTAAAATAATTTGTTTGCAAAGTTTTTGTTCGTGTTCGATTTCGACGGCGATTTGCGCGATTTTTTCATTTTTTTTGATGAGCAATTTTTGTTCCCGCGTGCGAAATGAGCGCAGGGCGGTCAAAAGCGATGCGGCTTCGAGCAAATTGGTTTTGCCTTGACCATTTTCGCCGAATAAAAAAACTTTCAATTTAGAAAACGCAAGCGTTGCGAAAGCAATGTTGCGAAAGTTTTGCACGCGTATTTGATTGATTTTCATTGGTTTGAAAATCTATTTTGGCGGGATCTTGATTTCCATTCCCGGCTTTAATTTTGCGGGATCGGAAAGCACATCTTGGTTGTAGTTAAAAATTTCTTGCCAGCGCGCAGAAGTTCCGTAAAATTTGCGACTAATTTTTCCGAGCGTATCGCCAGATTGCACCGTGTAATTTTTGACGGGATCAGGTTCGGGCGTGGGTTTGGGCTGTTCGACGACAACAGGCTTTTTCTTTTTGACGACGGCAACCGATTGCGTTGGCGGCTGGCGCGTTGGGCGCGCAGCGTAGCTTTCTAATTCTTTGATGCGCGCTTCCGAAATCGCGAGTTGGCGCTTTAAATTATCGTTTTCGTGGCGAATGCTGTCGTATTTTTTTTCGACGGTGTCAGAAAGCTTGTAGGTGTCAAACGGACGCCCTGGAATTGTGCGCAAGTAGTCTTGTTGAGCCCCTTTAATTAAATCTTCAATGATGCGCGTATTTTTAAGATTGGCGCGGCGCAAATATTGTTGCAAATGGTAAACGGCTTCGAATGGACGGTTTTCTTGCTTTTTGAGCGTTCCTAATTGCAGATGGCTTTCGATGGCGTTTGGATTTTTTTCGATGACTTTTTCAAAGCTATTGATGGCTTGTTCGTAGCGGCCTTCGTTGACAAAATCGATCCCGCGCTTGTAGTCTTTATCGTCTTTTTCTTGCATGATTGCACTTTCTTCACGGGAACGCCCGTAAGTACTCAGCCAACTTTTTAGCGACATGCCACAGGCGACCGCAATCAAAGTCCAAACTAAAAGAAAAAACAATCTCACGCATACAATTTTGTCCGTTTTGCGTGATTTTTGCAATGATTTATCGCGCGCGCGTTTGATGCGATATTGCCGTTCCCGCGAAAAAATTAAACCTGTCTGCAAATTGCAAACAGGTTTTTAAATTGGTGCCAAAGGGTGGATTTGAACCACCGACCTTAGGCTTATGAGTCCCGCGCTCTACCGCTGAGCTACTCTGGCGTTAAATGTAGAATCAATTTTATCGCAAAATCGTTTTTAAGTCAAGGGGGAATTTTCTTGATTTCGATTTGTGAATGTGGTTTAATCTTATTTACTTTGATTTTGGCGGGTTCGTCTATCGGTTAGGACGACGGATTCTCAATTCGCAAAGACGGGTTCGACTCCCGTACCCGCTGCCAATTTTTAAAATTCCCAATGTTGCAATGGCGCGTTTGGGAATTTTTTTGTTTTTTGCGGGAACGCGATTTTTATAATTTCGATAGTCTATACTTGCGCGCCGTTGCTAAACGGGAGTAAAATAAAATTACTATGGCATACAAAGAATATCTCAAAACGGCGCAAGCGCGTTTGGCGGAAATCCGCGAATCGGGTTTGTACAAAGATGAACGCGTGATTGCTTCTCCACAAGCGGCTCATATTACGCTTGAAGATGGTCGCGAAGTTATCAATATGTGCGCGAACAATTATCTTGGTTTGGCAAACAATCCAGACGTGATTAAAGCGGCTCATGAAGCACTTGATAAATATGGTTTTGGCTGCGCGTCGGTGCGTTTTATTTGTGGCACACAAACGATTCACAAACAACTTGAAGCAGCGATTTCAAAATTTCTTAAAACAGAAGATACGATTCTTTACGGTGCGTGCTTTGATGCGAACGGCGGTTTGTTTGAATGTCTTTTGAAAGAAGGCGACGCAATTATTTCAGACGAATTGAATCACGCTTCCATCATCGACGGCGTGCGTCTTTGCAAAGCAACGCGTTATCGCTACAAAAACAATAACATGGAAGATCTCGAAGCCAAGCTCAAAGAAGCGCGCGCGGCGGGAGCGAAAAATATTATGATTTTCACGGACGGCTCGTTCTCGATGGACGGCGTGATTGCAGACCTCAAAGGTATTTGCGATTTGGCTGACAAATACGACGCGCTTGTCGGTTTTGACGAATGCCATTCGACTGGCTGCTTGGGCGCGACAGGTCGCGGCACGCACGAATATTGCGGCGTGATGGACCGCGTGGACATCATCACGGGAACGCTCGGCAAGGGCATTTCTGGCGGTTCTGGAGGTTTTACTTCGGGCAAAAAAGAAATTATCGAATTGCTTCGCCAACAGTCGCGTCCTTATCTTTTCTCAAATTCAATCGCTCCCGCAATTGTCGGCGGCGCGCTCAAAGCGCTTGAGTTGCTCGAAAAAGATCCCTCATTCGTTCAACGCATTCAGGAAAACACGAAATTCTGGCGCGAAGGTTTGACGAAAGCGGGCTTTAATGTCGTGCCGGGAACGCACCCTGTCACGCCGGTGATGCTCGGCGACGCGCGTTTGGCTCAGGAATATTCGCGTCGTTTGCTCGCGAAAGGCATTTACGCGACGGGATTTTTCTATCCAGTTGTGCCAAAAGGCAAAGCGCGCATTCGCACGCAAATCACCGCTGGCCACACGCGCGCCGATTTGGAAAAAGCACTCGCGGCGTTCATTGAAGTTAAGAACGAACTCGCAGCCGAAGGCATTCAATAACGCGCTCGCGAAAAGTAAAAAGATCGTTCCCGTGAATTTTGCGGGAACGATTTTTTTTTGACTCTGCGGGAACGCGTCGGCGTCGCAAAATTAATCGCAAGCAATAATGCCACGCGTTGGCGTTGCGATAAAATTTAAACGCTTGTCGTGAATTTCGGCGGGAATGCTTTTTTGCAATTGAAAATCATAGCCGATGCCGAGCGTGATTGCATCGGGCGCGATTTTTTTAAGCAAACGGTCGTAAAAGCCGCGTCCGTAGCCCAAGCGATTGCCGTTCGCGTCAAAGGCAAGCGCGGGAACGACGTGGAGTTGCGGGAACGCGGGCGCAATTTCGGGACAATTTTTTGAGGGTTCGAGAATGTTGAATGTGCCGAGAACGAGCTCTTCGGCGGGAACGCGAATTTGGCAGAGTTCTAAATTATTTCCATTAACGCGTGGCACGCAAAGCGTTTTGCCAAGTTTTAAAATTGTGTTGATGAGCGTGTGCGTTTCGAGCTCGTCCGCAAAAGAAACATAAGTTGCGATGCAAGTGGCGCGCTTAAAAAATTGCCAATCGAGTAAGTGTTTTAGCAAAATTTTTGCTTGATTTTGCGCGTCGGCGGGAACGAGCGAGCGACGTTGCGCGCGCAAGGTTTTTCGCAACTCGAATTTTGTGAGCATAATAATTCCCCTAAAAAATTGTCAATTCTCAATTGTCAATTATTAAAAGTATTTTTTGAAAGTTTCTAAAACAAATTCGGGCGGGCGCATGGCGTGACCGTCGTTATTCATAAAAACGTGTGTGGTCGTTCCCGTGGTCAAAAGTTCGTTCCCGCGATGAATCGTGTAATCAATGTAGATGCGCAATTGTGGCATTTCTTTGATGGTTGCGGTAACGATGAGCTCGTCATCGTATTTTGCGGGAAGTCGATATTTGACATTGGCTTCGAGTACGGGAAGATTAAATCCTTGCGCGTGAAGTTGCGTGTAGGGCAGACCAATTTGGGCGATGAGCGCGGTGCGTGCGATTTCAAACCACGGCAAATAATTAGCGTGATAAACGACGCCCATCGCGTCGGTTTCGGCAAATCGCACGACGACTTTTATTTGAGTGCTAATCATAAAAAGCATTATATCCAATCGGGATTTAAAAATCAAAATTTCGGGCTTGCGGGAACGAGGGCGGTGTTTAGAGATTTTTTGCAATAAATCGCCAAGTTGCTGCAACTAAAATCGTGCTGGCAATGTAAATGAAAATGCCAGTATAAGTTAAGCCGTGATTTGAAATTATCATACAAAAGGCGCGCGTTGTCGGATGAAAAACAAAAATAAAAGAACTTATTCCTCCAATCCAGGCGAGCAGACTGATTGTTTTTTCGGGAACGCATTTTATGAACGCGATTGACCAAACGCAAACGATTGCGGGTAAAATTATCCATGAAATAAATTCAAGACTCATTGGATAGACAAGCGCGGTTGCTCCCGTAAAAATAATTGGCATTATCCATTTTGATTTTTTTGCGGGAATTTTATTTTGCGGGCGATCGAGTCTTGCAAAAATTAGCCCTAACGAGAACGGTAAAATTCCTCCGAATGCGTTAAATCTTATAAATCTCATTGCGAATGTTTCTTCGCCTGCAACAAAGTGAAGCAAACAGCAGAATATTGAAATTGCGATAGGAAGACCGATTTTGCAATATTTTTTGGATCGAACGGGAAACAAAATGATGCGATAAATAATATAAAGTTGCATCATTAGAGCGAAATACCAAAACGGACCGATGTGAATCGTTTTTGGATTTAAATTGGCGACCATTAAAAAGTTGGCGATTGTTCGGGGAATTTTTAGTTCCGTTTCGCCGTTGATAAGTCCGTGCGCTCCAAAAAACGCCGTATAACCTAAAAGCATTAAAGCGACAAGTTTTAGGTAATGAGTTTTAAGAAAAGATATTGAATTTTTAAATAATTCAAATTTTATATTTTCGTGGGGGGGGGTAATTTCGTATTTTTTTACCAGACCATAAGCCGATAAGAATAAAAATATGGGAACGCCGTAATGTCCGAAAAATGAAAATATTTGTGCGGGGAAATCCCAATTAAAATTTGACAATGCGTCATTCAAAACATTTACGCGTTCCCGCGAGAATTGATATTCGTTTTCTTTCGCGGAAAAAATCCAATGACAATAGTTGTGAACAAAAATCATTATGATAGCAATTCCGCGAATTGCTGAACATTCATTTAGGGAAAGCGAAAATAGATTTTTCATAAATATTTCTGGGTTTTATTTGTTTTTTTCGTTTAAGCGTTTTTGCCGTTCTTCCAAACGTTTTTCTGAGAATTTTTTATCGGCAGGCCTTCCCGCCCAAATTAATTCTTTATTTGAGATTTTCAATCCGTTGAAAAATTTTGGAATTTCCAGCGGGAACGCTTTTGCATTTTCGGAAAACAAATCAAGTTCTGGCTGATATTGCGGAGTATGGACTCCGGTTGCTTCAAGAATCGTGTGATAAATATAGTCATGGGAAACGCAGGGAAGATTTTTTGCGTTCCCGCAAAGCGCGTTCCATTTTTGGGGATGTTTTTTGCGAAATTTTTCGGAACACCAAATGAAAAATAAAACGCGGCGACATTCGGGACGCAGTGCGCATTCGCTGTTGCGCGCCCAATATTCGTCTTCACCGAGCATATCTCCGTGGTCTGCAACGTAAATGTAAATTGCATTTTTATCAGCGAGCGCATCAATCGCGTTCCCGCAAAAATCATCGGTTGCAACGCAGCAATTGTCGTAAGCGTTTATTCGGCGCTCGTCTTCAACGTAGCCTTCATTTTTTGCGGGAACGGGCGTAAAGACATTGTATTTTTCGTAATTATAAAGTGTCGCGGGAACATGGGCGCCTTCTCCGTAATAAAAATAAAAATTTTTCTCAGTATCGCTTTTTTCGGAGAGCATTTTATGCACGAGCGGCATTAAGTCGTCCGAAGTCTTGGGCGAAAAATGTTTTTCTTGAAGCATTTTTGTAATGCATAAAAGTGCTGAATCGTAGTATCTGCCACCGTTGGGCATTGATGAAAAGAAACCGAGTGTCTTTATTTTTGCGGCATTTAAATAGGGAATAAAAGTGCCGAATTTTATAATTTGATCGCTCGAACTTTGCGGGGTTAAAATTGCAATTGAAGAAAGTCGCGTTGATGTCGAAAATGATGTGCAGTTGGGAAACGAAACGACTTCACCTGATTTGTATTTTTCAAAAACGCGCGGGAACGTGTTTCGGGAATATCCGTTCATCGGCGCGTGGTCGGCGCGAACCGATTCGCCCAAATGCAAAAAAACGGTCGGTGCGTTTTCGGAAACAGTTGGAACGTTTTTCGTGTTTATGTTTTCGTCAATTTTTATCAGCTCGCTTAAAATTGTGCGGTCGTTTTGATAGTAAACCATCGCATCGTTTTTGATTTTCAATATTTGGGACGGAAGAACCATAATTGCGACAAGCGGCGTATATTTTAAAAGAACGGAGAACGCGGGAACGCCGAAAATGAGCGATAATTTTGTTTTGTTTCCCATGGGAATTGTTATTTTTAATTTGCCGAGAAGAATTGATATTCCGACAATGAGCGTTCCCGCCAGAAGCGTTCCCGCGATCGCGGAAATATTAATGAATGAAAATGCTTCCTGAGGATTTGTTTCCAAAATGTCAACCAAAAGCATATATGAATAAGGTAGCTTAAAAGTCCATGCGATGTAAAAAAAGAAAATGTTTGGAATTAAAATGAGAGCAAGAGCCACTGTTCTCAACCAGAAATTTAACCATGAAAGCCAAATTAAAAATAAAGTCATCCAACCGATTGATAAAAATAATTTTATCCAACGGGAAATTTTTTCCAAGTCGAAAGAAGTGTCACGCGCGTTTTCGGGAAGGCAATAAACGAGTGTTGTAAGAATAATTGTTGCAATTGCAAAGATTGTAAAAAAGTTGAAAATATTTAATTGAGAAAAGATTTTTTTCATAAAAAGTTCGTTTGAAAATTGGTTAAGGTTTCATTTTGAACTTTCGAAAAAAAAAACGCAACAGAAAACAAATTTTAACAATTAAAAATAATATAAAATTCTATTTAAGTGATTTTTGAGGGAGCGTGCTTTGTTGGGTCAGTGATAATAATCTGGCTCTCATTCAGGTTGGCTGAAAAATCGGCACGGCAAAAATAAAAATGTTGTCTTAATTTCAGTCTAATCCCAATTTTTGTTGGGGCTTAGTATTTATGGGGGATAAAAGGCAAAAATAAGTTTCTGCGGTCGACTTCGGGCGGTTTTCGGGAGCGGCGGGAAGGCAATTGTTGCCTAAAAAAACGCGGAATGCGCGGAGAAAACGCGAAGAGCACGGAATGAACAAAAAGAGAAAATAAGAGGAGCTGAAAGAGAAAATAAGTAAAAATCTTAATTTCTTTAACGAGCGAAGCGAGTAGGTTCTCTTAATTTCTTTTGAGATCTCCGCGAAATCAGCGAAAAATCCGCGAAATTCGCGTTAAAAAATAGCGATTGCACTCGTGGAATTTTCTTTCTTTTGTTTTTTCTACATTTATTTTAGCCCGCAAAAAAAATTCTACTCTTGGCTTCCCGAATTAACCTTTGGGAAGTTCAGTATTTGTGCGGTGTTCCCGCGAAATTGGGATAAGTTATCCCAATTTTTTTGTTCCCGCCAAAATTTCTTCAAAAAAAAGTCTTTGGCTTAATTTTCCTCTCAAAAAAAATATTTTTTCATTCTACAGCCAAGCATTTAAGCCATCTGTAATATTCCAACTCAAAAATTCTCTCAAAAAAATTGGGATTAGTCTGGCTTTAAATTGTTGTTGCTTTTTTTGAACAAATGTTCTAAAATTGTTCCCGTAGTTTATGAAAAAGCGCGAAACGGCGAAATCTTTAGAGACGAGAAATCGGATCATTAAGACAGCGGAACATCTATTTGAAGAAATAGGTGTGGAGGCGACGACGCAACGCAAAGTTGCCGAGGTTGCGGGCATGCAGGTTTCGAACGTTTATTATTATTTTTCGTCAAAAAGTGCGTTGCATCGTGCGATTATTGTTGAGCGCATTGAGCGTGTGATAGCGCGTCAAGACGAGTTGCTCACAGAGGCGCGGGAACGCTCGGCTGACGGGAACGCCTCGGTTGCGGATGTTTTATTTGCGTATGCGGCGCCACGTTTGTTTGAAATGGCGAATACGTCAAATCGTTTGTTGTTGGCGCTTTTTTCTTATGTTGAGTCGGGCAGTGGCGAAAATGTTGATGAAATTTACGCGATGGGCGCTAAACAAACGAAAAAATTTATCGCAGCGTTGTCAAAGGTGTTGCCAGAGTTGAATGAAATCGAGCTTAAAATGCGCTTGATGTTGCTCGATGCGACGTTGCATGGTTTTGTGCGGATTTTGAGTCACGCGAGGGATGCGTTCCCGAAAAATATTCCCAACGAAACTTACAAAGAAATGATTATGAATTATTTTCTTAACGGATTTTCAGCTTCAAAAACAATTTAATTAAAAATAAAAAATATGAATATGATTAAAAAAACATTCCTTATTGGTGCTTGTGCTTTGATGGCTTTTGCGGTTGTCGGTTGCGACAAGTCGAAAACGGAAAATTCTGCGGCGGAGAATTCCGCAGCGGCTGAAACGAAGCAGCAGTTCCCGGCACAGGTGCTTGAAGTGCGCTTTTCGGAACGCGCAATGGTGCAGAATTTGCCTGGGCGAGTGGACGCGGTGCGTTCCGCAGACGTGCGAGCACGCGTTCCCGGCATTTTGCTCGAACGCCGTTTTGAAGAAGGCGGCAAAGTGGAAAAAGGTCAATCGCTTTTCTTGATCGATCCCGCGGAATTGCAGGCGGACAAAGCCGCCGCCGAAGCGACTCTCGCTGCGGCGAAAATTAAGCTTGAAAGCGCGGAAATCGTGTTTAACCGTTTCCAAAAAGTAATCGCCAAAGGCGGCGTTTCGCAACAGGATTACGACGATGCCCGCATCGCGGTTGACAGCGCCAAAGCTGGAGTTTTGCAGGCGGAAGCGGCGTTGCGTACGATTAATATTAATCTCGAATACACCGAGGTCGTCGCGCCAATTTCTGGAATTATCGGCGCGGCTCAGGTTACGGAAGGCGCGCTGGTGGGGCCGACGATGACAAGTCCGCTGGCGGTGATTCAACAAATGGATCCGATTAATTTCGATTTTTCGCAGTCGGCGACAGAACAGCTGGCGTTGCGTCGTGCGATTAAGGAAGGCCGCGTTGAAAAAATGGACGAAAGCACGGTTCAGGTGGAACTTTTGCTTGAAGACGGCACGATTTATTCGCACAAGGGCAAGTTGAAGTTTTCGGAAGTTACCATCGACAAAACGACGGGAATGTACAAGCTGCGCGCGGAATTTGAAAATCCAGAAAACATTCTTTTGCCGGGAATGTTCGCGCGCGCTCGCATTTGTCAGGGCGTGAACAAGCAGGCGATTCTCGTGCCGCAAGAAGCGCTGATTATGGGCGCGGCAGGTAAAGCAACTGCGTTTGTTTTGGACGAAATAAATACAGTGACGCCGCGTCAGGTTTTCGTTGAAGAAATGGTCGGGAACCAATTTTTGATCAAAAGCGGGTTGAAGCCTGGCGATCGGCTTGTCACGGACGGTTTGATTCAGATTGGCATGATGTTGCGTCGCGGACCAGTTACGGTGATCCCGAAACCTTACGAAGCGGCGGGAACGCAGTCTGACAAAACGAAATAAAAGCCTTCGGGCGTTTTTAGGGAATTTAAGAACAGAGAGAACAACAGAAGATTATGGCACGTTTTTTTATTGACCGTCCGGTTTTCGCATGGGTGCTTTCGCTCCTGATTATTTTGTTGGGCGGACTTTCACTGATGCAACTGCCGGTTTCGCAGTATCCAACAATCGCGCCGCCGTCGATTTCTGTCACGGCAACTTATCCGGGCGCTTCGTCTGAAACGGTTGAAAAAACCGTAACGACGGTGATCGAACAGCAGATCAGCGGTGTGGACAATTTGCTTTACATGAATTCGACTTCGCTTTCGAAGGGTGTTGCACAGATTGAAATTTATTTCAGACCGGGAACAGATCCAGACATCGCGCAGGTGCAGGTTCAGAACAAGATTTCCATCGCGCAGCCGCTGTTGCCGCAAGTCGTTCAGCAGATGGGCGTGACGGTTCGCAAGTCTTCCAAAAATATGGTCGCGGTGTTTGCGTTTTACGACGAAAACGACGCGATGAGTCAAGCGGAAATTAATAACTTCGTGGCGGCTCAATTGCTCGACCCAGTGCGCCGTCTTGACGGCGTGGGCGAAGTGCAGTTTTTCGGTTCGGAAAATGCGATGCGTATTTGGCTTGACGCGGATAAATTGAATTCCTACGGGCTGACAGGACCGGACGTTGTTTCCGCGGTTTCCGCGCAGAATACGCAGGTTGCCGTGGGTTCTTTTAACGCAGACCCAGCACCAGCGGGAACGATGATTACGGTTTCAATTCAAGGGCCGGGAACGCTGAATACGCCTGAAGAATTTAAGAAAATTCTTTTGAAAGTTTCAGAAGACGGCTCGCGCGTTTACTTAGGCGATGTGGCGGAAGTTGAAATCGGCCAGCAGGAAAACGAAATTGTCGCGCGCTACAACGGACACATTGCTTCGGGGTTTGCGATTAAATTGGCGACGGGAGCGAACGCGTTGAAAACTATCGAAACCGTTACGAATTATCTTAAGACGCAGGAACCGTATTTTCCGATTGGCGTGCGGATGGAAATTCCTTACGATACGACCGTTTTCGTGAGCGCGTCCATTTACGAGGTGATCAAAACTCTCATCGAGGCGATTGTTCTCGTGTTTATCGTTATTTATCTGTTTTTGCAAAACGTTCGCGCAACGTTTATTCCGACGATCGTCGTGCCGATCGCGTTGCTGGGAACCACTTTGGCACTTTATGTGATGGGTTTCAGTATCAACGTGCTTACGATGTTTGGCATGGTTTTGGCGATCGGTATTTTGGTTGACGACGCGATTGTCGTGATTGAAAACGTCGAACGAATTATGCACGCGGAGGGCTTGAAGCCACGCGAAGCGACGCGTAAGGCGATGGATCAGATTTCGGGAGCGCTTATCGGTATTACCACGGTTTTGACGGCGGTGTTTATTCCGATGGCGTTTTTCGCGGGATCGGTTGGCGTGATTTACCGCCAGTTTTCACTGACGCTGATTGCGTCGATGTTTTTCTCGCTTTTCTTGGCGTTCACGCTGACACCGGCGCTCTGCGCGTCGATGCTCCGTCCGAAACACGAAAGCAAGGAAAGTCGCTGGGCGCGTTGGTTTAACACCGCTTTTGAAAAGACGACGAACGGCTACGCCGCGATTGTCGCGCGTTTGATTCGGCACGTTTGGTTCGGCGCGGGATCGTTCTTGGCGATTACAGCGGGAGCCCTTTATTGCTATTTCAATTTGCCGACGGCGTTTTTGCCGACGGAAGACCAGGGCTCAACTATCGGTATGATTACGTTGCCGCCGATGGCTTCGCAGGAACGCACGCTTTCTGTTATCAAGGATTTTGACTCGTTCGCGGCAACGCAGAACGAAGTAATTTCCACAATGTCGGTTCAGGGATTTTCCTTTAACGGTCAGGCGACGAATGTCGGTTTGTCATTTATCAAATTGAAAGACTGGAAAGAACGTCAGGAAGAGGGACAGGACGCAGGTTCTGTCGCTGGACGCGTGATCAGCAACTTTGGGACTTACGGCAAGGGAAGCGTCGTCAGTTTCAATCTTCCGCCGATTCCGGAATTGGGCAACGCGGAAGGTTTTGAATTGCAGTTTCAAGATCTTGGCGGCAGCGGTCACGATCGCATGGAAGAAGCGCTGAAATTCATTCTTTCTCGCGCGAACAGCGCAGATTCTGCGATGACTCAAGTGCGACGTCAGGGCATTGAGGACCAGGCGCAGTTTTTGATGACGATCGACCGCGAAAAGGCGGAAGCGCTCGGCGTTCCTGCGGCATCGCTCAACAGCGCGATCGGAGTGGCGATGGCGTCGTCTTATGTTAACAACTTCGTGCAGGGAACGCGTGTGCAACGTGTTTACGTGCAACTTGGCGGGAAGGACCGCGATAGCGTCGAATCTGTCAAGCAAAGTTATGTGCGCACGATTTCCGGCACGATGGTTCCGCTCGCGGAGCTCGTAAAATTTGAATGGAGTTTTGGTTCTCCCGCGCTTCAAAAATATAACGGACGTTCTTCGATTAACATTGTCGGCGTGCCGAAACCTGGTCGTTCAACGGGCGATTGTATGAACGAAATTGACAAAATTATTCGCGAAGAATTGCCAGAAAACGGCTTCAGTGGCTTCGGCTACGAATGGGTCGGACAATCCTTGCAGGAAATCGAATCTGGACAGCAGGCACCGGCGCTTTACGCGTTGTCGTTTATCGTCGTGTTCCTCTGTTTGGCGGCTCTCTACGAAAGCTGGTCGATTCCGTTCGCGGTGATGCTTATCGTTCCCGTGGGCGTGTTGGGTTCCGTTTTGGCGACAATGTGGGCGGGGCTTTACAACGACGTTTACTTTAAGGTCGGTTTTCTCGTCATCATCGGTTTGTCTGCGAAGAATTCGATTTTGATTATCGAGTTTGCGAAAGATTTGCAGGCGCACGGCAGAACGCTTTATGACGCGACCGTTGAGGCAGTGCGTTTGCGTCTTCGTCCGATTTTGATGACTTCGCTCGCGTTTATTTTGGGCGTTGTTCCGCTCGCAACGGCAAGCGGTGCGTCGTCTGCCGCACAGAATTCCATTGGCGTGGGCGTGATCGGCGGTATGCTTTCGGCGACCATTTTGGGTGTTTTCTTGATTCCCTGCTTCTTTGTGGTAGTGAGAAAAATCTTCAAAGACAAGCTTAATCGCAAGCCAAACGCTGTTAGTGGCGAGGTTAAAGGTACGACGCATAATAACTTTAACGAAAATGCGTTTTAACAATTAAATTGAGATTTTGATTTATGAAATATTCACCAGTTTTACTTTCTTTGACGGTGTTAGCTTTGGGCGGTTGTTGGAGCATGGCTCCCGATTACAAACGTCCCGAAAATCCCGTTCCCGCGACGCAGTTTAACGGCGCGGGAACGCAGGAAAAACTCGATACGAAGCACGCGGCGTTTTTGGGCTGGAAAAATTTTTACAAGGACGAGCAGTTGAAACAGCTGTTGCAACTCGGCCTTGAAAACAATCGCGATTTGCGTGTGGCGGTGCTCAACATCGAAAAGCTTGAAGCCGCTTATCGCATCAATCGTTCGCTGTTTTTCCCGTCGGTGGACGGCAGCGCGTCGTGGACGCGTTCCCGCACACCCGAAACGATTTCGATGACGGGCGAAACGATTCACGCGAACAGTTCTCAGGCGGTCGGTTTGGTTTCATATGAACTTGACGTTTGGGGGCGCATAAAATCGCTGACCGACGCGGCTTGGGAAGATTACTTGCAGATCGGCGAAGTCGAGCGGACGGTTCGCATCACGGTTTCGTCATCGATCGCTTTGCAGTATTATTCTTATTCGCTTGCGTGCGAACAGTTGGCGGTTGCCGAAAAAATGTTGGAGCTCGCGCGGGATTACCGCTCGACAGTGCTTCAAAATCGCAACGCGGGGTTAGTTTCGGAACTCGATTTCTCGATGGCGGACGCGCAGTATCATCAGACGGTCGATTCTGTCGAACAGCTCAAAACCGCAAAAGAGCAGGCCTACAATGCTTTGCAGTTGCTGGTTGGCGCGGAATTGCCGAAAAATCTCGTTCCCGCAAAAAGTTTGATGAGCGACGGGTTTGTTGCGGAATTGCCCGCGGGTTTGCCGTCGGAATTGCTGACGGCGCGTCCGGACATTTTGGCTGCGGAGCACGCTCTTAAATCGGCGAATGCGAACATTGGTGCGGCGCGCGCGGCGTTTTTCCCGTCGGTTACTTTGACGGCTTCAGCTGGCTGGGCTGCGGGCGATCACAACGAATTGCTTCATCGAAACGCGCGCAGTTGGGCGATTTCGCCTTCGGTGAATGTGCCTATTTTTAACGGCGGTCGTCTTGCCGCGGAACTCGACGTTGCCAAACTCGAACGCGAAGTTGAAATTGCAAATTATGAAAAAGCAATTCAAACAGCGTTCAAGGAAGTTTCCGACGAATTTGCGGTGGCGAACACGATTGAACAGCGCGTTGTTGCGCAGGACGCTTATCTCGGCGCGGAAAAGCGCCGCTACGAAATCGTGCGCGACAATTATGATTGCGGGAACGCTTCTTCGCTCGACGTGATTTTGGCGCAGCAGGATTATTTTGGCGCGCAGCAGTCGGTGCTTTCGACTCGCTACGAGCGTCTTGCGAATAGAATTCGTTTCTACAGTGCGTTGGGCGGCGGCTGGGCTTCTGAAACAATTGGACAAAACGATGAAATCAAAGCTCAAACGCCTACTCAAAAAATGGTAATTATTAAGGCAAACGACGAACAAAATCTTGTTCCCACAGCTTGCGAAATTATGGCAGAAGAATCTCTCGAAGATTTTGAATAATCAATGCATGGCGTTCCCGTTATTTTTGTTTTTTTTGCATTGGCGGGAACGCTCGCATTGCACGCCGATGATGTTTGGATGAAAAACGGTTCCGTCTTGCGCGGGAACGTCAATTCGATCGATGGCGATTATGTGCGTTTGGCGACCGACATCACCCAGCAGAGCGAATTGCGAATTAAACAGCGCGAAGTCGCGACGATCGTCGTTGAACACGCTTGCGAAATTATTTTAAAAAATGGAGACAAATTTGTCGGCAATCTCGAAGCTTCCGCAGACGATGGTTTTATAATTGTTGCCGGAAACGAGATTTTGGTAGAAAATATTCGGGAAGTGCGGACGAAAGACGCGCTGAAATTGTTGCTCGAAGCGGCGGAGCGCAAACGCTTTAAAACAGAAATTGAATTCGGCATCAGCGTTAACGGTCAGCAGGGAAACACGGAAGCGCTCAACGGCGGATTCCATTTTAAAATGGTCACCAAAAACGATAAAAAAACGCTGAAACTTTATTCGAATTATCTTTACGGGAAAGCGAGAAGTTATGGCGGCGATTGGACGAAGTCAAACGATAAATTTTTGGCGGGAGTCGAATGGCGCGATGATTTTTACGATCCTTTTCTTTGGTACGTGCTCACGGAAAACGGCTACGACCGCACGCTGAACAAGCGTTTCAGCAATTATTCTGCGGCAGGTTTCGGTTGGAATATTATTAAGAAAGACAAGCACAATCTTAGCGTACGCTTGGGTTTGTCTTACCGCTACGACGATTTGCACGATTATATGGGCACTTGGGACGCGGGTCGAAAATACGACAACACCAGCATCGGCGGTCTTGATGTCGGTGTTTCTCACGAATACAAATGGTCGCAAAGCAAACTTGTCACGGAAATAACTTATTCGCCAGCGTTTGACGATTATCAGGGACATTATGTCGTCAGCCACGAAACTTATTATCAGGCAGAAATTCCCGATTTTCAGAATATGCATTTTCGGCTTGGCATTCGCAATTATTACGATTCGACGCGGGAATATCCGAGAAAACTGGACACGCATTATCATTCGTCTCTGATTTTTCGCTGGAAATAAAAATCGCGGGAACGAGAATGATTGTCGAATTGGCGGGAACGCGTATATAAACGCGATCCCGTCGCAATTAAAACTTGCAATTGTCGGGATCGTCTGGGGATTTTTAGGCGCGAAAGGTATGCCAGCGTTGCCAATTCGATTGTTTCTGTCGATTTAGATTTTAGTTTGGCGGGAACGGTTTTTACAGGATTTCACGAGATGATTTCGCATCCGCAATGCTGGTTCGCGATTTTTTCATTGTTGTTTGTCGATTTTTTTGATACGGCAGGGATGTTGGTCGCAGTGGCGGCAAATTCTGGACTTCCCCAGAAAAATGGCGAATTAGAAAATTTAAACAAAGCGCTTTTGTCCGATGCGGTGGGAACCGTGATTGGCGCAATGATGGGAACGTCAACAGTAACATCTTTTATGGAATCAACTTCGGGCATAAAAGTTGGCGGGAGAACAGGGCTGACGGCGTGTGTCACGGGAACGCTTTTTTTGCTGGCGCTGTTTTTTAGTCCGTTACTTTCTTGCATTACTGAAGCCGTAACTGCTCCCGCGCTTATTGCGATTGGCATTTTAATGGTGCAACAATTGAAAGGTATTCGTTGGGATAATTTGGTTTATGCGGGTAGTATTTTTATTACGATTATTGTAACGGTGCTTGGCTATTCAATTTCAAATGGAATCGCGATGGGTTTTATTGTTTACGTGGTTGGAATGGTTGCAAATAATGAGGCAAAAAAGGTGAATCCGATTGTTTGGGTTTTGGTGGTGTTGTTTTTAATTTATTTTGGATTTTTGCTTTAATGCGTTCCCGCGCCGTTTTCAGTTTTTAATTGTTAGTTTTTCGTTTTCTACTGTTAGTTTTCTGTTTTTATAATTGCGTTCCCGCGCGCGTTTGCATAGAATATTTGAACAACCTTTAAATCTCTAACAAAACATAAACACATATTATGAGCGATAAATGCTGTTGCTGCTGTGGCTTTCGCGTGCCTTCATTGGTAAAAAAATACCTGATGGCTGCGACGGGCCTTGTACTCGTCTTGTTTCTGTTGGTGCACGTAATTGGCAACCTTCAGATGTTCCAAGACCCATCACATATTAACACTTATGCGCACTTGTTGCATAGCTTGCCCGCGGTTTGCCTTTGGGGTTTCCGTGCGTTTATTTTGCTTTGCTTTGTTGTGCACTTTGGTATTGCGATCAAGTTGAAACTTGACAATTTGAGCGCTCGCGGTCCAGAGGGCTATTTGACAAATGCAACGCGTTATGCCGCTTGGTCGGCGCGCGCAATGATTCTTTCGGGCATCATTGTTTTGGCGTTTGTGATTGGTCATATTGTCCATTTTACCATTTTGAAAGAAATGGGCGCAGATTGTTTGGCGCAATTTAAAGATGCTGCGACGATTACGGCTTTTGGTGGTCATGGCATTTTTGGTTATCTTGGTACACACGGCGCGGCAACGGGCGGCGAAATCACCTACAAAGTCTTTGACGTTTACGGAATGGTTTACGCAGGTTTTGCGAATCCATG
This sequence comes from uncultured Opitutales bacterium, assembly GCA_934675585.1. Lineage (GTDB taxonomy): Bacteria > Verrucomicrobiota > Verrucomicrobiia > Opitutales > UBA953 > Spyradosoma. The sequence goes on along the minus strand of CAKUQY010000002.1, from coordinate 83,500 downwards.
GATTGCGGCTGGCTATGTCATCGCGATGATTGCATTGCTCTCACACCTTTCACATGGCGCGCATTCGATGTTCCAATCAATCGGTTGGCGCAATGAAACGGTTCGCCCAATTCTCCGTGGCGTTGCAATCGTTTATGCGGTTGTCGTTTGTGGCGGCTTGCTCGCCGTTCCCGCGGCAATTCAACTTGACCAATATGTTGATACAGGTTTGTTCCCAACGGTTCATAAAGATTGCTGTGCAACTTGCGTTCCCGCAGTTGAATGCGTTCCCGCAGTTGAATGCGTTCCCGCAACACCTGTAAACCAAAAATAATTTGATAGAAAGCATTTAAGATTATGTCAAATCCTGAAATTTCTTTCTCAGAAAAGTGGAAATCGGTTAAAGATGCAAATGATTTTGCAAAATCGATTTCAATGATTCCAGAAGGTCCGCTCGCAAATAAGTGGAGCAAACGTAAGTTTGAATACAAGCTTGTCAATCCCGCGAACCGTCGTAAATTCCACGTTATCGTTGTGGGTTCGGGTCTCGCAGGTGGCGCTTGTGCAGCTTCGCTTGGCGAAATGGGCTTCAATGTTAGCTGCTTCTGTTATCAAGACAGCCCGCGTCGCGCGCACTCGATCGCGGCGCAAGGCGGTATCAATGCTGCAAAATGCTATCAAAACGACGGCGACTCCATTTATCGTTTGTTCTATGATACAATCAAAGGCGGCGACTTCCGTGCTCGCGAAGGCAACGTTTACCGCTTGGCTGAAGTTTCCAACGCAATTATCGACCAATGCGTCGCTCAGGGCGTTCCATTCGCTCGCGAATACGGAGGAACCTTGGCGAACCGTTCGTTCGGTGGCGCTCAAGTTTCGCGTACATTTTACGCACGCGGTCAAACGGGACAACAATTGTTGCTCGGTGCATATTCAGCGCTTTCAAAACAAATTGGTCTCGGCACCGTAAAAATGTATAATCGCCATGAAATGATGGACCTCGTGATCGTCAACGGCGAGGCAAAAGGCATCGTTTCGCGCAATATGGTTACTGGCGAAATTAAATCGTGGAACGCAGACTGCGTCGTGCTTTGCACAGGCGGCTACGGGAACGTATTTTATCTTTCAACCAATGCTCAAGGTTGCAACGTGACGGCGGCATTCCGCGCGTTCAAACACGGCGCAGGTTTTGCAAATCCTTGCTACACGCAAATTCACCCAACTTGTATTCCTGTTCACGGCGATCAACAATCAAAACTCACTTTGATGTCAGAATCGCTTCGTAATGACGGACGCGTTTGGGTTCCTAAAACGCGCGAACAAGCAAAGGCAATTCGTGAAGGCAAATTGAATCCAAACGACGTTGCAGAAGAAGATCGCGATTATTATCTCGAGCGCAAATATCCTTCATTCGGTAATTTGGCTCCACGTGATATTTCTTCGCGCGCAGCAAAAGAAGCTTGCGACGACGAACGCGGTGTTGCAACGACGGGTCGTGGCGTGTTCCTCGACTTCCGTGATGCAATCAACCGTTTGGGCGAAGACGTGATTCGCGACCGTTACGGAAACTTGTTTGATATGTATGAAAATATCACAGGCGTGAATCCATACAAAAATCCAATGCAGATTTATCCAGCGTCGCACTACACGATGGGCGGTCTTTGGGTTGACTATGATTTGATGTCAACAATTCCAGGACTCTTCGTCGGCGGCGAAGCAAACTTCTCTGACCACGGCGCGAACCGTCTTGGCGCGTCGGCGTTGATGCAAGGTCTTTCGGACGGCTATTTTGTGTTGCCGGCATCGGTGCCAAATTACTTGGCAAAATGCGGTCTCAAAGGTGCTCCAAAGAAAGAAGAACATCCTGAATATGCAGCGGCAGAAGCTGCTGTGAAAGAACGCGTTGCAAAATTGATGGCTGTAAATGGCGACAAATCGCCACGTTACTTCCACCAAAAACTCGGTCATATTATTTGGGAAAAATGCGGTATGGCACGTACCAAAGAAGGCCTCACAGAAGCGATTGCTGAAATCAAAGTGCTTCGTGATGAATTCTGGAAACACGTTAAAGTGGTTGGCACGGCAGATTCGTTGAACGTTGAACTCGAACGCGCAGCACGCGTGGCAGACTTCCTCGAATTCGCAGAATTGCTTTGCCTCGACGCGCGGGAACGCGATGAATCTTGTGGCGGCCACTTCCGTTCGGAATACGCAACAGAAGAAGGTGAAGCGCAACGCGTTGACGAAAAGTTCCACCACGTGGGCGTTTGGGAATTTGTTGGCGACGACAAAGAACCAGTCCGCGTTCAAGAACCACTCGTGTACGAAAATGTTCACCTCGCAACACGTTCTTACAAATAAGAAAAAACCTTCAAACCGTTTAATAATATGTCTGAAGAAAAAACACTTTCACTCACACTCAAAGTTTGGCGTCAATCAAAGGCCGACGTAAAAGGTCATTTTGAAACCTACAAAGTTTCAAACGTTTCGACAGGTTCGTCGTTCCTTGAAATGCTCGACATTCTCAACGAAGATCTCGTTGCGCAAGGCAAAGAACCGATCGCGTTCGATCACGACTGCCGCGAAGGCATTTGCGGTATGTGCTCGATGACGATCAACGGCATGCCGCACGGCCCGTTGCCAGGCGTCACAACTTGTCAATTGCACATGCGCAATTTCCGTGATGGCGAAACTATCACGATTGAGCCATGGCGCGCGAAACCGTTCCCAGTGATCAAAGACTTGATCGTTGACCGCACCGCGTTTGACAAAATCATTCAAGCAGGCGGCTTCGTTTCTGTGCGCACGGGTTCGGCAATCGACGCAAACATCATTCCAATCGCAAAAGAAACCGCCGACCTCGCGATGGACGCAGCAGAATGTATCGGTTGTGGCGCTTGCGTTGCGGCTTGTAAAAATGCTTCGGCGATGCTTTTCGTTTCGTCAAAAGTTGCACAACTCAACACCTTGCCACAAGGCAAACCTGAAAAGGATCGCCGCGTGCTCGCAATGGTGGCTGCGATGGACGCTGCGGGATTCGGCAATTGCTCAAACTTGGGCGAATGCCAAGCCGTCTGCCCAAAAGGCCAAACGCTCGATTTTATCGCAAAGATGAACCGCGACTACGCAATCGCGTCGGTCAAAAAGTTGTTCAAATCTTGCGGTAAAAAGAAAAAATAAGCACTAGCGCAAAAAATAAAAGCGTTCCCGTGAAAATGCTTCGCGGGAACGCTTTTTTATCGGGAACGCGTTATATTTGCTCGCGCCTAATTCGAGAAAAATATAGAATGATTAGATAATGTATAAAACGATTACAGCTTTGTTTTTAATTGCCGCGGGAACGCTCGCCGCGACGGCGGAAGAGATTTCTGAAAATACGACGCGAGATGATTTTAATTCAAGCGAAGACATTAAAATCCTCGCGGGAACGCTGAAATTGACGGGCGATGTGATAATTTCCCACAATGTTTCAATCACGGCGGGAACGCTTGTCAATACGGGAACGCTCAATTTGTCGGGCAATTTAACTGTCGCCAACGGCACAACGCTTACATTAAATAATGCCAATTTGACGGGAACGCTCGCGCTTTCGGGCGAAAATTCGACGGCGACGATTAATTTTTCGGGAACAGAAAATTCGATTGCAAACGCAACGGGCAATTTCAATTTTTCGCTCGCGAATGATGCAAAATTAGTTTTTGGCGAGAGTTTTTCGGGAACGATAAAATCGCTGTCGCTCGGGAACGAAAAATCGCTTGTCGAATTTCGCGGGAACGCCACGCTTGGCACCGCCGAAACCGCGCTTGAACTCGAGACGGGAACGCTTAAATTTTCTGCGGGAACGACGACTTTCGCCAAAGAAACCAATTTTTCAAAAGTTGCAATCACGCTTGCGGGCGGCGCGCTCGCTGGAGAAAAATTAATCGCCAATACGATTAACATTGAAGGCAATTCAACGTTGCAAAACAATCTCGATGCGGGATTAATTTTGGGTAAAATCGATGGCGTAAAATTGACAGTCGATGCCGACAAAACTTTAAAAATTAAAAACTCGCAAAACAACTACACCAATGTGATCGTCGTTGAAAAAGGAACGCTCACGATTAACGGCGCAGGAAAACTCGTTGGCGACGGCGAAGCCAACCAACAAAAAATTACGTTTTTGGCGCAGAAAGAGGGTGTAGGTTTTGTTTTGGGCGGGAATATTGACGTGAGCGGTCAAACTTTAATTGTCGAAAAAAACACAAAATTGACGCTCGATACAAGTTCCGAAATCAAAGAAATTTCGCTCGCGGGAACGCTTAAATTTTCTGCGGGAACGACAATTAAAAAATTGACTGTCGCGGGAACGGGAACCGCGCTCATTGATTCGCCGAGAGAAACTTTGAAAATTACCGACGAAGTTGAATTGGGCTCGGGCGCAGTTTTGACAATCGCCGAAAATTCCACTTTAGAAGCAAATATTAAATCTGCAAAAATTTCGTCAGAGCTCGCAGGCGCGGGAACGCTCAAAGGCAATTTGACTGCCGCGGCGGGAACGATTTCAATTGCAAATATCGAAGGGAAAGTAACATCCAGCGGCAAAGTTTCGCTCGCAAGCAACGCGATTCAAATCAAGGAAACGTGGATAAATACGGCCACGGGAACGCTCACACTCGCAGCCAACGTGCAAATAATTACAACCGCGGGCGGCGTTTTTGAAAACGCGGGAACGCTCATCATCAACGGCGCAACAAATTTTGTCAACGGTTTGAAAAACACGGGAACGCTTCAAATCAACGCTGGCGCGTCGCTCGCGGGAACGGTCGAATTTGTCGAGAGAAGCCGTTTGTTGATTGACGTTTCGCAAATGTCGGTGGGAACGGTTTTTGAAGCGCTGGATAATTTAGACGAAAATTCATTCGCAAACACTTCGCTTTGGACGACTTCGGGAATTCCGCTCGCGGGTCGTCTTGTTTGGCGCGATGGCAAGTGGACATTTTTGGGGCTGAATGGACGTGATGTTGGAACTACGCTTTTTCCCGATTTTTTGCGGGAACAAAGTTTGCAAACGTTTAATTTTGCAGAAAATGTTTTGGCTCAATTCGATTCCAAGAATGTGCGCAAACCCTTGTTTGGCAAAACGCGCAAAACTTCAAAATATATGCGCGGATTTTTGGAGCGGGAACGTCAATTTGATCGCACCGAAAACAAGCCCGAAATTGTTTCCGTCAGCGAAGAAAATCCTGGCGATTACGCAAAAGTCGCCGAAAAAGCGCTTTCAAATGCGTGGCTCGCGGGAACGTCTTTGAGCTCGACGCGCAAAGCTGCCGGCAACAATCCCGAATACGATTTGACCACGGCGGGAACGCTGCTCGGCACCGATATTTTCTTGGGAAATAATTGGAGCGTGGGCTTGGCTTTGGGCTATTCAAAACAAAAAATGAAAACGGCGGGAACGTCGATCGAGCACGAACTCGACAGCGATTTTTATCAAACAATGGCATTTTTGCGCTACGACGACCGCACGGGAACGGACGCAACTTTCGCAATTTTGGGCGGGAAAAGCTCAACGGAATCAACGCGCGGGAACGCGAATGCCGATTTTGATTCTTGGCAGGCGGGAGCGTTGATGGATTTTGGACTTGGTTTTATGCCGAGCGCAACTTCGCTTTTTCGCACAAATTTTGGGCTCACTACCATTTACGCGCACAGCGACGCGATTGAAGAACACGGCGCGGGAACGCTCAATGTTGACGCAGACCACGCTTGGACAGCACGCGCTTCGGCGGGCTTAACTTATGCGTGGTTGCCCATTGATGCGTTGCAAATTACTATCAGCGGAAAAATGCTCTACGATTTTGGCAGCAAACAATACAACCAAAACGCTTACGACATTGATACGCAATCGCAAATTAATTTGCAAGGGCGCGAACACAAAAGTTTTGGCTTGCAATTAAACGCGATGGCAGATTACGCAATTAACGAACGTTTTTCAATTTTTGGCGGCGTGTCGGGAACGCAACGCAGCGATGCAAACGAATTAAAATTGAACGCGGGCGCGCGCATTTCATTTTAAGCGTTCCCGCGCATTTTCCCAAAAATGAGCGAGCAAGAACAACTGATTGTTTACACGACAAAAGCATTTGCCGTGAACGGTTGGTTGCAAAAATATTTGGGAATGGAATGTCGCCCGCAACAGGCGAGCATGGCGCTCGAAGTCGCGCACGCGCTACTCAACGGCGATTCGTTGCTTTTTGAGGCGGGAACGGGCGTCGGGAAAAGTCTGGCGTATCTTGTTCCCGGGCTGATTTACGCGCAACTCGAACATAAAAAATTTGTCGTTTCAACGCACACGATTCCGTTGCAAGAGCAAATTATCCGCAACGATTTGCCGATTTGCCGAATGCTTTTCAGTCGCGTTCCCGAGCTCAACATTTTTGCAAATTTCAACACTGTTTTAATGATTGGCAAAGGGAATTATCTTTGCGGAACGCGGCTCGCCGAAGCGTTGAAACGCCATGAGGGACTTTTCGACGGGAGCGACGGCTCCGAAACGGCGCGCGAATTGCAGATTATCAAAAACTGGTGGGCGCAGGAAAATTGCAGCGGGATTCGCGAGCATTTGCCACAAGCCGTGAGTGACGAAACTTGGGAACTCGTCAACGGCGATTCGCGCGCGTGTTCCCGCAAACACTGCACGCCGAAAACCTGTTCCCGCCGCCGCGCCCAAACCGCGCTCGAAAAGGCGGACATCGTCGTTGTTAATCACAGTTTGCTTTTTTCTTACATCGACGCGGGAATCACACCAGGGCGCAACGTTGGCGGGAACGAAACTCAAAACGACGACGCCAAAGGCATTCTTTATGCCAACGATTTTGTTGTGCTTGACGAAGCCCATCGCGTTCCCGATGTGGCGACGAATTATTTCGGGAACGAAGTTGTTTCGACCTCAGTTTTGAAATTGCTCACGCACATTGATCGCGCCTACAAACGTGGTGGTGTTTTGGCAAATCAGGAGGGTAAAAAGCCGAGCGACATTTGCATGCAGCGTTCGTTGATTGCGGACGCGAAAGACGCGGTCGATACTTTTTTTAGCGAGCTGCGTTTTCGCATTTTAGGCAAAAAACAAATCGTGCGACTACGCGAAAAAAATTGGAGCGAAAATATTTGTGAAGTCCCGCTCGCGCGCCTCGAAAAAACATTGCGCCAAGTCGCCGATTTGGCAACCAAAGAAGCCGTCAAAGATGAAATCAGCGATTTCGTTGATCGCCTGCTTTCAATTCGCAATGATTTGCGCGACTGCATCGAGTTGCGGCGGGAACCCGGTTTTGTTTATTGGGCGGAAGTTACGGGCAAAACTCAGCGTTCGGTACGCGTCGCGGGAGCGCCTATCGATGTTGCCAAATCGCTCGCCGAAGTGCTTTTTACGCGCGGGACGAGCGCGGTACTGTCGAGCGCGACGCTCGCCGATTCCGCCGACCATTCAATGAAACGCTTTCGCAAACGCTGCGGCGCGGATTTGTTTGAAGGCGAAATGGTACGCGACAAAGTGGAGTCGTCGCCTTTTGATTATTTGCACAATATGCAGATTTTTGTCGCGGAGGACGCTCCCGAAGAAAGCCGCGGGAACGTCGAAAAATCCGACGATTCCGCAAACATCGCTTACAATTCGCTCGTTGCCGCTCACGCAATTCGCACACTTCCAAACGGTGGCACGCTCATTCTCGTTACCAGTTTCGATTTTGCCAACAAATTGGGCTTCGAACTGCGAAAATTGTTGCCCAATCGTGAAATTTTTATTCAAGGCGAAAAAATGACGCGCAAGGCGATGCTCGAAAATTTTGTGGCTTACGGGAACGCGGTTTTGATCGGCAATCAAAGTTTTTGGACGGGCGTTGACGTTCCCGGAAGCCCGCTTTCGCAGGTGATTATTCCCAGACTTCCGTTTGCGAATCCCCGCGACCCGATCGTCGAAGCACGCAGCGAATGGATAAAAATTAACGGCGGAAACCCCTTCCGCGACATGTCTGTTCCCGAAGCGATTTTGCAGTTTCGTCAAGGGCTTGGGCGCCTCATTCGCAAAGCCGACGACCGCGGCAGATTGATTATCACTGATTCGCGCGTCATTACAAAACCTTACGGCAAAAAATTTCTCTCCGCGCTCCCGCACCAAGCATTCGTGCGATTCGACCTCAAAACACTCAAAACGCTTATTCAAAATTGGGAATAGCGCTAGCGGCGGGAACGAAAAATTTAACCGCGAAGGAATCAAAGGAAACGAAGAAAAACCGCGTTCCCGCGCAAAACACTAAAACAGTGTTCCCGTGGGGATTGGTGTTTGTGGCGAGAGTCGCGCTTTTAGTTATCAGTTATTCCCGCGCGCTTGGGCGGATTTTTTATTCGCGGGAACGTGTTTAATGATTTATGATTATAGTAATGAAGCCGTCGTTGTTGAGTCCATTAAATTTGCGTGCTCGCTTAAAAAAGCCGAGTGCACATTTGGTTGATACACTTTCGTTGTTGAGCGTGATTTTGGTGGCGGCGATGCTTTACACGATGAATTCGACTTATATTTTTGCGCCAGGTTTGACGCTTGAATTGTCAGAAGACGGGAGCGGTGCGGACAGTTATGTTTTGCCGACGAGTGAGGCGGCGTTGCCGGGCGTTCCCGTGAATGGTGTTTTTACGATGCGCAATGATCATCAGTTTTTGTTTGAGGGGCAAATTTTTCGCACGGTAAAAGACGCGCTCCCGCCAGCAACGACAGGCGTTCCCGTGGATCGTGGCACATTGCTTGTAAAAATTGATCGCGCGGTAACGATGCAAGGTTTGTTTGAGATTGTTGATGCGGCGAAGGCGGCGGGTTTTACAAAGATTCAACTTGCGGGCGAAAAGCGTTTGGCTAAACCTTAAAATTTTTTGGCGATGATGAGTGATCCATTTGGCAATATTTTTTATTTTGTGCTGACTTTGTGGTTGGCGAGCATTTGGTGGCGCGACATTAAGGCGAGAACGCCCGATGGTCAGCCAGGAGCAACGCCTTGCAAATCGTGGCTGGCTTATTCGATCGCGATTGCGGGAACGCTTTTTTTGTTGGCACTTGAAACGGCAGGCGAAATCCAATTAGGCATCGCCGACGAGCAAAGCGACGTGAGCGCGTTGATGTTGTTGGCGTTTGTTTCGGGAGCGATTGTTGAAGAATTTGTTTTTCGTGGTTATTTGGTGGTAGAAAGTCGCGGGAACGCGATGAAATGGCTCTCGATTTTTGGATTTTCGTTAATTTTTGCGCTGTTGCATCCGTATTTTTGGAGCTATGAAAATCCGCCAAACGCGGACGAATTGTCGCTTGTTGAGCGCGCGTTTGCGGGAACGCAATTTCATTGGACGGTGAAAGCGGTTTTTACGACGTCGTTTATTTTTGTGGGTTCGCTTTGGTTTTATTTTGTTCGCTTTTTTAAATTTAACCCGACGCATTCGATTTTGGTGCCGATCGCGGCTCACTTGGCGAAAAATTTAGCGGTGTTTTTGATTAAACTTGCGCAAGGTCACGTGGTTTCGTGGTTTTAAAATTGAGGAAAATTTTATGAAACATTTTTGGACAATCGGTTTTTTGTTAATTGCTGCGGGAACGCCGTTGAGTGTGACTGCCGCGACGGATGTTTCGGTGCAAGATTTGGCGGGATTGCAACTTTCGGGCTATGCAAATAACGATTTGTTGCAATGGACGATTTCGGCAAAGTCGGCAGAATTGACGCCAGAATCTAAAAACGTCAAAAACCCAACAAAAAACGGCGTTTGGAATGTGCGCGATTTGCGTTTGGCATTTTTTTCTGAAGCACAAAAAAATATCGAAATGCACAGTGAGACTGCGCAATTTTTCCCCAAAGAAAAATCTGCGACAAGCGACGCAAAAATTTTTGTAAATAGCGAAATTTTTAGCGTGCAAGGCAAGGGCTGGCAATGGCAAAACGGCGAAAACGCTAATCGCGTCGAAGTCAAAAACGATGTCATTGTAACTATTTTGCGACAAGACGAAACCGACGAAAGAGTTCCCGAAAAAACGGCAAAAACCGAGCCCGAAAAAATTGTCGTTACCGCAAAAACTTTGACGATTATCAACGACGACGTGGGAACGCTGATGCGTTTTGCGGGAGCGGTTACCGTGCTTTACGGCGATGTTTTTATGAATGCCGACGCGTTAGAAATCGCGCTGCCAATCGGCAAAGCAGATAGCGCAGATTTGGGAACGCAAGGCAAAGGGCTCAAAGGGCTTTCGGCGATTTCGAGCATTTGCGGCAAAGGCAACGCGATTTTGCGCAATCGCGATCAAATCGCGGCGGGCGATGAAGTCGAATTTGTGCCGAGCAAAGATTTAGTTTTTGTGCGCGGGAACGCTCAATTTGAAGACACGCAAAGCAAAGTCGTCGTGCGCGGCGATCGCGGGAACGGCAATATTAAAACAAAACATTTTGAATTGGACGGCGCGGCGGGAACGGCGGGCGTAGAGATTGAAATGCCAAGCTTGGCGATGAAGCAACAAAAAGGCGTTCCCGTAAACCCGTTGCAACGCGCGATTTTGACGGGAACAAAATTGATCATCGATTTAAAAACGGATGAAAATATTTTGACGCTTGACGGGAACGTGAAATTGCGCGATGGCGATTGGAATATGAGCGCCGATTGGCTTTGCGCAAAAACAACGCGCGATAATCAAATCGAAGGCGAAATCGCAGAAACGAGCGAAGTTAAAAATAATGATTTGTCGGCGGTAAAATCGCTCGTCGTTCGCGGGAACGTCAAAATGTTTAACGTGGCGCAAACATTAAGTTGCGAGCAAGCAGAATTGTTCCCGCAACAAAAACGCGTATTGCTGACGGGAACACCAACAATTCAATCGCACAAAGAAAACGCAACTTTGCGTGGCAATTCGGCTGAAATTTTTTACGAAGACGAACGCATTTTGGTTGAAAGCGATCCCGCGGGAACGATAAAACGCGTGACGGCAACATTGCCCGCGATGAAAGATTTGCGCGATAAACAAGCCTCCAAAAACGCTCCAAAAATGCTCGCGACAGGCAACAAGTTGGAAGTAACGCGCAATGGTGATTTGGTAGTTTTTGACATTACGGGAACGATTAAAATTGTTGACCCAGAATTGAGCGCAAACGCTGATCGCGTCGTGGTTTTTGCGCTTGATAAAAAAGCGACTGTCCAAAATCGCGTTCCCGCCAATCGCGCGCCACAAATTCAACGCATTGATATTTTGGGCAATATGATGCTCGAAAACGCAAGCGGTCGTATGACTGGCAATTCGGCGATTGTCGAAAATAATGTGAAAGTTGCCGAATGGATTGAAAGCGACGAAGGCGCTGACGGCGCGCGACCTGTGCGTGTTTTGGTCGAGCCCGATCCCGCAAAACCGCAAACGACACGTCCGCGATTTTTTATGGCAGATGAAAATCAAGATTTTAAAAATTACATCGAAGGCGACCATTTGGAAGTGTTGCTCGGTGAATCGCGCGTGCGTTTTTGGCTGCGCAACAATGTGCGTTTGATGACAGAAGATGCGTGCGGAAAATGCAACACGCTTGAAGGGCTTTGCTTGCCGCAAGCGCCCAAAAATCAAATGGTGCTCGAACGCGTTGTGGGACGCGGGAACGTGAATTTAGAGCACGGCACTTCGTTAGCGTTGGGCAATTTGCTGGAATTGTTCCCGCAACAAAATTTGGCGGTGCTTTCGGGAAAAGCAAAAATGATTGACGAGCAAGGAATCGCGGTAACGCCAGGCGAGGATCGTTTTGTTTTTGATACAAAAACGCGCGAATTGACAACTTATGCCGTCGCCGAAGAAAAAGTGGGACACGGCAAAAAAACAATGCAAGTTTCACGTCCAAAAATCACCATTTCAGGCGAGAGCAATTTTAATTTTTCCGTTCCCGCGCAAAAAAAATAATTTTACATTCACATTAACAATTAACACAAAAATACGATGTTTGGTTTTGATATTGGTAAACAAATTATGCCTGCGGTCAATAATATGATTGGCGAAAAAGTGGGCAATCTTACAAAATTTAGTTTTTCGGGTGGCAATTTGATTTTGACGCTCGAACTCAAAGGCGAAGAGGGCGTTCCCGTCGAATTGAGCATCAATAATATTGCTTATCGCGTTGAAGGCGGGAACATGAATATTTATTTTGAAAGCGCGAGCGCGTCGCGTCCATGGTTGCAAGGCATTTTTGAATTGATTGGCGAAAAAACGGGCAATAAATTTTCGATTCCGGACAGCATGCGTTTGATGCCATTAAAAATGCTTTTGCCCAAGAAAAAATAGTTTTAAAATAATAACATCGTGCAACAAGAAAAAAAATCAGAACCTTCGTTGAATACATCGCTGAATGCGAGCGGCGTTTTCGCGCCTATCGAAAAATATTTGGCGGCGCTTGATGAATTTTTAGAGGCGCAAATTGCGCAATTTTCTAAAGCGACTCAATCGTTGGTGCGCTACACATTTACGCATCGTGGCAAACGCTTGCGTCCGGCGCTCGTATTTTTTTGCGGGAACGATTTAGAGCAGGTGAACCCCGATTTGGTGCGCGCGGCGGCGATTGTCGAATTGATTCATCTTTCGACCTTGGTGCACGATGATATTCTCGACAACGCGCAATTGCGCCACGGTTCGCCTACGCTTTTTGCAAAATATGGCTCGCACACATCGGTGCTTTTGGGCGACGTTATTCTGGCTCATGCAACAATTTTGATGACGCAATACAATAGCGTCGAGCTTTGCCGCGCTACCGCAAAGGCCGTGCGCGAAATTTGCGATGGCGAAGTGTGGCAAACAACAGAGCGCGGGAACGCCGATTTAAAACTCGAAGACTATTTTAAAATTATCCAAATGAAAACGGGCGAACTTTTTGAAGTTTCGGCATTTCTCGGTGCATCGCTCGCGGGAACGGGTTTGGAACGTGCCCAAGCTTGCGCAAAATATGGTACTTTGCTCGGGCGCGCGTATCAAATTTTTGATGATTTGGTGGATTTTTTAGGAACCGAAAAAGAAATCGGCAAAACGCTGGGAACCGATCTCGCAAGCGGCAAATACACGCTCCCGCTTATTTTTTGGCTCGAAAATAAATTAGCGCCTGAGCGCGCGGAAATTTTTGCACGCATTACGGCAAAAGCAATGTCGATCGACGAAGTGGTTGCCGCGATGCGCGCGGAAAATGTTTTTGAGCGTTCCCGCAAATATTTCAACGAATCGATTGCAGATGCGATTGCAGCGGTTGATTTGGGCAAACAAAATGATTTGGGAACGCGCCATTTGATTTTATTGGCACAATTTGTCAAAACTCAAGTGGATAAGTTTTTTGAAAAACATGTTTAAACTTTCGCAAACAGAACGCGCTACGCTCACGGCCGTTGCGGGAACGTTCGCGATTGCCGTTTTTATTTTTATTTTGTTTAGCTAAAAACTATTGCGGAAACGGGTTTTTGCGTTTAGAATGGTAGGCATGAAAATTGTAAAACCCCTTCTCGTTTCAACATTGTTATCTTTGGCGATGAATAGCGGATTCGCCGCGAAGGACGTTTCGGGTGTTCCCGCCAGCAAAGTGCCCGAAGTCAAAGGTATGATCGTCGGTGCTAAAAATCTGCCAGCGTTTAGCCCGATGGCGCCAAAACCTTACGGCGCAACACCGACAGAGCCACAAGTGCAATGGCAACGCATGGAATATTACGCATTTACGCACTTTGGTCTCAATACTTATACAGGACGTGAATGGGGCTACGGCGATGAAAGCGAATCACTTTTTAACCCAACAAAATTTGATGCCAACGAGATCGTTAAAACATTTAAAGAAGGCGGCATGAAGGGGATGATTTACACCGCAAAACACCACGATGGTTGGTGTTCGTGGCCAACAAAAACCACCGAGCATAGCATTAAAAAATCGCCTTGGAAAAAAGGTAAGGGTGATGTGGTGAAAGAATTTTCAGAAGCTTGTAAACGACAAGGCATTAAATTTGGAACCTATCTCAGTCCGTGGGATCGCAATCACCCAGAATATGGTCGCGATGGCTACATCAAAGCTTACTACGCACAAATTGAAGAATTGTTGACAAATTACGGCGACATTTTTGAAATTTGGTTTGACGGCGCGAACGGCGGCGACGGCTATTACGGCGGCGCAAAAGAACATCGCAATACTCCTGGCGGCGCAGATAAATATTACAATTTTGAACAAATCGTAAAAAATATCCGCAAAATGCAGCCGAATTGCATCGTTTGGGGCGCGTCTCATTACGGCGACGCGCGTTGGGGCGGCTCAGAAGGTGGTCACGTTGGCTATCCGCACTGGTGCACAGTGGGAACACAAAATCCAGAAAAATCGCCCGCGAAGCATCCTGAAAGTTGCAAGGAAAACTGCCGTTTTGTGGTTTCCGCGCACGGTGTTCACAGTGGTGATCGTTGGGTTCCCGCAGAAGGTGATACGCCAATTGCCCGCCATGGTTGGTTCAAATGTGGTAATCCAAAATCACCTGCAGAATTGATGCAAGTTTGGTTTGATTGCGTGGGTCGCGGCGCGAATTTGATTTTGAATTTGGCTCCCGACAAATCGGGACAACTTCACCCAAAAGACATCGATTCATTGTTGGGATTCAAAAAATTGCGCGATGAACTTTACAAAAAAGATTTCGCCTTGGGCGCAAAACCTACAAAAGTTTCAAATATTCGCAAAAATAATGAAAAATTGTTCGGCGCAGATAATCTCGTTGACGGAAATCTCGACACTTTCTGGTCAACCGACGACAAAAAAACGACAGGCGAAGTGGAATTGACCTTGAAAGGCAATGTCAAATTTGATGTCGTGCGCGTGCGTGAAGAAATCCGTTTGGGACAACGCGTTACCTCTTGGGCACTCGATGTTTACAAAAATGGCGCTTGGCAACAAGCTGTCGCGGGATCGACCATTGGCAACCAAACAATGCTCGTTTTGCCAGAAAAAGTGACGACTAATCGCGTGCGTTTGCGCATCACTGGAGCCGACGCTTGCCCTTGTATTTCTGAACTCTCATTGTTGGCATTGCCCGCGGGACTTGAGCTGAAAAAAGCCGCGGCGGGAACGCAAATGACTGCGGGCATCTCAAAAGCAAAATGGCGAGCAAATCCCGACAACGCAAAAGCGGCAATTGACGGGAACGCACAATCGATGTGGACGGCGGGAACGGCTCCTCAAAGCTTTGTCGTTGACATGGGCGAAATGCGCAATTTGAAAGCGTTTTGCTATTTGCCACGCCAAGATGGTCAACAAGTCGCGTTGACCGATCGCTACAAATTTGAATTGTCAACCGATGGCAAAACTTGGAAACAAGTGGCAAGTGGCGAATTTGGCAACTTGCGCGCAAATCCTATCGAGCAAACAGTCTCGTTCCCGCAAACAAAAGCCCGCTATTTCCGTTTTACGGGAACGCGCGCGATTGGCGGTAAAGGCGTTACCGTTGCAGAAATCGCGGTTATAGAATAATTGTTGTTTGTGAATTTTCGTTTTGCGTTTTTGTTAACACTTTTTTTCGCGTGGACCGCTTTTGCGACCGCCGCGCCGAAAAAAAGTGTTAATGATGATGTGGATGATGTCTTTGAAGATGTCATCGAAAATTTGCCAGGTGAAAATTTTGCAGCGGCTTGGCCGGGCGAAACGCGACTTGCCGAAAAATTGCCCGCAAAAACAATTAAAGACGGTCCCGATGAATGGATTTACGAAACGCAACATTTCCAATTTCATTCGCCAGCACCTATCGCGATTAGTTCGATTCGCAAAATCGCTTGGATTTTTGAGGGAACTTACGTTGCCAATCTCGCATTGCCTTTAAATGCGCCTTGCAATCATTATCAAGTCAAAGAAAAAGGAAAATTCCAAGCTCAATTTTATCTCGATCGCGAAAGTTATCAAAAAAGTGGCGCTCCCGCAAACTCGGCAGGTTATTTTCGCGGGAGCGGAGATTTGAGCACAGGGAAAACTCACGTGCCGTTCTCGTCGCTTGGACTCGAAAAAGCAGGAAAAAAATATACAAAAAGCGGACGAGAAGTAAACGCGCATACTTTGGTGCACGAAATTACTCACCATATGTCGATCGGTGCGTGGATGCCGCAAATGCCCATTTGGTATCAAGAGGGTTATGCCGATTATGTCGCATCGTCGCCTTATACTAACGGACGTATTAATTTTAGAAATAACCGTAAATCAATTTCTAATCAAGTAAAATTGCGTTTGGGCGGACAAAAAGTTTATAAAGCTCCCATCGATTTGAAAACATTTATGACGCAATCGCAGGCAGATTTTATGCACCCCGAGCGCGTACAATTTAGCTACGGCATGGCGCTCGCGCTTTTTTATTATTTTTGTCATTGTGATGGCAAGCGAAATGCGGCGCGTTTGAAAGCTTACATCAAAGCGATGCAAGCGGGCGAAGCGTCTATTGATATTTTTCTCGATGGGCGTTCTTGGGATAATTTTCAAAAAGAAGTTTCTAAGGATATTAAATCTAAATTAGGCGTTTTGATTACATTCCCGTCCGTTGATTAAATGATTTGTTCGGCGAAAGATAAAATAACCTTTATCGCCGCTAAATTAAAATTTGTGCTTGCTTTTTTGTAAAAATAAGCGTAAAATTGATTTTACCTTTGACGGGGGTATAGCTCAGTTGGTTAGAGCGTTTGCATGACACGCAAAAGGTCGCAGATTCGACTTCTGCTACTCCCACCACTTTTTATTGCGGCTATCGTTCAGTGGTAGGACTCCACTCTTCCAAAGTGGTAAGGTCAGTTCGAGTCTGACTAGCCGCACCAAATTTTTAAAAATCTTAATTGCTCATTTGTGAGGATTGAGATTTTTTTGTTATTTACGAGTTCACGGGAACGAATTATAATCAATAGTCAGTGATGAAAATGTCATTATTTTTATTTATTGTTACTCATATGAAAACGATATTCTCGGCTCTTGGAATTGCGATTGTTCACTTTGCGTTGGTTGTATTGCATTACACTGGCGTTGTAACTTCTTTGCTCAAAGTAATTGGTCAGCCAGGCATTTGGTTTGCTAATAAAATGGGCTGGTATGGCTGGGGCTCAGCAGAAGGCACTTTGGCGACGATTGGCGCATTCGCAAAAGGTGGCGAAAATCCAGAATGGCCAATTTCATTTTGGCTTTGCATGGTGGCAACCTCAATTATTTGGGGCATTGTGCTCGCAATTATTATCAAAATTGCGCTCAAAAAAGTTAAATAATTAACGGATTGTTTTGATGGAAAATATTGTAATTGTTGGTAGTGGTTGCGCAGGTGCAACGGCGGCGATTTATGCGGCGCGCGCAGGACTTTCTCCGTTGGTGCTTGAAGGAAGCGTTCCCGGCGGTCAACTCACGACGACATCGACAGTCGAAAATTTTCCAGGTTTCCCCGAAGGTGTTGATGGCTTCACATTGACTTATTCGATGCACCAACAAGCCGAAAAATTTGGCGCGCGCTTTGAATTTGATTCTGTGGCATCGGTTGATTTTGCGGGAACGACAAAAAAATTAAACTTGGTTTCGGGTAAAACGCTTGAAGCCAAAGCGGTCATCATTGCAACAGGCGCGGTTTCGCGATTTTTAGGCGTTCCCGGCGAGAAAGATTTTTTTGGCGGGAACGGCGTTTCGACTTGTGCGACTTGTGATGGAGCGTTTTATCGCGATAAAGAAATCGCTGTTATTGGCGGTGGCGACACTGCCGCGGAAGAGGCGAACTTTTTGACGCGTTTTGCTTCAAAAGTTTATTTGATTCATCGTCGAGATAAATTGCGCGCGTCAGACGTGATGGCGACGCGCGTTGCCGAAAACCCAAAAATCGTTCCCGTGTTTAATGCGCTCGTTCAACGCATTACGGGCGACGAAAACGGCAAGGTTAACGCAATCATCGTTAAAGATAAATTTTCAGAACAAGAGCAAACACTCGCGGTTTCGGGAATTTTTATCGCAATTGGTCACGAACCCGATACAAAATTTTTGCAAGGCGCATTGCCGATGGAACCTGATGGTTTGCTGATTTCGAGCGATAATTCTGGCGTTCGCACTAACGTTCCCGGGGTTTTTGTCGCGGGCGATTGCGCAGACCACCATTATCGCCAAGCAATCACCGCAGCAGGCATGGGTGCGCGCGCCGCAATTGAAGCCCAACGTTTTCTTGAATCTGTAAATTAATCAAAAAATGTCGGATCTCATCACTTGGCTTTTGGGACACATTAATTATTGGACTGTCGCGATTTCTATGGCGATTGAAAGTTCATTTATTCCGTTCCCGTCCGAAGTCGTCGTGCCACCAGGTGCTTACAAAGCAGCCGCGGGCGAATTAAATATTTTTTTGGTCGTCATTGTTGCAACAATTGGCGCAGACATCGGTGCGTTATTTAACTATTATTTTGCGCGTTGCTTTGGGCGTGGCATAGTTTATAAATTTGCCAATTCGCGCTGGGGAAAACTTTGTTTGATCGACGAAGAAAAAATCGTACGCTCTGAAAAATTTTTCATAAAATACGGCGCAGTCGCTACGATGACAGGTCGTCTCGTTCCCGTCGTGCGTCAATTTATTTCGATTCCCGCGGGGCTCGCGAAAATGCCTGTCGGTAAGTTTTTGGTTTACACAACTTTGGGCGCGGGAGCGTGGAATATCGTTTTGGCGATAATTGGTTACGCGTTGCACAGCGTTGTTCCTTACGATCAACTCGTGCCAATGGTTGAACATTACAGCAAGCCCATTGGTTGGGCAATCGCAGGTGTTGTTTTTGTCTCAATTATTTTCTTTATTTGGAAAAAGCGCCGTAGCAAACAATAAAATTTAAACTTTTATTTTCGTCGCGGGAACGCAGATTTTAAACGCGTTCCTGCGATGTTTTTGTGTTCCCGCTACGCGTTCCCGCGCAAAAAATAATTTGACAAATATAGGCATAGCCCCTATGCTTATTTTTATGAAAAATAAAAAATCATTAGGGCACATTCATTGCCACACCCCAGAAATGAAGAAAAAACTCGTGACGCGGTTGCGTCGCATTGAAGGGCAAACGCGCGCGCTGCAAGAAATGGTCGAAAATGATCGCGAATGTGTTGAAATTTTAAGTTTAGTTTCGTCGGTTTCGGGAGCTTTGCGCGGCGTTTGGACCGAAATTTTGAATGATCATTTGAAAGGTTGTATTCGCGAATCGCTCGAACAAAAAGACACTCGCGCACTCGATGAACTCACCGATCTTTTGAAAAAAACGCTTTAATTTCTCGTTCCCGAAAAACTTTTTACCATTTTTTAAATGCGAAAAAAATACATTCCATTTTTAAGTTTGTCGGCACTTGCATTTTCGGCATGTACGACATTTGAATCGCGCCCAATCGATTTAAAAACAGAAACAACAAATTGGGAAACCGCAACGAACGAAGCGACGCGGGAACACACCATTTTGACGCTTGCAGATGCGCAAATTGTCGGACTCGTTTTTAGCCCAGAACTCAATCGTTCCCGCGCAAAACTCGCGCAATCAAAAGCGGTTGAAGCAATGTCGGGACTTTGGCAAGATCCCGATTTTTCAATGTCTGTCAAACGCACTTTATCAACGAGCGCGCAACCATGGGCGTATTCTCCAGGTTTGAGTTTGACGCTCCCGATTACAGGTTTGCCTGGTTTGGAAAAAGAAATCGCGGCATTTTATTCAGAAGCAGATTATTGGCAGCTTGCGCAGGCAGAACTTGATTTTCGCAGCGAGCTTGCAATGCTTTGGGTTGATTATTCGGCGACCAAAAAGAAATTAGATTTTACAGACGCGTATTTGCAAAAAACGATTTTGGAAAATGATCGTCTTGAACAATTGGCAGAGGCGGGCGAAATCACACAAGATGAAATGCAAGCCGCCGAAGACCGTGAAAATGCGACCGAGCGGGAACGCCAAGCGTTGTATTTGCGACTTGTCGAACTTCACGCCGACATTATGCGCAAGTTGGGTTTAAAGCCCAACGCGTCGGCTGAAATTAAATTGGACACAAATTTTCCTGAGGAAATTCCCGCGTGTATTATTTCGCCAAGCGCTGAAGAACTCGCAGAACAGCCAAAAATGCGCGCGGCGCTTGCGACCTACAACGCGAGCGAAATTGCATTAAAAACTGAAATTCGTAAGCAGTATCCAGAACTTTCGCTCAGCCCAAGTTATGAGATCGACGGGAACGATGAATTTGAAGATTCGTTCACCTTGGGCGTTGGTTTTTCGTTGCCGTTGTGGAATCGCAATCGTCGCGGGATTGCCGAAGCCACGGGAACGCGTGAAGTTTTGCGCATCGAAACGCTGACGCTTTGGCAGGAACAATTTTATAATTTGCGTCGTTTAGAACGCGCTCAAATCGCTAACGAATCTTATTGTCGCAAGCAACAACAACGCGCCAAAAATTTGCACGAACGTTTAGAAAAAATTTATCGCGCTATTGATATTGGCGAATTGTCGCCCGCGGTTTTGTCAGAAGCTGCACAACAAAGTTTTGAAGCATCGCTCGCGTATTTTGATTCGCTCGCAGAATTTCACAAAACACGCATTCAAGTAAACGCAATGAAACAAAAATGCGTTCCCGAAAAATAAATCGTATTAAAATTTTAACACATTAAAGCTATGAAAAAAAATATTTTATTCGCTACATTAATTGCTGCATTTACAGCATTCGCAAATGCTGAAACTCACGATGAACACGCGCATGACGAACACGCGAATTGCACAGATTATACTGAACCCTCCGAGCACTCCGAGAGCGAGCACGCGGGCGTTCCCGTGAAAATTTCAGACCGCGCGCGCGAATCAATCGTGATGCAATTTGAAACGATTTCACAAATTCACCAAGCCGCCGAAAAAATTTATTACGGCCAAATGACGCTCCCGCCAAATGCTGTGCGCAACGCATCGTTGCCAGCGAATGGACGTGTGAAATTTTTTGTACACGTTGGCGAAAAAGTTGTCGCGGGAACGCCACTTTATTCGCTTGCGTCGCCCGATTTAATCGCATTGAAAAGCGATATTAAAGACGCCGAAGCGTCGCTTAAACGTTCCCGAGCGGAACTCGCCACGCTTGCAGAACGCTTAAAACGTATTGAGGAAATTGGCTTAAAAAATAGCGATCTCGCGGGGGAACTCAATTTTAAAACCGCAGAAATCGAATCGTTGGAAATCGCGACCGAGCGTTCCCGCGCGCTTTGGAATCAAGCGACTGCGGGAGCGACTTTTAAAGATGGCGAATTGATTGTTCCCGCGCAAACTGAAAGCGTGGTGCAAACGCTCGATTTAAACGAAGGCGCTTGGGCAGAACGTGGCACGAGCGCGTTGACTTTGGCAAAATTTTCCGCGCCAGAATTTAAAGGCGTTGCTTTCGGGAACGATGATTTTTCAAATGTAGATGCGCGTTTGGCGGTGCAAGTTGGCGAGCAAACACATTTGCTCGAAGGCACATTGCGCATTGCGGCACAAATTGATGAAACAACTCAAGCGCGCACAATTTATTTTACGCCAAAGAGCATTCCCGCGGGCGTTTATGCGGGGCAAGTGGCATATTTGCAAACGGCTAAAAAACAAGTTCCCGCGCATGATGGACACGACGAAAAATTTGTGCTCGTTCCCGCGAGCGCGGTTATCAAAGTTGGTGTAGATGATATTGTTTTTGTTTGTGATGAACACGATAAAAACACATTTTTTGCGCGCAAAGTTACAGCACTCCCGTCGCGTCGTGGCAAAACGCCAATTGCAGGCATTCATCTTGGCGAAAAAATTGTCGTTAAAGGCGGCTACGAATTGAAATATGTTTTGCCAGTTAACGGGAACGCTCCCGCAAAAAAAACTGCAGGACATTTTCACGCGGACGGAAAATTTCACGAGGGCGAACACTAAAATAAAATGGAGAAAATTTGATGAATACTTTAATTTCATTTTGTTTGCGCAAGCGTTGGACGGTGTTGCTTTTGGCGGCGTTGCTCGTTTTTGCAAGTTTGTTTGTCGTAAAAAATACGCCGATTGATGTGTTCCCAGAATTAAAAGTTCCGCGCGTGACGATTCAAACAGAGGCGGGCGGTTTGTCGGCTGAAGAAGTTGAGCGCTACGTGACGATTCCTGTTGAATCGGCGATGAATGGTACGGCTGGCGTTAAATCGGTGCGTTCATCTTCGGGCGCGGGTTTGTCATTTGTTTGGGTTGATTTTGATTGGGACACTGATATTTATTTGGCGCGTCAAATTGTAACCGAGCGTTTGGCGAGCGTGCGTTCTTCGTTTCCAGAAGGCGTTGAAACCGAGCTCGCGCCTATCGTTTCGGTAACGGGTGAAATTATGTTGATTGCATTGACGCCCGACGCAGAAACGGCAAAACTTTCCGAAAAATCAAAGCAACAACAATTGCTCGAAATGCGCCAGCTCGCAGAATATCGTTTGCGCAATCGCTTGTTGGCGATTCCAGGCGTGGGGCAAGTAACGGTGCTTGGCGGACGCTTGCCTGAATATCAAATTATTTACGATCCCGCGCGTTTGCGTCAGGCAAAAATTTCGCTTGATGATTTAAAAACGGCGGCAACAGCGGCGGGTTCGTCGGCTCCTGCGGGTTATCTTGAAGATGTCGCGGGAACGGAATTGCCGTTGCGTCAAGATTCGCGCGTGGAAACGTTGGAGCAATTGCGCCGCGCGCTCGTTCCCGCGCATATTTCGGGAACGGTAAAAATTGAAGATCTTGCAGAGGTTAAAATTGATGGCGCGCCTCGTCGCGGGAACGCTGGTTTTTTGGGCGGAGATGCGATTGTGCTTTCTGTTCAAAAAGTTCCTGGCGCGAACACGCAAGAATTAACGCGCGCGGTTGATACGGCGGTGAAAGAATTTTCTGTGAGCCAATTGCCGGCGGGAATGCGTTTGCACACCGATGCTTATCGCCAGTCTGATTTTATTGAGCTTTCACTTGCAAATGGCGCAGAAACATTGCTCACGGCGGGAATCGTTGTGATGTTAGTAATTTTTCTCACATTGTTGAATGTGCGCACGGCAATTATTACGCTTGCTGCGATGCCGCTTTCGGTGTTGTTTGCGATGTTGTTGTTCCCGGCGTTTGATTTGGCAATTAATATTATGACGCTTGGCGGTTTGGCGGTTGCAGTGGGCGATGTCGTCGATAACGCGATTATTTTTGTTGAAATTGCTTGGCGAAAACTTTCAGAAAATGCGGCATTGCCTGAGCGGGAACGCAAAACAAAATTTGCCGTTTTAATGAGCGCCAAAGACGAAATCATCGGCTCAATCGGCTATTCGTCGCTCATTATTTTGCTCGTGTTTACGCCGGTATTATTTTTGTCGGGTTTGGAAGGACAATTTTTCCGTCCGCTTGGCATTTCGTTTATGCTCGCGTTTGCGATGTCGATTATTGTTGCAATCACGATCGTTCCCGTGCTTTGTAGTTTGGCGTTTCGCGGGAACGCAAAAAAATCTGGCGGGAACGCGGCAGATGAAAATGATAGTTTTTCGGTGCGACAAATTAAAAAATATTACACGCCGATTTTGGACTTTTGTTTGCGCCACGCAAAAAGTGTGCTCGCGGGAACGCTTTTATTGACCGTGGCAGCGCTTGGGCTGGCAACGACATTTGGCGCAAGTTTTTTGCCGCCATTTAATGAAGATTGTTACACGGTTTTTGTGAATGCTGTTCCCGGCACTTCGCTTGAAGAAACAGAACGCATCGCGCGCCGTTGTGCTGAAAAAGTGGGAAAAATTGATGGCGTTTTGAGCGTCGCTCAACGCACAGGTCGCGCAGAAAATGACGAACACGCCGAACCCGTTTCCGCGTCAGAATTGCTTGTGCGCGTTGATTTGAAAAAAGATCAAAAAGTGTTGCGCGCGGCAATTCAAGACGCGATTTCTGGGATTCCGGGAACGAGCACAATGATTGGCTACCCGCTCGCTCACCGCATTAGCGCGGCACTTTCGGGTTCTAATTCTGAAATGGCGATCAATATTTATGGCACAGAATTGCCACAATTGCGCCAAGCGGCACAAAAGGCAAAAGAAATTCTTGAAAAAATGCCCGAAGTCGCCGACGCGCGCGCCAATCGTGAAGTGATGGTCGATACAATTCGCATTCGCTACAATCAAGAAATGCTCGCCGCGTTTGGTTTGACAATGGCAGAAGCCGCCGAACAAGTTTCGACTGCGATTAATGGACAAAAAATTGGCGAAGTGATTAAAAATCAAGACCGCTTGAACATTGTGATGCGCATTGCGCCCGAACAAAAAACATCCATCGATGATGTGCGCGATTTGGTTTTGCTGGGCGGGAACGGTAAAAGCGTGCGTTTGGGCGAAGCTGCCGAGGTTTTTCGCGAAGAAGCGACCAATCTCATTTTGCGCGACAACACTCAACGCAAAGCAATGATTTCGTGCAATCCCGCGCCCAATTCCAATCTTGGCGATCTCGTTGAAGCGTGTAGAGAAAAACTCGATCCCGCAATGCACGAGTTCGGTTGCACGGTCGAATACGCGGGAACGATTCAAGCGCGCGAATCTGCGGCTCAACGGCTTTATTTGTTGGGAGCGGCGATTTTGATTGCGGTTGTGTTTTTGTTAACAGCGGCGTTGGGAAGTTTGCGCAGCGCGCTCGTCACGCTCGTGAATATTCCGTTGTGCATTATTGGCGGCATTGTCGCAGTGTTTATTGCGTCGCCGGGAACGGTTGTTTCTGTTTTTTCAGGAGATTATGTCGCGCCCATTTTGTCGGTCGCGTCCATCGTTGGTTTTGTTACGGTGATTGGTTTTGGCGTGCGTTCGGGAGTGATTCTTTTGCGCCGTTATCGCGATTTGGTCGAGCAGGGCATGAGCCATCTTGAAGCGATTCGCGTGGGTTCGCGGGAACGCGTTGTGCCGATTATTATGACTTCGCTGACGACCGAATTGGGATTGCTTCCGCTGATTTTAGCGATTGATCAACCTGGTGGCGAATTGCTCGGCCCGCTTGCAATTGTGCAATTTGGCGGTTTGATTAGCGCAACAATCTTATCGCTACTCGTTATTCCCGCAGCATCAAAATTGCTCGTAAAAATAAACGAAAAAGCGACTCAACTTTAAATAAAAATATAATAACAAAAGCCCAAGAAAAGTCTCTTGGGCTTTTTTTATTGCGCGGGAACGTTTTTTATCCACGAATTACCCAAATTTCACGAATGACGGGAACGGCGGGGACGGATTTTCAACTAAGTTAATTAAGGGAAATTTTTAAGGAAACTAAGAGATTTTTTCAAACAAATAACCCAGCGACTTAACCGCCGTTGTTTCGGCGCTTGGTTTTTCGGGCGAGATTTTTTTCGTTCCCGTCGCTCAAAAAAATCTGTGAAATCTGTCAAAAATCTGTTTTCATCTGTGTTCAAAAACTCCGCGTTCCTGCCAACTTTCAACTTTCGACTTTAAATTCTCAACTTTCAAAAAATAGTCTTGCTACTTTTTTTTTTGAGGTCATTATAATTTTTAGATGAAAACTAAATTTGACCGTAAGAAGAAAATGGCAAGAAACGTTCCCGCGTGGGAACGCAATGTCGCGGCGGCGTTCGCGGAAATCGCAAAATTGATCGGCTTGATGCCCGTTGTCGGCGAAGTCGCGGCGGCGATTTATTTTTCGCCCGTGCCGATGTCGAAATCGATGCTCGAAAAATCGCTCTGCATTTCGCACGGCTCTTCGCAGAACGTGATCGACGCGTTGCGCGCGTTCGGGGTTTTGACGGTTCATAAAAAATCTTTGCGCGCGGCGGAACATTACACGATTGAAAAATCGCTTCACGAGCTTGCGGCTTCGGCGATTCATTCGCTGTTTTTGCCGGCGATTTCGGGAACGTCGGATTTGCTTTTGAAAGCGCGGGAACAAGCCGACTCAATTGCCGTTCCCGCAGAAAATTTACTCGTTCCCGCAAAACCCGGCGAACATTTTAAACCGACCGAAAAAACGCTCGCAAAAATCGACAGCGTTCTCCGCGCCCTCGCGTTCGTGCGGGAACAATTGGAGAAGTTGAAATAGTTTTCGGCAAAACGTGTAGGGTTGAGAGATTTCGAAATGTCCGTTTCCGCAAACAACAAACGCATTGCGAAAAATACGATTATGCTTTACTGCCGTATGGCGGTAACGATGGGAATTTCTTTGTATACTTCACGTGTAATTCTCGAAGTCCTTGGAGTTGATAATTTCGGTATTTATAATGTTGTCGGCGGAGTTGTTGTTTTGTTTGGTTTTTTAAATACCGCGATGGCGACGGCAACTCAGCGTTTTTTGAATTTTTGGCTTGGTAAAAACGATTTTATTCAAACAAGTCGCGTTTTTTCAATGGCGTTAAGCGTTCACGGAGTAATATCTGTTGTCATTTTGTTGTTAGCGGAAACAATTGGGTTATGGTTTTTGAATGTTAAATTAAATATTCCCGCGGATCGAATGAGCGCGGCGAATTGGGTTTATCAGTTTTCCGTTTTTACAACGATTTTGGGAATAATGCTTGTTCCGTATCACGCGGTTATCGTCGCATATGAAAAAATGAGTTTTTATGCCTTGATGAGCATTGCAAACGCTGTTTTAAAACTCGTGATTGTCTATATGCTCATTTTTTCTCCGTTCGACGCTCTTGTTTATTATGCGTTTCTTGTTTTCGTTCTGGGAATTTTAAATCAAATTGCATATATTTGGTATAGCAAGAAATCGTTTGGCTATGTTGCAAAATATTATCGGTTTTGGGAGGCGAACTTATTCAAAGAATTGTTTGGTTTTTCTGGCTGGTCGTTGTTCGGTGGTGTAGCGAATATGTGCAATTCGCAAGGCATAAATATGGTGCTTAATATTTTTTGCGGAGTTGTTCTAAATGCCGCGATGGGGATTACTACGCAAATTCAAGGCGCAGTCGGTCAGTTTGTCGGTAATTTTCAGTTGGCGTTCAGCCCGCAATTGACAAAACTTTACGCGGCAGGGAAACAAGAGGAGTTTATTCGATTGATTTTTAGGGCATCAAAGTTTTCGTATTTTTTAATGTTTTTTATTGCATTGCCGTTTATTCTGAATATGGATTTTGTTTTAAATATTTGGTTAACGGAAGTTCCAGAATATACATCGGTATTTGCTCAATGGCTTTTAGTTTTTATGCTTATTGACGCATTGTCTGGGCCGCTTTGGATGTCTGTTCAGGCGCGCGGAAAAATTAAGAATTATCAATTGATTGTTAGCTGTTTTATTTTTCTTAATTTGCCATTGGCGATTCTGGTTTTGTGGCTTGGATTTTCGCCTGTCTGGGTCGTTGTCATCAAAACGGGAATTAATCTTTGGGTTCATATTTGGAGAATTTTTTATTTGAGGAAACTGGTCGCTTTGCCAGCACGAAAATATCTGTGGGAAGTTTGCGCGCGGGTCTTTTTTGTCAGTGTCGTTTCGAGTATTCTTCCGTTAATTCTTTGGATTTATTGCAGTGCGGATTTTATTAACGGTTGGGGACGGTTTTTAAGCGTTTGTTTTGTTTCAACCGTCACAACATCTATTTGTGTTTGGCTCTTGGGCTTTAACCGCCTGGAACGCCACGCAATTGTAAATATGTTTTTCTCAAAATTTATCAAACAAAAAGGTTAGTATATGAAAAAATCGTTCATTTATAAGTTAATTGCTTACATTCCCAAACGCGTAATGAACGCGCTCGGATTTGGCACGCTGTCTTTTTTCTTCTATGATTGGTCCCGTTATTTAAAGTTTTCCCGAAAAGAAGCGCATAAAACAAAATTCGGAGCGTTGACGGATTTGACGATGGCTTACCATGTTCTTGAAAAAGGATTGACTATGCCTGAACGCAGATTGGGATTCGGTCAGGCACAAGTTATAAAAGTTGCAACGATGTGTAAAAATTTTGCAAATAAATTTGGAATCGAAGAAGCCCAATGGAAATGTGCCGTAGAAATTTTAGCAGAATATGATTTGTTACATAAAACAGAAAAATTTTCATTAAACGCAGAAACACAATTGAGCCTTAATTCTGTTTTGTCAAAATATAAAACAGTTCCGTCACAACAGATTAAAATGACGCGGGAACGTTATTTTTCAAAACTTGACGCTCCTTTTGAAATCTTTTCCGCATCGCGTCATTCTGTTCGCCATTTTGCGGGAACTATTTCTGACGAGCAGATCAAAAATGCGGTAGTGCTCGCGAACAATGCGCCAAGTGCTTGCAACCGCCAATATGTCCGCGTACATTGCATTCGAGATAAAAAACAAATTGCAGATTGTCTTGCGCTTCAAAACGGAAATCGAGGTTTTGGACATCTTGCAGATAAATTGTTGATTGTTACCGCAGATCAACGAGGACTTTGTTGGGCTCAGGAACGCAATGATCTGTTTACAAATGCAGGAATTTATATTATGAATCTCTGTTATGCTCTTCACAAAAACAAAGTCGCTCATTGCCTATTAAATTGGAGTGTCGCTCCCGCAACGGATTTGGCTTTGCGTCGCGTCCTTACTCTGGGGGGGGGGGGGGGGGGATACATCCCGCTGAAAGCATAGCCGTTTTAATCGCTTGTGGCGACGTTCCCGAGCAGTTTCAATTGGCGACATCGCCGAGAAAGTCTGTTGACGAAATCTTGGTGATTCACTGATAAAAATTGCGTGGAAACTTTTGCTTCAAGCAAATAGTTTTTACGCAAAATGATTGAGTTAAAAAGAAAAGAAGATTGTTGCGGTTGTAGCGCCTGTATGAGCATATGCCCTAAACAATGTATTGTAATGAAAGAGGATGAAGAAGGTTTTCTTTATCCTCGTATAAATGCTGACAACTGCATTAATTGCCATTTGTGCGAAAAAGTTTGTCCATCGCTTAATCGCGTTCCCGCAAATGCTGAAAAAACGGAAGTAATTGCCGCACGTTGCGCGAATGATAATTTGCGAATGCAATCAACATCTGGCGGAATTTTTACTTTACTTGCGGAAAAAATTATAAGTGAGGGCGGCGTTGTTTTTGGTGCGCGCTGGAATGAAGATTTTACTGCGGTAATCCATGATTTTACGGAAACGTTTGACGGGCTTGCGGCATTTCGCGGGAGCAAATATTTACAATCGGTAATCGGTAATAATTTTGTAAAGGCGAAACAGTTTTTACTCGCGGGACGACAAGTGCTTTTTACGGGAACGCCCTGTCAAATCGCGGGATTGAAGCGTTTCTTGGTTAAAAAATTTAATAATTTACTCGCAGTCGAAGTTGCTTGCCACGCGGTTCCATCGCCAATGGCATGGAGAAAATATTACTTGGCAATTTGCGACAATGAAAAAATTAAAACTAAAAATACGACGAATGTTTCTTTTCGCAAACGCGTTGTTGCGGGAACGGAAATTGAAACTCATTTTTGCATAGAACAGGACGATAAAATTTATGCGGATGCTAAATATTATAATTATCCGTTTGGCAAAGCGTTTTTAGGAATGCAAATTACACGTCCAAGTTGTCACAAGTGCCCAGGAAAAGAAGGATTAAGTGGCGCAGATATTACACTTGGTGATTTTTGGAATATTAAAGCAATTGATCCTCAAATTAATGTCGGAGAAGGAATTTCCGCTGTTATTGCTTGGAGTGAAAATGGGAGGTTTTTTCTTAACGCAATTAAACAAAAACTTTCTATAAATATTAATTCGTCGTTTGAGATAGCCGCTGTCGGGAACGGCGGAATTCGTCCGCACGCTTCACATTGGAAAATGAACGATAATCGTTTTCTTAAAGAATTGAATTCTTTAAATGACGTTGCGCAAATTTATAAATTATTCAAAACAAAAACGAGAGCGTCTTTTAAGCAATGGTTAAAGAGTTGTCTAATTAGCACGGCTCGCAAAGTTTGCATTTTCTGTTTAATAAAAAAAATAAGGGAAAAACAAATATGAAAATAGGCATTATTTCTGCTGACGGATGGTTAAGATATTGGGATAACTACGGTTCATTATTTCAAAATCTTGCTTTACAAACTTATCTTCAAAAAGAAGGGCATGAAACTTTTTTGATTAGGAATACTGGGAACAGGCGGCCATTTATTTGGCGCATTCTTGCATTTTTTTATCGAAATAAAAATATTTTTGCGATTCCAGAAAAATTTAGGCGAAAAAAGGAAGAAAAACTTTTTGCAAAATTTAATAAAAAACATCCGCGTTATTTTGAGGATTTTATGTCAAAAAATCTTCCGCGAACAGAACATATTTTTACGGAGAAAGAATTGCTTGAAAATCCTCCAGTTGCAGAAGTTTACATTGTTGGCAGTGATCAAATGTGGGGCTGTTTGTCAATTGCGACAAGTCTTGATTTCGCGCCAAAAAAAGCTTTGAGAATTGCTTACGCAGTGAGCACCGCTTGGAAAACACGGACAAACAAATGGTATAAAAGCGCGGAAAAATTGCTTCCAAAATTTGATGCAATTTCTGTCCGCGAACCTGAAGGAATCGACGTCGTGAAAAAGACACCCTTTAAAAATCCGGTCCACGTTTGCGATCCAACATTGTTGCTTGATAAGGAAGATTATATGAAATTCGTTTTTGCGGAAAATAAAGATTTGGCGTTCCCGCAAAAAACGATTTTGGCATATTTTTTGAATGTAAAATCTCTTGATGAATTACCTTGGAAAGAAACTTTGAAACTTTCGAAGGATTATAATTCAGCATTAAAAGTTATTCCGTTGCAGGGAACAGAACTTTGTGTTCCAGAAGAATACGTTTTTACTCCATCTCCGACGGAATGGTTGAATGCATACGATAAATCGGAATGTGTAATTACAAATTCATTTCACGGAACGGCATTTGCAATTATTATGCGAAAACAATTTTTAGTAATTTTACAAAAAGGGAAAACAGAATCTGAAAACTGTCGTTTTCTATCAATTTTGGAGAAATTAGGTCTTGAATCTCGCATTTATTCGGAGAACAACGGAACAATGTATGAGCAAATGCGTATTCCGATAAATTGGAAAAGTATCGAAGAAAAACTTAAAAATTTCAGAAATTTTTCAATGCAATTTTTGTCAAAAAGCTTAAACATAAAGTCTTCCCGTTTTCACGAATAAATTTTATGTTCCCGAAACTATAGGGTTTTTGCTTTTCGCGAAAAAATTCAAATAAAAAACTCGGCGGCTTAACCGCCGAAACTTCGCAATCTTCGTTCTTCGGGCGAGAAAATCTGGCGTTCCCGCGAGCCCGTCCGCAAATTAGGAAACCTTTCAGGTTTTTAGTGCTATATTTTTTCCCCAAGTGATTTTTCGCGTTGCTCAAAATTACCTGTGGTTATCAATGGCAAACGCTCCGCGTTTTTAATCTAAAAAACCGCGTTAAATTTATTCGTGTTGTTAGTGAAATTCGTGGATAAAAAATCCCGTTCCCGTGTCATCTGCGTTAAAACTAAACCTTTATTTCCTTCGCTTTCTTTGCGGTTAAAAAAATATTCGTGTGATTTGTGCAATGGCGGGGTGTCGCTTCGCTCGGTACGTTGATAAAAAATCTGCGTATTCAGCGGAATCTGCGTGAACTTCAAAAAAACGTTCCCGCGGTTTAAAAGTCTGCGTTAAGATTTGTTTGATTTTTTTCTTAACAAATATCTTGCGGAATACAATTTGGGCTTGCCGTTTTTGTCGGCGATGACAACTTTTTGTCCCAATTTTGCTTTGCGTTGATAGTCTTCTTGAATTGCGATTTGGAGACCATGAAGCATTTCTTTTCCAAGTTTGTCAAATTCGTCGTTAGTCATTGTTGATTACCTTTCTTATTTCGGACATTATTTTTTCATCGAAAATTCGAATTTTTTGTCCTATTTGTTGTGAAAATATTGGTGTTGGTTTTTCTCCTCGATTGTCTAAACAATAGCAAGCGTCGCAAATTTCTTTAAAAATGAACAGATTTTTGATACTGCGAGGATAACGTCGGTTGATGTCTGCTTGCGGGATTTTAGGAGGGGCCATTCTTTTATGTTGTTATTCTAACATATTTGAGATTTGCCCCTCAATTCTCTTTTCATTTCTGAGCGGTAGTTTTAAATGACGTGGCGCGGTAAATTGGGAGAAGGGCGTGGCAGTCGAAAATAGCCGCGCCATGTGGCAACTTAAAAGAAAGTTAAATGTTGAGTGAAGCGAGATGAAACCATTGAACGTTAAAATTTAAAATTCGTTTTCATCAGCGTCAGTTCGTAGTCGAAAAATGTAGTTTCCCGTTATCCGCGTTCCCGCGCAAAAACGACGATGACGATGACAATGACTATGACCGAGCTTGTAAGAAATTTAAAAGTTGAAATTCCCGTTCCCGCAGTTTTCAGCTTTCAGTTTTCAGTTATCAGTTATTCCCGTGTTCCCGCGCCAACCAACAAAAATCTTAGTTCCCTTAAAAATTTCCCTTAGTTCCCTAGTTGAAATTTTCCGTTCCCGCCAAAATAAAATCCCAACAAAAAATTGCGTAATTTGCTTAAAATCCGTGTCATTTGCGTTAAAACTAAACCTTTATTTCCTTCGCTTTCTTTGCGGTTAAAAAATAATCCGTGTAATTCGAGCAATGGCAGGGTGTCGCTTCGCTCGGTACGTGGATAAAAAATCCGTTCCCGCGAGAGATTGTACGTTGTTTTTGCTTGCAATTATAACTTAAAAGTTATAAACTTCAATTATGTTCGAGGTAATAATTTATACTTCAGAAAATGGAAAATCTTCCGTGAAAGATTTTTTTGACAGCTTGCATGCGGATAAAAGTAAATCAAAAGAAAGGTTTATGAATGAAAAAGAAAAATTTAAATGCGATTGAATATTTGGAATCAAAAATGTCGGCGGAAGAGATTGATGAAGTCAATCTTGCGACGGCGATCGCGTCGGAGCTGGTGAAAGCACGCGGGGAACTTGGCATTTCTCAAAAAGAACTTGAATCGCTAACAGGAATTAAGCAGCCGATGATTACGCGCATTGAACGAGGAAATGTGTCGCCGACATTGCTTACGATTTCCAAACTTTTGCGTCCGTTGGGTAAAAAATTGATTGTCGTTCCCGCGTAAAAATCATTCGTGCAATCACTGTTATTCGTGGATAAAAAATTTGGTTCTAATTAATATTTCCGAAAAAACTCGGCGGCTTAAATCGCCGACGCTTCGGCGCTTTGTTCTTTTGGCGAGAAAATCTGGCGTTCCCGCGAATTTTATGTTTGTGGTGAGAGCCGCCCTTTTAGGGCTCGTGGCTTTTGGGGTTTCATTACCCAGGGCTTCCGCCTTGGGCTGAAAAAGTCGCGCTTTCAGCGCTCAAAACCCGTTCCCGCCGAATAAAATCCAAATAAAAAATCCGTGAAATTCGGGCAATTCGTGGATAAAAAAACCGTTTTTATTCGCGGCTAATTTTCCGTTGTTGGCGTGTGACGAGTGCGCCGCGGAGCGTGTAAATGAGCAGTTGCCAAAAACTCCATTTGCTTTTGCCGTTTTTGCGGGAACGGTAATCAAACGTAAGCCAGCGCGTTTTGAATTGCATGGCTTGGATTTGTCCTTTGAGGAAAAGATTTTTAGAGTTTGAAAGAGTTGCGATTTTTTGGGCGACTTGTCGCGTCATTACACAATAGTCGCGCGCGCCATTTACGAGAGAGATTCCGCAAATAAATGGTGCTAAAAAATAAGCCGTTCCCGCGAGCGCGCGTTTGAGAAATGGTTCGTTTTTGCGGGAACGTCGGCGTGTTGCGGCGAGTTCGCATTTGCCGCGTTTGATGGCGTTGGCGAGTTTTGGCAAAAGTTCGATTGGGTCTTGCCCGTCAACGTCGATGGTTGCGATGAGTGGCGTTCCCGCGCTGAGCGCGTGGTTGATTCCGTGTAATAATGCGCGTTCTTTGCCGCAGTGTCTGATTGCTAAACATTGAACGCGCGGGTCGTTGAGTTGTGCGATTTTTTCGCGTGTATTATCGCTTGAACCATCATCGACAAAAATGATTTTGGCAATTTCGACGGGAACGCGGTTGAGTGTTTGGTAAAAAGAAAAAATATTCCCTGCCTCATTGAAGCAGGGAACAATTATTGCGAGTTGCATTATAAAATTTTAATTGATTTTGATGTTTCGCGTGTAGGTTACGCCGTGTTCCCGCAGAATTTGCGTGAATTTTTTGTCGTCGATTTTGCCGTTATTGCGTTGGCGTTGTTCGGCGAGCAAGAGGTCGCGTCCTGATTGAGTGAGCATTGTGATTGAAACATCGATTGCTCGCAAAGTTGCATTGGTTTTGTTGTTCGCCCGGTCGTCGAACATAATTTTGTCAGAGGAGATTGCGATTGATTTTGAGAAAACTTTAATTTCAACGTCTGGGAACGCTTGCCGCAATTGGGCTTCGAGCGCGGAATTGCGCGCCATTGCGATTTTGCGTTTGCCGTCGTCGAGGTCGTCATACCAAAAGAAAAATGTCATATTAACAACGCCGTCGCAGGTGTAGTTTTGCAAATCTGTCGCCCAGGTTTTAACCGCGTATTTCTGCTCGTCTGTCGGGTCTGTGATTTGTTCGCCAGATTTCCAAAACGCGCTTGGAACGCGTTTTTCCTCGGAGTTTGTCGTTTCGTTGCCGATAACGTAGGGCATTGCGATTTTCTGCGTGTCTTGGCTGTTGAGCGTCGAGCGGTAGAAAATGTACGAGAGATTTTCTGGCGAATTGATGGTGTCGCCAAAAGGTGAAGCTTGTTCAATGCGATAAGCGAGCGCGGTAACCGTTCCCGGCAGTTCCTTTTTGGTGTTCCCGTCAATTATGCGGCGGACGCGATCGCGGGCTTGGGAGAAGAAATAGACGCGCGGGAGCTCGTTCCCGTCCAGATTTCCCTGATTGTTTTCGTCGTAGCGAACTTCAAACCAGTATTTGCCGTCGTTGGGGAAATAGAGGGAACTTAAATCATTATCGATTGGGTCGAGCACGGCGCGGGAATCGGCATTGGCGGTCAGCGACGAAATCGTGTTGTTGTAGGCGCGCAGCATGTCGCTCGCGATGCGCGTCGTGAACATAATCAGTATCAGCATGATCGCCGTCGCCGTCATAATTTCGACGAGCGTGAAAGCGCGGCGTTTGCGGTTTGGCAGTCGGGTTTTGAAAACGGAGAATCTCATTGCTTTTTGTAGTCTTCAAAAATTGCGGGAGCGTCGGGAGTGCGGATAATTTGAAGTTATCGCATAATTATCGACATTTGCGAGAAAATGGGAATTTGATCGGCTGCCTGTTTTGAAGCGCCGATTGCGAACGGATAAACTTCGATCGTCACGGGAAGATAAGGCAGGGCGTAGAGTTTTGCGCTCGCGGGAAGCGCCGTTCCCGCCGAATATTGATTGTTTGCGACTTCGCCGTTGGCGTCCATCGTTACATTCTGTCCTTCAAGTTCTGGAGAAATGAAGACGCGCACCAAAAACGCGTTCCCGTCTTGATTGAGATTGTCCAGAATGTCTTTGGTTGGCATTTTGTTTGAAGATTCGCAATACATCGCCTGCGTAACCATTTGAGGCGTTTTGTCTTCTTCATCGTTAAGACGGCGCGAAAAAACAACGAAGAATGCCGCGCTTTCCCACGATTTGCCATTTTTGTCTTTTATCCAGTCGTAAACGTAGTCGAATTTTGGCTGGTTCATTTCCGATTGTGTCACGACGGGACGGCCTGTTTCATCGACGATTTCGTTGACGTTGGCGAGCGAGCGATCCATCGTGCCGTAAACGGTGAGGGCTTGCGAAGTTTGCAAGTTGCCGCTGACGGTATCAAACGCCGCGTTGAGGAGTCCTAAAATAGTCAAAATCGCCATGCCGAGCACAGCGAGGGCGAGCAAAACTTCGACGAGACTGAAACCGCGTTTGCGGGAACGCGTGCAGTTTGAAAGTTGAGTTTTGAGATTGGCGAGATTCATTTTGATTTTTTAATTTAAATTTTGCAGGAGCTTTTTTTATTATTTGGCGGCGATTTCTGCTTCATCGCTATCGCGCGTGTAAATGATTGCGCCGTTGCGCGTTATGACAAATCCTTGTGCGGGCGTGTCTTTTTCAAAACGAACGCTGGAGCCGGGCATAAACGCGCCCTTGGCGATCATAAACGTGGCTTTTGTCATGTAAGTTTGACCGTTGGTATCAAAATAATAAGCGTACCAGCGTTTTTCTCCCGAGCCGAATTTTTTTCCGCCGAGTTCCGTTGACGGGTCGAGCGTAATTTCCTCGTCGCCTTCGATGGGTTTGATTGTGGATTTCACTTCAACGTCGGTCGCGTTGGGCTCGACAAAATAAATGTTTTCCGGCAGCATAACCGGCTCGCCGACCGCGTACCAATAATAGTCGCGCATGTCGGTTTTTTCCTGATCGTCGGTCCCGCCGACAATTGTTTGGATGCGGCGCAGGTGGTTTTCTGCGTCGTCTTCGTCTTTGAGAATCAAAACAGCGGAACGGATGTTGTAGCGCTTGTTGGTGTCGGGATCGCGGTCGGGATTAGTGCCGCGCACAGCTTGGGCTTGCGCGATACGAAATTCCATTCCCGCCATTTTGCAAGCGTCATCGAGCCCGCGCGGGTTGCCAGGTTTTAAGCCCACGATAACGACTGCGACCATGCCGATAATCGCGACAACAGTCAAGATTTCGATGAGCGTGAAGGCGCGGCGTTTGCGGGAACGCAAGCGCGTCAAAATTTGAGATTTGAGATTTGCAAGTTTCATTTTGCGAAAAATTTAAACTTTTTGCGTTCCCGCGCAATTATTTTTAGCGCCAGCTGTAAATATCTTCGTAATCGTCTCCGTCCTTCTTTGAGGTGAAGATGATGACTTTGCGCATAATGCCGTTAGAATCTTCTTCGGCATCGGTTGCGTCATCGGGCATGTATTGATTAGGAATGACAACGCGACCGTTCCCGTCGGTGTCCATCACGATGTGAATGTTGGGATTGCCAAAACCGTCAACGAGTTGTCCGTTTGAGGTGTTGCCGTCTTCAAAATCTTCTTGCGAAAATTCATAAAATGAAGTGCCTTTGCGGTTAAAACTTTTGAGGTCTTCTTTGCTGAGGACTTCGCCAGTTGCGGGATCGCGTCCCGAAAGCGCTTTGACGAAATTGAGCGATGTCGTGCCGTCGCCGAGATTGTATTCTTGGTCATCCCCAACTGATTGACCTTTGACGAGAATTGGGTAGTAATTATAAGTTTGCTTGTAGTTTTCGATGGCGGTTACCCACGAAGTAAACATTGATTTGGAAGTTGTTTTTTTGACTTTTCCCATTGCTGCGCCAACGACGGGAACGAGTAAGCCCGCCAAAAGGCCGATAATTGCAATGACAACTAAAATTTCAACGAGTGTAAAGCCCGATTTTTTCTTAAATAATTTCATAAATTTTAAGGGGTTTGTGTTTCTTTCTATTATCTTTTATTCATCGCGCCGCGTCAATGTTTTAAAGTAAAAACGAGAGATAAATTTCGCGGGAACGCGGGAATGGCGGGAACGGGAAAGGTTTTTAAACTACGAATAAACGCCAATTCCCGCGAAGAAAATTTCAAAAGCGCTTCGCGAAAAGCGCGTTCCCGCGACGGTTAACCCCCACAAAAGCGAGCAAATTTTATTTCAGTTATTTTCAAACTCGGTCATCGTCATTGTCATCGTCATAGTCGCGCGAATGCGCGTCTCGCGTGTGGGGGTAAGAACAAAATAACATCAGTCCCGAAGGGAGTGAACTAAAAAAACTTCGCGGGAACGTGGGAATGAGGCATAGATTTTTTAAACGCATACCGAGCGAAGCGACATTTAACATTGTGCAAATTAAAACGCATACCGAGCGAAGCGATATTTAACATTTCGCGAATTGTTTTTTTGGGGTAGCGCGGGAGTGGGGGCGGGAAGTGGAAATTGAAGTGCCGTAGGTTCAATAGGGTGAAATAGGAGCGTTGCTTGTGCCGAAGGCACTGAAATTGCGGGAACGCGTTCCCGCGATGGCTAACCCCCACAAAAGCGAGCGGGAACGCGAGCGTGTGGGGGTAGATCAAAAATAAAATCAGTCCCGAAGGGAGTGAACTAAAAAAACACAAGCCCGCGCGGCAAAGTTGCGCGTTCCACGCGCGTGGGTTTTGACGTTCCCGCAGGTTAAAAGCCGCGCTTATTCGAGTTGAGCCTTCACGCGCTCCCGTACAACATCAAAAAATATTTGCGTAATTTTGTGTTTCTTTTGCGCAATTGGCGTTGAAAAAAATCCCGTTCCCGTGTTCTGTCGCGCTTTCAGCGCTTAGAGTTTGCGAGAAAAAATAACAAAAATGGAGCGACAAGATGCCGCTCCTCCCATAAAAACCTTTTCGCCGCAGGCGCTTTTTTCGCGGGAACGCGCTTTTCGCGAAGCGCTTTTGAAATTATCCCGTTCCCATCATTCCCGCGTTCCCGCGCGATTAGAATCTGCAACGCGCGCCGACGTTCCCGCTGTGGCTGGTTACATCTTTGAAATCGCTTTCGTAAGTGTAAGCGAGTGAGAGCGACCAATTGCGGTTGAGCGTGTAGTCGAGACGCGGGCCGATTTGGAAGCTATTTTCTTCCATCAAATACGCGGTTGAAGTGAATTTTTGATCGCCGATTGCAGCGTTTTGTTTGAATGCTGCGTCGATATCTAATTCAGGTTTTACGAATTCGTGAGCGAATGTTGCTTCGATGCCTAAACGCCAGTTTTTACTTGCGCGCCAATTGAGCGAAGCACCGATTTTGCCACGCACTGAAAAATGATCGAATGAATCGACTTTGAGTGCGGCAGATTGTGCGGAATCTGCGGGTGTGTTTTCACTAAAACCTTTGACGTAAGTGTAGGCGATATCAACGCCGACAAATGGCGAAAAATCGATGCCGGCTTGTTCGTTGAGAATCCAACCTGCGCCTGCGATAACTGACAAATTAGCGTTGAGACCGTTGGTTTTCTTTGAGAAGTTTTCGTTGTCGAGTGTGCGTTTGGCTTCGAGCCAAGACGTTCCCGCGCTCAACCCCAAGCCGATGTAAGTATTGTTAAACATTTGCATTCCTGAGAATGTGAGCATCGTAGTGTCGGCTTGATTTTTTTCGCCGTTTTTAACTTGTGCGTTAGCAATATCAGCTGCGACACCAAATCCAAAAAGTGCTCTATTTGAAAGTGGCACGTCCACTCCAGCAACTACTCCCTTGTGGTTGATATCATAATTTGCTGATTTTGTGCCGTTGCCGCTGCTATCGCGCGATTGTCCGAATGCGTTGGCGTAAAATTTGCAAGACATTGAATTGTCCCACGCGTTCGCAGTTTCGTAGCGGCGTTGTTCGAGGCGTTCCCGTAGCAAATCGTTGACGAGATTGGCACAGCCGTTTTGCATTTCGAGCAAGCTGGCGTAGCCGATTGGCGAGAGCGCAACTAAGCGTGCGTCAAATGTTGATTTTACGTAGCCCAAAATGCGTTTATCGCCGACGAGTTTGTAAAGTTCGTTCAAGCCCGATGGCGCGCTGTATGGCGTTGTGTCGTAGCGGTAGGCGAGCGTCAGTGTGCCGTTGGTGAGATTGATTATTGACCAATCTGCCCAGAGAGTTTCGTCGATCAAAATATTGGCTTGCGCGAGTGAAGTTGCGAGTGTCGAATTTGCTTCTGCCAATGCAAACGAAAGCAGCGTTAAATCGTCAAATTGCGAAACGTAGCGATTGTTGATTGCAGAAATCAAGAGCGTTCCTGTAAAATTGCCGTTCCCGCCAAACGCGGCTTCGGGCGCGGCGCTGTCGGCGATGATGCGATATTCGTCTGAAAGCAATAATTTGACGGTATTGTTGATTGTGATGCCGTTGTTCAAATTCATTCTGCCGCCGTTGACAACGATGCGATTGTTCCCGAACGGATTGTTCCCAAAAACGGCGATGTTGCCAATAATCTCGGTCGTTCCCGTTCCCGTAATCGAGTTCATGAGCGCGCCGCCTGTCAAAACGAGACGTTGATTATTTTGCAAACTTGCGCCCAAATTGCTGGCGTCTGTTTTAATGTCGCCTGCGAGC
The DNA here is from genome assembly GCA_934675585.1 of uncultured Opitutales bacterium. Lineage (GTDB taxonomy): Bacteria > Verrucomicrobiota > Verrucomicrobiia > Opitutales > UBA953 > Spyradosoma. The sequence goes on along the minus strand of CAKUQY010000002.1, from coordinate 43,525 downwards.
GCGATTGTACCCGTTCCCGCGATTGGCTTGTTGAGTGTTCCCGTGGTGAGCGTGAGCGCGCCACTGTTTTCAACATTGGCGTTTAAATTATTGGCGCTCGCGGTGACATCGCCCGTGATTGCGATTGTGCCGTCGCCGCTGATTTGGCGATTGAGCGTTCCCGCGCTGAGCGTAATTTTTTTGTCTTGGTTGACAATTGTTTGCGTGCCTAAATTGTCGGCATTGGTTGTAACTTCGCCCGCGATAATTGTTGTTCCCGCGCCCGAAATTACTTTGCCGAGCGTTCCCGCGTTGAGCGTGAGCGTGGCGGCGTTGTTGATTGTAATTTTGTTATCAAAATTGTCTGCGTTGCCGTCAACATTGCCTGCGATAATAATTGTTCCCGCACCGGTGATTTGATTTTCGAGCGTTCCCGCAGTGAGTGTGATTGCGACATTTTCGTTGGTTGTAAATTTCGAGCCGACGTTGTTTGCCGTGGTTGTGATGTCTTCGGTAATCGTCGTCGTTCCCGTGCCGGAAATGCGTTGTGTGAGCGTTCCCGCTTTTAAATAAAGTTTACCATTGTTGGTGACGGCGGTGTTTGTGAACGCGTTTGCGGTTGCTGTGAGCATTGAAGTTGCGTCAACAGAAACCGCGCCCGCGACTATTCCCGCGAGCGTTGCGGTCGAATTGTTGAGCAATTGCAAACTACGAATTGCTCCATCGGCGCCTTGTGTGAATGTAGAGCCGTTTTGAATGACAAGATTTTCGATATTCGCACTGCCTGCAAGGTCGTAATTAGCGTGGTTGATTGTCATCGTTTCCGCGGTCAATGTTGCGTTCGTGTCTTGGTTGAGCGTGACACCACTACTGATTGAAATTTCGCCGCTGACATTGTTGCTGCCGACCAAATTAACTGTTCCCGCGGTAGCCGTAAAATCGCCTATGATTTTTGCACCGTTTAATTTTACCGTTCCCGCTATGTTGTCGATTTTTAAATTACCTTCGATGGTCGATTCGTTGATGGTTAAATTGGCATTGGCGACAGTGACATTGCCGATGATTTTTGAATTGTTGCCAAAAAGATTTTCGGCATTATTGTTGAGCGTCAATTCACTTTCTGTTGTGAGCGTGGCGTTGTTGAGAATAAATTTTCCCGCAACCGTTGCGCCTGTTTTTAGCGTTGCGCTTGCGCCCGCGATTGATAAATCGCCGTTGATCGTTCCCGCCAATTCTGCCGAAGCGTTGTTTTTGAGGGCGAGATTATTGAGTGTTGAGCCCGTTCCCGCGATGATTTTTGCGCTGTTGCCGTCAACAGTTGCCGTTCCCGCGAGCGTGCTGGCGTTCCCGCCAAAATTGAGCGTTCCCGCAATGACTTTCATTGAGCCATCGCCGCTGACGGTGTTGTTGAAAGTTTGGTTGCCGTCAAAAATCAAATTTGCGTTGGCGCCAACTGTGAATGTTCCCGTGCCGAGTTGCGCGCCAGATTTGATGGTGAAATTGCTGTTTGAAATTTTTGTTTCGCCCGAAAAACCAGACGCGTTGGCGGCAAATGAAATGTCAAAGTTGGACTCTAAAATTCCCGTTCCCGTGAGCGTTCCCGCGTAATTTTTCAAGGTTGAACGAAAACGTGCGCCGTTGCTTGAAACTTCGTAGTCTTGGTCTTCTTCGGAAATCAATTTCATGTTCCCAATGAGCGAAACAATCAATTTGCCGTTGTCTTTTATGAGGTCAAAATTGCCTGTGTAATTGCCGTCGTTGCCGACGATTGAAATATTTTCGTTTGCCAATTGAACGGTCGCTAAATAGGAAGCGCTCACTGCGACAAAATCAAAATTTTGAAAATCGGCAACATTTTGCGCGATGTTGAGTTTGAATTTGGCTTTGTTGGTGATGACGATGAGCGCGTTAGAATTGATTGTAATGGTCGAGCTCGAAACGTTGTCCGAATTAAATGTCAACGTTGCGCCATCGTCAACCGTGAGCGTTCCCGCCGAATAATCTAAATTGCCGCCATCGTTGATAATGAGCGAAGCGTCGGCGCCGCTAACAAACAAATCGTTGGCGAGCGAAGTGGCAGCTGCGATGACAAACGAGCCCGTTCCCGAAACGTAAATGCCTTTCTCTGAATTTAACGTTCCCGAAAAATTAAACGTGCCGCCCGTTTGTTTGAAGCCGCGCTTAAAATTTGCCGTTCCCGCAAAATTGACAGTGCCGCCAGTTTGTTGGAATTTGAGGCCTTTGTCCGCGCCAAATTGTCCAGCTGTGTAGGGCGCAAGCGTTCCTGTGGCGGCGAGATTGAGCGTGCCGCCATTGACAAAAACAGAATCTTCGAGATTCATCGTTCCCGCGACGGTAAAATTGCTGGTGCTGTTGTCGAGCGCGATTGCGTGCGCATCAATGCTCGTTCCTGCAGCGATGTCTTGAATGGTTGTGTCTTCAAAAACAACATTGCCGGTTGAGAATTCGACTTGGTTCATTGTCACCCAGCCAGTTGTGTTGGTTCCCGCCGCGTTGGCGTTGTATTGGATTTCGACAGTCCATTCGCCCGAATTTCCATAATTGGCGCCCCAAAAAGCGTTGGTGAGAAATGTGTAATAGCTGACGACATTTTTTGTTTCAGGGTCTCCAACCGATGGCGAGACAACAACGCTGGAAGCACCGTCGGGAGCGATGAGCGTGATTTTGAGCGTTGAAAGATTGAGATTGGTGCGTGCGGCGTTTGAAAAATTAACGCGCACAGCAACGGTTTCAAGATTTTGCGAAAGCGCCGCGTTTTCGGGCGTAAATTTGTAGGAAGTTTTGCGCACTAATTCGGAACTCGTAATGTCGCCACCCGTGAAATTGGCTTCGGGAACGACAAAGGTTTTTTCGGTTGTCGTGTAGAGAATATTTTTGGTGGCATCGACAAATCCAACCGCGTCTATTTTCCCAAAACCATAATTGTTGCTAAACCAATAACCGCCGTTGTTTTTTTGCCAAAAACCTGTTGCTTCAGGTTCCCACGGTAATTTGTAGGCAGTTGCTAACGATTTACTATCAGGATCAATATTAGGATTTTCATTATGTCCGCTTGACCATGCGATTGCGTGTTTCGCCCAGCGCACGTCCATATCTTTAAAGACCTGTTTACCCAAAGCCATTACTCCCGAAACAAGAGGCGTTGCGGCAGAAGTGCCATTAAAATAAGTATAATTTTGATTTAGATAACCTGAACCTGTCCTGCCTGTTGAAGGTACATCAATACCTGGTGCTGTAACAAAAACATTAGAACCATAATTTGAAAATGATGCATATTGATTTGTATTATTAGATGCGGCAACAGTAATTATTCTTCTGTCATTATTATTGTTCCGAAATCCAGTATTCGTAGGATTACCATATTGATGATCACTTTCTGCACGAGCATTTCCTGCTGAAAATAAATAAATGATATTATTTGCCGCAGTTAGTGCAACGCCATTAATATTTCCATTTGGATTAGAAAAGTTCCCGCCATAAGAATTACTTTTAATATCGATTAATGCCTCTCCTTGATATACTCCAGATTCACTAACGCCCGAAGCCCAAAATCTTGCTTCGTAGCTACCACTACCATTTAATCCTGCAATCGTTGCTCCTGGTGCCGCACCTACGATCCCAAGGTTGTTCCCGCCAATTGCCGCAGCCATTCCCGCACAAGCTGTCCCATGACGATCTTCCTCATAAGGTTGTGGATCTGAAGGAGAAGGCGAAAATCCAGGATTAACAAAATCATAACTTAATCCTTGACTGAAATTCGCTGTTCTCCAATTGGTTGTAGGGTTGTATGTGGAGACATTTAAATCTTCATGAAAGGGTTCTACCCAATCATCGTTAATTCCAATTACAATTCCTTTGCCAGTGATGCCTGCGTTCCATGCGTCAGCAATATTGATGCCGCCACGCGAAGGTTCCCATTGCCATTGAATATTTATGAGTGGATCACTGTAAACGTCAGTCGGCGTTGTCGCGTCGGCACTAATTGCGGTTGCGCTCAACGCTGCCGCGAAAAGAAAAGTTTTGGAAATCGTAGAAATTGGATTTTTCATAAAACTTGAGGTAGAAATGATAGAGAAGGGTGCTTTTTAAGAATACATTTAAAATTAAGTAAAATCAAACTAAAAAGCACGTTCCCGCGCGATTTCTGTTCCCGTGTTCTGTCGCCCTTTCAGGGCTGGTGGATTTTATTCTTTTACCCAGGGCTTGCGCCCTGGGCTAATTCTGTCGCGCCGTTGGTGCTTTGAGTTTGCAGAAAAAATAACAAAAATGGAGCGGCAAGATGCCGCTCCTCCCATAAAAACCTTTTCGCCGCAGGCGCTTTTTTCGCGGGAACGCGCTTTTCACGAAGCGCTTTTGAAATTTTTCGTCTTTGCGCCGAAAAATAAAATTGGTCTTTGAGTTTTGTTTGTGTTAATATAAATTTCATGCGCCTTTAGTTTATCGGTAGAATGTGACCTTCCCAAGGTTGAGAGGTGAGTTCGATTCTCACAAGGCGCACCAAATTTTTATATAAAAAACGCGTTCCCGCAAGATTGACGGGAACGCGTTTTTTGTTTTGCGGGAACGCAATTTTTATTTTCTCGGCAGGGCGAGTGCGATTTTATTGGCGGTGATAACACCGTAGTTAATCGTTCCCAGCCAGCCCGACATAATGATGCCGACGGAACCCGCGTGATAAAGTCCGTGGACATAATTTGGCAAGTTCATCGAAACTTTAAGCCCTTCAAATTTTGTGCCGAAAGACGTTCCTGCCATGTGTGTCGTGTAGCGTTTGACGGTGCGTGGCGTAGCGGCTTCGACCCAATCGACTTTTGCGCGAATGTCTGGAATAAATTGTTCCAGCCCCGCAAACGATTCTTCGATGATGCGTTGTTTTTCGGCGGCGTATTGTTCGTCGCTGAGATTTTCCCACGCGTCAAATCTTTGATTGATTGAGGTAACAATCGCGTAGTGCGGGAACGGCCATTGCGGGCGCGTGTCGGGATAATAAACCGAGTAAGTGCGGGAAGTCGTGTGAAGATCCGTCAAATCGTCGCTGTCGAATTTTGGCGCAGACGACGTGAAGACCAAATCGCCGATGTGCGGGATCGTTTCGCCTTTGCGAATGCCCATGTAAACTTGGCACGACGAAGTGTTGAGGCGCGTGGTTTGCGATTGTTTTAGAAAGTCCGCGGGAACGGTTCCCGGCTCGAGCAACTGTTCGACAGTGTTGCGAATGTTGGCGTTTGAAAGCACGGCTTTGCAGGCGATTTCGCGCGTTTCGCCGTTGCGCGTGTTTTTGACGCGCACGCCGCACACTTGTGGCAAACCGTCGTTCCCGCGCGTTGTTAAAATTTTTTCAACTAAGCAGTTTCGAACGATTTCAACGCCGTTGCGCTTGAGTTCTTCGGTCATTTTTTGAATGAGCAAATCGGTCCCGCCCTGAAAAATATAAACGCCTTTGCTCATAAAATTTGAGAAGACGATCCCGTAAGTGATCGCGGGTTCGTCGAGCGTGGAGCCGTTTGCGTAGGCGATCGGTTCGAGAAGCAGGCGCCAAACGTCCGTGCGACCCGGGAAAAATTGTTTAAAGAGTTCCCGCGTTGTGCGCGTGTCGTTGTCGTAATAATTCATTCCCGCCAAATGCTCAAAAAATCCATTGACTTTTTCCGCGGGAACGCCAAATTTTTCGATTAAAATGCGCGTGAAATCCGCTTTGTCAAAAGTTGTTTGAATATTAAATTCGGGATTGATGAAGCGCACATCTTTGAGCTGGTGAATCGCGTCGGCGATTTCTTTGCCCCAATATTTGCGGCAAGATTTGATCATTCCGTGCGGGAACCCGTGCAGCGAAATGTCAAAAATATGTCCGTTTGGACGCTTAAAATAAGTCGCTAACCCGCCGAGTTGATAATGGTGTTCGGCGAGCATCACTTTGTAGCCGGCTTTGGCTAAATAATTCGCTCCCGTCAGACCCGCGAGCCCGCTTCCGATTACGATAACATCAAACATTTATTAGATAATTGAAAATTGAGATTTTTATATTTTGTCTATCCACGAATTTCTCAAATTTCACAAAAAGAACTGCGCGTTTCCGCCATCGCGGCTTGTTGCTCACAAAAATTTGTGTAATTTGTGTAATTTGCGGATAAAATAAAAGAATTTGCGCAATCGATTTTATTCGTCAGCTTTTTTTGCGTTGCGTTTTGCATCTTCTTCGGCGACGCGGTCGAGCGCGGCGATGACGTTCGCGGATTCTTCGATCCCGCGGTCTTCGATAAATTTGTAAGTTGGCGTGTATTTTAAAATGACTCGCTTTGAAACCGCCATGCGCAATTCTTTGGTGATGCTCGTCAAAAATGCGCGCGCTTGAATTGCTGCATTATGGTCGCCGACGACCGCAAAATAAATGCGCGCGTCGTGCAAATCGGGTGAAATTTTGACATTGGTAATCGTGATGCGCACGCTTTCTGTTGGCCAGCGGCGGTGAATTTGCTCGCTGATTTCGAGGCGCAAAAGTTCGTTAATTCTAACGGTGCGTTGGGACATAATATTTTTTAATCTGCAGAATAGCCAATTGCTTCGAGCAAGCGTTCAAGATCTTCGTTCCCGTTGTAAAACAAAACAATGCGACCTTTTTTCTTGCCGTTGAGCACTTGGACACGGGTTTGAAATTTGGATGTTAATTTTTTTTCGAGCGAATTAATTTCGGGTGTAGTTACGCGTGACGTTCCCGCTTTTTGAGGCAAAATAGATTTGCCGTCGTTGAGCTTGCTCGCCAAATCTTCGGCGACGCGAACGGTGTCTTTGGTTTCAACTAATTTTGTGGCGAGCAAAAGGCGGTCAGTGCTGTTTTTAACGCTGAGCAGGGCTTTGGCGTGTCCTGCCGTTAATTTTCCCGAAGAAATATAACCTTGAATCACGGGATCAAGCTCAAGCAAACGCAAAGTATTGGCGATAGTTGGGCGTGCCTTGCCAACACGTTCGGCGACGGCTTCCTGCGTTAAATTGAAGTCGCGCATAAGCGTTCCCAAACCGACGGCTTCTTCCATCGGGTTCAAGTTTTCGCGCTGTAAATTTTCAATCAAACACATTGCCGCAGAAGAGGCATCGCTGGCTTCGACAACGCGGCAAGGGATTTTAGATAATTTGAGCAAACCAAACGCGCGCAAACGACGTTCGCCCGCAATCAATTCGTAAGTATCAACCGAACGTGGTTTTTTACGCACGATGATTGGTTGTAAAAGACCTTCGGCGCGAATCGAATCGGCTAATTCTTGCAAACTTTCTGGTGAAAAATTTTTGCGCGATTGGGTTGGCGAACAAACAATTTTGTCTAAATTGATTTCGCGATAAGGCAAAATGGTGCTGTTGATAGTCGAAACCATTTTGGTCGCGGGAACGTTGGTGGCGGAAACGCTTTTGGATTTTTCGGCTTGTTTTTTCGGGAACGTGTTTTTTTCGGGAACGGCAGGTTTTTCTGTTTTCGCGGGAACGCTTTTGCCGAACTCTACGGGTTTTCCCGCCGAGTGAATAATGTCGCTAAGTCCACGACCGAGTGGTTTTTTGAGAGCCATAATTTTTTTAAAAGAGTTTGATTTTTGGCGTTTATTTTTGAGGAACGATAATTTTTTGTCCTGCTTGCAATTGATCGGCTTTGAGACCTGGGTTGGCGTAGAGAATCCAACTAACTTTTGACGCATTGTCGCGTGCGATTTTTGAGAGTGTTTCGCCGCGGCGAACCGTGTATTCGATGCCGCTTTCCGGAATATCTTTGGGTTGGGCGATTTCTTGCGAAGTTTGTTGTTTTGCAGAATTTGCGAGTGCGGAATTAACCTGTGTGGCGACGTTTTTTAATGCGGCATTGGTTTCGCTACTTTGTTTTGAAAAACGTGCGTCTGTTTCGCTCGCGTAGGCGTTGAGTTTGTTGATGATTTCAGATTTAAACGCTGCCAATTCGCTTTTTTCGACGACGTTCCCGCTGTTGTTAATTTTGTTGCGCAATTGTGCATTTTCGGCGCGCAATGCTTCGACGTCAGCTTTTAATTGTCCCACTTCGTCGCGCAAAGCTTGCACTTCGTTGATGAGCACCGCCATTTTGCGCAAATCGTTTTCGTAATTTTGAGAATATGCAAATGCGGGCAATGTAAAAGTTGACACTAAAAAAATAGAAAAAAATAATCTCACCATTTAAATAATAATAAAGAAATCATTTTTTTGTTGCGAGCATTAAATGAAATGCGCTTCACAAAAACTAAACCTTCGGTGTCATTTATTATGACGAAATGCGGGATAATAATAACTTGAAAAAACTTGTTGCGGGAACGGGGTAAAAAATAGTATGCTAATTGAGATAAACATATTTTTATTATGGAAAAAACATTCATTATTTTGAAACCAGATTGCATGGAAAAAAAGCTTGCGGGAACGGTCTTGGCACGCTTTGAAAATGCAGGTCTTAAAATCGTTGCTTGTAAAATGACACAATTGACAGATTCGTTGTTGCGGGAACATTATTCGCATCTCGTTGATGAACCATTTTTTCAATTTCTTTGCGATTATATGAAAAAATGTCCCGTCATTATGGCAATTCTCGAAGGTGATGACGCGATTACAAAAGTGCGCGAATTGCTCGGTCCGACAAAGTCGGCGGACGCTCCCGCGGGAACGATTCGTGGCGATTTTGGCGACAAATCTGTCGTTACTTTCAATGTTTGCCACGCATCAGATTCGCCAGAATCAGCCGCGGCAGAAATCAAACGTTTTTTCTCAACAACTGAAATTTACTAATTACTGCAATGTTAGATATTAAATTTTTTCGTGAAAACATTGATGAAATTCGCCGCCGTTTAGCGACGAAAAAGTTTGATGTTGATTTTGACGCAATTTTGGCTTGCGATGCCAAGCGTCGTGCGATCGTTTCTGAATTTGAAGCTTCGCGTGCCGCTCAAAACGCGACCAACAAAGAAATGGCGACAATGAAAAAGGGAACGCCAGAATTTTTGGCAAAAGTCGCAGAAATGAAAGCCGTTTCCGCAAAAACCAAAGATTTGGAAAAACAAGTCGCCGATATCGACATTGAATGGCGCAAACTTTATCTCACTGTTCCCAATATTCCGGATCCGAGCGTTCCCGTCGGCAAAACAGACCAAGACAACGAAGTCGTTTACACTTGGGGCGATCCTGAAAAATTGATCACCAAAGACGCAAAGCCACACTGGGACATCGAATGGTTTGAAAAAGCAATCGATTTTAAACGTGGCGTAAAAGTAACGGGAGCGGGTTTTCCGTTTTACGTGGGCGACATGGCGCGTTTGTTGCGCGCGCTGATTAATTTCTGCCTTGAAGAAGCGCACAACGCCGGCTACGAGGAAGTAATGGCGCCGATTATGGTGAATCCTGCTTCGGCAACGGCGACGGGACAACTTCCTGACAAAGAAGGGCAAATGTATTACGCGCCGCAGGACGATTTTTATATGATTCCCACGGCAGAAGTTCCCGTGACGAATTTCTTCCGCGACGAAATTATCGACGAAAAAGATTTGCCGTTGCGCCGTTGCGCTTACACGCCTTGTTTCCGCCGCGAAGCGGGAAGCTGGGGCGCGGGCGTTCGCGGGCTCAATCGCCTGCATCAATTTGACAAAGTAGAATTGGTGAAATGGACGCTCCCGTCGCAATCGCTCGAAGAGCTCGAATTGCTTCGCAAAGACGCAGAACGCCTGTTGCAAAAACTCGAATTGCCTTATCGCGTTTTGCGCATTTGCTCGGGCGATATTGGGTTCCCGCACTCAAAACAATACGACCTCGAAGTGTTTGCGGGCGGTCAAAAACGCTGGCTCGAAGTTTCGAGCTGCTCAAGCTTTACCGATTTCCAAGCGCGTCGCGCGGGAATCCGTTATCGTCCAAAAGACGGCGGGAAAGCAGAAGTTTTGCACACGCTGAACGGTTCGGGTCTCGGTTTGCCACGCGTTTTGGCGGCGATTCTCGAAAATAATATTCAGCCCGACGGTTCAGTGCGCGTTCCCGAATGTTTGCGCAAATGGTACGGCAAAGAATTTATCGGCGTTCCCGAAAATAAGTAAAAAATGCGTTCCCGCCAAGCGTAAAAATGCGCCGCGGGAACGCCAAAAAAATAGTTTTTAAAATGGTAAAATTACGTGATACACTTTCGCGCGAAGACAAAGTTTTGGCACCGCTCAATGCAGACAAACCGTTTGGTATGTATTGTTGCGGTCCCACGGTTTACGCTCCCGCGCACATCGGCAATTTTCGCACGTTTTTGATCCAAGACGTGTTGCGCCGCGTGCTCGAAGCTGACGGCATGCAAGTGTGTCACGTGCGCAATATTACCGACGTGGACGATAAAACGATTCGCCGTTCCCAAGAACAAGGTAAAACGCTTGCAGATTTTACGGCGATTTGGACCGATAAATTTCATCGCGATTGCGCCGCGTTAAATATGCTCCCGCCAACGATCGAGCCGAGCGCGGTCGCACATATTCCGTTGCAAATTGAAATGATCGCGAAACTTGTCGAGCGCGGGCACGCGTATGTTGCGCCCGACGGTTCTGTTTATTTCAAAGTCGCGTCGGACCCGCATTATGGAAAATTTGTTGATGTTTCAAGCTTGAAAACTCAGACGACAAATTCCGCGGGAACGTCAAATCTTGCCGACGAATACACGCGCGATAATGTTTCCGATTTCGCGCTTTGGAAAGCTCGCAAACCAGAGGACGGACCGAATTTTTGGCAATCGCCTTGGGGCGAGGGGCGTCCGGGTTGGCACATCGAATGCTCGGCAATGAGCACGCATTATCTCGGCGAAACATTTGAATTGCACGGTGGAGGCGTTGATTTGTGTTTCCCGCACCACGAAAATGAAATCGCGCAGGCGGAATGTTCTTGCGAGCATTACGGTACGTTCGCGCAACATTGGTTTCACAGCGCGCACTTGATGGTTGATGGCGCAAAAATGTCAAAATCGCTTGGCAATCTTTACACGCTCGACGATTTAGTCGGCAAGGGCTACGCGCCGATGGCTGTGCGTTATGTTTTGATTTCTGGACATTATCGTTCGCAGCTCAATTTTACTTTGAAATCGCTCGATGATGCGACTTCGGCGCTCGCAAAAATCGAAAAAAGCGTGCGTAAAATTTTGGCAAAGGCGGGAACGACAGAACCTGAATTTTCAGCACAAGTTGCCGATGTGAATGCGCCTTGGGGACAATTTGAGCGCGCTTGGAAAACGCTTTGCAACGATTTGAATGTTTCGGGAGCGCTCGGCGGCATTTTTGGCGCAGTCGCAACGCTCGCAAAACAAGATTTGAGCACCGACGAAGCAAAATTGCAATTGATGGGACTGACAAAAATTTTGTCTGCTCTCGGCTTAAAACTTTTTACAATTGAAAGTAAAAAAGACGTTCCCGCGAACGCTCAAAACGCCGTTCCCGCGATTGACGTTCCCGCAGAAATTGCAGCGCTGGGAGAACAACGTTGGGCTGCAAAACAAGCAAAAAATTGGGCAGAAAGCGACCGCTTGCGCGACGAATTAGCCAATTTGGGTTGGAAATCGCTTGATCGCAAGGACGGTTTTACGCTCGTCAAAACATAAAAACGAAAAAGAAAAGGAAGCAATGAAATCTGAAATTAAAGTAACGTTTGGAAATAAAAGTTATAATTCGCCGGTAATTGTCGGGACGGAAGGCGAGCACGCCGTCGATATCAGCAAATTGCGCAAAGAAACGAGTTTTATCACTTACGACGAGGGCTACGCGAACACGGGTTCCTGCAAAAGCGCAATCACGTTCATTGACGGCGAAAAGGGAATTTTGCGTTTCCGTGGCTATCCAATTGAAGAATTAGCAGAGCGCTCAAACTTTATCGAGAGCGCGTATTTGGTGATTTACGGCAATTTGCCAAAGCCACAAGAATTGGAAGATTTTCGCAATCGCATTTTGGTGAATGCAGGTATTCACGAAGCGTTGCGCACGATTGTTGCAGGGTTCCCGCCAACTGCGCACCCGATGGCGGCGCTTTCTGCAATGCTGAACGCGCTCGGCTGTTATTATCCGGAACTTTCCTCGAACGACCGCCAGCAGGGCATTGCCAATTTTGACCACACGGCAACGGTTTTGATTTCGAAAGTGCGCGCGCTCGCGGCGATGGCGCATCGTTACCGCACGGGGTTGCCAGTCATTTATCCGCGTCGTGGCTACAATTATTGCGAAAACTTTTTGCACATGATGTTCTCGTATCCAGGCGAAGAATCACAAGTGCACCCCGACATTGCCAAAGCGCTCGACACGCTTTTGCTTTTGCATCTCGACCACGAGCAGAATTGTTCGACCTCGACCGTGCGCATGGTGGGCAGTGGCGGCGCAAATCTTTTCACTTCCGTTTCCGCAGGCGTTTGCGCGCTTTGGGGACCTCGTCACGGCGGCGCTAACCAAGCCGTTATCGAAATGCTCACAGAAATTAACGAGCGCGGCGAAAACATTGCCGACTTTGTCGAAAAAGTTAAAAAAGGCGAATGCCGTTTGATGGGCTTTGGTCATCGAGTTTACAAAAGTTACGATCCGCGCGCAAAAGTGCTTTGCAAACAGGCGGAAAAAATCGTTGCGGCGATGGGAACGTCCGCCGAAAACGATCCGCTCTTGGTAACCGCGCGCAAACTTGAAGAAATCGCGTTGAACGACGATTATTTCAAGTCGCGCAATCTTTATCCGAATGTCGATTTTTACAGCGGAATCATTTTGCGGGAACTCAAAATTCCGATCGACATGTTCCCGGTGATTTTCGCGATGGGACGTATGCCGGGCTGGATTGCCCAATGGCGCGAAATGGCGCTGGCTCCCGGAGGCAAAATTTATCGTCCGCGACAAGTTTATGTCGGCGAGCGGGAACGCCATTTTATTCCATTGATGGAACGTAAATAATTCGCGGGAACGCATTTTCGCGGGAACGCATCAATAGTTTTTGATTTTTTTGAAATGACAGACGACGATGATATTAAGCAAAATCTTAACGGGAACGGCTCGCAGGAGCTGGTCACGCCGCAAGATTACGAATATAATCAGCCGTTTCATTTTTTGCACGGCGGGTCGATCCCGCGTTTGAATATTCGCTACGAAACTTACGGCAAACTTAACGCCGACAAGTCAAACGCGATTTTGATTTGCCACGCGCTCACGGGAAATCATCACGTCGCAGGACGCAACAAGCCCGATGACGTAATGCCGGGTTGGTGGGATCATTTTGTCGGCCCCAATAAACCAATCGACACTAATAAATATTTTGTCATTTGCAATAATTGCCTTGGCGGTTGCTCGGGAACGACTGGCCCCGCGTCGATCAATCCCGAAACGGGCGATCCGTACGGGCTCGATTTTCCAGTCTTCACTTTTGAAGATATGGTTAAAGCGCAAAAATTGTTGATTGATCATCTCGGCATCGAACAATTGCACGCGGTTGTCGGCGGCTCAATGGGCGGTATGCAAGCGTTGCTTTGGGCGGTTAATTATCCTGACAGCGCAAAAAATATTATCACAATGGCTTGTCCCGCCAAGCAAAATACGCAAGCGATGGCATTCAATTGCGTGGCGCGCGCCGCTATTTTTGAAGACCCAGGATGGAAAGAGGGCTATTATGCCGAGCAAGAAGGGCGCGGCCCAACTGTCGGTCTCGCCGTGGCGCGAATGATGGCGCACATTACTTATCTTTCCGATTTTAGTTTAGAGAAAAAAACGCATCGTCCCGCCGATCCATTGCCGGGCGACACCGAAACCGCAAAATTTAAACGCGCAATTACGCCGCCAATTTGGAGCTATCTACGCCACCAAGGCGAAAAGTTTTTGGGACGTTTTGATGCGAATTGTTATCTTTACATTTCTGCCGCGACCGATTTTTTCAACATTGCAGGCAATCAAACGCTTGTCGAAGCATTCGCTCCCGTCAAAGCGCGCGTTTTGTCAATTGGTTTTTCAACCGATTGGCTTTACCCAAGTTGGCAAAATCGCGAAATTACTATCGCGCTCAATAGTGCTGGCAAAGAATCTTATTACGCAGAAATCGAAGCCGCGAACGGACACGATTCGTTCCTTTTGCGTTCCGACCATCTCAACGAAACCGTTTCGCGTTTTCTTGCTGGCGAAGCAATTTAACTCGGCGGGAACGCGGAAACAAAAAATAATTCGCAAAATTCGTTTAATTCGTGGTCAAAAAAATCCACGCTCCGTTCCCGTCAATTGCCGTTCCCGCGGGCGCGTTTGTGTCGAGTGAGTTTGCGAAAAAGTGCGCCGCGCAAGGGTTTTGCGACGATGTAGCCGCAACAATTTTTTGCGCCGCAATGACAGCGATGTTGAAAAAAGTTGAGCAAATCAAAGCCGTAATCAAATGACAATTCTTCGCCGGGGACGATTTCTCGTTGCGCGATGATTTTCATTGTTTGCGTTGGCGCGTCCCAAATCGCTTCGCAATTTTCGTTGCAACTGTGATTGATAAATCGTGCGGGATTGTTTTCGATGATTTCTGTTGCGTCGATAAAATGGTTGTCGTCGATCGCCATAACATAATTGCTGGCGTTCCCGTCGCGTAAATTTTGTCTTCGCAACATTTCGTTGGCGTCAATTAATTCTCCGCGATAGTCGCAAATATGCGTTCCCGCGGGAATGCGTTCGGTTGCAAAAACACCGTTCCCGTGAATCGCAGATTGCCGCACTTCAAACATTTACAAGGCGCGGGCGCGAATTGTTGCGCCAACAACGGGAGTCGCTTGTGGTTCAAAAACTTCGATTTGCGGGAACACTTTTTCGAGTGATTTTTTGAAAAGCGTCGCGCAAGGTTCGTGCGTGATTACGCCGCCGGTAATGCCCACGCGCAATGGTTTTTGATTTGCCATTCCCGTTTTTTCGGCAACGGTTTTTACCATCAAAACGAGCTCTTGCATGCTGTCTTCTAAAATTTTTTTTGCAACCACATCGCCAGCGAGTGCCGCTTTATCGACATAAACTGCCAGCGCGGCGATTTCGTCTTTGGTCATTGGTTCGCAGGGATGTTTTAAACAATTTTGGTGAAGCCGTTGAGAAATTTCGCCAACTTCTGAAATTTGCAACGCGTCAAACATTGTTTGGGTTAAAAGCGTCGCGGGAGCGCGTCCATCGGCGCCGCGCACCGCCGCGCGCAAACCTTGTCGCGCAAGGTCAAACGCCGACGCTTCATCGCTGACGTGAAAATCGTAGCCGCCCGTTTCCCATTCTTTGCCATCTGCCGAGCGGCCGTAGCATTTTGAGCCCGTTCCCGCGATGATGACGATGCCCGAGTCGAGCCCAAACGCCGCCGCGCAGAGCGAACGCGTATCATTTTCTACACACAATTTTTCAAAATTGAGTTGTTTGTTTTTTAATAATTCGGCTTCAAATTCTTTTGCGGTTTTTTTGTCGTTCACACCAGAAATGCCACAAAACGCGTTCACGGGTTCGTTAATTTTTGCTGCTGCGAGTGCTTGCAAAATTGCGTTCACCAAATTTTTCATTGCATCTGTTTTGCCTACGGAATTGGGATTTGACGCTCCCGTGAGCGCCGAGCCAAGCTCATTGCCTTGCGCGTCAACAACTAACGCACGCGTTTTCGTTCCTCCGCCATCAACTCCTACAAAATAATTTGCCATATTATTTACTTTTTTGTGTTAAAAATTTTGTTTCAACTTCTTCAAGAAACTTGCTTGATGGTTTGACGACATTCAAGCCTGCTGTTGGCGTTCCCGCAAGCACTTCTAACGCAATCGTATCGCTATTTAAAATCACAATTCGCAACAACGCCACGGGAACGAGATTTTTGTCGCGCGCCACTAAACGATCATTTTCAAAAAAGATAGAGCCCAAGCCCGGAGCCAATTCCAGCACCGCCGAGCGCTTATCTTGGCTAACAAAAAGTAATTTGCCAACATGCAAATTTTCTGGCAATGTCGCCACCAAAATGCTGTCTTTGGAAAGTTGTTCGTTGGGCGGTTGAACACACGCAACCAAGCCACTCAAACTTAACGCAATAATTAAAAAATGCAAAATAGATTTCATAAAACTAATTATAAATTATCATTTTCAAATTAACAAATTGTTAATGCGCGCGGGAACGCGGGATTTTTTCTCACGCAGATCTCGCCGATTTTGCAGATTTTTTATCTTTCGCGGGAACGCTAAAAACGCAACGCGAAAAATCACTTGGGGTAAAAACAAAATCCCAAAAACCTGAAAGCTTTCCCAACTCGCCCGCGGGAACGCGAAAATGAAAAACCGTAGGTTCAATAGGATGAAATAGGAACTTTGCAGTGCCGAAGGTACTAAAATTGCGGGAACGCGTTCCCGCGATGGCTAACCCCCACAAAAGCGAGCGAATTTTATTTCAGTTATTTTCAAACTCGGTCATCGTCATTGTCATCGTCATAATCGCGCGAATGCGCGTCTCACGTGTGGGGGTAAAGTCAAACACAACACCAGCCCCGAAGGGGTGAACTAAAAAAAAACAAAATCGCGCGGGAACAGGATATTTTATCCACAGATTTTAGGATTTTGAAGATTTTAACAGAGCCAATCGTTTAAATCTTTTAATCTGTGGATAAAAATCGTATTCACGCGTTCCCGCGCGACAATAAACAAAATCTCCGTGTCATCTGTGTTAAAATCAGTTTTATCTGTGTTTGCCAAAATCCTGTTCCAGCGCGAAAAAGTCCTTGCGTTTTTTTTTCGAGTTTAGAATCTTTGAAGAACTTAATTATTAACCTCTATAAAATATTATGAAATTATTAAAACTAAAAAAATTAATTACCTGCCTTTTTGTTGGCGGAATGTCATTCTTGTTTTGCGCTTGTGGCGAAAAGCCATTAGTAGAAACAGTTCAAATTCCCGATTGCGGTTGGTCAATCGGCAAATACGAAGTGACACAAGCGCAATATGTAAAAGTTATGAAAAAATCGTCTTTTAAAGAATGTCTTAAAGAAAAAATGCTCAAAGCATTAAATGAGGAGGAATTGACAATGGCTGAGCGTGCTGGACATGAAGCGAAAATGAATAAAGACTTGGAGAGTGAAGAATTTGGGGAATTTTTGGGAGATAATATGCCTGTATTTTCTGTTTCTTGGCATGACGCGATGAAGTTTTGCGAGAAATTAACCACGCAGGAACGCGATGCAGGTCGTTTGCCTGCGAATTATAAATACAGTCTCCCGACATCGGAACAATGGGAAATTGCTTGTCGCGCAGGAACGACGACAAAATATTGTTCGGGTGATACCAAGGAAGATTTAAGTCGTGTTGCGTGGTGGTATGGAAATTCCAACGATAAAACTCGTCTTGTCGGCAAAAAAGAACCGAATGCTTGGGGAATTCACGATATGCACGGGAATGTTCAGGAATGGTGTTTGGACGATGTGGGCTCGGGTTATTATTCCCGCGTTTGTCGCGGCGGCGGCTACAACCACGGCGCCAACAACTACGAGTCGTCGTATGTCAACTACGATTACGAAGACGGCTGTAGAACACGCCTTGGCTTCCGCGTTGTTCTTGTTCCCGCAGGTCAATAATGCCTATGTTTTTGGGCTTTGCGGGAACGCCAAAATTTTTTATGCGCGGGCGCAGCGGAGCCGCCCGCAGCCATAAAAAATAACGTTCCCGCAAGGTCTTAGTTTTAACATTTTAATGCCATGTGTTTTTGGATTTGTCGGTAGTGGAGAAATTGAAGCATACGAAGATGATTTTCAACGTTAGGTGGATGTTTGTAGTAAAAATTAAAAAAAATAAATAACCTTAACGAAAGATTGTGTCTATGAAAAAATTAGATAAAGAAGGGCGAATGAACGCGCTTAAATGCGGAATAATATTTATTGTTATTTCTGCTCTTTTATTTTGGCGGTGGTTCATTTGTATGGGGCGATGAATACTATCCATTGAAGCATTTATTTATTCATTCTAAGGCAATAATAATTGACCCTACAATTGTTGCATTTTCAATAAATGGGGTATGGTATGGCATTGAGGCGATCCCGCGATTTTTTAGTAGCGAATTGCTGCAATGTTTTATGATTGGCGCTGGAATTGGAGCCTTCTTTTTTAGTATGAAAATGTTCTTGTTTGTTGTTACAGGAATTGATGATTTTGACGATTAGTAAGAGTGGTGTTTAGATAAGTTTAAATATTATCGCTCTTACCACGTTTTTCGCGGTGGCGCTACATTGGCGATGCCGGTGGCTGTGAGTCGTCCTTCGTCTACGACCTCTTTCCCGTCGACCGCGATGTCGCCCTTGGCTTCCGCGTTGTGCTTGTTCCCGTAGAGCAATAATGCCGTGTTTTTATCACCGAATTTAGCAAATTGAGCGAAGTTTGATATTGTTCGCTTCGTTTCGTTTAATTCGGTGATAAAATAATTTTCGTTCCCGCGTATAAAAAAGCGTTCCCGTGAGAGTGGCTCGCGGGAACGCTTTTTTTGAGGATTTTGTCGAAGTTATTTTTGTTTGATTTCGACGATGTCGTGCGGTGCGGATTCGCGTTGTCCTGCAGGGGTAACGCGAATAAAGCGCGCGTTTTGGCGGAGCGTTTTGAGGTCGGAGGCACCGAGATAGCCCAAGCCGCTTTGCACGCCGCCTGAAAGTGTGGTGAGCACTTGATCGACGCTACCCGAAACTTCTTTGAGGGCTTCGACGCCTTCGGGAGCGACTTTGGTGATTTTGCTGTTGCGCAGGTCGTGACCGTAGCGCGCCGCCGAGCCGTGGCGCATCGCTTCCATCGAGCCCATGCCACGGTATTCTTTGTAAAGTTTTCCGTTGATTTCCATGATTTTACCCGGCGCTTCTTTGCAACCCGCGAGCATACCGCCGAGCATGACGCAATCGACTTGCGTGAGCGCTTTGACGATGTCGCCCGATTTGGTGATCCCGCCGTCGGCGATGATGCGCACGCCTTTTGCTTTTCCCGCTTGGGCGGCGACATAAAGCGCGGTCAATTGCGGAATTCCCACACCCGCGACGATGCGCGTCGAGCAAATCGAGCCAGGGCCTTGACCGATTTTCACCGCGTCTGCTCCCGCGTCAGCGAGGAATTCAACGCCTTCTGCGCTGGTGACGTTTCCTGCGATGATTGTCAGCCCTTTAAAATGGTCGCGCACAAAGCGCACGCATTCGCCCACACCCGCGGAATGTCCGTGAGCGGTTGAAATAATAATTGCATCGACGCCCGCGTTGACGAGATTGGTGACGTGTTCGTTAAGCGCGTCGTAATTGACTTTTCCGTCGGGATAGCGCGGGACCGCGACCGAAGCGCCGCAACGCAGGCGGAAACTTTCGTCGCGGCTTGGGCGGATTGCGTCAGTTGAAATTTCATCGCGAATATGTTCAACGTCCGAAAGGCAGAAAAGTCCGCGCAAGTGATTTTCGTCGTCCACGACGAGCAGTTTGTTGGTGCCGATGTGTTCGAGGAAAATGCGGTCTGCCGCCGCGATCGGATCTGTGCCGAGTTCTTTTTCGTTGATTGTCAAAACTTGTGCGCGCGGGATCATTACGTCGGCAACTTTGCGCGCCGCGTGGCGATTTTTGACAACGCCGCCGCGAATGAGCCCGAGCAGTTTACCTTCGTCGTCAACGACTGGGAACGATGAAAAGCCGTAGCCGTTGTTTTCGATGATCGCGAGCACGTCGCCGATCGTGAGGTCGGCGGTGATCGTCGCGGGATGGCGATTCATGCCGTGAATGTAGGTTTTTACTTTTGAAACTTCGGCGATTTGGGTGGCGTTGCTCATGTTGTAGTGAATCATGCCGATCCCGCCGTGAAGCGCCATCGCGATCGCCATTGTCGATTCGGTAACGGTGTCCATATCCGCCGACATAATTGGCAACGAAAGCGTGATTTTGTCGGAAATCGTCGTTGCCAAACTTGTCATACGCGGCAACACGTCAGAGAAACAAGTTGCGAGCGACACGTCGTCGTAAGTGAGGCCAGTTCCCGCGTTTGCCGCGAAGAATTCGTCTGAGTTTTTGTAAAATTTGCTGTCGATTGATTTCATAGTAGTAACAGTTAAACTTTACTCTATTATGATATCGTTTCGGCGCGATTTTTTCAATGATTTTTTTGTTGTGTCGCGGGAACGCGTTTGTGCTTTATTTGGCGGGAACGAGCGTTTATAATGTTGGTAAATAGTTTGTTGTAAAAAATATGGAAGACCAAAAAGAAACAGCTGTTCCCGAGCCCGTGGCGGTTTCGACGTTGGCGGGAACGGAACTTGACTGCAGCGTGGCGTCGTGGTTGCGATTTCCGCTGATTGCGATGGTTGTTTTGATTCACGTAACCTTGTTTTATTGGTTTTCGGAAGATTATGCGCCGTGGTTTAAGAGCGTGATTAGTTGGGTTTCGGATGTGCATCGTTTTCCTGTGGCATTGGTGTTGATTCAATTTGTGCAAGAAGTTTTGACGCGTGTTGCGTTGCCGTTGTTTTTGTTTATTGCGGGTTATTTTTATTTTTTGAATGTTGATAAATTGACGTCGTCGATTTGGATTGCCAAAAGTAAGCGTCGCATTTTTTCGTTGTTGATTCCGTATGTTGTTTGGAATTTTTTGGCGATGTTGCAAATTTATGTGCGCTGGTTGGCGGCGGGCGATAGCGGAGATTTGTCGGCATTTTTGCACTGGGCAGTGGCGTTTCGCGGAGGCGATTTAACTTGTTTTGTCGGCGAGGGGAATCCTGTTGCGGGTTTGATTGCGATGACTTTTGCGGGAACGTTAATGCCGGGCGAGCTGTTCCCGCGTCCGTTGCTTGAACAATTTTGGTTTGTGCGCGATTTGTTTTTGTTGAGTTTGTTGTCGCCGCTTGCGTGGTGGCTTTTTAAGCGCAAATGGCTGGGCATTTCTGCGTTGGCGCTTTTGTTTTTGATCTGTATTTTTTGGATTGATACGGGAACAACATTGCTGGTGAATGCTAAAACTTTAGTTTTTGAATTTTTCTTTTTTGGGCTGGGCGCATTTTTTTCGATAAATAAATTTTGTTTTTCGGATATTTGCGTTCCCGCGCGCTGGGTGACTTTGTTGATTTATTGTGTTTTTGCGTTTGTAGATTTTAATTGGTTGGTTTTGGGCTTGTCAGATTTGCCGCTTGAATTGCGTTATTTTATGCGTGTTGTTTGCATTATTTTGGGCGCGATGTCATTTTGGGGCTGGGTTGCCAAAGGTTTAACGAATGGCAAATTGGTCTCGCATCGATTTTTGGCGGGAGCGTCGTTTTTTGTATTTTGCTCGCAATCTGTGGGTTGTCGCATTTTTGAAACAACCATTTTGCGCTCGTTGCCCAAAGAAAGTGATTTCGAAGTCATTCTTGGATTTGTATTTTTTACGGTTTTTGTGTTGGCGTTTAGCATAACGATGTTTTGGATTTTGCGTCGCTACGCGCCTATCGCGCTTGTGCCACTCGCGGGCGGGCGCAAATAAAATCGAGCGTTTGCGGGAACGCAATTTGACTCAGAGTTTACTTTAACGTGTATAATTATTTCTATGAAAAAACAAATGATATCAAAATTGATTAGCGATCAGGAATTCGGCGGGGAACGTCCATTGTTTGGAATCGAAAATACACGCTTAGAATCTGTCGTCATTACCGATGGCGAAAGTGGCA
This sequence comes from uncultured Opitutales bacterium, assembly GCA_934675585.1. Taxonomy (GTDB): domain Bacteria; phylum Verrucomicrobiota; class Verrucomicrobiia; order Opitutales; family UBA953; genus Spyradosoma. Next base: position 21,904 of record CAKUQY010000002.1, on the reverse strand, counting down.
TCAAACAATGCAAAAACATCGAAGCTGTCGATTGTAAGTTTTTTGGAAAATATCCTTGGTGGCATGTGGACGGGAGCGTAATTGAGCGCTGTTATTTTGCCGCGGGATCGCGCTCGGCGATTTGGTACAGCGACGAAATGACGATGCGCGACAGCGTGATTGACGGACCCAAATTTTTTCGCGAAATGGACGGTTTGACGCTCGAAAATGTAACGATTAACGATGCTGATGAAACGTTTTGGAAAGTGAAAAAAATTCGCGCGAAAAATTTGAATTTAAAAGGCGGCACATATCCGTTTATGTTTTGTAAAGATATTGAAATTGATGGTTTGACGAGCAATTCAAATTATATTTTTCAATATTGCAAAAACCTCGTAGTGCGCAACGCAAAAATCACAACCAAAGATGCGCTTTGGGAATGCGAAGATGTAACAATTTACGATTCTGAGCTCGCGGGCGAATATCTCGCGTGGCATTCAAAAAATGTGCGTTTGGTGCGCTGTCATATTTCGGGCGAACAGCCACTTTGCTATGCTAAAAATTTGGTGCTTGAAGATTGCACGTTCGATCTTGCTTGCGATCGCGCATTCGAATATTCAGATGTAAAAGCGCAAATTCGCGGGAACATCACCAATATTAAAAATCCAAAAAGCGGCGAAATCGTCGCCGATAAAATTGGTTCGATTACTTACGATGAATATTTGCCCAAGGGCGCGAATTGCGTTGTGCGGGAACGCCAATAATTTTTTAAGATGAATTACAATTTTGACAAAATGATCGATCGCCGCGGGAGCGGTTCTGTCAAGTGGGACGAAGACGCGCGCGACGTTTTGCCGCTGTGGGTCGCGGACATGGATTTTGAAACAGCGCCTTGCGTAATCGAAGCATTGCGGGAACGCGTTAATCACGGCGTTTTTGGCTACACTCACGTGGGCGAAAATTTTTATAATGCATTGATTAATTGGTTTGAACGTCGTCATCATTGGCAAATTGCGCGGGAACAAATTCTTTACACTTCAAGCGTCGTTCCCGCGATTTCGGCAACGATTAAAGCGCTTTGTGCTCCCGGCGATCGCGTTTTGGTTTTGACGCCGGTTTATAATTGTTTTTTCTCGTCAATTCGCAATAATGATTGCATCGTCGAGGAATGTCAGCTCGTTTACGGGAACGGCACTTATACGATTGATTTTGAAGATTTTGAACGCCGCTTGGCAGATCCGCGTGTAAAATTATTTTTACATTGCAATCCGCACAATCCCGCAGGACGCGCTTGGACGCTCGACGAACAAACGCGCATCGCTGAGCTTTGCAAAAAATATGGCAAATATGTGGTGAGCGATGAAATCCATTGCGAATTGCTGATGCCGGGAAACAAATTTATTCCGTTCGCGACCGTTCCCGCGGTAGATCGTGTGCGTCAAATTTCGTTAATTTCGCCGTCAAAAGCATTTAACACGGCGGGATTGCAAATTGCTTGCATTATTGCCGACGATGAAAAAGTGTGTGAAAAAATTAATCGCGCGATTAACATCAATGAAGTTTGCGATGTGAACCCGTTTGGCGTGGCAGGGCTAATTGCCGCCTACAATAATGGTGAAGATTGGCTCAACGCGTTGATAAAATATTTGCATGAAAATTATTTGTTTTTGTGCGAATTTTTCGCCAAACATTTTCCGCAATATTCGGTTTGCAAGTTGGAGGCAACTTATCTCGCTTGGGTGGATATTCGCGCAAGCGGGAAAAGTTCGCAAGCGTTAGTTGATTTTTGGCGGGAACGCGCGCGCGTGCGTTTTGCTGCGGGAACGCTTTATGGCGCGGCGGGCGAGGGATTTGTGCGCATTAACTTGGCTTGCCCGCGGGAACGCTTAAAAATGGCACTTGAACGCTTGCTCGAGCTTTGATTTTTAGCGTTTTTTCTTGACTGATTTTGTTAATTTGTTAAAATAGATAAACAGCAACGCAATTTTGTGTTGTTTTAATGATGGGGAAGATAGCTCAGTTGGTTAGAGCATCGGATTGTGGTTCCGAGGGTCGGGGGTTCAAATCCCCTTCTTCCTCCCATCAAAAAAAATCTGCCGCAAACGCGAATATGCGAGGCGGCAGATTTTTTTATGTTTTTCGCGGGAACGTTAAGCGACGAATTTTACGATGCGCAAAAGGCGGCGAATTTCTTCGACGTTTTCGCAACTGCGATTGTATTTTTGTGCGATTTCGCGACTGTTGCATTGACTTTGACAGGCGAGCGCAAAATCGCTTTGCTCGGCAGCCAAGTCGTTTAACCATTCTTTAAAAGAACGTCCTTGTGGCGAAATTTCATTTTCTAAATCTGGCTCGGGAATGCGGTCGCCAAGCGTTTCAGACTTTTTTGAATTTTGGAAAATCTCGCGATCAAGTTCGACAGTTGTTCTTGACGCGTAGGCGAGTTTTGCAAATTTTTTTGTTTTTTCGTCGAGCATTTCAAGCGCTTGTTCAAAACTGCAATTGTTTTTTAATGCCATTTTTTGAGCGTCAGCCAAGGCGCGTTTGGCGTTTTCGGGAACGCTAATTGTTGACATTTTTGAGAAGGCAATTTGCGGACCTTTGATTTTCAAATTTGTATGAATAAAGGTCGAAAATCGCACTTTTTTGCTCGTGTCAAAATTGTCAAAAGCATCGGTGATGCGCAAAATAATTTCTTGCGCGATGTCTTGGCGATCAAATTTTGTCGTGGTTTCAAAATAATTCATTGCTTCTTTTTCGCAAGCTTTGTAGAAGGAGCGAATGACTTTGTCGCGCGCGTTTTTCCAATTTTTGATGGATGTTTTTACGCTTTTTTCGAGTTTGGTTACAATCGATTTTTCGGCGATATTTTGGGTCGTTCCCGCCATTTCGAGCGCGTTTACGAGATAGAGAAATTTAAAATTGAGTTCCCGCGCAATTTGCGCGATCGCGTTTTTGCGTTCCCGCGAAATGGCGTTCCCGCGACTCAATTCTAAATCGTATTCGCGAACAATTTGTTCAGCTTGCGCCAAGGCGCGCGGGAACGTTTGCGTGTAAAAAATATTGGCGTTCCCGACTTTTGCGATGACGTTATTGATGCGTTTTTGCGGAATTTCTTTTTCTTTGGCAATTTTGATCATTGCCTTTAAAACGCTTCCGTTTTCTAAAAGCAACGGGCTTGCCGCGGCGATTGCTTGGTCGCGCGTTTTGAAAGCTTCGCAAATTTCATTTTGCGAAAGCGTTGAGTGTGCGGAGTTTTTTGGGTTTTTAGAATTTGCCATAGTTGTAAAAAAATAGATCTTGAATCGATGAATTATTGCCAATTTCTTGGGATAAGAAATGGAAAATTAATCAAGGGCGTTAAGCCATTATTTTTTTTGGCGGTTAAGCCAACATAGTTTTTAGGGTTGAAAATTTTAATCAATGTTTTTTTGTATGTCAATTAAATTTTTATTTTTGTGTTCTCGATTTTTCAGCCAACCTGAATGAGAGCCCAAAAAAATCGGCGGGAAAACCGTTCCCGCCAATTGAAAAAATCGCAAAGTCCGCCCTAAAAATCGCGTTCCCGCAAAAAAATTGTCATTTATCATTGCTCAATTTATAATAGTTTTATGCGATTTTCGTTGAGGGCGCTTGTTGTTGCGGGCTTGCTGGCATTTGTTAGCCATGCGGGAGCGCAAGACGCGTTGTCGCAAAATTTGGCGACGGGAACGTCTGAGGCGAAAATTTTGTTGGCTGATGACGCTTTGCAACTTGGTTTGACAGAATTGGCAGAAATGTTTGCGCAAGACGCGTTGAAAACTTCGGTAAAAGAAGAATCGCGTTCCCGCGTGGCTTTGATTTTGGCGACGGCGCAAATGAATCACGGCAAATTGGCAGATGCTCGCAAAACGTTGGAAAAATGCGAAGATTGTCCCGAAAAATCATTGCGTTTGGCAATGTTAAATTTGCTCGAACGCGGCGATTGGCGCGAGGCGTTGAGCGATTTGCAATTATTCGTTCCCGCCGATTTGTCGCGCAATGATTTGCCTTGGTTTTATTTGACGCGCGCGGTTGCTCAAGCAAATGCGGGCGATTTTGCCGCGATGAAAAAAGATTTTGCGCAAGCAATTGCGTTGGCGGTTTCTTCGACACAACAAACACATTTTAAGTATTATCAATTGCGTAGCGAATTGCTTTATTGTAAAAATTTTGTCGATGAAAAAGCTTTGGCAAATTTGCGAGAAGAAGTAATGCGTTCCCGCGGAACAAGCGAGGCGGCTAATTTTGCGCGCATTTATATTGAAGCGTTGGCGGTTGCGGGAAAATACGATGAGGCGCGAAAAGCATTTTCGTTGCTTGAAGAAATTCCAAAATCTGAACGTGTCAATTTTGATTTATTGGAAGCGTTGGTGCAAGATTCACCGGGAACGGTTGAGGCGCAACAAGCATTTATGAAAGTGATTCGCGCGCGCCCCGATCGCGAAACGCAAGGCATTGCGTTTACAGGACTTTGGTTGGGCGTGATGATGAACGCGCAATCGGGGCGTGATGAATTGGCAAAAAGTTTGGCTGCAAATATTGAAAACTTTTTGAGTAATAATTCACAAGTTTTGCCTGCGGGAAAATTGTTGCCGCCCGATAGTCGCGTCGCTGATTGGGAACTCATTACGCGGATGCGCATCGCTGTTGAGTTAGGCGAAACGCTTAAAGCCGAGCATTTGGCGCGCGAATTAGACCTCAATTATTCGTCGAGCCCATTTGAAACAGACGCGTTGCAATTTTTGGTTGCGTCGGCTTATCAACAAGGTAATTATCTTAAATTGACGCATTATTTTGAGCGTTTGATTGTCTTGTCAAAAGACGATCCCGAAAAACAATTGGTTTACCAAGTCGCGTTGGCAGATTGTTATGCAAAAGTTGGCGATTATTCGCGCGCCGCAAGTTTTTATACCGAGGCGAGCAAAAATGTGCGCAACGATCCCGCGCTTTCGGCATTGTTGATGTTTCAACGAGTTTTTGCCTATGTGCGCGATAACGATTTTGCGCAAGCAATTATGTTGCTCGATTTGCCAAGCAAAGAAAAAGAAACGCCCGAAATGCGCGCGTGGCGTATGCGCGCGGAATGTGTTTTGATTTCGGCATTGCGTGATTCTGGACGTCTTGAGCAAGCGCTCGCGCGTTCTAAAACATTTTTGGCAAATCGCGATGTGATGGTTGATTTTCGCATTCGGGCTTTGTGGTTGCAAACGCTCATTGTTGTTGAACTCAAATTGCCAGATTTGATAAAAAAAACGACTGGCGAAATGATTGAAATTTTAAACAATCTTTCCGCGGGAACGTCGGCAACCATCGTGAATCAACGCGAAACAATTTTGGCGTGGGCGCAATTACAATTGTTCCGTGGCTATTTGTTGGCAGGCGAAGAAAAAGACGCGTTTGAGCAATTGAAAAAAATGCGTGAAAATTACAAAAACAGCGTTCCCGTCATCATTTCTTACATCGATGAAGCGCGCTATTACGCAGGTAAAGCCCAACACGTTGAAGCATTGCGCGCGTATGAAAATTTAATCGCATTGACAGCGGGACACGCAACGTTGCAACATTACACAACGATTGCTTATTTTGAAGCGGCACAGCAAAATATCGCGCTCGGACGGGAACGCGATGCCGCAAACAATTACGAGCAATTAGTTAAATTGTATCCAGAATCGCCGTTAGTTTTTTACGCGCGTTCCCGCCAAGCAGATTTGTTGAGAACGCAAAATGCGTTTGATGCCGCGCTCGCAATTTATGACGCGCTCATTAACGATTTTTCAAATCACAACGATATTCACAGCGTCGAAATTTCGCGCGCCGATTGCTTGCTCGCCATCGCTTCTGAATCACGCGTCGCGGGAACGCCTTTGCGGGAACAACTCGCAAAAATCGATCGTGCCATCGCGGCCTACGAGCGACTTTATTCTCTCACCAATGCCGATTGCGCGTTAATGGCAGAAGCCGGAAACAAATGGGCTTACGCATTATTGCAAAAAGCAACATTGCTCGCGGGAACGGAAAAAATCGACGCCGCACGCTTGACGCAAGACGCAAAAAAACTTTATTGGAATGTCGCCGATTCGGTTATTCGCAAAGCAAGCGCAAACGGACAAAAAGATCCCGCCGAAGCACTCGGCACTTCGGGCGGTTATTGGGTCGCGCGTTCACTTTTTAACTTGGCGCTCGAATATGAAAAAGAACAAAATTTTGAAAGCGCGCGCGATACTTACGAAGTGATTATTCTTTGGGCAGGCGGCGGCTGGATTCCAGGCCAAGAATACGCACGCACGCGCTTGGCGACAATTAAAGGAAAATAAATTTTATGGATCAACAAATTGTACAATTTTCTCTCATTGCAGACGGCGGTCCGTTTGTGTGGCTTTTGCTTTTAATTTTTGCGTTTGGCTTGGTTTTTATCGTCGAGCGCATCGTGTTTTTGCACCGCGCGCAAATTAACGCCACAATGTTTGTCGAAGGCATTTGCAATAATTTAAAAGGTGGGCGCTTAATGGAAGCATTGACCGTTTGCGAAAATACGCCTGGTCCTGTCTCGCGCGTTTTGAAAACCATTTTGTTGCACAGCGCCGAAAGCGAATCGCGCATGCGCACCGCCGCAGAAGAAGCCGCCATGCTTGAGATTCCGGTTTTGCAACGTCGTACAACTTCGCTTTCAACGCTTGCGCGCTTGGCGCCATTAGTGGGTTTGGCGGGAACGGTTTTTGCACTTTTGCGCGCATTCTTTTTGATGAAAAGTGCAGGGCATTACGCAACTGCAGATTTGTTTTCTGGCGACATTGCTTCGGCGTTGACAGCCACGGGTTTGGGCTTGGTAATCGCAATCGTTTTTTATCTCGCCCATGCGTTTATTATTGGCCGTATTGGGAATATTGTTAACGATATTGAAAGCTCCGCCATCGCGTTGATTCGTTTTATTATTTACGAAAACAAACAATCGCAAAACGATGCCTGAACGATTAATTGGCGTTCTCGAAAAAATTATTTGGGCGAATGAAGACACGCATTTTACAATTGCGGAAATTCATTGCGACGACGCGACGATTTTAAATAGCGACATTACAATCAAAGGCATTTTGCCAGGCGTGCAATGTGGCGAAACCCTTGAACTCACGGGAACGTGGATTGAGGACAAAAAATATGGTCGCCAATTTTCTGTCGCAACTTTTCATAGCAAATTGCCTGCGAGTGTTCACGGTATTCGCAAATATTTGGGGAGTAAATTTGTCGAAGGCATCGGCAAAACTTACGCGAATCGCATTGTCGATTATTTTGGCGCAGATACTTTGAGAGTGATTTCTGAAGAAGCGGGACGCTTGCGCGAAGTCAAAGGCATCAGCGATCGCCGCGTGCGCATCATTCATCAAGCTTGGGAAAAACATCGTCATTTACACGCTATTTTTTCAGAGATGCAAACTTACGGAATTCATCTCGGGCAATGCGCAAAAATTCTCGAAAAATACGGCGATAACGCGATGAAAATTATTCGCGAAAATCCATATCAATTAGCTTACGACATCAACGGAATCGCGTTCCCGACAGCCGATAAAATTGCGCGCAATTTAGGTCTTGGCAATGAAAATCCCAACCGTTTGCGCGCGGGCATTTTTTATACTTTTGAAGAAATTGAAGGCGAAGGCAACACCGCAACGCCGTACAATTTTTTGCGCGAAAAAGCCGTTGAAAAGTTAGCCGTAAAAAGTGAATTAATTGAAGCGACGATCGACGCGCTTGTAAAATCAAAACTTTTGCGTGTTCCCGCGGGAACGCAAGATTTGAGCGAAACGCGATTGATTCAACGTCCCAGTTTGGAGCTTGCAGAAATCGAAATTGCCGAAACGATTACAACCATTCAGCGCGCACCAAGTTGTTTGCCGGCGATAAAAATTGACATCGCAGCTGAATGGGCTCAAGACCGTGCGGGCTTTGATTTTGCGCCCGAACAAATTGCGGCGATTAAAACAGCGTTGCGCGAAAAAGTTTCGATTATTACGGGCGGTCCGGGAACGGGAAAAACAACTATTTTGAGCGCAATTTGTTCTATTCTCAAAGCAAAAAAAGTGGCAATTCAATTGGCCGCCCCTACGGGACGTGCCGCACAACGCATGGCAGAATCAACCGGCGTTCCCGCAAAAACAATTCACCGCATGCTTAATATCGGTGCTGAAAAACATAAAAATGCCGATGAAGAATCGCGGGAACTTATTGTTGGCGGGAACGAAGATGAAATTTCTTTTTTGGAAGCCGATTTTGTGATTGTTGACGAATCTTCGATGCTGGATGTGCGTTTGGCTGCGCGCCTTTTGCGTCATGTAAATCCAACGGCTCACATTGTTTTTGTGGGCGATGTTAATCAGTTGCCGAGCGTGGGCGCGGGCAATGTTTTGAGCGATTTTATTTTCGCGGGAACGATTGCGACAACGACATTGCAAGCCGTTTTTCGGCAAGGCGCGCGTTCGGGAATCGTTACGACGGCGCACAATGTTTTGCACGGCAATCCCGCGTTCCCGCAAAAAATTATGAGTTTTGGTGAAATCGATGAAACGCGCGACATTTTCTTTTTGCCTTGCGAAACGCCCGAAGAAACTAAGAAAAAAGTGATTGCGCTCGCGACCAAAGTGCTTCCGCAATTGTTTGGCGTGAACGCGCTTGATGATATTCAAATTTTGACGGCGATGCACAAAGGCGATGTTGGCGTGCAAGCACTCAACGCATATTTGCAAAAAGCGAGCAAAGGCGTTCCCGCCGAAAATACTTTTGCGAGCAACCATTTTGAAGTTGGCGACAAAGTGATTCAAACGCGCAATAATTACGACAAAAATGTTTTTAATGGCGATATGGGAATCATCATCGCGATTGATAAAGATGACGATAAAATTATTGTGCGCTTTGATAAAACAGAAGTTGCCTACACAAAAACTGAGGCGCAAAGCGAATTGTTACTTGCTTACGCAATCACGATTCACAAATCGCAAGGTTCAGAATTTCCTATCGTTATTATTCCCGTTGTTAAAGCGCAATTTATGATGTTGCGTCGTAATTTGATTTACACAGCGATTACGCGCGGCCGTAAAAAAGTTTTTATTGTTGGGCAGGCGGGAGCGTATTTTATGGCGGTCAAAAACGAAGAAGCCACCAAGCGCATTACGACGTTGCGGGAACGCTTAATTGCGAGCGCGTAATTTATTTTTTTATCGCGACAAAATTGCTGAGCGTGTAAGAAAACATAAGGCCGACCGCAACGAGAATGCCAATTTCACGCGTGAGCGGGAACGCCGTAAATGCAAGAAATCCAAACGCAACAAATGTTGTTGTGCACGAAAGCAAAATGCTGAGAGAGCTTTCGCGGGAACGCGCTTGATTTTCTGTTGCGTGAATAATGTAATCGACACCAAAACCTAAAATTAAAAACAGTGCCAGCAAATGAAATAACGAAATCGCAATGCCGCACGCGCTCATCACAGCCAGCGTTCCCGCGAGCGCGCCAAGCGTGGGCAAAATCATTCGCGGGCCGCGCTGAATGCCGTAGCTCAAAGTGAATAAAATAAGCGTTCCCGCGAGCGCCAGCGCAAGATAAATGGCGGTTTGGTTGCGACAATTTTCGAGAAAACGATTGGTTTCGCTGATAAAATCGAGATTGAGAAATGCTTGCGTTCCCGCGATTTTTTCAACGCTATTTTTGTCCGCATTTTTTACCAAAACAACCGCGTAAAATTCATCGCCATGTTTTCCAAAAAGCATTGAAATGTCGTCAAACGCGCGGTTTTCAAAAAGTTTTGTCGGCGTAAAAAGTTCCATTTTTGGGGGCAAATTTTTGACACGAATTGGAAAATTTTCAGGCGGATTTTTGAGTAGTTTTTGGGTTAATTTAAAATTGCGCGTTTGAATTTCTGGCGCGGGGACGAGCTGAGAAATGCTTGTAATTTGCGCGTTTTTATTTTGCTCGAGTACAGATTTTTCAAATTGGTTGAGTTTGTTGAGCAGCGTTGCTTCATCGGGCGCGGTTGCGAGAAACGTTTGCATCGATTGATAGCCGACCATTTGCGCGTAGTGCATTTCTGCTTGTTTAAGCGCGGGCGAGGGCTCGTAAAGTTTTTTCAAATCTTCGCGATAATTTCCAAAAATTACCGCCAGCGTTCCCGCGAGTAAAAGCGTGCCAAAAACGCAAATTTGTGAATATTTTAGCGTTCCCGCAGCATTGAAAAAGTTGGCTAATTTATTGGCGTTGTTGAGCGCTCGTTCGCGCGGGAACGATTTTTTTAGCCAATCAAAACGCGCTAAAATGGTGAGCACGATGAGTAGCGTTCCCGCGATGCCGATGATTGTAAATGTTGCAATTTGTTGCAATAATTCAACTTTTTCAAAAAGAAAAACCGCGAACGCAAGGCAAGTCGTTCCCGCCGAAAGAATCAAAGCGCGCGCGAGTGCTCGCGTGAGCGTTCCCGCGATGACGAGATGCAAAATGTAATCGACCGCAATGCCTAACAACGAACAGCCAAAAACCAAAGTCAAGGTGTGAATGTTGCCAAAAATTGCATTTGTGCAAACAAAAGCCAGCGTTCCCGCAAGCGCGAGCGTTCCCGCACCCACAAAAAAAGTTTTTAACGAGCGAAAAATTGCAAAGAAAATGATGAATAAAAATCCAATCGATGCGAGCGAAAGCATGTTGATTTCGCGCAAACTTTGCGATGCTGAAATCGCGGTGTGGACGGGAACGCCCGCGAGTTCTATTTTGACCATGCTGTTGCTCAATTGCGTTTGGAGCGTTTGCAAATGCTCAATGTCGGCAACTAATTGTTTTAAAGAATCGTGATTGCGTGCGCGCAAAGGTAAATAGGCGACAAATTGTTCGTCGGCTAATTTTGCCACGGGAACGCCATCAATAAAATGAAACGGCGAACGCAAAAGCGGATTTTCAAGAAAAAAATCGGTCAGCAAGCCGAACGGGTCGTCGCGCACGGGCAAAAGTCGCGCGCTAACGGGCGAATGTAGCGCAGCGAGCGCGTTTTCTGCGAGTTTTTCAGCGTTGTTTTGTTCGAGTAATTGCGCGTGTTTTTCAGAAAGTAATTGAAAGCGATAAGGTTTAAAAATGCTCGCGACGGTTTTAAGCATTTCGTTAGGTAGCGCGGCGAGCGTGTCGAGTTCAAACGCGTTCCCGTCGAGCGCGGCGCTTGCAAACTTTTTTTGTTGTTCAATTGCGCTTGTTAAATCGCCATCGCTTGCGGGAACGAAAATAATGTGCACTAAACTTGCTGATTTTTTTGAAATTTTTTCAATGGCTTCTTGTTTGATTGCAGCGTTTTGCGAAAGCGGCAAGAGCGAGTAAAAACTGCTTTCAATTTTGATAGGACGGCAGAAAAAAAGTGCTGTCGTTCCCGCGACAATCGCGCTTAAAATGGGCAACCAAAGCCAATGAAAAATGCGTGCGATCATTGAGATTATTGTTCAAATTTTTTGAATTTTTCGAGCGCGGCGGGAACGTTGTTTTGGACATTTTTGAGTTTGATTTTTGTGGCTTCATCGCGCGTATCATTGATAAAATGAACACTTGCGATTGCTTGGACGTTCCCGCAAATTGTAATTTCGCTGAATGGTAATGCGCTTTGTTTTGGCGTGAGTTTGACTTGCCAATTTTCGCCGTTTTTTTCAGCGTTGAGTGTAAAAATTTTTTCGAGCGCGGCGATGTTGCCGAGCATCGCGTCTTTGATAATTTGTGTGATTTCTTGAGCGCTCGCGCTTGAATTGATCGTAATTTTTTGCGTGGCGCGATCGTTTTTGTCAAAGAAAATAAGCGCATCATCGCCAATAAAAATTGTCGATTTTGTGGGAACGAGCGTTTGCCAAAGTGCGCCTTGTTGCTTGGAAAAAACAAATGTTCCCGATGATTTTAATTCGAGTTCGAGGTCGAGCAATTCTTTGTTTTGCTCAAAGTCGCCAGAAACAATTTCGCTGGCGGGAACGAGCGATAAAATTTCGTTCGCGGGAACGCTTTCTGCGGTCGCAAACGCGGGAACGCAAAGTGTGAGGATTAAAAATAATTTATTCATCTTTCCAAAATTTGAAAAAGTTAAACCATTGATAAGGATGCGCGAGAGTCATTTTTTCGAGAATCGCGACGAATTGTTTTTGTAAATTTTGCGCGCGGGCGTGAGAATTCGCGGGAACGGCAGAATTGACGGAATTGGAAACCACCGTAGATGGAATAGGGTTTAATAGGTTTTCGTTCGCGGGAACGTTCTCTCCACTCTCCACTCTCCACTCTTCACTATTTTCTAATTCGTAAACATAAATTTCGCCGCCGTTATTTTTGGGCAAAGTAAAAATGGCGAAAACGGGACAATTGAGTGAGGCGGCAAATCGATAAACGCCGTTGGGAAAATTTGCGGGAACGCCTAAAAATGGTAGTGAAGTTGCTGTTTTTTGTGTGGCGCGACCGAGCACGCGATCGCCTGCCATGATAACCATTTCGCCTTTGGCAATTTTTTCTTCGATGGTGATTGCGGTATCGATGCCGAGCGTGTGAACTTCGATTAATTTGTCGCCCGCGTTCCCGTTAATGATTTGCATCGCTTGCGCAAATGTTGAAGAAATTTGCGTGGCGATAATGATGTTGATGCGCAAGCGTTTGGAAATTTCGTTGTTGAGAAATGCGGCACGAAAAAGCTCGATATTGCCGAGGTGCGAGCAAATGACAAACGCGCCTTGTTTGGCTTGGAAAACGCGATTGATTGCGTCCCAACCTTCGGGCGTTTTAATCGCCAAATTTTCCATGCCAATTGCGTTTGACCAGCCCGCGAGTTTGTCAACGAGCGAAAAAACAAAATTGAGCAAATGGCGAAATATCGAAAAATGGCTCGCGGGAACGCCTTTTGCGCGCGCAATTTTGTCAAGAAAATCGCGCGAAAATTGTCGAGGCAATTTTAAAAACGGGAACGCAAAACAAAACAAAACACACACGATTGCCTTGGTAATGCGGCGTCCAAGAATTTTATAACAATAAAAAATGATGAGAATACGCCACAAGCCAGCGCCGCGTTCCCGTGCATTTTGCCAATCGTTGTTTTGTACTTGCGACATTTTAAATTTTGAAAGGTTGGATGGTTGGATATTTTTTTTTAACCACGAATTTTACGAATGATTTTTGAGTTTGCGGGAACGCGGGAGGGATGAGATTTTTAGCACAGATTTCACAGATTTTTATGCAAATTTCACAGAGATTTTTTTGGGTTTAATTGCTAACTTTGATTTTAACTTTTAACTTTGTGGCGGGAACGCGCGGTTGACGTGGTCGCGGAAAACTTGCGGGAGCGCGAAAAGCGTTTCGCGGGAACGCAAATCGATGCAGATTTGAGAAACGTCGCCGGTGGTTAATAATTGTCCGTTTTCGTCTTTGACAAAAAATTTAAATCGCAAAAAATTTTCTGCATCAACCAAACGCGCGGTAACAAAAATTTTTTGGCGAAAATGCACGGGTTTGATGTATTTGACATTCATTTTTACAACCGGGAACGCGTATTGATTTTCAGCCATGTGCGCGTAAGAAAAGTCGATTTTGTCGAGAAATGCGCAGCGGGCAGCTTCAAAATATTTGACATAATTGCCGTGCCAAACGATGTTCATTGGGTCGAGGTCGTAAAATTCGGCGGTGAGCGAAATGGTGATTTCGGGATTTGTCATAAAATTAATTATTTAAGAGTGAGAGCGCCTCTTCAACGCTGTCCGATTGCGTACGGTAAACGTTGAGCTCGGCTTCAGCGGCGAGCGTTCCCGCGGTGTCGTGAATTGTGCAAATAATTTTACCAAAACCATCTTGAAAGAAAATTTGTTGCGCGGTGATTTTGTATTTTTGGTGAAGTTCAAATTTTTCAATGTAGTTTTTGTAACTGCGCGAGCCAAGTAAAAATCCAATGCGCGGCGTGTGGTTTTCGATTTCGCGCGCAAAAATTCCAGAAAGCAGTCCGACCGTTTGCGCCATCAATTCAATGCCAACGTAGGCGGGAACGCCATTTTGCGCGGGAACGTAAAAGATTGATTGCTCGTCAAATTGCGTTCCCGCGACGAGCATTTTTTCTTCAAAATTATAAGATTCGACGCCATTGACGAGAATCATGGGCGCGCGATGCGGGAGCAATTCTTCGAGCGAATATTTTTTCATTTTATTTTCCAAAAATTACAGAAACATTGCTGCCGCCAAACGCAAATGAATTGCTGAGAATTGTTTTGGCGGGAACGCATTTTTGGGGCTCAACGCGCGGGAGCGTTGGGATTTCAGGATCGGCAGCGTTAATCGCGATGTGATAAGGCAAATGATGTTGCGGATTAAATTTTTCAGAAAGTGCGAGCCAGCAAAGCGCGGCTTCGAGCGCGCCAGATGCGCCAAGTGCGTGGCCAAAAAATGGTTTTGAAGAACTGGAAAGTGGTAATTTTTCGCCAAAAACAGCGACAACGCCTTTGGACTCCATTGCATCATTTGCGGGCGTTCCCGTGCCGTGAAGATTGAGATAGTCGATGTCCGCGGGAACGAGTTTTGCTTTTTTGAGAGCGTCGCGCATTGATTCTGCGGCGCCGTTCCCGTCGGGATCGGGCGAAGTTAAGTGATACGCGTCAGAAGATTCACCCACGCCGAGCAAGCGAATCGCATCGTTATTGGGCAAACATTCGCGAGTTAAAATAAAAAGCGCAGCGCCTTCGCCGATGTTGATGCCGTCGCGTTCCCGCGAAAGTGGATGCGCTTGGTTTTCTGAAATGATGCCAAGCGAATCAAAACCGCCTTGCACAAATGGCGAAAACGAATCTGCTCCGCCGACGATAACAGCGTCGCAAATATCATTGTCGAGCAATTCTTGCGCGGTGGCAAAAGCTTTTCCTGCCGAGCTGCACGCGGTTGAAATCGCGATTGCGGGACCGTCGATTGCGAGCGTTTCTTTGATAAAATCGGTTGGGTGGCAAAGCGCCATTTGGCTGAGGCAAATGGTTTCGGGCGAGTCGGGATTTTCGTATTTGTGTTTAACTTGTGTTTCGATTTCGCGCACGCCCGTGTTGCTTGTTCCCAAAACTACGCCGATGCGCTTGCTCGAAAATTGCGATTTGATGAATGCGAGATTTTCGGCGAGTTGCGGGAACGCGGCTTTGATGAGTTGGTTGATGCGCGTGTTAAATTCTGGGTTCTCAATGTTTGGTAGCGGTTCTGTGACCAAGCCCGTGGGAGCAATTTTTTCGCCACAAGTTGTCGTAGAAAGCGGCAAGGCGTTCCCGTGCAAAAGACGATCGGCGAGTGCTTGGCAAGAACAAGCTTGAGCGGTGATAACGGCGGGCTGTGAGAGATAATATTTCATAAATTATTGAAGTGGTGTGAGCGTGTAATTGTAGCGCCATTTTGGACATTGAACGTGGATCGTTTGTTGCGCGAGCGGCGCGTCGGCGGGAACGTATTCTATTGTTAAAAGCAATTCGCCATTTTCAAAAATTTGGCGGGAACGAAATGTCGCGGGAACGGAATGGGCGGGAACGGAATGGGAAATCTCCGTAGGTTGAGTAGGTTTTAATAGGTTTTTATTTGCGTTCACAGGAATGGAATTTTCAAAACTCTCCACTCTCCGCTCTCCACTCTCCACACTCCACCCTACACTTTCTACCGCTCGATAATTTTTTGACGCGTTAATTTGTGCGACAGAATAAAAAATAAATTGAAAATCGCGCAAGGCAAAATGAAGATTTTGTTTGGCTTCGGCGGGCAAAAATGCTGCGCTGGCTTGTTCGGCGTTCCCGTCGGCGTGTAAAACAATTTTGCAAAGGCGTCCCAAATCGCTCGTCGCAATCAGCGTTAGCGCGCGGGCATCCCATTTGACAATTCCCGTGTAAACGCCAGAGTCTTTGTCGTTGTTGTATTGAGCGGAAATTTGGTGCTTAAAAATTTGCGTTCCCGCGACAGGCGGCGCGTAATCTAAAAAATCGACAGCAATTTTTTGCGGTGTTGTAGAAAAATTTAAACACGCACACGTTCCCGCGCACGCGCAAAAAATCAAAAAATAATAAATGAACCGCAGAAAAATTGACATTTGCTTTCGATTATAACAAAAGCATTTGGGCTTTTAAAGAATAATGAACGCGCGCGCGAAGATGAATCTCTACGCGCGCGAATTTTTGAAAATTAAATTTTTATCTCCCGCCACAAAGAATTGCACATACCCGCGGGAACGCTTTTTTCAAAACCGCATAAATCGCGAGGGAGGAAAGATACATACAAATAAATTCAAGAACAATAATTGTTCCCGCGCTTAATGAATTGTGTGGTAAAAAATTTGCGTAGAGGTATTTGAAAATTATATCGAAAAATAATTTGGGAATTAAGTCGTGAACGCAGTAAATAAACATCGATGCTCCTGCAAGATATTTTACCCAAGCGGGAACGCCAAAGTGATTTGAGAGATAATTTGCCCAAGTAAAACAGACGACAATTCCAATTGCGATTCCAATGGTTCTTCCTGCTAAAATTTCGTTGGGATAAATAAAATAAAATGTTGTGAAAAGTGCCCAAATTAATAGCAAAATCCATTTGTTTAGATTTTTAATTGCGTGAATAAAATCAATTTTATTGAGAGAAACAAACGCTCCAAGCGAAAACCAAAAAATGCCAACGCCACCGAGAAATTCAAGTCCGCCAAATGGTTTTGGGGAAACGAGATAGGTTCCCGCAAGAATTAAAAACACAATGCCCATTTTTTTGATAGCCCAATAAATGAGTGGAGAAATAATTGCGAGAATGATGAGATTGTTTACAAACCAAAGCGCGGCATAAGATTTTGTAATGCCGAGATAATCGAAAACGGTCATACCTTCAAAAGAGCTTGTATTTGTGTGTAGTCCGAAACCGAAAATTAAAATCGCCCAAACAGCCATTGCAAAATAATTAAATAAAATGTAAGGCAAAAGTAAGCTGCGGGAACGTTTTTTTTAGTTTGTCGATGTAAATTGCAGTAGAAAAGGCGTTCCCGCGAAAAAATAAACAACCGCTAATAAAGAAAAATGCGGGAACGCAAACGTTAGCAAAAAGATGATAGAAATCATAGAAATTTTTAGCACCGATTTGCGCAGAATCAAAATAATGTACATGAATTGCGACAACTCCCGCGCTTAAAAACGCCCTCAGCCATGCGATGGTGTCGAAGAGTTCGGTTGATTTTTGCGTTCCCGCGGGAGCGTGTAGAGTTTGAGTTTTTTCGTTTTTTGCCATAATTTCAAAATGTCAAAAAAAAAAACGATGGCAAGTTTTTATTTTGTGGACGTTCCCGCGGGTTTGGAATGTGGGGTGAATTTTTTGTTGGCAAAAAAGTGCTTGACTATCTTTTAACAAAAGTGCAAAATAGTAAAAACATTTAACAAATTAACTCAAACTTTTAAAAGTCATGGGACAACCAAAACGTAAGCAATCAAAACGTCGCTCGGCTCTTCGCCGTGGTGCAAACCAATACAAAGCTCCAACTCTCGCAAAAGCGAAAGATGGTTCAGCTTGCCTTTCGCACCGTGTTAACCCTGTTACGGGTGAATATCGCGGTCGCAAAGTGATTGAAGTCGAATAAGATTCGCGCTTTTAATCTTGCGAATTAATGTCACTACTCTTTAATATGGAGTTAGTGACATTTTCGTTTTTATGCGATTGTCGATTAATTTTTTACTTCTTAAAAAGTGATGGCAGAAGAAAAATCATTTCGTTTAGCAGTCGATTGCATGGGTGGCGACAAGGGACCGGGTGAAGTTGTTCACGCGGTGGCTTTGGTTTTGCCGCAGATTAGTGCGGGCGACCATCTTTTTGTGGTAGGTCAAGAGCCCGTGATTCGTCCACGCATGCGTGCGGCGGGTATTGAAAATCATCCGCAAGTGACGATTGTTCATGCGCCAGATGCGATTTTGATGACAGACAAGCCGATGCAAGCGCTTAAATCGAAGAAGTATGCTTCGATGATTAAGTGTTTTGAAATGTTGAAGGCAGGCGAAGTGGATGCTGTTGTTTCGACGGGCAATACCAAGGTGCTTGTGGGTGCGGGAACGATTAAATTGCGTATGTTGCAAGGTTGTCAGCGTCCAGCATTGACGGCGATTATGCCTCGTAAACGTGGCTACACGATTGTGGTTGATGTGGGGGCAAATCCTGAAACGTCGGCTGAGCAATTGATTCACAATGGTGTTTTGGGTGCGCTTTATGCCAATGGTTTGTTGGGTGTTGAAAAGCCGAGTGTTGGTTTGCTGACGGTTGGCACCGAAGAAGGCAAGGGCGGTGAACGCATCAACAAGGCAAATGCGTACATGAAAGAAATTGTTAAAAAAGTGGACACATTTACTTATGCGGGACCGATTGAAGGTTTTGATATTTTCCAGGGCGATGTCGATGTCATTGTTTGCGATGGTTTTACGGGCAACATTGTTTTGAAATCGATTGAAGGTCTTGTACACATGCTCAAAGACATTGTTTCGAGTCGTGTTAAACGAAATCCGCTTTACATTGCGGCAGTTTTGATGATGATTTCGTTGTTGAAAGGGTTGAAAGCGCAGTTGCGTCCAGAACGTTTTGGTGGCGCGCCGTTGTTGGGCTTGAGCGGAATGGTGCTCAAAGCGCACGGCTCGAGTAATCGCCACGCAATCGCTTCGGCAATTTTAATGGCAAAACGCGCGCTGGCGACGGGAATTATGGATCGCGCTCCCGCGGCTTTGCAGGAAGTGAATTCTATTATTGATGAATTTAATGAAGAGCAATCGATTTAAGCTGATTTTGTTGGCGGGAACGCTGTTGGCGGCTCCGTTAACACAAGCGGATGAATTAGATTTTTTCAGAGAATTGTTGTTTGAAGCGAAGACGGGAACAAGCTTGGGGGCGTTTCAAAGCGTTCCCGCGAGTATTCGTCATGGCGGCAAAATTTCAAAATCGAGCCTTTCAGCAGAAGCGGGTGTTTTTTATTTGAATCCAAGTGAAACTTATATTTCAATTTTGGAATTAGGTTTTGCGCGTGTGAATTATCATTTTTCGGATGTTCCCGCACCGTTTTCTGCGGTTGATAAAGCTTCGTTTTTTACTTGGCAAGAATATGTTTATGACCATTCGCAAGGGCGCGCTGTGGCGGGAACGGCTTCTCTTGAATTAAACGCGGCTGACACGACGGCATTTTCGCATGGTTTAACGTTTACGCTGGGTTTGGGCGCAAAACAATATTTTTCGCGCGATGAATTTGTGTGGCTCGGCGCGGTAACGATTTATTCGCCTTTGCGGGAACGCATGTATTACTTGCCTGCACTCGTGGTTAATTGGAATTTGGCGGACAATTTGAAATTGAATGTTTCAAATGGTGTGGAATTAATTTGGAAAATTGACAAAGAAGAACGCTGGCAATTTTCTTGCAAAGCGTCTTACGAATTGGGCGTGTTTCAAATCGAAAAACGCGTGGGCTGGCAAACGGATTGGATTCCCGTCGATTTTAAATTGGAATATTATTTGACGAAACGCTTTTATGTCGCGGGAACGATTTCTGTGCTCGCTTGGCAACGTTATCGTCGCTGGGAACGCGGGCATGAACAAGACGCGACTGAATTTACAACTGACCCAACAATTGCGTTCGCGATCAAGTCAGGATTTAAATTTTAAAAAATGTCTATTTTGACGGTAAATAATATCGTTGTCGAGTTTGCGCGTCGCGGGAACGGTTTTTTTGCGCACGCAGAAAAATTTCAAGCGCTCAAAAATGTTTCAATCACAATCGAACGCGGGCAAACTTTGGGCTTGGTCGGCGAGAGCGGGAGTGGCAAATCGACGCTCGCGCGCGCGATTATGCGCTTGCAGTCGATCGTTGCGGGAACGATTTTTTACGGCGAAGACGAGGTTACAAATTATTCGGCGCGAATGCCGCTGAATCTGCGCAAACGCGTTCAAATGGTTTTTCAAAATCCTGACGCATCGCTGAATCCACGTCAAACAATTGCGGCAATTTTGAGTGAACCTTTGGAAATTCATTTTCCTGAAATGAACAAGCGTTCCCGCCAAAATCGTGTGGCAGAATTGCTTGAAATGGTTGAATTGCCTGTGGCGATGGCGCAGCGGTTTCCTCACGAATTTTCGGGCGGGCAACGTCAGCGTATCGCAATTGCGCGCGCTTTGGCAACGCAGGCGGAATTAATAATTTGCGACGAGCCAGTTTCCGCGCTTGACGTTTCGGTGCAAGCGCAAATTATCAATTTGTTAAAACGTTTGCAAGCGCAACTTGGTATTGCTTATCTTTTTGTGGGACATGATTTGGCGGTTGTTAAAGAACTTTCGCATCAAGTCGCGGTGATGTGTCATGGAGAAATTGTCGAAAAGGGCGTTCCCGCGGACGTTTTTTATCATCCGCAACACGAATACACACAGCGTTTGCTCGCCGCGGTGCCAAGAATTTAGCGTTCCCGCGAATTATGCTTGAAAAAATTGCGCGTTAATCTCAAAATATCTATTTAGTTAAACACAAACTAAAAATCATAAAAATTATGAAAATTCTCCTCGCATATTCTGGAGGTTTGGACACTTCGGTGCTCCTTTCCTGGATCAAGGAAAAATATAACGCAGAGATGATTGCATTCTGTGCAGACGTCGGTCAAAAAGAAGAAGTGGCAGGTCTTGACGAAAAAGCCAAGAAAACAGGTGCTTCAAAGATTTATATCGACGATCTTCGCGCAGAATTTGCAAAAGATTTCATCTTCCCAATGATGCAAGCAGATGCGATTTATGAGGGACAATATTTCTTGGGTACCTCAATTGCGCGTCCTTTGATTGCAAAACGCATGGTTGAAATTGCGCGTGCAGAAGGTTGCGACGCAATCGCTCACGGCGCGACAGGCAAAGGCAATGACCAAGTGCGTTTTGAACTCACTGTTGCCGCGCTCGCTCCGGACATTAAGATGATTACGCCATGGCGCGACGATTCATTCCGTGCGCAATTCCCTGGTCGTAAAGAAATGATCGACTATTGCGTAGCACAAGGTTTGCCTGTCGAAGCAAGTATGAAAAAACCATATTCGATGGACCGCAACTTGCTCCACATTTCTTATGAAGCCGGCATTATGGAAGACCCATGGTTTGACGCGTTCTGCCCAGAAAATAAAGAAATGTTTAAACTTTCAGTTGCTCCAGAAGACGCTCCCGACGCGCCAGAATACGTGACGCTCGATTTCGTAAAAGGCGACTGCGTAGCAATCGATGGCGTGAAAATGACGCCGCTCGAAATTATGCTCAAGCTGAACGATTTGGGTGGCAAACACGGCATCGGCCGCGTGGATATGGTTGAAAATCGCTTTGTCGGTATGAAATCGCGTGGCGTTTATGAAACACCGGGCGGAGCTATTTTGTATTTCGCTCACCGTCAAATCGAGTCAATCACGATGGACCGCGACACGATGCACCTTCGCGATTCGCTCATTCCAAAGTATGCAGAACTCGTTTACAATGGTTTTTGGTATGCGCCAGAGCGCCTCGCATTGCAAGCATTTGTTACCGAAACACAAAAGAATGTTACGGGAACGGTGCGCGTTAAGCTCTACAAGGGCAATTGCTATGTTTCTGGCCGCAAGTCGCCAAATTCGCTCTACAATCCGGCAATTGCAACGATGGAAGCTGACCCAACCAACGCTTACGACCAAAACGATGCAACGGGCTTCATTCACTTGAACGCTTTGCGCCTTAAGGTTAATGCAACGGTTAACGGTCCTGAAAACTTGATGAAATAAGTTTTTTTTGAAAACCTAAAAGTGCGTTCCCGTGATTTTTTTGCGGGAACGCATTTATTTTTAGCCGTTCCCGTATTTCGTCAAATAAAAAGGACACCGAAGATTTTTTTGAGAGGAAAGATTTTGGGAGTTATTCTTCATTTAAGAT
>CAKUQY010000001.1 GCA_934675585.1 uncultured Opitutales bacterium | reverse complement strand
TGGAGCGTTTCCTGCAACGGCGAAAACCGTCCGGTGCGTTTTGAAAATGCGGGAACGCAGACCGTGGTCGAGTGCGGATATGATTCGCTCGGGCGGCGCTTCGAGAAAAAAAGTGTCCGTCGCGGGAACGCTCGTTTCGCACGAACGCTACGCCTATCGCGGATATCTGCAAATCGCGGCGTTCGACGTCGCGGGAACGCAAACGCCCACGCTGAAACGCGTGATTTACTGGGATCCGACGGAGGAAACGGCGACGCGTCCACTCGCGATTTCAATCGTCGGCGATAATGTGTATTTTCCGACGGTCGATCTGACGAAAAACGTCTGCGAGCTCGTAGACTTTTACGGGAACGTCGCCGCGACCTACGACTACGCACCGTTCGGGAACGTGTCTGCGGGAACGCCCTCCGGCTCCGCCGTTCCCGCAAATCCGCTCCAATGGTCATCGGAAATCTGCGATTCCGAACTCGACCTCGTCTACTACAACTACCGCCACTACTCCCCTACTGACGGTCGTTGGCTTAGCAGAGACCCGATTGAAGAGGAAGGAGGATTGAACTTGTACACATTCATAGAGAACAACGTTGTCCAACAAATAGACATTACAGGCTCCTATATGTTTGCCCCAGGAAGCGAAGTTTGGGGACCTCGACCAGAATCCTGGAAAATATATGAGAATAAAATTATAAACGAAGGAATTTCCATTTGTAATGGATATGAACAAGGAGGAACATGTTGCGAAAACGGCAAGTTGATTGAGGATCCTTATCCAAGTAAGGCGCGTGACGTTTGTATCGGGTTTGTCAAGCTATACGCGAATGCAATAAATGCAGAGAGCGTTTTATGTGTAGCAAAGTGCTTAACAGAAATGGAAAAGCTAATTACAAATAAAAATCAAACCTGTAGTGTCCGAAATTCTGCACGTCTTGATGCACATGTCAAGTGCTATGTTCAATGTAGATTTATTCCTTATAAATGGCTTCCGCCAGGAGGTCCAAGTGTAGGGTGGAAAATGCTTCTTCCCGATTGGTTTAAAAACAACTTCAGTGAAAGTGGACATGATCAGCAAAAAGGGGAAGTATGACTGTAAACAAGGCGGCACGTTTCATTTTATTGCAATTCGGAGCTTTTTTATGCGTAGATTTTTCATTTAGAACTACATCGTTCTATGTTTCGATCATCGAGAATGGAATAAATGACGCGGAGTTCTTTTGGTTTTTTCCTGTTATTCCGGCTATGTTTTTGCTTCCCGTCATCTTACCGACTTCTTTTTTAGAAGGATGCTGCTGGACTTTGTTTTTAAGGCATTGCAGACGACATGAGCCATTCCTACTAATTTTTTCTTTATTATTTGTAGGCATCGGAATTGAAGAAATATATTGGATTTACGGATTAGGAATGACACCACTTCCGATACTTCATTTCATATGTTGCACCGTATTAAATGCTTTTTTTACCATTTTCATGCTTATGCTATTAAAAATAGTGAAGCGTTAGTAAGACATCTGTAAATACCGGACTCTCCTCCGATTTAGAAAAAAAACATAGGAAGGATAAAAGCAAATGGCTGTCAAAGGTATGGTGGGCGAAATTGATCACGTGAAATATTGGAAGATGAATCAACATCCATACGTAGAGGGCAATCCTCAATCTTGTGAATGCTATTGGAATTACAGTTATCAGGTTGATGGTACGTTAATTCCTGTTCGCGGAGCAATTCCCGGAGGGCCTCCGTCTATAGTTAGGGGGCGAGCCTTGGCGGAGGAGTAATTCGCATATGAGTGAGAAAATTTTCTATTTCAACGGCGATGAAATGCAGGTCGGCGACCAAGTTTGGTTGGATGATGGGCTGAGAATCGGCTACATTGAGGCGGTTTTGAGCGCAGAAGAAGCGCAACGCCAATATCTTCAGACAAAACGCGGATTTTGTGTTCAGCTCGAGAAAGCGATTACTCCGGGCGGCTTGGCCTAGGGATGTTTTATCCTGCGGACGCCGTTACGGAAGTTTGGAAAACAACAGATGAAGAGGCAATGCTCATAGAGACCGTTGAACAGATTGCCGTCCGCGAGATCGACACCTCCAGCGACATTGTAGTCTATACTGAAGCTCCGTTGTCATCATGGTTGATGCTTCCGAAACATGTATGGGAACGTATTGCGCGCATGGAAAATCCGGATTGGTGGACGGTAATCTTTTACGAGAGAAATACTTCTTCCAAACAATTTTCATGTAGAGTGGACATTCGCCGGAAAAATGTTCCGATTCTTCGTCGATATTATCCCGATTTGTTCCCTCCGGAAAATCATGAAATATTCCCGGGTTACAAAGCCGCGATGTCAGAAAAAGACGCGCGATTTGTCAGCTACGACGATTATCTTAAAGACAACGCATGCAGTAGGAAATGAGCGCATTCCCGCGGGAACGCCCGAGATTTTCTGAAAGCTTGACCATTCCCGAGGAGCACTTCCCGGCTTGTCTTCCCGCACGGGAACGGCATAAACTTTCGCCCGTTTTATGGCGAAGACGAAGACATCTGCAGGCGTTCCCGAAGAACGCAAAAAAATCGCGCACTACACGCTCGCGCTCGGCGCGCCCGAAATCGCGAAGCTGGGCGAGTTCTGCGCGAACGCCTCCGCCTACGAACGCACGGGAACGCGACGTTAGTGAAAACCGCTACGGGAACGTGGAGCATTTCCTGCAACGGCGAAAACCGCCCGGTACGTTTTGAAAATGCGGGAACGCAAACCGTGGTCGAGTGCGGCTACGATTCGCTCGGGCGGCGTTTCGAGAAAAAAGTGACGGTCGCGGGAACGCAAGAACCTGCGCTCAAACGCGTGATTTACTGGGATCCGACGGAGGAAACGGCGACGCGTCCGCTCGCGATTTCAATCGTCGGCGACAACGTTTATTTCCCGACGGTCGATCTGACGAAAAACGTTTGTGAAGTTTTTGGAAGTGATGGCTACATTAAAACAACTTATTCTTACTCGCCATTCGGGAACGTTTCATCCGTTGGCAATTTCGAGCAAAACTTCCAATGGAGCAGCGAATTTTACGATAGCGAGCTCAACCTCGTTTACTACAACTACCGCCATTACGTTCCCTCCCTCGGTCGCTGGCTCTCCCGCGACCCAATTGAAGAAATGGACGGACTGAATTTGTATTGTTTTTGCGGAAATAGTGGGATTATTAAATTTGATAGTCTTGGTAAAATTGTTGTGAATGAAGGACGGTTAATATTTATTAATACAGAAACCCCATTTGGGAAACGATATGTTGGTGATGTCGAGTATGATTGGAAAGGTAGTTTTTATTGTGCTTATGAACAAGATTCAAAAACGTGTTGCTATAAAGTAAAAAAACTGATATTTCAAGCAAAAATTCGGATTGATTTCAATTTTAGAGAAATAATTGAAAACGATTTTCGTTGAATGATGGATAATAATTTTTTAGTAAGATTACGAAATCGTCTGATTGCCTATGAAAACCTTCGTAGTTGCTAAGTGATTAGAGTATCAATCAAAATCACAATAGCGGGAACGGCTTTTGAGGGGCTCTCAAGGCGATATTTGGGACTCGCAAAAAGATATTTTGTGCGACACGCTCGGCGGCATTTGCGCCGCCATTATTTTCAAATTTAAAACGCGTTCCCGCGAAAATTAATTATATTTTTATCACCGAATTAACCGAATTAAACAAATTTCAGTTTTAAGGGAAATTTTCTCGAATTTTAGGTTTGAATTCGGTTAATTCGGTGACAGAAAAAAATATTAATTTTCCATCACCGCGCGATAAAATTGTTCCAACTCACGCGCAGTCATCAGCACGGGAACAGGATAAAGCGGATTTGCCTCGCGTTCGGCGATTTTGGCAAGCGCGGGAATGTCGGCGGGAACGATGCCCGCGAGTTTTGCGGGAACGCCCAACGCGCGCTGCATTTTTTCAATCGCAACGATAAATTTTTGCGCAGCGTTCGCGGGAACGTCTTCTTCGTCCGCGACGCCCGCGGCGATTGCGAGCGTTTTCAGTTTTTTGTGAATCGCGTTCCCGTAAGCTTTTAAAACAATCGGCAAAAGCACCGCGTTGGCGAGCCCGTGCGGAATATTATATTTTCCGCCGAGCGAATGCGCGACTGCGTGAACGTAGCCAACGTAAGATTTTGTGAACGCGCAACCCGCGTAAAACGACGCTTCGAGCATATTTTTACGCGCAGCAATGTTCCCGCCATTTTTGCAAACCTCAAAAATATTTTCAAAAATTAATTTTGTTGCGCGCAAGGCATCGCGACGCGTTCCCGCCATTGTCGAGTTCCCGATAAACGCTTCCACCGCGTGCGTGAGCGCGTCCATTCCCGTCGTCGCGCTAATCATTGGCGGCAAACCGAGCGTAATTTTCGGGTCGAGCACGGCGTATTTTGGAATCAGCGGAAAATCGTTAATCGCGTATTTGTGGCGCGTTTTCGCATCGGTAATCACTGCGGCGAGCGTGGTTTCGCTGCCCGTTCCCGCAGTCGTCGGCACGGCAATCAGCAACGGCAAACGCTTGAAAACTTTCAAAATGCCTTTCATTTGCGCAAGCGTTTTTTTAGGACGCGCAATGCGCACTCCCACGGCTTTTGCGCAATCTATACTCGAGCCGCCACCAAAACCAACAATCGCGCGACAATGATTTTGCAAATAGCGTTCCCGCGCGGCTTCGACGTTTTCGGTGGTTGGGTTTGCCACGGTTTCGTCGTAAATCGTGTAGGCGATTTTTTGCGCGTCGAGATTTGCCAACATTTCGTCGAGCAAACCCAAATTGCGAATTCCCTTGTCGGTAACGACGAGCACCGAATCAATCGCGCGTTCCCGCAAAATATCTGCCACCGCGCGCGTACTATTCAAAATCGTCGGCATGCGATACGGCAAAAACGGCAACGACAATTTCAGCCCTGTTTGAAAAACACGACAATAAATTTTTTTGAAAATATTCATTACAATTATTTTGCAATTGCGAGCAAATCCGCCAAATCCACGCGCTTTTCGTAAATCGCTTTGCCGACGATCGCACCGTCAACATTTGGATACGTTCCCGCGAGTTCGCGAATGCGCAAAATATCTTCCCGCCGCGAAACGCCGCCAGACGCAATAATGTTTGCCGAAGTCGATTTCAACATTTCTTCAAGCGCGGGAAAATTGGGACCTTTCAACATCCCGTCCGTCGCAATGTCGGTGTAAATAATTGTTTTTACGCCAAGTTTAGCGACCGTTCCCGCAAGCTCCGTCGCGCGTCGTTCCGTCACGTCTACCCAGCCGCGCACCGCGACAAATCCGTCTTTGGCGTCAATGCCGACAGCAATTTTTTCGCCGCCAAATTGTTTTACTAATTCTGCGACAAACGCGTCATCGTGAGCCGCTTTTGTGCCAATAATTACGCGCGCCGCGCCTGCGTCGAGCACCGTTTTTACGTTTTCGACCATGCGCAAACCACCGCCAAACTCAACCTTTAAGCCCGTTCCCGCAATGCGTTTAAGCGCTTCAATATTTTTGGGCGCGCCATCAAAAGCGCCGTCCAAATCCACCACGTGAATCCATTCTGCGCCCGCGTCTGCAAAACCTTTTGCGGGAACGGTAGGATCCTCAAAATACGTCGTCGAATCGCTCGCAACGCCTTGTTTTAAGCGCACACATTGGCCGCCTTTAATATCAACTGCTGGATAAATATTCATAATAAAAAGACTAATTGGCGGGAACGATTTTTACAACTCAAAATCTGCGGGAGCGATGAGCACCACAAATTCACCTTTGAGATTTTTGCCCACCATTTTTGGCAAAATTTCACCAATCGTTCCCGTCAAAATCGTTTCGTGAAGTTTTGTTAATTCGCGCGCGAAACAAACCACGCGATCGCTCCCGAGAAGTTCCAAAATTTCTTCCGCAAACGCACGAATGCGATGACAAGATTCATAAACCGCAAGCGTCATTTTTGCCTCGCGATTTTCTTCTAAAAATTTGCGACGCGCCGAAGTTTTAGGAACCAAAAATCCATGAAACACAAACGCATTTGTCGGCAAACCACTCGCCGAAAGCGCCGCAATCAACGCACAAGGGCCGGGAATCGTTTCGACCGCCAGCCCGCGACGACGACATTCGCGCACCACGCGAAAACCAGGATCAGAAAGCGTCGGCGTTCCCGCGTCGCAAACCAGCGCGACATGCGCTCCCGCGGAGATTTTATCAGCAATGCCCGCAGCCGACGCTTGCTCGTTGTGGTCGTGATAAGCAATCAACGGACGCGCAATGCCAAAATGACGCAACAAATTGCCACTCGTCCGCGTGTCTTCGCAAGCAATGCAATCTGCACTTTCTAAAACCGCTTTTGCACGCGGCGACAAATCTTCCAAATTACCAATCGGTGTCGCGACGACGCTCAAATGCGCGCCTTGCGTTCCCGTCAAATTTTCTTCTGCTTCCATAAAATTCATTATAAATCACGCGTTCCCGCAACGCGAATTTTTCACGCCCGCGGGAACGAATTTTTCACCTAACTGAAAATTAGCAATTCTCGTTCCCGCAAGTTTATAAATTTATCAAATAACACGCTAATAACGCAACAAAACCTCAAAGGAATTTTTTTCCTCAAGTTTCTTTTCGTTATCAAGGCAAAGTCTAAAAATTTCGTTATAAAACGATCCGTCAAAAAGTGCGACGTCTCCATAAATTTCCGATGTCCATACCGTTAATTCTGAATTTAAGCCGCCACAAAAAGAAATTCTCCACCTTCCCGAACCGTTTTTTTCTTCAAGAACTACTTGCGGCTCAAACTCGACAGTTCTAAAACTCGAAGAAACTCTCCTAATTCTTATCGAATCTTGAATTCTTAAAAGAGTATGAGGATCAACAATCTTAAAACGAATAAATTGAAGTTCCCCTGTCGCCTTTTCTTTTTTTCGATAAGTAATAGTGGCAGATTCAAGTCTACATTGCTTCATTTGATCAAAAGAAGAATCATTAACATCCGGAACAGAGAACATTGACACAGTAGCCAACACAATCCAACCCACAAACGCCCAGACGGTTCCGATCGAAAAGCCCAAAAAACACCAAAAAATATTATTTTTCATCGGTTTTTAGTTCACAACACAAGGAAGTTCTTCCCATTCGCACGCAACATCTTGTGCTTTTTCAAATGCGGCATCTGCCGCAGATACATTCAAAAGAGCCAATTCATAAATTTTCGCCTGCGCAAGACAAAGAAGATATGACTTTCGAAATACAAATCTAAGTATTCCAAATTTATTTTTACACGCATTTTCCATGTCATGACCTAATTTTTTATCACAATCTTCTTTAGAACTTCCACATGTTCCGTAACATTTATCGTGATTGTTGCATGCTTCAACAAAACTAACAATCCAAAGAAAAGAATCGGGAACCCATTCCGAACCCTCACTTCCACAACCGTTTAATAGAGGCTCTTTTTTACTTGGCTTGTTTGTTCGACATTCAATTCCTCCATTAGTACTAGGCCTGCATCTTCCGCCACTTGGTTGAGGTTGAAGCCAATTATCTACCATGCATTGTAAATTGCGTCCGGCAATAGGCGAAAACCCAGGAAATCCAACATCACCAAGAAAATCCCAAATATTAATCCCATTATTCTTACAAAACGCATACAAATTCACCCCTCCCTTTTCTTCGATCGGGTCGCGGGAAAGCCAGCGACCGAGGGACGGAGAATAATGGCGATAGTTGTAATAGATCAAATCAAGTTCGGGATCGTAAAATTCCGAGCTAAAACGGAATGGATTCGCGGCAATTAAATCGATCGTGTAAGGCGTGTTTTTCGCGGTGCGGGTAATTGCACCGAAAGGAGCGTATTCGTAATGCGCCGCAACGCCGTTTTGAAGCGCCAAAAAGAAAACGTCCGAAACATTCTTGTTCCCGTCGTGCGCGTAAAACAGATTCAATCCCCGCTTCACGAAAGTCCATGTCAGCGGACGCGTTCCCGTCGGCTCCGTCGGGTCCCAAACGAATTCTTTTTCAACAGCGTTCCCGCCGTCGCCGTTCAAAATCTGCACGCAATTATAGCCCGCGTAAACATAGCGTTCCCGCAAAATCCGCCTCCCAGCCGCATTCAAAACACGCTTTTCAAAACGCCGACCGAGCGAATCGTACATCATGAAAATTTTCTCGCCTGTCGATTTCACCCAGGTAACAGGGCGATTCGCGCCGTTGTAAGTAATTTGCCACGTTCCCGTCGCAGTTTTCAACGAAATCACGTTCCCGTCGGCATCGTACGCGGGAACGTTCCCGCGATTTGGTTTAAAACTATTTCTGAACGCGATCATAAATTCTTTAGGGTGAAACAAGTATAAATTTGAAATTTTTTAGTGTCGAGGATAAAAACAGATTCGTAAAATAAATAAACCAAAGGCGAATTTCGCGCCAACTTTTTATTACCCTCGTGAAACGGGAATTCCTTTTTATCTGTATTTCTTCGTGTGTTTCATAAATTCATCCACGGCACTTCGATCAACCCGAAAATACCAAATTGACTCTCTGGTTTTATCGTTTTCTTCTGGTTCACAATCATGATCAATCCACATCATAGACGAGAAAACCGCAAATGATTTCTGATATTTTTTTGAATAATAAAAGAACCGCGGGGCTGGCGGACATCCCACAGATTTCTCAAGAGGTTTTCGACTTAAATATATTTTTTCAAATAATATTTCTTCGTTTTTCGATGCTTGAATCTTCTTTTCTGTTCCTCCAAAAACAAAATAATCATGCGTTATTTGCGAATCTTGCTTCTGAAAACTTGAAAAAGACATCATAAACATTATTGCTAAAAACATATCGATTCTTTAAAACGGCATTTTCTTTTGATTACATATTCCGTATAAATTATTAATTTTTTCTTTAATGTTTCTTTTTTCTATGATGATTTCATAGTTTTTCATAATTCAATTAGAAAAATATTTTAATTTTTATTCCTGTGTTTGAATTTTACGATTTTTCATCATTTTTAAAATAATTTCTTCCGACCCATTTTCTTGATCTAATTTACTTAAAATAACTTTTCCTTTTTTAGAGAAATCCTGAGACAGTACTCCTCCAAAACCATAATAATATTCCGCATGATAAAATGTTCGATTATTTGTTTCTTGATAGGAATTTACAATCCATTCTGTGCCTAAAAGTTTAATTCTTGCTTCGCCTGTTTCTGGCTCTTCAAGATGAGAAAAAAATGTGTATGGTTGTTCTAAAGGATTGATTACAACACTTACTGAAAAATCATCGTCAATAATCTGTGTTTTTCCCTTTAAATTTGTTTCTTTTAACTCCTGATAGTTAATCGAGATCGGCGGTAAAATAATTAACCAAAAAATCCATGAATCAACTCTAGCAGATATAAAAACAATCTCACCGTCCTTTTCCAAAAGATTCACATATTTATCTTTCTTTATGCTATAAAAGCACCCACTGCATAAAAAAATAAAACAACTAGTGATTAAAAAGAATAATTTCATTGTTCACAGCACTCCCAAACACAAGCATTATCTTGTGCCGCTTCAAACGCACCATTTCCCAATTTTGAGATTGCTACCCAATAAATATCTACTTGGGCAAGACAAGAATTCAAAAATAACGGGAATAAAAAAAGAGATTTATAACATTCGATTTTCATCGCCTGACGAAGAAGATCGTCGCATTGAGCCTTATTCGAATTACAAGAACCATAACAACGATCATGAAGATTACACGCATTTTCAAAATTAACTACAAAAAAATAAGAATCCGGAACGACATCTGCCCCCCAAATTACCCCGCCTTCTGGTCCGCATCCATTAACCTTAATTTCTCCATCTTTCTGTTTATCTGTTCGTCCTTCACACGTTTTTGATTTTGAATTGCAATTACGAGTTTTAAGATAATTATTACACGGTACATATCCTCTCCGATCCGCGTAAAATATCCCATTATTCTTACAAAACGCATACAAATTCAAGCCGCCTTGTTCTTCGATCGGGTCGCGGGAGAGCCAGCGACCGAGCGCAGGAGAATAATGGCGATAGTTGTAATAGATCAAATCAAGTTCGGGATCGTAAAATTCTGAGCTGAAACGGAATGGATTCGCGGCAATTAAATCGATCGTGTAAGGCGTATTTTTAGATGTATAAGTAATTCCACCGAAAGGAGCGTATTCGTAATACGCCGCAACGCCGTTTTGAAGCGCCAAAAAGAAAACGTCCGAAACATTCTTGTTCCCGTCGTGCGCGTAAAACAAATTCAATCCCCGCGTCACGAAAGTCCACGTCAGCGGACGCGTTCCCGTTGGCTCCGTCGGGTCCCAAACGAATTCTTTTTCAACAGCGTTCCCGCCGTCGCCGTTCAAAATCTGCACGCAATTATAACCTACATAAACATAGCGTTCCCGCAAAATCCGCGTTCCCGCCGCGTTCAAAACACGCTTTTCAAAACGCCGACCTAGCGAATCGTACATCATAAAAATTTTCTCGCCCGTCGATTTCACCCAAGTGACGGGACGATTCGCGCCGTTGTAAGAAATCGTCCATGTTCCTGTCGAGGTTTTAATCTGCGTCGCGTTCCCGTCGGCATCGTACGCGGGAACGAAATCATCAACCAACGCATATTGATTGAGCGCGTTCGTCGCGTAATTCGTTTGCGTTCCCGCCTCGCTCGCCGTTGCGCGATTGCCGATATTGTCGAAAGCGTACGCGTAATTGTAGGCGGAATCGGCACTTGACACTGCGCCCGTCAGCTCTGAACGCGCATTATAAGCGTAATTCAGCGTTTCCGGCTCGGCAAATTCCCGCGTCATTGAACCGCTTTTTGTCATCGATGAACGCCGACCGAGTGCGTCGTTCGTATAATTGTATTGGGAAATCACGTTCCCGTTGACCGTATTTTTCACGCGCAAAAGCAAATCGCGATGCGCATTAAAATACTGGAATATTAGATTGTTCGGCATTGATGCAAAATTTATTAAATACGTTCCCGACGGCTGTGTAAATTCAAAAATTTAATCAATAAGTTTATGATTACTCAAAAACATACGTTATTACTGGATTTTTTGACGGCAAAACGTCGTATTTGTGTTCATTTTTTCTTGTATTAGAGCTTTATTTTCTTCTCATAAACTTTTTATACATACTTTTTGCCCAAAACCAAGGTAATAAAGGCAATAGCAATGTCTTTTTCAGTCTTGGATGCTCATCAATCCAATCCAATACTTTTGAAATAAATTTTTCAAAGCAAGCAATAAGAATTTCACCAATAAATTGAAATATAAATTCTAACACCCTAATCGTCCTAAAAATTTGAGAATGCTACTCGCACCAAACTTAACAAGAGCTGATTTTATAGCGGCGAGAGTTATTTGCCCTATAGGAAATGCAGATGGAGCAAAACACCCTACAATTCCTGATATCGCTAAAGAACAATAATTTATCTTACAACAATTTTCTTTGCATTTGTCTGTAATTGAATAATAACTACATTTTGCAAGTTGAAACGTTGCATCAAAAGCCATAGAACTTAACGCACCCATAATGCATTTATAAGTAAAAATTCCTGCAAGGCCTATTGCAAATTTCCCCCGAGAATCTGTATTTTGAATCCCATTATTCTTACAAAACGCATACAAATTCAGTCCGCCTTGTTCTTCGATTGGGTCGCGGGAAAGCCAGCGACCGAGTGCGGGAGAATAATGGCGATAGTTGTAATAGATCAAATCAAGTTCGGGATCGTAGAATTCTGAGCTGAAGCGGAACGGATTCGCGGCAATTAAATCAATCGTGTAAGGCGTGTTTTTAGATGTATAAGTAATTTCGCCAAACGGAGAATATTCGTAGTGCGCCGCAACGCCGTTTTGAAGTGCCAAAAAGAAAACATCCGAAGCGTTCTTGTTCCCGTCGTGCGCGTAAAACAAATTCAAACCTCGCTTCACGAAAGTCCACGTCAGCGGACGCGATTTTCGAACATAGAAATTAATATTCGTTGTTATCATTGTCTTAATTATTTCAACATCGATAATTATTTTTCATCGCCTATATAATAAATTGGCGACGGAGGGGCGCCCATAGATTCAAACTCATAATCCTTTTTAAACTCATGACCACAATTATTACATTTTTTTAGTTCATTAGACTTCCATTGCCAAAGATTTATCGCTACAGACTCCGCACATTTAGGGCATTTAAAAGAAAAATCTCTCATTTTAATATAAAATCTAACGATTCCCAAAATAACTACAAAAAATGCAACAAAAAGAAGTAGAAACCATAATATAAACAACGAGTCGCACTTTGCTCGTAAAACTATTGCAATAAAAAAACAAATACTTCCAGTAACACCAAAAGGAATTTGTTCCTTATAAAAGGATAAAACTATTTTATAAAATGACATTTATTAATCAAGCTTTATTTTGTAAAAATTAACAGAACCTCCCCCAAATGCATTGACTTGATAACGAATTTGAAAGTTAACACTACAACTCCAATCGTCTTTTTCAAAATCATAACTACATTGACCATTAACAACTCCTCCATTAAACCCAACAAATAAACTTCCGTTAATGCCTGCCGTTTGTTGAGGACAAGAAGGAAGCAATTTTTCAATTACGCTTCCTTTCGTATAAGATAATGATAGCGGATCTATTTTCCCGACGGAAACATATATGCTAATATCTCCACTTATTTCTACCATTCTTTTTTTAGAACAATTTTGACAACATTCGCCTATGGTTAAAGTATAGCCTCCTGTAAAACAAATTGACACTAGCGGCACAACAGGAATTGGAATACAACCTCCAATCTGCAAACTATTGTTAAAATCAAAATCAATGCCGAATAAGTTGCCTAAGTAGTCTGTCGTTATCAACGTATTATTCCCGCAAAACGCATACAAATTCAGCCCGCCTTGTTCTTCGATCGGGTCGCGGGAAAGCCAGCGACCGAGTGCGGGAGAATAATGGCGATAGTTGTAATAGATCAAATCAAGTTCGGGATCGTAGAATTCTGAGCTGAAGCGGAACGGATTCGCGGCAATCAAATCGATCGTGTAAGGCGTGTTTTTAGATGTATAAGTAATTGCGCCAAACGGAGAATATTCGTAGTGCGCGGCAATGCCGTTTTGAAGCGCCAAAAAGAAAACCTCCGAAACGTTTTTGTTCCCGTCGTGCGCGTAAAACAAATTCAAACCCCGCTTCACGAAAGTCCACGTCAGCGGACGCGTTCCCGTTGGCTCCGTCGGGTCCCAAACGAATTCTTTCTCGACCGCGTTCCCGTCGTCGCCGTTCAAAATCTGCACGCAATTATAACCTACATAAACATAGCGTTCCCGCAAAATCCGCGTTCCCGCAGCATTCAAAACGCGCTTTTCAAAACGCCGACCGAGCGAATCGTACATCATAAAAATTTTCTCGCCTGTCGATTTCACCCAAGTGACGGGACGATTCGCGCCGTTGTAAGTAATCTGCCACGTTCCTGTCGCGGTTTTTAACGAAATCACGTTCCCGTCGGCATCGTATGCGGGAACGGAATCATCGACCGCCGAATATTGATTAAGCGCGTTC
Organism: uncultured Opitutales bacterium; assembly: GCA_934675585.1. Lineage (GTDB taxonomy): Bacteria > Verrucomicrobiota > Verrucomicrobiia > Opitutales > UBA953 > Spyradosoma. The sequence goes on along the minus strand of CAKUQY010000001.1, from coordinate 153,087 downwards.
GTCGCGTAATTCGTTTGCGTTCCCGCCGCGCTCGCCGTTGCGCGATTACCGATATTATCGAAAGCATACGCGTAATTGTAGGCGGGATCGGCGCTTGACACCGCGCCCGTCAGCTCCGAACGCGAATTATAAGCGTAATCCAGCGTTTCCGGCTCGGCAAACTCTCGCGTCATCGAGCCGCTTTTCGTCATCGACGAACGCCGACCGAGCGCGTCGTTCGTATAATCGTATTGGGAAATCACGTTCCCGTTGACCGTATTTTTCACGCGCAAAAGCAAATCGCGATGCGCATTAAAATACTGGGATATTACATTGTTCGGCATTGATGTAAAATTTATTAAATACGTTCCCGACGGCTGTGTAAATTCAAAAATTAGACAAATATTTTTTTAAATATTCTATGTTAAACTTTATTTCTTTTATTGTTGCGATTTCAAACGAATATTCGATTTTAATCATCGGGATCAATTTTTCCAAAATTTTAATTAACGCAATAACTTCGGTCAAATGTGAAAAAATTTCCGATTTTTGCTTTAATAAAAACTGAATCGAGGCTTTTATAACAATGATATCGACTTCTTTATTTTTTTGCGTATCCCAAAGTAAATATTTTTTAAAAATTGGAAAATAAAACCAAAAAGCATTGCTGTTCATAAAATGAAAAGATTCCAAAAAAACATAATCGCATTCTTTCCCCGAACAAATATACTCAAACGCCTGTTCTACGGTTTTCCCGCCAAAAATTCTGACGGACACAAGCGCATCAAGATCTAATTTGCCGCAATCAGAATAACCCAGCAAACTGCTAATTTCAGGTATTTTTCTCATCACAACATATTTTATTGCAACACTTATTCATAGCATTTTCGACATTTTTAAGTTCTTTTAAATGCCCGTCTTCTGCAATTTTAGATCCTTTTCTTATACTTCCTAATAAAAAATAATCACACTTCATTTTTATATAAGACTTTCTCCAAAAATAAACATGTCCCCAACATGCACAATTAAAAGTATTATGTGTCAATGTTGTATTTTGTGTACACTTTGCACAATTTGGAGACTTGTATTCCCAATATGCAGCTTCACAAAGTGAAATTTTTAATTGAACCGCAATCGCATCTATTGCTTCTTTCATATAAGCTAATGCAAGTTCTCTGCAAGTAATATTTTCAAGACATGCTGAAATGCCTAAGCCCATTGCTAATGCTGCTGCTTCAATTGCGCTAATTGGAATTATTACTCCACCAACTGCAATCGGAACAACATTACCTAAATTATCCCACTGACTAACAGAATTATTCTTACAAAACGCATACAAATTCAAACCGCCTTGTTCTTCGATTGGATCGCGGGAAAGCCAGCGGCCGAGCGTAGGAGAATAATGGCGGTAATTGTAATAGATCAAATCTAATTCCGCGTCATAATATTCTGACGACCAGCGGAATGGTTGGTTAACATCGCCGGTGGAATAAATTTTGCCAAACGGCGTGTAAGAATAACTTTCGCGAATGTAGCCCGAAGGACCGAAAACTTCGCAAACGTTTTTTGTAATATCCCAACCGTAAGCAAACCAAGAACCGTTTTTCTGAATCGCAAGCGGACGCGTTCCCGTCTGTTGCGTCGGATCCCAGGTTACAAACCAAAGCGCGGGATGCCCGCCACGAGTTAAATCAACCGCCGCAATCTGCAAAAAGCCGCGATAAATGTAACGCTGGTGCAACGTTACCGTTCCCGAAACCGTCACTTTCTTGAAAAAGCGGCGACCGAGATAATCGTAGCCCATTTCAACAACGGTATTCGTTCCCTCATTTTCAAAACGCACGGGACGATTCGCGCCGTTGTAAGTGATTCGCCACGTGTCCGCTTCTGTTTTGATCAGCGTTGCGTTCCCGTCAGCATCGTATTCGGGAACGAACTCATTATTTTCCAATTGTTTAACAATACGCGTGTATTGGTTTTGCGCGTTGGTTTCGTAATCAAAAGTCCAGCCCGTTTCATAAAACTCCTTACGATTGCCGATATTGTCGTAACTGTAAGTATAATTCCTGCCGTGAATTGTCGCTTCTGTCAGTTCCGAACGCGAATTGTAAGCAAACGAATCGGTATAAACTTCGCCGTTGCGCGCAGTTTGACGTGTCGCCGGGCGACCGAGTTCATCATAAGTGTAATGCCGTTCGACGACACTCGTCGTGTTTCGTTTATACTGCATTGAAGCGACCAAATCGCGATTTGCCTCGTAGCCCTGAGTCAAACTCATATTGTTCGGCATCGTTATGTTCTCGATCAAATTTGTTCCCGGCAAATAGCCGAACCCAAAGTTTTTCGCGTTCCCGCCGTGGAGAAATCCTGCGTTCGAGATGCGTCCCGTTCCCTCGTCGTAAACGATATTCGTCGTTTGCTGGAGCGAGCCCGCCTTGGAATAAGTATAGCCGATGCCTCGCCCGAAAGCGTCGCGTAGTTCCGCGACAGCGTGCGTTCGATTGTCGCCCGTAAGCGTTTCGCTTTCCGTCTCGCCGTAAGCGTTGTAAACGATTTCACGCGTTCCCGAAGCATCGGAAATTTGCGTCAATTGCCCCAAGAAATTATAAACGAAGTTTTCTTCGCTTGTGCCGTCGTTGTAGGCAATTTGCGTCAGTTCGCCCGTTTTTTCGTTGTAGGCGCGCGAAACCGTAAGCGGCGTTCCCGCGGAAACTTCCCGCGAATAAACCGTTCCCGCAAGACGGTTTTGCGAATCGTAATTGTAATTCAACTCGTTCCCGTCAGGATAAATCTTTTTCAAAAGCAGCCCTATCGCCGCGTGATATTCCCAGCGGGTTTCGTCGCCGTCGGCGCGCGTACGCGGATCCGTTTCAATCGTTTCGCCGGGAACGCGGAAAAGTTTTTGCGAAACGAGATTGTTCGCATCGTCGAAAACGCGCGCCACCGCTTGCGTTCCCGTGCCGAATTCCGCAACGGCGTTCCCGTGAGAATCGTAAGCGAAACAGCGCGTTTTACCGAGCGCGTCGGTGATTTGCGAAACTCTGCCCGCCGCGTCGTAAACCGTCGTCAAAACATTGCCCGCCGCATCGGTTGTTTTCAAAGTCTGCCCGAGCACGTTTTGCTCGACGCTTGCAGCGTTCCCGCGACCGTCGGTCGTCGTCAAAACAACGCCCGCATTTGCGCCGGTTTTAAAAGTTCTTGCAAATTGCGTGAGCGTTCCCGCGTGATCTGTTTGCGAAACCGTGAAGCCGTCAAGCGTGCGCGATTGCGCGATGTTTGTCGTTCCCGCAATTTGTGTTTTTTGCAGGCGTTCGCCCGGCTCGCCGAATTCCGTTTGACGCACCGTCGCGTTCCCGCGAATATCGGTTTCGACGGTTTTGTTTTCAAAAACGGCGCTTTCGGAAACGAGCGTCGCCGTCGAGCGCACGAGCGGCGTTCCCGCTGCGTTGTAAGTCGTTTCAGTAATCACGCGATAAACGCCGTCGTCGCGGTTTTCAAAAAACGTCGAGCGTTCCCGCACACGCGAATTTTGCGGGTTCGGCGTTTGCGCGAGCGCGAGCGTGTATTTTATTTCGTTTCCAAAATCGTCGTATTCGAAAAGTTCGGGTGCGGCTGTTCCCGCAACGCGCCGAATTGGCAGACTGCGCGCATTGTAAACGCTTTCCGTCGCGACAAACGCGCCCGAAATATTCTGTTTCGTTTCGCGGATAATTTCGCCGAAACCATTTCTGATTTCGCGCGAAAGCACGCCCGCATTGTTCGTCGTTCCCGCGATGCGGCGCGTCAAACGCATGCCGTCGGAAACAAAATCGATCTGCGACGCGACCGCGCGGCGCGACGTTCCCGACTCAGAAAGCACCGTGCCGTCGGCGTGCGTCGTCGTAATCCGCGTTGCGCCGTCGGGCAGCGTTTGCGTTTCCGTCGTCGAAGCATTCGATTGCGAATAAGAAAAAAGTGTCGTCCGCCCCAGCGCGTCCGTTTCTGAAATTTTGCGACCGAGCAAATCAAACGCCGTGGTTTTTTCACTGAAATCGACGCTGTTCAATTTCAGCGTTTCGTGAACGACGTTCCCGCGCGCGTCGTGTTCGTAAATCGTGCAGCGTTCGGGATTCTGCGCCGTGAGCGCGCGCGTTTTTTCAGTCAATAGACGGGCGGAACTGTAAACGTAATCCGTGCGCACGCCGTCTTCGTCGATTTCCCAAAGCGGACCGCAGCACATCGTTTCCCGCTGAAAAACGCGACCGTTCCCGCGCGTGCGTTTCGATTCGTTGTTAAACGCGTCAAACTCCGCCGAAAATTCGGAAATTTTTTGCCAGGTTCCCGCATTGTCGAGAACGAATTTTTCCTCGAAAACCGTGTTCCCGTCGGTGCTGACGTAGCTCACGCGGCGCGACGATTTACCATTGACCGCCGTTCCCGCGACGCGCGTTTCCTCGGTAATCTTGTAAAGCGCGCCGTGCAAAGTCGTTCCCGCGTAATCGTAATGCGTCTGAACACCGGTTTGCGCCTGAACCATTTTGACGCGGCCGCGCGCAAACTCGTTCGCGCAGGTGCCAAGCCAAGTTTCCGTGACTTCCAAACGCGTTCCCTCAAAACCGATCCCGCCCGTGCGGCGTTCTTCGCGCTCGTAATCCGAAAACGTTTCCCGCGAAAAATCCGTGCGCGAAAAATTCACCGGACCCGACATGCGGGAAATCCGCGTTTCCGTATAACTTAAATCCGAAACGTTGTTTTCATCGGAAACGTAGTGAAAATAAGTCGTTTTGTTGCGCGCGCCCGCGAACGGCTCGTAGCGAACAGAAACGCGCCCCTGAATATCGTAAGTCGTCTCGAAAACACTGCCGTCCGGACGCGTTTCCTTAATTTCCCGCCCCGCGTCGTCGTAATCAAAAAGAGTCGTTGCCGCAAGCGCGCTTTCGTAAGCTTCCGTTCGCGAAAGGCAAAGATTCCCCAGCGCCTCGTCGTATTCGAATTCTTCGGCGACAAGCGACGCGGGAACGCTTTCCAAAGCGCGCGAAACCGTTGTGACAATCCGAAAACGGTTCCCGTCAAGCGTCGTTTTTTGCCGACGGGTGAAAATTTCCTCGTTCCCGTCGCCGATCGAAGAATTCCAAGCACCGTTTTCAAACCAAACGGAACGCGGGAACGCCTGCGCGCCAGCGCGGGAATCCTGCTCGGCAATCGTCAGTTTTCCCGACGACGAAAGCGAGACAATAAAACGCTTGAAAGCCGTTCCCGACACGGAATAAAGTCCTGTTTCCGCAATTTTTTCGCCGACCTGATTCGGCAGGTAAAAAGCGATTTCATAGCCCGAAGCCGAAATGTTTTCGACAGCTGCCAAACCGTCCCAAAAATTCCAAATCTGACGCAAAACGCCGTTCTCGTCGCGAAGAATTTCAAGAAACGAAGCCAGTTCCGAAGCCGTCCACAGCCTGCCGCGAGGCGTTTTGTAAGACAGAATTTCACCGTCTTCCGCCGAAAATTTAATGACGCTTTTGTCGGGAAAAACAAGTTCCAAGGACGTTTTTTCCGCCGTCGCCCAGCGCAAAATTTCCGAAACTTTCGAGGACGTTCCGATCGGGAAAAATTGGTTGCCGTTCCCGTCGCAAACCCAAGAAGTGTAAGCGCCACCCGTAAAAACTTTCAGTTGCGTTCCCGCCGAAATTCCTTCATTCGGAAACACAAGCCAGGAATTCAGCGGATGACGAAATTCCAGAAAATCGGGACTTGCCAAAGTTTCCGAAAACGCGTACGCCAAAATTTCAAGCCGCCCCGAAGCGATTCCGCCCAAACCGCGGAATTTCCCGAAATCGCTTTGCCAACAAAAACAGTCGGCATCGACCGACAGCCGCGCGTTGCGGCCCGCGGAAGAATGCGCTCCCGAAAACGCCGAAAAAACGCGGGAACGCGCAGACTGAACCGTCGGCTCCGAGCCGCCTTTGTCAGAATCGTCGCAATCGCAGAGTGATGGCGGAGGTGGATCGTTTTTCTCGGGAATCAGCGTTCCCGCACGACCCGAAGAAACAGACCAGCTCAAAGACGCAACGTTACCCGACGGCGGTTTATAATCAATGTTTAAATAAGACAGCGAAACTTCGTAAATGCCCGGATTCAAAAGCGCCATTCCCGATGCGGGAACGGGTCCGCCAACATCGCGGCTGTAAGACGACGAAATCGATGTGCCGCCGACCGATAAAGTCGCATTGTCATCCGCCGAAACTGAAAATGAAACCGAAATCGGCTTGCCGTCCCAATTTTCGGGCGCGTCAATTATGTGTTTCCAAGTCCACGAACACGAAAAACCATAACGCCCATCATAACCGCTGATGTCCGGCAATGAAGACCTGGTCGCCGAGCGATCGGACTGGCGGCGATTCGGCGACAGCGAAACGGAACGGTAAGACAACGAAACGGATTTTCTTTTCATTTAAGCAACAACTCTCCAAGGGGGTAAAAAAAACAGGAAATTCTCCGCAAACTCTGGAACGAATATAAGCAAAATAAAGAAAATTGTCAATTTAATAAAAATCGCGTGGCGGGAACGGAAAACAAGGTTTTTATTTTAAGTTTGCAAAAATAATTGTTTTTAAATAAATTTATAAAGATGAAATATTTATTCGTTTTGAAGGTCGTCGCGACTTTGATTTTTACGGGAACGCTTTTTTTGGCGACGGGAACGGCAAATGCAGCAATTTTCAAAACGGAAAGTTTTCCGAATGTTGCGGGAACGGGTTTTAAAAATTTGTCCAAAGAAAATCAAAAATCGCTGGTGCTCAACTGCGAAGTTGATGCCGAAGAATTGGTCGATTTTTTGATTGAGCACAACGGGAACGTCGAAAATATCGGCGATTATTTAGCCATCGAGGGCAAAATAAAATACACGCTTTTTGAACATTTTTTTAATAATGTTCCCGCCGCGAGCTCAATTATCGGCGACGTCGTCAATTGCTATCTCGGCGATGAAGTGTTTGAAAATCTGTCGCGGGAACGCGTAAATAAAATTACAAAATCTAACGCCGCGCAAACGCGTTCTCGCGACAAAATTGAAGAAAAATTTGACGATGAAAATCTGCGCGAATGGTTAATGCTCGATTTTGAATATCAGCGCCAATTGGCTTACCGTTCATTTATTTACAGCGAAAATATTCAAAAATTTTTGCACGCGCTCATCAAAAATCCAAAACTCAATTCAGACCAAATTTTAGCGATTTACCAAAAAACACAACTCGAAAAAATTGCAAACTTTGGCAAGTTTTCAAATTGGTACAAAAATAATTTTGACTGCACGGCGGGAACGAAAAACGCTGCCCTGCTCGCAAAAATCATCACCGCGGAAAACGCAAAATAACTAAAAACTCACGGGAACGCTTGATTTTAACGCCGATTTCGCAAATGAAACGCGAATACCACAAATATTTTTGGGGGCGCGCGGGAACGGGATTCGGGAATGGGGATTGAAAAACCGTAGGTTAAATAGGTTGAAATAGGAACTCTCAATTCTCAACTATAAACTTTAAACTCTCTTCTAATTCTCTAACGAGCGTAGCGAGTAGGTGCTCTCTTTTTTCTTTTTTTGTTGTTGGCGGGTACGCGGGAACGATGGAAAAATCTCGAGAGCGCTTCGCAAAAAGCGCGCGTTCCCGCGGCGTGCTTGGCTTTGAAATTTCTCGCCCGAAGAACCAAGCGCCAAAGCGTCGGCGGTTAAGCCGCCGAGTTCTTCGCTCGAAAAATGATTCGCGTTAAATTAGCGTTGATTTGTAGTTGAAAAATGCGTTCCCGCCAATGTTCCCGCGATTTTAAATTTGTTAAACACGCGCGAGAATAATATAATGAGCAAATAAACTTATTTTAAATTATGACTTCTGCAGCAATTCGCCAATCGTTCCTTGATTTTTTTAAATCAAAAAAACACGAAATCGTGCCATCGTCCAGTTTAATGCCCGATTCGCCAAACTTGCTTTTTACAAACGCGGGCATGAATCAATTTGTGCCAATTTTCTTAGGGCAAATTCCTTGTCCTTACCCAAATCACCGCGCGGCAGACACGCAAAAATGTATTCGAGCAGGCGGCAAACACAACGATCTTGACGACGTAGGGCTCGACACTTATCACCACACATTTTTTGAAATGCTCGGCAATTGGTCTTACGGCGACTACTTCAAAAAAGAAGCAATTGCATGGGCGTGGGAACTGATTACGGAAGTTTGGAAATTCCCAAAAGAACGCCTTTACGCGACCGTGTATTGTCCTGACAAATCAAAAGGCGAACCCGCAGAATTTGACCAAGAAGCTTACGACGCTTGGGAAAAACTTTTCACAGCGGCGGGACTTGACCCCCAAAAACACATTGTCAATGGCAACAAAAAAGATAATTTTTGGATGATGGGCGACACGGGACCGTGCGGACCTTGCTCGGAATTGCACATCGATTTAACGCCCAACGGTGACACGGCGGGAACGCTCGTCAACGCGGGAACGCCACAATGTATCGAAATTTGGAATTTGGTGTTTATGGAATTTAACGCGAATCCCGACGGAACTTTTTCGCCACTTCCCGCGAAAAATGTCGATACGGGAATGGGCTTTGAGCGCGCGGCATCAATCATTCAATGCACGAAAAATTTCACCGATTTTACGGGCATTATTTCCAATTACGAAACCGACATTTTCTCGCCGATTTTCAAAGAAATCGAAAAACTTTCTGGCAAAAAATACGGCTCAACTTTGCCTGCCGCGGGAACGCAAGGTAGCAACGAACAAGAAAAAATCGACATCGCTTTTCGCGTAATTGCCGACCATATTCGCACGCTTTCGTTCGCCATCGCCGACGGCATCACGCCCGGCAACACCGACCGCAATTATGTCCTGCGCCGCATTCTTCGCCGCGCCGTTCGCTACGGTCGCACGCTCGGTTTTAAAGAGCCATTTTTCTACAAATTAGTCGATGTGCTCGTCGCGACAATGTCGCAAACATTCCCAGAAATTGCCAAACGCGCCGACTTTGTGCGCGACACCATTCGCATCGAAGAAGAAGCATTTAACAAAACGCTCGATGGCGGCTTGGCAATTTTTGAAGAAATCATCGCCAAAAAAACTGCCGAAGGTTCCAAAGACATTTCAAAAGAATCGTTCTTGCTCTACGACACTTTTGGGTTCCCGATCGATTTGACGCAATTGCTCGCGCGGGAACGCGGTTTTACGGTGGACGAAGCCGCATTTAACGCGCTCATGGAAGAACAACGCGAACGCGCACGCGCCGCGCAAAAAAAGCAAATCGTCAAACTTTCTGAAATCAAAACTAAAGACGCTACAAAATTCCTCGGCTACGACCAACTCGAAGCCACGGGAACGGTGCTCGAAATCGTCGATAACAACGGCCAACTCGCCGTCATCGTTGACCAAACGCCTTGCTATGCAGAAATGGGCGGTCAAATCGGCGATACGGGAACGCTCGTCGTTGGCGGGAACGTTTTTAAAATTACCAACACCACCAAAAGCGGGAACGTATTTTTGCACTTCATCGAAGGCGAAAACGCTCCCGCCGTCGGCGCAAACGCAACCATCACCGTTGACAAAAAACGACGCAACGCAATCGAACGCAATCACTCGGCGACCCACCTGCTCCACTACGCACTTCACGAAGTTGTCAGCAAAGATGTTGCCCAAAAAGGTTCCTTCGTCAGCGACGAAAAATTGACGTTCGACTTTAATCACGGCGCGCTCACTATCGAACAAGTCGCAGCCATCGAACGCCGCGTCAACGAATTAATCTGGCAAAATGATAGCGTTTCTTGGACAGAAGTCGCGCACGATTCTATCAAAAATAACGAAGCAATTATGCAATTCTTCGGAGACAAATACGGCGCAACCGTGCGCGTCTTGCAAGTCGGCGGGAACGCTCACAAACTCGACGGCTATTCAATGGAACTTTGCGGCGGAACACACGTGCGCGCAACTGGCGAACTCGGACTTTTCCGCATCGTTTCTGAAAGCGCCATCGCCGCGGGAACGCGTCGTATCGAAGCGCTCACTGGTAGCGCCGCCTACGCGAAAGCCGCCGAAGAAGCTGAGCTGCTGAAAAAACTCGCCGACAAAACAAAAACGCCTGTCGCCGAATTGCCAAAGAAATTTGATTCTCTCGCCGAAGAAAAATCAGCACTCGAAAAAACCTTAAAAGCAATTCACCAAAAAGAAACCGCCGCGCTCGCGAAAAACTTGCTCGCAAACGCCAAAGACGTTAACGGGAACAAACAAGTTGCCGCCGTCGTTCCCGCAGAAAATCCAAACGATTTGCGAGAACTCGCGTCTCAAATGGTGAAACAATTAGGCGAAAACGGAATCGTCATTTTGGGCGCAAAAATCGCCGCAGACAAAGTTTCAATCTGCGCCGCATGCGCTCCCGCAGCCGTTAAAAACGGAAACGCCGCCGGCAAAATCGTTTCAACACTCTGCGGCAAACTCGGCGGAAAAGGCGGAGGCAAACCCGACTTCGCAATGGGCGGCGGCAAAGATGCCGACAAATTAGAATCCGTATTCGCCGAGCTCTAATTTCAATTGAGAATTAATTCCCGTCCTCATAGTTCAATGGTTAGAACTAGCGTTTCCTAAACGCTCGATCCAAGTTCGATTCTTGGTGGGGACGCCAGCGGGAACGCGGGAACGACGGGAATTATTTTTTATCACCGAATGAACCGAATTTACACGAATTGTTTTTGAGAACGCGGGAACGGAATTTTTTGAACACAGATTAAACAGATTTTTACACAGAAAACACAGATTTTTTGGAAGGCGTGGCGGGAACGGAAATTTAAGCGTCTCGCGGGAACCGTTTTTAACGCAAATGACGCAAATTATTTGACGGGAACGGCAAATAAAAAACAACCTTTGTCGTCGCTAACGCCGTTTTCTAACGAAAACCTTCCCGCGAGAAAAATAAAATCTGTCGAAATATTTTATTATTTTCACGGGAACGCTCGCGTTAGCGGGCGGCGTTAGCGACGACAATGGTTGTTTTTATTCTTCACCGCGGGAACGGGAATTTCAACTTTTAAATTTTAACTTTTAAATTTCTTACAAACTCGGTCATAGTCATTGTCATCGTCATAGTCGTTCTTTGCGCGGGAACGCTATGTGGCAGAAATGGAAATTTTAACTAAATAAACTACGAATTTATTTTCGCGTTAAATTCGCGACAATTCGTAGTTGTTTTTCACCTCATTTTTACAAAACTGTAAACCGTCTCGCGGCGAGATTTAACATTTTTGTAAAATCAGTGTTCCCGTAAAACCTACGGGAGCGCTTATTTTATGCGGATTTCAGCATTTTTTAACAATTGGCACGCCAATTGCTAATATAATTTTGAAATTCTACAAACATTTCTACAAACAAACAACAATCAGGCATTAAAACGCCACAGCCGCCAAGCAAAACTTGGTGGCTGATTTTTTTTGCGGGAACGCGAAATCACAAAATCCTCGCGGGAACGGGAATTAAATTGATTTTTGGGGGAATTATTTGCGCTTGCCTTCGTTTTTTTTTTTGACATTCTAAATTTATGGAAAATTTAGAAAATGATAAGCAATCATCAATCGCGCTAATTTTACCTTATTTTGGAAAACTTCCTGATTTTTTTAAGATTTGGCTTGAATCTTGTAAAGCGAATCCCACGATTACATGGATTGTTTTTACCGATGATAAAAACGCAAAAAGTTCCTGCGAAAATGTAAAAATTATTCAAACGACTTTTGATGAAATTCGTTCCCGCGCACAAGCGTGTTTTGATTTTCCAATTTGCCTTAATCACCCTTACAAACTTTGTGATTTTAAACCTGTTTATGGCTTAATGTTTGCGGATTATTTGAAAAATTTTGATTTTTGGGGCTATTGCGACTGCGATCTTGTTTGGGGAAATTTTAGAAAATTTATCACCGAATCTATTTTGCAAAAACACGACCGCATACTTGCAAATGGACATTTAAGCCTTTTTAAAAACAATGCAGAGGTAAATAATTTTTTCAAAAATGCCGATTACAAACGCGCGTTCACAAGTGAATTGCCTTTCGCATTTGACGAATGGGGAGGGACCGCGGGAACGTGGAACACAATGCGGCGGGAACGCTTTTTTATTGGACGCGAAAATCGTTTTTTTGACGACATCAATCAAGCAAAATGGCATTTTTGCGCAAACTTAAAACCTAATCGAAAAAATTGTTGCTACGTTTGGCACGCGGGAACGCTAAAAAGTGTTTTTGACAACGGGAACGAAGAAACACTTTATGCACATTTTCAAAAACGAAAAATGAATCTCGCGATAAGCGTTCCCGCTGAAACAGGCGCGAAAAACGGATTCGTTTTCGTGCCAAATAAAGTTTTAGAATACGACAAGCGTTTTGAGACCGATAAATTATTTCGCAAAAAATATTGCAGAGAACGACTAATTTATTGGGATTATATTTTTCGCCGTTGCGGGAACGCCAAGAAAAAACTCAAACGATTTTTTAAACAATTTATTTAAAGCTGATTTTTTCACAGGAACGGAATTTAAATTGATTTTTGGGATTTTATAAATTACAATCAATTGCGCTATGACAGAAGAAGAATTAAATAATTTAAGAATGGAAGCAGAGGCGGCGCGCTTAAAACGCGAAATTTCGGGCGGCGAAAAACCGCTTAAAGGGAATCGCGTCATTTATATTTTGCTTTGGTTTTTCTTTGGATTTTTTGGAATTCACAATTTTTATGTCGGGCGCATGGGCGTTGGTATTTTGGAATTAATTTTAACAATCACGGTCATTGGCGCTCTCGTCACTTGTATTCTTTTAATTTTTGATTTATTTTTGCTCGACAGTGATCGAGTTTATTGGGAATAATCGCGTTCCCGCGCAAAAGTTGCGCTTTCCAAGCGTGATCTTTCAAACTCTTTTCGCCGCAGGCGCTTTTTCGCGGGAACACGCTTTTCGCGAAGCGCTTTTGAAATTTTTCCCGTGTTTTCGCGAGCAAGTTGGAAAACCTTTCAGGTTTTTGGAGTTGTGTTTTCTGTGCTAAAATCCCGTTCCCGCGTTCTCAAAAACAATTCGTGTAAATTCGGTTCATTCGGTGATAAAAAATAATTCCCGTTCCCGCAAAATTTTTATTTTTTGCCGACAGAAGTAAGCCCAAGCGTATGAACTTTGTAGTGCATAAGTCGCGGGGAAAGCCCGAGTTCGCGCCCGGCGGCGGACATATTTCCGTTGTGGCGTTTAAGCGATTCGGTGAGCAATTCGCGTTCAAAATTATCAATTAAACTTTTGTAAGATGCGGACGCATTATTTTTTGGCGTTCCCGCGATGTCTTCGTTGGCGGGAACGGCATCTGTTTGCAAAGCGCTTGGCAAATTATAACTGCGGATGCAATCGTTTTTTGCAGTGAGAATGGCGCGCTCAATGCAATTTTCAAGTTCCCGCACATTTCCAGGCCACGAATACGCGACGAGCATATTAACGGCGGGCGTTGAGAGTTGCTTAATCGTTTTGTTGTAGCGCAAATTATATTTTTTAATAAAATGTTCGGCAAGCGGGATAATGTCGCATTTGCGCTTTGCCAAATCTGGCAACATTAGCGGGAACACATTAAGGCGATAAAAAAGATCTTCGCGGAATTTTTCTTGCGCGATTAAATCTTCGAGCGGACGCGATGTAGCGGCGATAAAACGCACATTTGCGCGGCGTTCTTGATTAGAGCCAAGCCGCGTGTAGGTTTTTTCTTGCAAAAGTCGCAAGATTTTAACTTGTGACGCGGGCGAAAGATCTCCAATTTCGTCAAGAAAAAGCGTTCCGCCCTCCGCCGCCTCAACGCGTCCAATACGTTGTGCGAGCGCTCCCGTGAACGCGCCTTTTTCGTGTCCAAAAAGTTCGCTTTCGAGCAAATTTTCAGGCAACGCGGCGCAATTAAGTCGAATAAAAGGTGCGTCTGCGCGATTGCTTTGATTGTGAATGGCGGCTGCGACGAGTTCTTTTCCCGTTCCCGACGAACCTCGAATCAAGACGGTTGCGTCGCTTTGTGAAACTTGGCGCACGCCTTCGTAAACTTGTTGCATTAAGGTGCTATTGCCAATCATTCCTTCGACAGCTTCGGCTCCACCGATGTATTCGCGCAAGCGTGAATTTTCTTCGCGCAAAGTGTCGCGTTCTTCGATCATTTGATAACATTTTGCGACGGCGGCAGCGGTCAAATTGGCAACGATTCCCAAAAATCGCAATTTTTCTTCTAATTTTTCGAGCGATTCAATCGGGCTGTCGCCTGCAAGTGTTCCGATAATTTTTTGAGAATAAGTTACGGGAACGCACAAAAATGCGACGGACTTTTCTTTTTTTGTTGCGCGGGAACCTGTGCGATTGAGAAATCGCGGGTCTTTTGAAACATTGGGAACGAGCAAAGGAACGCCTGTTTTTGCAACTGTTCCCGTGATGCCTTCGCCCAAATAATATTTGCCGAGCAAACGCTCTTCATCGTCAAGGTCAGTCGATGCCTCAATTTGAAAAACGTTCCCGTGGCGCATCGTAAAAGTGGCGCGCGTCAAAGCAATTTGAGACGTTAAAATCTCCAAAACCTTATTGAGCACGACGGAAGGATTTTCTTCGCCGACAAGTTTTGAACTAATTTTTTCGAGAGCCACCAGCTCAGCCTTAAATGTAATGTCCATACAAATTTGTTTACAAAATTGTAAAATATTCGCCATTTTTGTGCAAGTGATTTCTAAAAACCGCGTTTGCTGGAACGCTATAATTTTTTAAAAGCGAAAATATTTATCGATTTTTGGGTAAAATAATTTTATTTTTTGTAGGTTTTTTATCGCTTTTAAAACTGAAAAATATTGATTTGACAGCCCTATTATGCTATTATAAAAAGAAAGTAATAATCGCAAAATGGAACTTACAGACATCGAAGCATTAACTGCAAAATTAACCGAATTGGGCTTGGCAAACCAATTTTCAGACAAGCTCAGCAATCTCGCGGAAAGCTCGTATTGCATTCACCACTCTTGGGGTTTAGGTGAAATTAAAAGCTACGACGCGGCGGAAGACCGTTTGGTTGTTGATTTTCCTGAAGCGGGAAAAATCGATCACAAAATGGCGCCTCAATTTTGCTTAGGCAGGTGCGACATTTTGCCTGCGAATCACATTTTAGCGCGCTTTAAAAAAGATCCCGCACAAATTCGTGAATTGGCAAAAAACAATCGCGTTGAATTGGTCAAACAAATTCTTGCGTCGAGTAATTCGGTGAAATTGGTTGACACTCAAAATCACGTTAAAATTGTTTCGAAAAAAGATTTGTCTGAAACGCTTTCAAAAATTGACGAAATCAACCGTCCAACGGTAACGTCGATTATGGCGAGTTCTGAAATTGAGTCTATTTTGTTGCGCCTCATTGGTCCTGAAGATCTCAAAAAATGGTGGTTAGCGGCAAAAAAAGAATTGCAAAAGAACGAATACGTTGGCGTTCCCGCAAAGAAAGATGGTTATTTTGAATTGCGCGAAGAAGGTCAAACCATCAGCCCTGAACAAGAAATTCTCGAAGAATACTTCCGTGAGAAAAAACCACGTCGCAAAATCGAATTGGCAGAAAAATTATTTGCGTTTTCTTCAAATGAGGAATTGCCAAAAGCATTGCCAGGGCAACCTCAACCGCTTTATTCATACAGCACGAGCGACCCTTCGACCAAAGCAAAATTGCACGAAATTTTCACCGAACTTACCGAAACGCTCAAAGACGCAAAACGCTTGAAAGCGGCGGAACGTCTCTACGGTGTTTGGGTGCGCAACGACCTTTGCCGTTGCTTTAAAGAAGACGTTGATTTGCTTGAACCAACATCAACTTCAATCATCAAAGCCGAACAAGAACAAGGCAATCTTTCAAAATTGGCAGAAGAAATTCCACAAGACATCAAATGCTTGAAACGCTTGCTCGACTTGCTTTCACGTATTTACAAAGATCCTGTCGAAGGCGAAGCCGATCCTGAATGGGTCAATGTCATCATTGAATTGTTGAAAAAATCAACAGGCAAATTCACGGCAGAATGCATTCTTTTCTTGTGCGAACACGAAAAATCGGCACTCGTTTACTCGACGCTCAAAAACTGGCTCGACAGTCAAGCGCTTTCAAGTTCGTTGCTCATTTGGGTGATTAAAAATCGCACAAACTCAAAATACAAAGATGGCATCAAACCATTGATTACACATCGTTTGTTGTCGGCAATTTTCCACGCGATTGACGAAGAAGGCATTAAATCAAACAGCACAAAAAAAATCCAACTCGCAGAAGACGTTCGCAACGACTACAATTTGATTGATGATTTGCTCGATGACGCAGACGAAAATACTGCTCGCGATCTCGCGCAATCACTCAAAATGATTCAAGGTTATACCGATCTTGCGCGCAAATCAATTCTTTCGCGCTTTATCAAAGTTTACCCAAGCATTCAAAGTCTCGTTGAAGGTCAATCTGCTGCAAAGTCGGACACGCTCTATGTTTCTTCATGGTCGCTCGAAGCAAAAGAAGCCGAGCTCAAAGACCTCGTCGAAAACAAAATTCCTGCTAACAAATTGGCAATTCAAGCTGCGCGCGAATTGGGCGACCTTTCAGAAAACTCTGAATACAAAATGGCTCGTCAAGACGAACGCACTCTCAACGCCCTTAAAGAAAAACTCACTAAAGAAATTAGCCACGCACAAGTTACTGATTTTTCAAACGCAACTACCGACAAAATCAGCGTTGGCTCAATCGTCAAAATCCAATCGGCAAGTGGCGTAATCGAAGTTTACACTATCTTGGGCGCATGGGATTCTGACACCAGCAAAAACATTTTGTCTTACAACACCGGCTTGGCTCAAAAACTCATCGGCAAACAAGTGGGAGAGGAACTCACTTTCGATCGCGAAAATTGGAAAATTCTCGAATTTTCACGTTGGATCGATCAACAAGCCGACATTGCGAAGAAATAGCCAAACAGCTTAATTTAAAGCGGCGTTCTCTTCGCGGGAACGCCGTTTTAATTCGTAATCACGACAACTATTTTTTATAATATTTTCAATGAATCTTTTAGAACAATTTGGCAACCCTACAGAACGTGTTGAGCGAGCAATTGCCGCGTTTAAAACAGGCAACGGCGTTTTGGTCGTCGATGACGAAAACCGCGAAAATGAAGGCGATTTAATTTTCTCGGCAGAATTGCTCACTGCGGCGCAAATCGCCCAACAAATTCGCGACTGTTCGGGCATCATTTGCCTTTGTTTGACAACTGAAAAAACTGCCGAACTCGGCCTGCCAATGATGGTTCCCGCAAACACAAGTCGCTACGGAACCGCTTTTACAATTTCAATTGACGGCAAAAACAATGTTACCACAGGCGTTTCTGCCGAAGATCGCCTCGAAGCCGTGCGCGCCGCAATCGCCGATGGAGCAACGCTCGAAAAAGATCTCGTCACGCCAGGACACATGTTCCCGCTCGTCTCGCGCCCCAACGGCACACTCGAACGCGGCGGCCATACCGAAGCCACCGTCGATTTGGCAAAACTCGCAGGACAAAAACCTTGTGGCGTTTTGTGCGAACTCACAAATCCCGATGGCACAATGATGCGCTTGCCCGAAGTCGCCGCCTATGCAAAACGCTACAATTATCCGCTTGTTTCGATTGCGGACATTGTCGAATATCGCAAAAAAAATCATTTGTAAATGGACTGGTCAATCAAATCTCTTGCCAAAAAATGTGCAGTCAGCGGCGAAGATTTCGCTGATGGAGATTTGGTAATTAGTTTAATTTTAAAAACCCAAACAGGCGAGATCGACCGCGTCGATATTCTCGAACGCAACTTATCTCTTTTTAGCTACGCGGGAACGATTTTAGGACGTTGGACGCGCGTTTTTTCGACAAATACTAGCGCTCGCATCGACCAACAATTGCAACTCGCCTCACAAGAAGCCTTTTTTCTGTCGCTTTATACAGAGACGCCCAGTGCTGAAGGTGAATTGATGAAACAATTATTGGCACTTTTGCTCGAACGCAAACGCATTTTGCGAATGAAAGGCCAAACCATTGATAACCCTTGCATTTTTACGCACGTGCGCACCAAAACCGATTATTCGGTTCCCATGAACAATTTTACCCCCGAAGAAATTTCACTCGTCGGGAACGCTCTCGAAACCCTCATTAATTAATTCCAACTATGAAAAAAACAATTTTTGCACTCATCAGCGCTTGCGCCTGTCTTTTGATTTTTGGCTGTTTTTCAAAGCCAATTCCTAAACATTCTATCGAAGTTTATCTCGAAGCGCCCTCGCGTTCAAATTCCTTCGGGCTCCACGAAAAAATCGTTATGCCCGTCAGCGGAGTTACAACTTATGTAACGCGTCCCGCGGTCGCCGACATCGATTCGTTCACCAATGCAGATTTATTAATTCAAGACGATCCCGTCACGGGAACGTCAACGCCGGGCGTGCGCTTGCGCCTCAAAGACGACGCTTGGATGAAAGTCTATCAAGCCTCGGTCGCCGCAATCGGCACCACCAAAAAACAAGGTGGCATCAAGCGATTTTTCCTCATCATTGACGGTCATCCCGTGGGCTACTGCAAAATTTACACCCCAATTCGCCGCGATAATTTGTTTTTCTACATCGAAACCAGCAAAACATTGCCCCAAGATATTGATGCCGAGTTAAAAGATTTGCGCTTTAATCTCAACGAATACATCCTCGATTGGCGCGAATACAAGCACGAAGAAAAATAGCAAACAATGCTAAAACTTTTTTCGACTGTCGCCACGACCTTTTTAATCGCCGCGGGAACGCTTTGGGCGCGCTATCCAACAACGCTCAAAATCGATGATAATTATAAAAATTGGGCACAAGCGACCACCAGCGGACGCGTAGAATCGGCACTTTTTGGAATGACGCGCAACGCGGGAACGCGCTTTCACGAAGGCATCGACATCAAAACCCAAACTCGCATGAACACCGGCGAACCACGCGACATCGTTTACAGCGTTGCCGCGGGAACGGTCGCGCATATTTCCACAAAAAATAACGGTTCCTACGGACGCTACATTGTTATGCGTCACGAGCAAAATGGACTTGAAATTTACACGCTTTACGGACATCTTTCGGCGATTTCTCCGCTCGCCAAAATCGGCAAAAAAATTCCAGAAAACACTATTATTGGGCTCGTTGGTCGCACTTCTACCGTTTATCAAATCTCCAAAGAAACCGCGCACTTACATTTTGAAGTTGGCTTGGCGCTTGGCGGGAACGGTTTTGATCATTTTATGAAACGCAAATTTGGTGAAGGTAGCAATTTGCACGGGCACAACAATGGTTTTAATCTCGTTGGAGCCGATCCGATTTCATTTTTCAAATTCAAAAATTTTAACGCTTGGTTTAAAAATTTCAAAAGTGATTTTTGCGCAATCGTTCCCGTCGCGAACGTTCCCGAACTCCAAACGCGTTGCCCTGCACTTTTTGAAAAAAATCCCAACGGGAACGCTTGGCGCGTGCATTTTACTTGGTTTGGTTTGCCGATAAAATTTGAAAAAATTAACGTTCCCGCGAGCGATAAAATCATCATCGAATCCATCGTTCCCGCCAACAAAAAATTTGCCGTTGCTCGCAAAACGCTCACCGCCAACGGCAACGCCGGCGAAACGCTTCTCAATTACATCAACATCATTTTCGACAGCAATTTTAAACAATGATTGACACACAAAACGCTGAACAATTCGTCAAATTTTCGCTCTACGCGCTTTGCGCTTTTGCGATGCTTTGCTTTTTTATTAATTTAAAATGGAGACTTCCCAAACGTCTATTTTCATTGCTCACCATCGTTATTATCGTGCAAATTTGTTGGTTTACATTTGAATACAGCACGCCCAAAAATAACGTTCCCGCAAGCCAAAATCAAGTTTCCGCAACCACGCGTCGCGAGCTCGTTCCCGCCACGCAAACGATTTCTGCGACGCCGCTTGTTGTTCCAATTATTCGCCCAACGCAACAAGTCGCGGGAACCCTCAATTACTCGCTTCAATGCGTTCCCGCAAAAATTGAACGCGCCATTTTGCTCGGGCTCAAAGCTGAAATTTTAGACGACGACGGGAATGCAAAACGATTCGATTCACTCATCATTCACGAAAACGCAATTACTTTTGTTTTCTCGTTTGAACCGCCCGCTTTTATTGAAAAATTTAAAAGTTTAAAAATTTTTTCGCCCGCGGGAACGCTTAATTTCGAAGGCAAAATTACCGAAACAATTATTGGAAATTCGCTAAATGACAATTAAAAGAGTATAATATTAAAAGCAAACAAACTTATTATGACAGAATATTTAGTCGCAACTTTAAAAGATGAAGTGCTCGTTTCCGTCAAGGGACGCGCCGTTTACACCACTTGTAACGACTTTGCAAAATTTCTCGACGCAATCGCAAAAGACGAGCGCTACAAAAAATTAATCATCGATCTTCACGATTGCACAGGTGTTGATAGCACGATGCTGGGCTTGTTTACACAAGCCGCTAACGACCTTAAAGCGCGCGGTGCCGAA
The DNA here is from genome assembly GCA_934675585.1 of uncultured Opitutales bacterium. Classification (GTDB taxonomy): domain Bacteria; phylum Verrucomicrobiota; class Verrucomicrobiia; order Opitutales; family UBA953; genus Spyradosoma. The sequence continues at coordinate 132,544 of CAKUQY010000001.1, read as the reverse complement.
CTCATCATTCAACGCGCCAACGAACGCATCGAAGAAGTCATCGTCAATCTCGGTTTAGATATGTTTGCAACCTTGCTCAAAGGTGGAATCACCCACGCAGAAACCGACGAAATCCTCGCCGCGGGAACGAAATCAACGCAAGCATCTTCGCCCGTCGATAACGCAACCATTCTTTCCGCACACGAAACACTGATTGCAACCTCTGAGGCAAACGCAAAAAAATTCAAACAAATCGTTGAATTTATGCGCGCCGACCTCGGCTTAAAATAAAATCAACGGGAACGCATTTTTATCACAAATTTTAATCACCGAATTAAACAGATTCGTTGATTATTTTTTGCTTTATTCCATTCCTTTTGTGCGTTCGCCGATGATATATCGCGGGCGCAATTTTGTTTCGAGGTAAATTTTACCAATTTTCAAGAAATCGCGGCGCCGTTTCTGGCAAAACCTGCGATTCGTTATAGCAAGGAATAATAATGTATAAAGTCAGCATTTTAATTATACTGACATCAAAAAAAAAGCAACCGCTTATTTTAAAAATCCACAAAAAAAGCAACGCAATTAGCGCTGCTTTTCTTTTTGCGTTCCCGCGATTTATTTTGAATCGGTCTTGGGAATATTGGTGATATTTTTGTTTGCGTAATTTTTAAACGTCAACGCGTGGAATGCGTCAATCATTGTTTGGTTTAAGCAAAATACCACATTTTGTTTTTCAAATCCGGCTAATTGGAAATTGCCGCCGAGACGTTTTGTCAAATAAAGCGTCAATGTTTGCGTTGCCGCATCGTTGGGTGCTTTGTAAGTTAATTCGAGTTTGTAAAACCATGTTTCGGGAACGCCAGCATCCAAATAATCATAAGTAAAATTTTGTGAAAAATGCGCATCGATAAACGATTCAGCGCGAAGATTTTCGCATTGCTCCAAAAATATTTTCAACGCACGGTTTTGCGTTCCCGCAAGCGCTTGTTCGTTCAAAATTACTTCACCGTCGCTCAAATCTGTAATTTTAAACGTTTGGATTTGCGTTCCCGCAGGCAATTTAAAAACTTCGCGGGAACGATAAACTAATGGATTAACCGAAAGCCGCGAGTTCAAATCTTTATCAATCGAATAAATCGAATGATCAACGAGCGCGTGCTGTGGCGATTGTTCGTTGAGCGCCGCCGCAATTTTTACCGTTTTTTGCGTCGTCATACCTTCGTGATTCACCAAAGAAATCGTAATCGTCCACGCGGGAACGTTAAAGCCGAGCGCCGTTAAATCAGCTTGCGACGCGGCATCGCTCACAAACGCTTGCGCTTGCATAAATTCGGTCGAAGTTGGCAAAACATTGGCGGGAACGGGATAATTCACCGCGCGCATTTGACGCAGCGCTTCCACCAAATCGTCCAATGTTTTTGGATCAACGCCCAAAGTTGTTCCTGGAATTTGCCAAGTTGAGAAAAATGTTTTTTCTGGTTTTTTGACGGGCGCGGGAACGTTTTCTAAATTCATTTCGCCGCTATCAACTTCTTTGATTTGTGTTTCGGGAACGGCATTATCAACGCGCACCAAACGAATAGATTTTTCTTTGGCGTCAACAATTTCAATCGCGCGCAACATTGCGGGATCAAAATCAAAAAAGTAAGGATCGCGCAAATCTGTTGCCGCCGTTTTCCAGTCGCTAACAATCGCGCGACGAATCGTAAAAATTGCGGGATTATTTTCAAGTTTTGCGTAGAGCAATTCTGGATTTTCGGGAACGGCATTGCCAATGAGCAAGGTTTCTGAAGTTTTTGCGCTTTCGAGCGAAATGCGCATTTGCGGCTTATCGAGCCCGGCTTGCGTAGCGTTATCAACAAATTGCTGACAAGCGAGCGCGACTAATTTACTAACAGATTCTTCGGTTGTTTGTGGCTCAGCTTTGACAATGAGCGGAGTTTCAAAATGCCATTGGCGCGTCGCGGGAACGCCTTTTTCTTCGCTCGAAATCGTGCGCACGAGTCCGATGCGTTGCTCGTTGGCGCCGTTGTCGATCCGCACCGTTACCGCGCGAATTTCAAATGGTCGCAACGTAAAAATCTCGCTCACGCGAAAATCTTCGGCGCGTTTTGAAAGTGTAAACAAAAGCGTTTTTGGGAGCGGCGCAATGCGTTTGCCGTCGGGCAAAAGAGTATAAACGCAAGTACCATCAGGCGTCAATTTTCCAAATTTTAATTCGCGTTCGCCAATATTGTCATCGACACTTACAATCATCATCGGCGTTTCGAGTCCAAAACTTGCCAAATTTGAACCCGTTGCTTGCGCGTCTTCAACCGAAAACGAATTGCGTGGATCTAAAAAATGCAAGCCCCGCAAAACTTCGCGTACGGCAAAAGTGTTTGCTGGCCATTCAAAACCTTTTTCGACAACCCAATTGCGATCTTTGAGTTTAAGCGCAAAACCGCCTTGCTTGTCTGCGGGAACGCTAATTGTAATTTTTTTGATTCCCGCAGTAAATATCGAATGTTCAGGTCCCGCGGGCATATCGTTGCGCGCGAGCTCGTGCCACAAAACACCAAACACTAACAAATTGGCAATTAACAGAAAGATTGTAAGTTTAAATTTCATAAGAAAAAATCAGTAAAATTTTAATGTCGGCGCAAAAATGCAACCAGCAAACCAAACAACGCGACCGCACAAGGCAAAATCGCAAACCACCACGCAACGCGTGTCAAATCTGGCATCGAAGCCGTCAAAACAAAATCGGAAATCGGGCGCGGCGGCACATTTACCGAAAAATTGCGTTCGATCAACCAATTCACCGCGTTGAGCAAAAATGTTTTGTTCCCGCCATTGACCAATTGATTATTTGACGCTAAATCGCCGCTCCCGACAACGATCAAACGTCCGCCCGTCATCGAAACACCCAAGCGCGAATCAATTTTTCGTTCAGCCACCGCCGCCACGCAAATCGGCCCCGCGGCATCGCCACGTTCTGGATTAAATCGATAAGGCGAGTACAAATAATCAGTCTCTGTCCACGAATACGGCAACGAGCGATTATTCACGCCAAGCGATGAAAAAACCAATTGCGAAACAACGCGCGTAGTATCTTCGTTCGCGCCAACATCTTTGCGCACTTCACGAAATTGCGATGAAACGAGCGGCAATTTTTGATTCGCCAAAATTTCTGTAATTTTATGAGGCGTCGCCGAAATCAAATTCATCGCGACGTTCCCGTTCGGCAAAAATTTTGATTCATTGGTTTCGACAATCACCGAATCTGTCAATTGAATTCCCCAATCAAAAAGCAAATTATCAAGTCCCACGCGGGAACGCGGCGCCACGAGCAACAAAACGCGTCCGTTGCGATTTTTCAAATAACGCGACAATTTTTCTTCGTTGCTTTCATTGATAATCGTGGTTGGCGATGGAATCAAAATCATCGCGGCATCAAGCGGCACCGAATCAAATTGAGCCAAATTCAAATTGCGCACTTCCATGTGGCGGGAACGCAATTGCTCGGCAAACAACGACAATCCATTGCGGCGATCGGTAGAATCAATGCGCGCTTCGCCATCGCCAATCAACGAATAAATCACTGGACGCTCATTGTCGCAAACTTCCAAAATTGCCGACAACAGCGCTTCTTCCCCGCGAAACGCGTCAACATCGGTCGCGTTATTTGCGTTATCGCGCGAAACTTTTAATAATTCGCCCGCCGCAATCGTTTTGCATTTATTATTTGAAAGCACAACAATCGCCGTTCCTGTAGAAACGTTCCCGCCGCGCGCACTAATTTCATTTAACAAACGCGTATTTTTTAAAAGATCGCTTTCTTCATAACGCACCAGCGCGGGAACGTTCAATTGATTTGTCGCGTATTTAAACGAATCTACCAAATTCAAAATGCGTTTGCGCAACATTGAAATGCGGTAAGTTTCTTCACGCGAAGCGTCGGCGCTCGCTGGCGGGAACGTGATAATCACGCGCAACCACGGCTGTTCTGCGCTCGCCGATTCGGGCATTTTTGCTGGCAACGAATCTAACAACATTTTAGTCTCTGCCGCCAAGGTATGCGCGCGCGAATCCGACAAATCCCAACGCTTGTGAAAATTAGGTTGCGCCGCCAAAAAATTCAACGCGCCAATCAATAAAATCGCCAACAAAATTTGCAACGCACGATTCGCAAACGCAATGCGACGCACATAACGAAAATCTCGAATATTATCTAAAAATAGTTTCAATTTTTTCATAATTACGCCTTCGATTGAATGTTGAGCGTGGTTAAAATCAACGACAAAACCGTTCCTAAAATAAACAAGAAAAACGGACGAGAATCAATGACGCCACTATAAAAATCTTCCAAATGTTTAAATGTGCGCAAATAATCTGCGGGCTCGCGCAGCCACGCCAACGACTCGTAAGTTTCAAGCGGGAGCAATTGCAAAAGCCCGCCCATCACGATCAACACAAAAAGCGCGCCCGAAGTCAACAAACTTGCCACCAACATCGAACGCGTCAACGACGATGCCAAAATGCCCACCGAAATATAAAGCAAACCGCTCAACGCCACAAAAATGCCACCACCAATCAACGACGGCAACGACAATAAACGCGGGTCTGGACAAAAATCTTTCAACAAATACCACGCAAAAATCGGGTACAACAACGCCAACGCCCACAAAAAAACATAAAGTATGTAAGCCGCAAAAAATTTACCAAGCACAATGGTCAGCGGATGTGTCGGCGTTGTCATCAGCGCGGCGAGCGTTCCCGTGGCGCGTTCTTCTGCGAACGAACGCATCGTAATCAACGGCACCAAAATAAAAAGTGGCACCCAAAACAATTGAAAATAAATTTCGACAGGCAACATTTCTTGCGCTCCCGCGAGCGCCGCTTGCTGAATCGCAAACCAATAAATGCCGCCCATCAAACTCAAAAAAACTACCGCCGCGACATATGTTGCTGGCGAAATCACCAACATGCGCAACTCGTGACGAAACATTGTCCAAAAATGGCTCATATTTTTTATTTTAAAGGTAAAGTCGTATCATAAACGCGTTTTGTCGCCGCCAAGAAAACGTCTTCCAAGCTGGCTTTCTTTTCGTAAAATTCGCTAATGCTCAAACCCGCGTTTTGCAATTTTTCTAATAAATTGTCGCAAGGCGTTCCCGCAGAAAATTCCACGACAAATTGTCCGTGCTCGTTTTGAGAAATCGTTTCCGCGGGAACGCCCAAACTTGCGGCAAGCACTTCTGATCCCGCGCTCGTGGTAATCACAAATTTGCGCGTTTGCAAAAATTCGTTGCGCAACTCTTCGGGCGTGCCATTCGCGACAACGCAACCCGTATTGATAATAATCACACGATCGCAAACATTTTCAATTTCTGGCAAAATATGCGAAGAAATTAATACCGCTTTTTTACCGCGCAACGATTCAATCAACTTGCGAATTCCCAAAATTTGATGTGGGTCAAGCCCAATCGTCGGCTCGTCCAAAATGATAACATCTGGCTCAGCCAACAACGCATCGGCGATGCCCACGCGCTGACGAAAACCCTTGGAAAGCGCGCCAATCAGTTTGTTGCGAGCCGTGCGCGCCAAATCACAAGCCGCCATCACTTCCTCGACGCGCTTGTTCACTTTGTCCGCGGGAACGTCTTTTAAACGCGCTCGAAACGCCAAATATTCGCGCACGCGCAATTCTGTTGGCAACGGATTATTTTCGGGCATATAACCCAAAAACGATTTTGTCTTAAAAGGTTCCCGCGCCACCGAAATGCCGCAAATTTCTGCCGTTCCCGAAGTCGCAGGTTGCAAACCCGCCAAAATGCGCATCGTCGTCGATTTCCCCGCGCCGTTTGGACCCAAAAAGCCGACGATTTCGCCTTTTTTTACGCTAAAACAAACATCGCTAATCGCTTTGTAATTGCCGTAAATTTTACAAAGATGTGAAACCGAAATCGCGGGAACGTCTTCTTTCATAGTTTTTTATCACCTAATTAACCAAATTAAACGAATTACGAATATAAACGACCAATTCGTTTGTGTTTTAAAACCTTTTCACCAAAATTAATTAAAATTCCTAATTGTTTTTGAGATGCTTTTAAATAATTGATGACTTGAGTTTCATGAATACTCGCCAAAGTTTCAAGCGCTTTTAACTCTACAACAATTTCACCATAACAAACAAAATCAACCTTGTAAGTTTTTTTCAAAGTTGCTCCTCGATATTGAATTTTTAAAACTTTTTCGCGTTCGTAAGGGATTCCGCGAGCAATTAGTTCCAACTCAAAAGCCTCCTGAAAAACTTCCTCATTAAAGCCACAACCAAGTTCTTGGTGAACTGCCATTGCAGCGCCAACAATGTCATAAGATTCTTGTTTGTAAATGAGCTCTGACATTTTTTTGGATTTAATTTCGGTTTTATTCGGTAAATTCGGTGATGAAATTAACGAACAAAATTATTTCAACTGAGCGTCGCTTTCTTTGAGCATGCGCATTTGTTCGCGGTAAATATTTGTTTGGCTGAGCGCGCGGTCCATTTCTGCAAATTGTGCTTTGGTTGCTTCAATGTCGCCCTTATTGTAAGCGACGAGCGCGAGCGTCCACATTGCCTGACCGCGAATCGTTTCGTCAGTTTCGAGCGTTCCCGCGAGTGCCTTCAAAATCGCGTCCGCCTTTTCAACATCGCCCGCCTTGTAAAAACATTCTGCCGCAGCAAATTTCGCACGGTCGCGCGCAATCACTTCGCCTTTTTCAAAGACTTGCGCCGCGAGTTCGTAATTTACCGCCGCTCCCGCAAAATCTTTTTTCTCAAATTGTTGCGCCGCTTGCGTCATAAAAATCGTTCCCGCCATCGCGTCCGACATATGCGATTTGGCAAATTCCAAACGCGCCGCATCGTCTTGCAACGCCGCGTAATCTGCTTGTAAACCCTCAACATGAATTTGCTTTGATTGCGTCCAAATAATGCCCGCAAAACAAAGCACAAAAATGCCGACGCCCAAAGCGACAATTTTCTTGCCGTGACGTTTCCAAAATAGCCAGACCTTGTCCTCAAAGTCCGCCTCTTCAAAATCTTTATCAATCAAAACCAAATTGCGATCATCGCCCGCAATTTTAGATTTTTTTTCGTTATTATTGGGAATAAATTTATCTGCCATATCTACAATAATATTCTACGCGCGCGCGAGGAGCAACGAAGAACTGAAAACCCGCGCGGGAACGGAATTTTTAACACAGATTAAACAGAGTTTTACGCAGATTTCACAGAGTTTTTAATGTGTTTGAAAATTGGCGGGAACGCAAAAGAGAAATTAAGAGCGCCTACTCGCGTTCGCTCACTAAAGAAATTAAAGAGAGTTTAAGGCTGGCTGCAGCGTAAAATTTCTCGCCCGAAGAACCAAGCGCCGAAGCGTCGGCGGTTAAGCCACCGAGTTCTTCCTTTCAAGTTTCTTTCAGTTGCGGGAACGCGCGCTTTTCGCGAAACACTTTTTAAAATTCCCTGTGTGTTCCCGCAAAATTTTGTAATTTTAACTATAAAAACATTGCCATATAAAGCGGCAAATAATAAATTTTATCAGCGACCTCTACATTATATTTACTAAACACAATCGCGCGATTTATTTTATCTGGGAAATTTTTTAATGCAGAATCCAACGATACGTGCTTTTTATAATTTTCTCCTGATTTTACCTCAATGATTGTAATTTTATTCGCTTCAGAAACAATAAAATCAAGTTCGTGTTTGCTTTTTCGGTCGTAATAATGCAATTCCATTTGCTTTGCGGACAAGACACACGCGATAAAATTTTCAGTAATTGCGCCTTCGTTAATTTCAAGATTACCATTCAGCAATTCAAATTGCATATTTTTGAGCAATAACGCGCTCAACAAGCCCGAATCAACCATGTAAAGTTTATACAATCTGCGATTTTCGAATGCCGCAAAAGGCAATTCAAAAGCCGTTGTATTAAATGAATAATTCGCGATGCCCGAATCAACAAGCCACTGCGTTGGGTCTTCATATTTGCGCAAACTCGCACCCTTTTCAAGATTTGCGAGAACAAAACGCTTGTCTTGTTTTGCAAGTTCAGATGCAAGCGAATCAAAAACGCGCTTCACCAAAGCTTGCAGACTCCCTGCATAATGAGAAATATCACTACGATAAGTCGATAAAATAGACTTTTGAACAGCAAGCACTTTTGAAAAATCGGGTTCATTCACAAAAGTCTGTACCACCTCAGGCATCCCGCCAACAAGCAAATATTCACGATAATATTTACTAATTTGTTGATGAATCAACGCGGGAACGGGAACGCATTTTTTATAACAATTTTTCAAAACGGCAATCACTTCATCGCTTATCCCGCGAGCCCATAAAAATTCTTCAAAATCAAGCGGGAACACTGGCACTTCCATCTCAAAACCAACAGGATAAGACAGAACTGGCTTGTAATTAATCCCCAACAACGAACCCGACTCAATAAAATCATACCAATGCTCTTCAAGTAAAAATTTTATCGCCGTGCGCGCGTTAGGGCACTCCTGAATTTCGTCAAAAAATACCAGCGTTTCGTTTTTTACAAACGGTCCAAACCCCATCGCCGAAAGATTGGTAACAATCTCACTCGTAGAAAGTTCACCGTCAAAAGCCAATTTCGCTTGCGGACTTTTTACAAAATTAATCTCTACAAAATGTTTATAATGCGTTCCCGCGAACTGGCGGATCGCCGTCGTTTTTCCAACTTGACGAGCTCCCGTTAAAATCAACGCCTTATTTCGTTCGGAAGCATGCCATTTTTCAAGTACTCCAATAATTTTTCGCTTAAGCATAATGCAACTTTTTTCCACCTTTCTCTACTATATTTTGCAACTTTTTTCCATATTTTTCAACAGATTTCTGCAACTTTTTGCCAAAAATCAACCCGCGCGGGAACGCGAATTTTTTCAACTATGGAAATTAAGGGGAAATTTAAGGGGAACTAAGATTTTTTGTTATTTAGCGGCTTAAACCGCCGCCAAAACTTAGAATCCTTTGTTCTTCGGGCGAGATTTTTTCGCGGGAACGCGAGTCATTGCTCTTAATTTCTCTTTTTATTTATGCGTTCCCGCCGAGGTTTATTTTTCGCTTTCGACGATTTCGGGAATTTGTTTTTCTTTTTTCCAGCAGCGTTTAAGAGCGACGCGTTTGAGCGATCCCGCAGGAGTTTCGAGCGGGAGAATTTCGTAATCGCCAATCATAAATTTTTCGCCGCGGCGCGGGAGTCGATGTCCGTGTTCAAATTTAATCCATTCAGCGACGGTTTGTGTTGAATTGCCTTCCCATTCGAGCACCCATCCGGTTTCGGCTTCGAGTTCGTGCATTGAGAGCGTTCCCGCGACGACGATTGAATCGGGCGTTTGTTCAAAAATTTCTTTTTGGTCGGTATCAAATTCATCGCGAATATCGCCGACGATTTCTTCGAGCAAGTCTTCAAAACTAACAAGGCCGAGCGTTCTGCCTTCATCATTGACGACGAGAGCCAAGTGATTTTGTGATGAGCGCAAGCGTTCGAGAACATCGACAATTGGCATTTCAGGCGGGAACGTTAACATGTCGCGCAACAATGGTTTGATCGGCGTTTCTTCGCCGAGCAATTGCATTTGCCAAAGCCATTCGCGCATCATTAAAATGCCGACAGGTTTATCTAAATCGCCGTCAAAAACAGGATAACGCGAGTGGCCGGTTTTTTGAGCAATGCGCAAATTTTCTTCGCTTTTTGCGTTGAGCCAAAGCGCGTTGATCTCATCGCGCGGGAGCATAATTTCAGAAACGCGCGTATCGCGCATCCGCAACGAACGCAACATAATTTTATTCACCACTTCGTCTGCCAAATGCGAATGGCGCGAGTGCGAAAGCACATATTCCATCTCTTCGGGTGAAAAACCATGCGCACCCTCGCCTGCGGGATGAATACCCGCGCGACGCAAAAAGAAATTAGCGGTTCCATTGAGCGCGGCAATAAATGGATACAACAATTTGTAAAAAATCATCAACGGGAGCGCCACGAGCGTTGAAATGCGTTTTGGATATTGAATCGCGACCGATTTAGGCGCCAACTCACCAAAAACAATGTGCATAAATGTGATAACTGCAAACGCAATAATTGCCGCAACCACCATGGGCTCTTTAATCCCGAGCCAATTTAATAATGGCGCAAAACGATGAGCGATAAATGGTTCGCCTACCCAGCCGAGCGCGAGCGACGAAAGCGTGATGCCCAATTGCGTTGCCGAAAGCACCGCGTCTAAATGTTCTGTCGCTTTAATTGCCGAGCGCACGCTAATCCCGCCGTCTTTTTCAAGCGGATAAAGCTGACTTGTACGCACTTTTACCAAAGCAAATTCTGCTGCCACAAAAAAACCATTTGCCGCCACAAGCGCAATAACAACGGCAATTTCAAAAATAATCTGTAAAATCTCTAACATATTCTCTAACGATTCTAACAAAAATTTAAGTTCTTCAAAAGTAATTTATTTTAAAGCCCTTAAAATCGCCCGCGCGAGCGTTCCCGCAAAACAAGAATTACGTCTTAACCAAAAACTAACAATTCTCTAATTTTCTCTAAATAATTTTTTGTTAGGGCGGTTGAAGTTATGAATGAAAAAAAACTCAAACTGCAACAACAACTCTGTGAAATTCTCGCCGAACTCGAACAATTGAAAAACGAATTCAAAGGGAAACGCGTTCCCGCAAAACTCACGGGAACGCGTTTTTTATTGCCCTGCGGGAACGGTTTTTAAAACCGTCCTTTTTTGCAGGAGCAACCGCATGCGCAACCGCCCGTGCGGGAACGCAGCATTTTAATTTTCCGATAAGCCCGCCACGCGAGATAAACTCCCGCGGCGAGAATAAGGGAAACAACGATAACTTTTTCAACCATAAAATCAAAACAGTGAACCAACTTGGTAAATGAACGTTGCGGCAAGCCACGCGAGCACGGTCATTTGGGTCCAAGAAAGTGCCGCCCACTTCCATGAAGTTTCGCGCGCCAAAACCACGACTTCGGCGATACACTGCATGCACAGCGCAAAGAAAACCATCAGCCCAATAATCACGGGAATCGTGAAAACAGGTCTGCCGTCCGCGTGCGTCGACACAAGCATTTTTTCAAATAAATCGTCGCTTTCCTCATCGACATCGCCGCCCAAACTGTAAGTGATTCCGAGCGTCGAAATGATCAGTTCGCGCGCCGGGAACGAACCGAGCAAACCGACGGTAATGCGCCAGTCGAATCCGCAAGGTTCGAAAACGGGCTGAATGAATTTACCGAAACGCCCGAGATACGAATTTTCCATCAGCGTCGCGTCGACGGCTGCCTCGATTTTTTCTTCGGGAACGGTTTCGGCGGGAACGGTCTGTTCGCTCAAAAAGCGTTCCCGCGCCTGCTCGATCATTTCGTCATTACGCGGAAAATACGACAACGCCCAAATCACCACCGACATCGCGAAAATAATCGTTCCCGCGCGGCGCGTGTATTCAAGCCCGCTCTGCCAGACGCGCAACGCAATATCGCGAAAACGCGGGAACTGGTAGCGCGGCATTTCAAGCACAAACGGTGCCGCAGTCGATTTCAAAACCACACGCGTGTAAAACCACGTCACGGGAACGGCAAACACGATGCCGACAACATACATCGCGACGAAAACGGACGCGCTGATACTCGCGGCGCTCGACGCATAAACCTCGCTTCTCGACAGCAAGCGCTCAAGCATAGCACACATCAACACGTAAACGGGCATGCGCGCGCCACAACTCATAAACGGCACCGCCAAAATCGTCGCCAAACGCGCCTTAGGATCTTCTATCGTCCGCGCGCCCATAATGCCGGGAATACCGCAAGCAAAACCCGAAAGCATCGGGACGAAACTTTTGCCGTTGAGCCCGCACCAGCCGAAAAGTTTGTCCATCAAAAACGCCGCGCGCGACATGTAACCCGTCGATTCGAGCAGTCCCAAAAAGAAAAACAAAATCAGAATCTGCGGAAGAAAAACCAGCACGCCACCCACGCCCGCAATCACGCCGTCAACGATCAAACTTTGCAAAACGGGGCTGTCCTCCAAAAGCGCTCCCGCGCTTTCGCCCAGCGATCCAAACCAGCCGTCAATCCAGTCCATCGGGAACGCCGCGAGCGTGTAAATGCTGTAAAAAACGCCGTACATAATTCCCAAGAAAATGACGGGACCAATCACGCGGTTGAGGAAAATTCGATCCATCAAAGACGTGAACGTTGTCCGCGTTTTCACGCGCGTCGCGACATCCGACAAAACTTCCTTGATGAACGCGTAACGCTGGATCGCCTCGGTCGAATGCGGATTGTCGCCAACGGCGCGAATGCACGCGCGCGCCTGCTTCAAAACCGAACCGACGCGTTCAATATCGTGATTTTTAAAACGGTTGGCAATCGGCGATGCCACGTCAAAAATCACGCGCTGCAATTCCGCGTCGGAAACATTTTTAAGCGTTTCCGCGTCGAGCCCTTCACGCAACATTTTAAGCGCCGACTGCGTCGCCGCGTTCCATTTGACGCGGGTCATTTTGTGTCCGTTTTTGACCGCATCGGCGATCGCCTGCTTCAACGCATCGATGCCCGTTCCCTTGCGGGCGGAAACTTTGATCACGGGAACGCCCAAACGTTCCCGCAACAAATCGGTGTTGACTTTCAAGCCGTCCTTTTCCGCCAAATCAATTTGATTGAGCGCGAGCACCATCGGCAGCCCGAGATCCGCGACCTGCGTCGCCAAAAACAAATTGCGCGAAAGATTGTTCACGTCGAGAACGCAAACAATTACGTCAGGACGTGGCGTTCCCGCCATCGTTCCCGAAAGCACGTCAATCACGACGCGTTCGTCGAGCGATGCCGCCGCCAACGAATAAATTCCTGGCAAATCCGTCAGCTCGACTTGTTCGCCATACGGCAATGTAAGCGGTCCCGAAAATTTTGAAACGGTTACGCCCGGATAGTTCCCGACGTGCTGGCGCAAACCCGTCAGCGAATTGAAAAGCGTCGTTTTCCCCGTGTTAGGATTCCCGACCAATGCAACATTTAAAAGTTTCATGTCTATGAATTAAGAATGAAAAATAAAAAACAGAAACGGCGAGCGGCAAGATTTTTCCGCCGCTCGCCAATCATCATTTTTTAACCGGTTTCACAATAATATTTTCAGCATCACGACGGCGTAGCATCACTTTCTGTAAGCCAAAGCCCAACGAAATTGGATCGCCCAAAGGCGCGACGTGTTTAATTTCGACGTCGCCGCCTGGAGCCAGTCCCAACGCCATTAGGCGCTGATTGACAGTCCCTTCAACGTTCATCGACTGAATCGTCGCGGGAACGCCAAGTTCAAGTTCTGAAAGTGGAATCAATTCTGACATAATACTATTTTAGAAAAAAATTGTGAAAACACGATCTTCGTTTTTAGAAAACGTATTCAAATTGCCCCGCAACAACAACGTCGTGGGAACCCGTATCGTCCGTCGAAAAAGTGCGCACTGCGGCTGCCATCGCGAAAAGCCAGTTTTCGCCCTCGACCGCCATACTCGGTCCCATATAAAACGCCTTGTCAAGATAAGTGCGCGAATCCGCCGTATATTCGTAAAAAGATTCAACGCCCAAACGGAAACCTTCAACGAGCGCATACGAAGCCGCAAAGGCACACGAATAAGTTTCTTCCGTTCCCCAATAATTCTCTTCGTAATCTTTCGCGCGAACAACCTCAACGCCTGGTGTCGCAACGACAATCAAATCGCCGTCGAGAAAATCTTTTTCAAAATTGACCCCAACGGAACCAGCGAATTCGCGAGCCGCCGACTGGTCGGAACCCGCCCAAACGTAAGAGCCGCCCGCCACAAGTGCCACACCGAGCACTTCCGTTTCTGGCGAAAGCAACTGATACTTTGCTCCAACGGAAACGCCTGTAAAATTAAAATCGTTCCTGCGTGTTTCCCCGCTTTTACGAGCATAGTGCCCCGACATGTAGTCGTTGCCGAAATCAAGCGATGCCGCGAGCTCGAGATTCTCAAACGCGCCGTAAGCAAATTCCAGCGCCACTCCCGTCTCAACCGCCGTATGACGATCGGTCATAATGCCATTTTCCATAATCACGTGCATTTCAAGCGCACCGAGATCAACAGGGCAGGCATCGTCGGCAAAAACAAAAATTCCTGCCGCTGCGTTAACTGCGGGAAGCGCTCCCGCTGCGAGGATAAATCCCAGCTTTGATAACTTTGTATTGAACATAATTTTGTAATAGTTGCGTGTTCTTAATCGAACACAACAATTATTTTATTGAGAAACTTTCTCAAATGCAAGCATTTTTTGAGAAATTTTCTCAAAATTGTTTTCCTGCAAAGAAAACAAGCTTCGTTGCGGGAACGAAAAAAAGAGAAATTCTTAGTTTTTCTAAAAAATTTCCCTTCTTTTCAAATCTCGTTCCCGCGTTCCCGCGAAAATTTACACCATCATTCGGTAAATCAACTCGACATCAGGTTCTTCGAGTTTTACGAATCCGGGAATCGTTCCCGTGCGGCCGTTCCCGTAACACGCCATTTTCGTAAGTTTTGGAATGTCCTCGCATTTCGCGCCCAATTCGCAAAAATTACTTGGCATGCCGATTGATTTTAAGAAATTCCGCAAAGCATCAATGCCCGCGCGAGCGGTGTTTTCGGGATTTTGCCTGTCCGCTTTGCAGCCCCAAACGCGCGTTGCGACTTGCGCGAAACGCTCGATGTCGTGTTTTAAATTATAACTGAAAACCGCAGGCATCGTTACGGCAAGACCTGCACCGTGAGCGCAATCATAGAGCGCGGAAAGCTCGTGTTCAAGCTGGTGGCTCGACCAGTCCTGAGTTCTGCCAACGCCGACACTGTTGTTGTGCGCCATCGTTCCCGCCCACATAAGATTTGCGCGCGCATCGTAATTGTTTGGATTTTCGATAATGCGCGGCGTTTCGTGAATAATCGTCAGCATCAGCGCTTCAATGAGGCGGTCGGTAACTTCCACTTCGCGCGAGTTTGTCAAATAACGTTCATACAAATGCGCCAAAATGTCAGTCGCGCCGCATGCGCTTTGATAAGCTGGCAATGTTTGCGTGAGCTCGGGATTAAGAATCGAAAATTTCGGACGCAGCAAATCGCTTCCCATGCCGCGTTTCAGCAAGCCGTTTTCTTTAGTAATAACCGTATTCGCGCTGCCTTCCGAACCCGCGGCTGCGATTGTCAAAACGGTTCCGACCGGCAACGCGTCGGCAACAGGCGTTCCCGTAAAAAAATCCCAAAAATCGCCGTCATAACGCGTTCCCGCGGCGATGGCTTTTGCAGAATCAATCACGCTCCCGCCACCGACAGCCAAAATAAAATCAACATTTTCGCGCTTGCAAATTTCGATGCCTTGGTAAACCAAAGTATCGCGCGGGTTTGGCACAACGCCGCCCTGTTCGACAAATTCGATTTTACTGTCGGCGAGTGATTTTTTGACACGATCGAGCAAGCCCGATTTTTGAACGCTCCCGCCGCCAAAATGAATAAGAACTTTGTTCCCGCCAAAGCGTTTAACGAGCGTTCCCGCGTCATTTTCCGTTCCTTTGCCGAACGCGAAAAACGTGGGCGAATAAAATATAAAATTTTCCATAAAAGTGAAGGGTGGAGGGTGGGGGGTGGAGGGTGAAGAGAGAGCGGGAACGCAAAATCGCGGGAACGAATTTTAACTTTTAAATTTTAACTTTCCTAAAAAGCGTTCCCGCGAAATTATCTTTCACGGGAACGCTTAATTTTGTTATTTTTTAATTATCGCCTGGAGTCATTCCGCTCATGCCTGGCATTGACTGCTCCCAAGATTGTGGGGCACCGCTTGCGGGCAGGTTTGAATCGGTAACTGCGGCGGGCTCTCTGCAAGCAGCCAAGAACAATGTCGTTCCCGCAAGCGCGATAATTAAAACAAATTTACACATTAGCGTTTAGCTGAGAATGGAACGAGTTTGAGCTCGTCGCCTTCTTTAACATCGTTGAAGTTTGAGCCGCGAAGAATGTATGCGTGGCTTTTGGTTGCTTGGCATTCTGTGATTTGAATTTGACCAATTGCCTTGCCGTTGCGCGTAACTTCGTATTGACCATTTTTGAAAATATTATCTTCGAGCGTGCCAACGTTGATTGTCATCAAACCGCGAACGGTGTCAATTGTTTGGACAGACACCATGATATATTTTGGTTCAAATTGCACTTCAATTGCAGAATAACCAGCTTTTGCGTAGAGCGCAGATGGATAATCGTTGCTGTTCAACACGACGCCTTTTGAACGTGCATAGTTGCGCATACGCGTATAGCGACGTTCGCCAGATTGCATTTGAGCTTCGAGATTTGCGATTTCGTCGAGTTTTTCGTTGTACTCGTCCATCGTTTTCATCGTGCCGATGCGTTCGGTGAGCGTTGCGATTTCAGCTTTTGCTTGACGCAATTGGCTTTCGAGCGAAGATGCTTTCGCTTCAGCTTCGGAAACTTTGCTTTCGAGCTCGCCTTTTTCGCGCGTAAGTTCTGCGTTTTCCTTGTCCTTGTCGTCAATTGTTGCGTTCAATTGAGCGATGGTGCGATCGCGTTCTTCGATGGTTTTCTTTTGTTTTGCCATCGTAACGTCATCTTCGCGATTTTTGTCGCGGCGGTAATTGACTTCTTTGTAAACAGGCGCCACGATTTCGAGGGCTGCTTTCAAATCTGCAGGCTTTGCCTTGTTGCGATATTCTTGTGGCTCTTCAGAAGTAGCCGCCAAGTTTTTCAAAGGCGCCAATTTAGTGTTTGCATTGTCGATTTCACCTTTGACAACAAACCAAAGACCGACTGCTGCACCCGCCAAAACAATAGCGAGAATGCGAAGAATAAGCGAGATTTTATTATTCATACGAGATTATAGCTGGATTTTAAAATTTATTTGGAGAAAAACGTCGTGTTGTAAGCTGGCGTTTTGGGGTGAGCCACCACCGCGGTCGTTGGCGACGCTGAGAGGTGCATGCTTAATTTAAACACAATTTCGGTAGAGTTTTCAAGATTTAAATTTTTAGCGATCGATTCAGCGTCAAATGCCTCACCTTTATGAGCTGCCAAAAATTCAACAATTTTAGCTTGAATTTTAAGAATGCTTGCCGCTGCTTTTTTGCCAGCTTCAACACCTGGTTGGTGATAAGCATTGATACCAATAAACGAAGCATACAAGCCCACTGCACGCTCAAACAACGCGATCAAAGCGCCCACTGAAGCCGCGTTGACTTCATCGATTGTCAAAGTAATTGACGCGCGACCTTTTTCTGTCAACGCCTCGCGCGTGCCAAGCAAAAATCCTTCCAAGAAATCACCGGCGGTTGCGCCTTCGTCATTCACGGGAACGCTCTCCGTAGCACGATCTTTTAACACTTCAATAAATGTTGCAAAGAAATTATTTACACCTTCACGCAATTGCTGCACATACGCGTGTTGGTCTGTCGAACCTTTGTTCCCGTAAACTGAAATGCCTTGGCAAACCACGTTCCCGCGGAGATCTTTTTCTTTGCCGAGCGATTCCATAATCAACTGTTGCAAATAACGCGCAAAGAGCAACAAGCGATCTTTGTATGGCAAAATCACCATATCTTTTTCGCCCTTGCCGTTGGTCAAGAAATACCAAGCCAACGCGAGCATTGCCGCTGGATTTTCTTTGACGGCGGGAACGCGTGTTTGTGCGTCCATTGCTGCTGCTCCCGCAAGCATTGCGCGAATGTCTAATCCTTGCAACGCTGCTGGCAACAAACCGACAGCCGCGGTTTCGCTGGTGCGACCGCCCACCCAATCCCACATTGGGAAACGTGCGAGAAATCCGTCAGCAACGGCAGTTTTATCAAGTTGCGAACCGACGCCCGTCACAGCAACGGCGTGTTTTGCGAAATTGATTCCTGCGGCTTGATAGCGCGCCATAGTTTCAATCATTGCGTTGCGCGGTTCGGGTGTGCTGCCCGATTTTGATGTAACAACAACCAAGGTTTCGCCGAGCTTGCCTTCGAGTGCCGCAAAAACTGCGTCCATGCCATCGGGATCGGTATTATCGAGAAAATAAACAGCCATTTTGTCTTTGCCAGGCATACCGAGTGCCGATGCGACAAATTGCGGTCCGAGTGCCGAGCCGCCAATGCCGACGCAAAGCAAGTTTTTAAATTTGCCTGCCGTTCCCGCGACTTTGCCAGCGTGAACATCTGCTGCAAATGCCAAAATCGCGTCGGTCGTTCCCGCGATTTCTGCTTGCAATTCTGGAGTTGGCGCGAGCTGTGGCGCGCGCAACCAGTAATGACCAACCATGCGATTTTCGTCGGGATTTGCAATCGTTCCCGCTTCGAGCGCTTTCATATCGGCAAACGCTTTTTCAAGCATCGCCGCGTTATCGGCAAAATAATTTTGCGGGAACCCAACGCGGCTCACATCAATCGCAAAATTTAATGCGTCAAACGAAAAATAATTTTCTTTAAAATTAGACCACATAACTTAATTTTTCTAAAATTATTGAGCAGGAGTTTTTGCTGGCGCTTCCGCAGGTTTTTCGGCGGGAACGTTTTCCAATGGCTTGCCTTCTGCGTCAGTGTAAAGCGATTCCGTTTGCGCGGGAACGTCTTCTTTAATCGTCAAGTTTGCCGTCGCTTCATTTTGACTGCTACGCGCAACAAACGCAAAATAAAGTCCAATGCAAAGCAAGAAAAAGAGCGTGATCAACACCGAAGTTGTCTTTGTCAAAACGCTCGCCGTTTCACCGCCAAAAACAGATTCTGTCGCCGCGCCGCCAAGAGCCGAGCCCATGCCCGCGTTTGAACTTGGACGTTGCATCAAAATAAACAACACTGCCAAAACGCAAACAAAAATTAAGACCAAAACACCTGTAAACAAAAGAATATTATACATATTAACGACAATTATAATTTGATTTTCAGCAGTTGACAATTATTTTTACAATCTCGCGGGAACGCATTTTTTTCGCTAAAATCAATAATTATGTTCCCGCAAAAAATTAAATTGTTAATTCTCGCAAAGTTTGAAATTGGCGAACTCGGCAACGGCAAAATCGGCGAAGGCGAATTATTTTGCTAACATTATTTTGCGCGCGGGAACGCTTATGAAGTGCGCGGACTTTGCCAAGGCGACAAGCTACACATTTGCGGGAACGATTTTTACGAGCGACAATTATTGGAAAGGTGAAGATTTTCACAATTTGGCAAAAAAAATACCGCGCACTACCAATGTCCGCACGCCTACAAAGCGTCCGAAATGGAAGACAGCGCCGTTGCCAATATCGCGGCAAAATTTGGCATGCTCGATCGCCTTATAATCGTGCGCGTTTCTGTCAATCTCGATAATTTTATGAACGGCGCAACGCCTGAAAAACTTTGGGGGAACCGCAGTTTTTCGGACAATATAAGCGACGAAGACAACCAAGAAGGCGCCGATATTTTCGTTCCCGCAATGCACAATCTTTTCAATGTTTGCCAAACAATCATCGATGCAATTTTGGCGGGAACGATAAAATAAACAAACGCAAATACAAGCGCGCAAAAACCGCGCGGGAACGCTTTTTTTAACGTTCCCGCGAAATTTTTGCTACGATTTTTTATTGAAATTAGCGCAACTTCAAAGTGAGAAGCGCGATGACGCAGCAAACAAAAGTAATCATCCACATGCGCAGCACGATTTTGCTATTTTTAAAACCTTTTTTCTGATAATGATGATGAATCGGCGCGCAAAGAAAAAGGCGTTTGCCGCCAGTGCGTTTGTAATAAACGCGTTGCAAAATAGTGGAAGCGGCTTCGATGACAAAAATAAGTCCCGTCACGACAAGCAAAAGCGGCTGTCCCGAAACAATCGCGACCGCGCCGATCCCGCCGCCGATCCCGAGCGCTCCGACATCGCCCATGTAAATTTCGGCGGGTTCGCCGTTGTACCACAAAAACGCCATCACGCCTGTTGCAAGAGCAACTGAAAAAATCAGCAATTCGCCGCAGCCGGGAACGGGATTGATATTCAAATAATGCGACCAATTAAAGTTTCCCGCAAAATATGCGATTGCGCCAAACGACAAAATGTTGGGCAAACAACAACCCGCCGCAAGCCCGTCGATGCCGTCCGTCATATTCACTGCGTTCGAACAACCCACCGTTACAAACCAATAAAATCCTGCAGCAATCAAACACAAAATAACCACGGGAACGTGATCTGTGGCAATAATTGCCGCGGCTGATTCAGGACCGAACAATGGCGTTGACCAAAACGGAATCCACAATTCGCAAATATTCTGCCGCGCGGAATCGTCTATCATCAAAATACCAAATCCAAGCGCGGCGGAAACGGTGAGCCCGAGCCATTTTGCTTTTTCAGAAATGCCATCGTGCGAGCGTTCCCGCACTTTTTTAAGATCGTCGAGCAAACCGACCAAACTCATTCCCGTAAAAACCGCCAGCGTCGAATAAACGTAAACGTTCGGCTTTGCGGCGAGCACGGTGGCGATGATTGTCGAAACAAAAATCAAAATGCCGCCCATCGTTGGCACTTTGTCTGTATTCGCCGCCACGCCCATCAGCGAGGAATCGCGTTGCGGCTGAATCGCTTGGTGCAATTTGGCAAACAATGGTTTTACCAAAATCATCACAACTAAAAGAGCGATCAGCGCCGCGACCGCCGCGCGCGTTGATTGGTATTCAAAAAGACGCAGCGGACCCCAAACGTCAAAGCGAAGCGTATGCAAATAGTAAAGCATTTTTTTACTTCAAATTGCTGAGCAATTTTGCGATTTCGTCGCGCTTCGCCTGCGTTTCCGCGAGCTGTTTTTTCGCGCCTTCGAGAATGTGCGCCGGCGCTTTCGAGGCAAACGCGGGATTGTTAATTTTTGCCGTTCCCGCCGCGATAACTTTATCGAGCTTTTCAAGTTCTTTGGTCAAGCGTTTGGTTTCAGCTTCTTTGTCAATCAATCCCGTTGTGTCGAGCGAAAGCACGCCGAGCGGCGTTACCGCCGAAGCGCCGTTGGCTTCTGTTCCCGCGGGAACGAGCTCAATTGTTTTTGCGCCGATAAGCACTTGCAATTTTGTCAAATTACGTTCAACCAACGCTTGCGCGGGAACGTCTTTTACAGCGAGCGTAAACAAGCAATCGCGTTTTGTTCCCGCATTGTTGTGCGATTTGAGCGCGCGCGCTTGGGTGACAAATTCGCGAATTTGTGCGATGTCTGCCACTGCATTTTCGTCGAGTTTTAAGCCGCGATTTACGAGCAACGCCACGAGATCGTCAGCGCTTGCGAGTTTTTGATCTTGCAAGAATTGACCTTCGGGAATGTAGCCGAGCAAATGATAAAGTTCTTCGGCGATAAACGGCGTGAGCGGCGCGAGCGCGAGCAGGAATTGGCGCAAACACAAATCCTGAATCGCCAGTACGTTCCCGCGCAATTTTTCGTCGGCAAGACGCGTTTTCGCCACTTCGACATACCAGTCGCAAAAATCGTTCCAAAAGAACGAATAAAGCGTTTGCGTGTAAGCGTTAAATTCGTAATTTGCAAAATTGGTTGCGCAATCGCGCGTGAGGCGCACAATGCCGTCCAAAATCGCGTGATCGTCCGCATCGCAAAGCGCGAGATCGATGCGCGCGACAATCGCTTCGAGCGAAGAATTATCTGCCATTTCGCCGCTCATTTGGCGGAAACGCGAAGCATTCCAAAGCTTGTTGCAGAAATTGCGTCCCAATTCGACATTTTTCTCGTCAAACAAAACATCTTGCCCGAGCGGCGCCGAACGCATCGTGCCAAAACGCAGCGCATCCGCGCCGTATTGCGCGATCAAATTTAATGGGTCAGGCGAATTACCGAGCGTTTTCGACATTTTGCGCCCGAGCTTGTCGCGTACGATTCCCGTAAAATAAACGTTTTTGAACGGCAATTCTTTGCGCCATTCAAAGCCCGCCATAATCATGCGCGCCACCCAGAAGAAAATAATATCCGGTCCCGTGACGAGATCGCTCGTCGGGTAGAATTTTTTCAACAATTCTGGCATTTTTTCTTCGGGAACGTCCATATCCCAGCCCATCGTCGCGAACGGCCAAAGCCACGACGAAAACCAGGTGTCGAGCACATCGGGATCTTGCTCCCAATTTTCAACGTCCGCTGGCGGCGTGACATCGCAATAAATTTTTGAAGCGTCTTGCTTGTTGTACCAAACAGGAATGCGGTGTCCCCACCACAACTGACGAGAAATGCACCAGTCCTGCAAGCCGCCCATCCAATGCTCGTAAGTTTTCGACCAACGTTCTGGATGGAATTTCATCGTTCCCGCCGCAACGCATTCACGCGCTTCGGCAACCGACGGATAACGCAAAAACCATTGTTCCGACAAACGCGGCTCGATCGGCACTTTCGCGCGTTCTGAAATGCCAACTTTGTTTTCGTAAGGTTCTTCTTTGACGAGCAAGCCCAATTGTTTAAGCATTTCAACCGATTTGTCGCGCGCCTTAAAACGATCCATTCCCGCGAGATCCGTTCCCGCGAGCGCGTTCATCGTGCCGTTTGGATTCATAATATCCGTCACTTTCAAATTGTGGCGGCGACCGATTTCAAAGTCGGTTTTGTCGTGCGCCGGCGTAACTTTCAAAACTCCCGTTCCAAATTCGAATTCAACCGATTCATCGCCGACGATCGGAATCAATTCTTGATTTTCAAATGGCAACGGACGAATCGCGTGCATGCCGATGTATTTTTGATAACGCAGATCTTTGGGATTGACCGCAATCGCCGAGTCGCCCGGAATCGTCTCAGGGCGCGTCGTCGCAATCGTCAGGAACGTGCCGCGCTCTTCGGCGATTTCGATTTTGAAATAATAGAGAAAACCTTTATGTGGCTCCATCAGCACTTCTTCGTCAGAAAGCGCAGTGAGCGACGCTGGGCACCAGTTCACCATGCGTTTGCCGCGATAAATGTATCCTTTTTTGTAAAGATCAACGAAAATTTTCTGAATACATTTCGTGTACGCTTCGTCCATCGTAAAGCGTTCCCGCGACCAATCGCAAGAGCAGCCCAATTTTTTCAATTGGTTGATGATGATGCCGCCCTTTTCCTTTTTCCAGTCCCAAACGCGTTTCAAAAACTCTTCCCGCCCGAGATCGTGACGGGTTTTGCCTTCGTTTTTTTTCAGCTGTTTTTCAACCATCACTTGCGTCGCGATTCCCGCGTGATCCGTTCCCGGCAACCAAAGCACTTCCTTGCCTTCGAGGCGCGCGCGACGACACAAAATATCTTGAATCGTATTATTGAGCACGTGACCCATGTGAAGCACGCCAGTAACATTGGGCGGCGGGATGACGATAGAATAAGCGGGACGCGCCAACGAAACGCGCGCGGGATCGGCTTTAAAGCAATCGTTTTCACACCATTGTGAATACCAATTTGCCTCAACTTCTGTGGACTCGTAGTTTTTTGGAATAGCTTGTTGTGCCATAATACTACAAGTATAAAGCGATAGCCGAAAATTGACAATTAGAGAATTTTTCGCGGGAACGCGAAATTACTTGCGGGAACGCGATTTTTTATCCACAGACTTGAAGATTTTTAAGATTTTAATTTTTGATAGAAACGCCTCACATTTTAACTTTTAAATTTAAACTTTTAACTTTCTTTTAAAGTTCCCGCGAAGAATAACACAACGCGTTCCCGCGAAAATTTTCCACGGGAACGCGTTTTTATTTTTTTTGATTTGCTTAGAGCGATTGACGTTCTTTGAGCATTTCAAAGCATTCGATAATATCGCCTTCTTGATATTTATCAAAACCAGTGATGCAAATACCGCATTCGTAGCCCTCTTTAACTTCGGTAACGTCATCTTTAAAACGTTTGAGCGTGTCGATGCGCCCCGTATGCAAAACTTCCTTGCCGCGAATCAGGCGTGCGCTGTAATCGCGGTGAATGTAGCCATTGAGCACCATTGAGCCCGCAACGGTAAGTTTTGAAAGCTCGAGCACCTTGCGGCATTCTGCGCGACCAACAACATTTTCGCGGAAAATTGGGTCGAGCAAATCTGCCATCGTTTCTTTAACTTTATCAAGCAAGAAATAGATAATGTCGTGAGAAAGCAACGTTACACCTTGTTGTTTAAGCAACGCGGGAACGCCATTGGCAGGTTTAACATCAAACGCGACAATCGTTGCATTTGCAGCAGCCGCGGCGGCAACTTCACTTGGCGTAATTGGGCCAACCGATCCGCCCACAATTTCGAGTTTTACCTTGCTTGACTTAATCGCTTCGAGCGAAGCATTGAGCGCTTCGAGCGTTCCGTCAACGTCAGCCTTCGTGTAAACTTTGAACACTTTTTCGGAATTGCCCGCCAGCAACGCGTTGAGCGCGGCGAGATCTGACATTTTCTTGTTGTCGTTCCCGCGAAGCGCATTGAGCGCGTCTTCCTGCGCATCTTCCGCTTGTTGTTCTTCGATTGCTTTGCGCAATGCCAATGCGTTTTCGTTAGCAATGCGTTCGGCTTCACGCGGATTTTTCACGCCTGAGAAAATCGCTCCCGCCGAAGGAACGCCACTCCAGCCCATCACGCGTCCAGGGCAACCTGGCGCAATCGATTTGAGCGGTTTATTGTATTCGTCAAAAATCGCACGCACGCGGCAGGAAAATTGTCCGCAAACCAACGCGTCACCCGTTTTCAACGTGCCGCGTTGCACAATGACAGTTGCGGTTGGGCCGCGTCCTTGTTCCATTTGTGCTTCAACAACCGTGCCTTCAACGGTGCATTTTGGATTCGCTTTGAGTTCCATCATTTCTGCCTGCAACAAAATTGCATCGAGCAAGCCGTCCATGTTCACGCCTTTAAGCGCGGAAACGGCTTCGGTCTGAATTTCTCCGCCCCAGTCTTCGGGAGCGATGCCGCGTTTTTGCATTTGTTGTTTCACGCGATCAACGTTCGCGCCTTTGGAATCAACTTTATTAATCGCGACAACCAATTGCACATTACTTTTTTGAGCAAATTTGAGTGCTTCATCGGTTTGCGGCATAAATCCGTCGTCCGCCGCAACGACGAGCACCGCGATGTCCGTCAACGCTGCGCCGCGTTCCCGCATCTTTGAAAATGCGGCGTGACCTGGCGTGTCAAGAAACGTGATCGTTTTGTCGCCGTGCTTAACCGAATAGGCGGCAACGTGCTGAGTAATCCCGCCCGCTTCGCCTGCGGTAACATTTGATTTGCGATAATAGTCGAGCAAAGTTGTTTTGCCGTGGTCAACGTGACCCATCACGCAAACAACCGGCGGACGCGGCGCGAGATCTTTTGTATCATCGACAGGTTCAGGTTTTGGCGCAACCACTTGTTTAATAGTTGGCTTTTCACCACGGCGATGAATATCAACAATAAAGCCCAAACGATCGCCAATTTTAACAGCGACATCGTCTTCGAGCACCGTTGAAGTCGAAGCAAAAATACCCATATTCATCGCCACTTGCACGATGCGGAACGATGGCAAATTCAATGCCAACGCCATATCTTTGACGATGACGGGAGCGCGCACGGTTACTTTTTTCTTTTCGGCTTCGGTAAATTCTGGCTTTGCATTTGCCAAATTTGCAATGCGATGAGCGACCGAAGGCACCGCTGGCTTGGGAGCCGCAGGCGCATGTTGAATCACTGCCGCTGGAATTGGCGCGCGCGGAGGAACTGGCGCGGGAACAGAAGCAGGAGCCACAGGTTTCGCTGCCACTGGAATCGGCGCGGGAACAGGAGCAGGAGCCACAGGTTTCGCTACCACTGGAATCGGCGCGGGAACAGGAGCAGGAGCCACTGGTTTCGCAGCCACTGGAATCGGCGCGGGAACGGGAGCAGGAGCCACTGGTTTCGCAGCCACTGGAATCGGCGCGGGAACGGGAGCAGGAACCACAGGTTTCGCAGCCATTGGAATCGGCGCGGGAACGGGAGCAGGAGCCACTTGTTTCGCAGCCACGGGAACCGGCGCGGGAACGGGAGTTTCCTTTTCCGCGGGAACGTCCTTGTTCTCGTTGGCACTTGTATCTTCTTCGCTTTCAGGTTCTACACTTTTTATAATTTTTTTACTTGCGCCCTTTTTCTTAGGCAAAAGATCACCGTAATTTTCTTCAAACCACGCCAAAAAGAGTTCCTTAATTTTCGCCAAATCTGCCTTTTCATCGCCAGTTTCATTGAGCCACCAAGAAATTTTTGTTGATGGCGCAACTTTTGTCGGTGAGAATGAGCCCGGATGTTTTTCATTTATAACACCGAGCCACTCGATAAAGTGCTTACATTGCACTTTGCTGTATGTTTTTGATTTTGCAAAATTATTTTTTACAAAATCAGATGATGTAAAATTCATACTTTAATTTCTTTTCTAATTTTAAACGATTGTCTGCAATTAACGGTTTGCCACAGCGATTGCGCCGTCAACTTCTTCTGCCGAGAAAATTGGCGAGCCATCAGCATCAACTGCCGAAGAGAGATAATCGCGCGTTGCGGGATCGCGAAGTGCTTCCAACGAAGTGCAACCCATTGCCATCAAACGCACAACGAGATCTTCGGGAATGCCTGCCGACATTAATTCTGCCGCAGCCGCATTGGTTTTATCTGCTTCGCTAACTTCAGAATCTACGCCTTCAAAAACATTCACTTTCAAATGATAACCCAACAAGTCTTGAGTCAAATTCAAATTATCACCATGCATACCAATCACGCGGCCCGCATCTGCTTTTGCGACATCAAAATAAATAACTTTTTTAAATTCATCAATGCGCACATTGTAAACTTTTACCTTAAAGCATTCTTGCAACAAATCTTCAAGATTATCTGTCCATTTAATGAAATCAACTTTTTCTTTCTTTAATTCCATCGACAACGCTTTCACGCGCGAACCGCGAATACCAACGCAGCAACCCACAGGATCAACCTTTGGATCTTCCGAAGCCACGAGCACTTTTGTACGCGAACCAGGATTACGAGCCACATTCACGATCGAAACCGTGCCATCAATCAACTCTGTAACTTCACGACCAATCAAAGCCAAAACAAAATCTTCGTCTGCGCGCGAAAGAATCACATACGGACGCTGTCCTTTGGCATTATTTGGGTTTGAATCATCAATTGCGCCAACACGTTTTAACAAAAACATATGACGGGAACCTTTTTCCAAAAATTCGCCTTTAATTTGTTCTTTGCGTGGCAATTTTGCTTCGGTGTTATCGCCAATATCAATCGTCATCAAGCCACGTTCTGTGCCGATAACTTTACCCGAAACCAATTGACCAACTTGGTCTGAATAAGCTTCAATCAAACGACGGCTTTCAATCGCACTCAAAAATTCATGAACGCGTTGACGCACCGCCAACGATGCAATACGACCAATTGTCGAAGGATCAACCATCACATCAATCAAATCACCAACTTGTGGATCGTCTTTGTAAAGACGCGCATGAGCCAAATCGATTTCTGTCAACGGATCTGAAACCGCGGGAACCACCGTTTTGCGCGCTTTCATCGAAATATCGCCCGTCGTTGGCGAAATCTCAACATGCACATCTTGCCCCGCGTTCACGCCTTTTCTAGAGGCCTCTTCGATTGCGTCGCAAATTGCAGGAATCAACTCCTCGCGTTTTACATTTTTGGTGACCTCCATCATTTTGAAAAGATCAAGAATTTCTTTGTTCATATTTTTAATTGATTGATTGTTAATAAAAAACCTCGCTCCCCGTTATATAACAAAAAAAGCCGAGGTTCATCGAACCCCGCCTTCAAATCAAGAAAGCTAAATGTTTGAAAACTATTATACGCGTTCCCGCAAAAAAAGCAAGATTTTTTTAATTTTTAAATTTTTACGGGAACGCAAAAATGGATTTATTTTAGCAAATTTTCAATCGACAAATCCGCCAAATTTAAGCGTTCCCGCAAAAAATCCGCCATATCGCGCGGGAGCGGCGCCATAAACGTTCGCTGAAAAACCGGACTTTTAAAAACGAGCCGAGCCGCATGAAGTGCCTGCCGCGGGAACGCTAATTTTGCCTGCAATTCGGGCGTTAAACCATTTTCGCAAAGTTCCAAATAAAGTCGCTCGTCATGTCCGTAAAGTTTGTCGCCAAAAACGGGAAAACCGATATGCTGCGCGTGCGCGCGAATCTGGTGCTTGCGTCCCGTGTGCAATTCCACGCGCGCCAATGTAAAACCGTTCCCGCAAACCACAGGTTCAAAAAACGAAACCGCCGTTTGCGCATCGGGACCTTCGCCGACGCATTGTTTCACCAAAACAGAACTCGCGGTATCAGGACGCAACGGCGCATCAACTAATTGCGGCGCGCGCATTTCGCCTTCAAGAATTGCTAAATAAGTTTTTGAAACCCAATGACGCTCAACCGCTGTTTGCGCCTTGCTCGCCGCCTCGCGATTAAGCGCGATTAAAATAATGCCGCTCGTTTCGCGATCCAAACGCGAAACCAAATGCAACGTTTCCAAACCCAGCCATTCCCGCGCCGCACCGACCAAACTCGACCAAGGACCGTTTTTTGACGGATGGCAAACCACCCAGCCCGGTTTGTTAAACGCCAAAAAATCCTCATCGCGTTCCACCAGCCAAGTCAGCAACTCGACGGGATCGATCAACGGCGCAGACTGCGCCTGTTTTCCTGGCGGCGGGAACGGCATAAATCAAATATTTTTTCGCGCGTAGAAAAGATATTCAACGTTCCCGTCGCCGCCGTGGATGGGAGATTCGGTGAGACCTTGGAGCGAAAATCCGTCGAGATTTTCTTTACAAAAATCGAGCACTTCGTTAATGACGCGATCGCGAATTTTCTGGTCTTTGATGACGCCGCGCACGGCGGAAACTTCTTCGCGCGTGGCTTCAAATTGTGGCTTGATGAGCATGACAAGCGCGCCGTTTTTTTCAACGCGATGCCAGGCGGGAACGAGAATTAATTTGAGTGAAATAAACGACAAATCGCCGACGACAAGATCGTAGCGTTCCCGCGGGAGCGCGGTTTCGTCGAGCGCGCGGGCGTTCACTTTTTCAAGATTCGTGACGCGCGAGTCGCGGCGCAATTTTTCGTGAAGTTGTCCGTGCCCGACATCGACGCAGGTAACATCCGCCGCGCCGTGCTGCAAAAGGCAGTCAGTAAAACCGCCCGTCGAAGCACCAACATCGAGCGCATGCGTTCCCGCGACATCGAGTTTGAACGCGTCGATTGCGCCCTGCATTTTTTCGCCACCGCGCGAAACAAATCTCGGCGGTGTTTCAACAAAAAGTTCGGTAGTTTCCGCCAGCATTTGCGATGCTTTTTGAATGACGGAATCGGGTCCGCTGCGCACTTTTCCCGCCATAATCAGCAATTTTGCCTGGGAACGCGAAGCCGCTTTTCCCTGCAAAAACAACAGTTCGTCTGCGCGCAATTTTTTCATGATTAAAAATCAAAAAAGAGTTGATTATCGTCGCTTTTTTTCTTGGGTGGTTTTGCGACTTCTGGGGCTTCAGAAACAAATTCGATATTTTCGTCTGCAATCTTTTCTTCGGCGGGAACACTGTTTGCGGGAACGGTGAAATCTCTTTTGCAACAATCAACATCAATTTTTGTTGATTGAGATTCAAGCTGTTCAAGAATTTCATTCGCGCGATCGATAACAACTTTTGGCAAGCCCGCAAGACGCGCAACGTGAATACCGTAGGAACGTCCAATTGAGCCAGGAACAACTTGGCGCACAAAAACGATTTCTTGATTCCATTCTTTCACCACGACGCAATAATTTTTAACACGTGGAAGACTTGAAGCGATGCGAGTCAATTCGTGATAGTGCGTTGCAAATAATGTTCGCGGGCCACATTCTGCGTTCCCGTGAAGATATTCAACGACCGACCACGCAATAGAAAGTCCGTCATAAGTTGAAGTGCCACGTCCAATTTCGTCGAGAACGACCAAACTTTTTTCTGTAGCATTATTCAAAATATTTGCGGTTTCATTCATCTCAACCATAAATGTTGAGTTCCCGCGGGAAAGTTCATCGCTTGCGCCCACGCGGCAAAAAATGCGATCAACAATGCCGATGTGAGCACTTTTTGCGGGAACGTAACAGCCCAGTTGTGCGAGCAAAACAATTAATGCAACTTGACGAATGTAAGTTGATTTACCAGCCATATTGGGACCAGTAATTAAGCCAATTTGAGTTTTATCGGCTTGCAATGAAGTGTCGTTTGGAACGAATTGTGCACCGACTCCCGTTCCCGTAATCATTTGTTCGACAACTGGGTGGCGACCTTGTGAGATTTCAAGAACTTGTGAGTTATCAATTTGCGGCTTGCAATAATTCCACGTTCCCGCGAGCACTGCCCAACCTGCAAAAATATCGATTTGTGAGAGTGCGGCGATTGTTTTGCCCAATGCGTCAGATTCTTCTAAAACTTTGGCGATGATTTGATCGTAAATTTCGCGGGAACGTTGAATATAGCGTTCCTCAGAATGCAAATTTTCTTCTTCTTTAAGTTTTAGTGGCTCGGTGGTGTAGCGTTCGGCGCCCACTAATGTTTGTCGGCGTTCAAAATAATCGGGAACTTTATCTTTGTTGGCTTTTGTAACTTCGATTGACCAGCCAAAAGTATTGTTAAAACAAAGTTTCAAATTATTAATGCCCGTTTCATTGATCAATTGTTTTTCGTAATTATTGAGCCAATTAGCGATTGAGGTTTTTGCGTTGCGAAATTTATCGAGTTGTTTATCATAACCTTCGCGAATAACGGTTTTTTCAACGCCAATTAATTCATCTATTAACGCTGTTTCAAGCAATTTTAAAAGCTCGGTGTGTTCGTCAATATTTTCCAACAATTTATCCAATGGACACGGCGAAAATTGAACTAATTCTTTTTTTATTTGCGGAATATGTCGCAAAGTTTCTCGAATTGCTCCCAAATCGCGTGGCAATCGGCTCACCGTTTTCATGCGTCCCAAGACGCGTGGCAAATCTTTGACATAAGACAATTCATTGCGAATGCGTTCTGTAGCCGATGGCATTGAAACAAATTCGCTAACACAATTTTGCCGAAAATGAATTAATTCGCAATCGCGTGGCGGCGTTGTCAGCCAACGTTCAAGCATTCGCGCGCCTTCTGCTGTTTTTGTGTAATCAATTGCCGCCAAAAGCGATCCCGTGCGCGTGTTACTTGCAGAACGAAAAAGTTCCAAATTACGCACCGACGATTGATCGATCAAAACAACTTCATCATTGCGAATCTCTACGATTTTTTTCAAACATTTTGGTTGGTCGCAAAGCATGTCTGACAAATAATAAATGAGCGCTCCCGCGGGACCGAGCGCGGGATGTTGCGCGCTGATCCCAAAACCTGCAAGTGAATTTGTTTCGAGAGCTTGAACGACTTTTGCTTCGCCAGTTTGCACGCCAAATTTCCAAGCTTCTAAACGCGTTACCATACTCCATTCAATCAAATTTGACAAATAGGCGGGAACGCTTTGTTCGTTCCATAATTCAGGAATTAAAATTTCGGTAGGTCGCAAACCTGCCAAAAGTGAAACCAATCGCGATTTGTCTTTTGAATTTGAGATAAAAAATTCTCCCGTTGTTACATCTGCCCAAGCCGCCGAAAGTCCCGCGGGACCGTCATTAATTGCCAAAATATAATTATTTGATTTTGAATCGAGTTGCGCGTCTTCAAAAGTCGTTCCCGGCGTAATAATTCTCACCAATGCGCGTTTAACTAAATGACCTGCGCGCGGGGTTTCAGTTTGTTCGCAAATTGCAATTTTGATTCCTACTTTCAGCGCTTTTGCCAAATAAGTATCGATTGCGTGATAAGGAATTCCAGCGAGTGGTGCGCCACCGCGTTTGGTCAATGTAATTCCCAAAAGTTCGCTCCCGCGCACAGCGTCATCTTCAAACATTTCATAAAAATCACCACAACGAAAAAGCAACAATGTATTCGCAGGCACCTTTTCTCGAAATTGCCAATATTGATCTAACATCGGTGTTCTTTTCACTGTTTGATTTTCTTTTACCATAGCATTAATGATAACAAAACGCAGGCGTTCCCGCAAAAACTCTCGCGGGAACAAGTCTCATCTTATAAAATTAATTTTATGAGAGAAAAATTTGATTCCCGCCTTGGTTTTATTTTGGTTTCGGCAGCTTGCGCAATCGGGCTTGGCAATGTTTGGAAGTTCCCGTATATGTGTGGCGAATATGGAGGCGCGTTGTTTATTTTAATTTATTTATTCTTTTTGGTTATCATGGGCTTGCCTGTGATGATTGCAGAATTTTCGATTGGGCGCGCCAGCCAAAAAAGTCCAACACACGCATTTAAAGTACTTGAGCCCGCGGGAACGCACTGGCACTATATGGGTTATTTGTCTCTTTTTGGTAATCAATTAATGATGGCGTTTTACACGACCGTTTGTGGATGGATGCTTTATTACACTTACAAATCGGCTTGTGGAGATTTTACGGGAACGACTGTTGATAAAATCGCGTTTCAAAATGATTTTATCAATTTAACAGCTTCGGCGGGAACGATGAGTTTTTGGACACTTTTGACGATTATTATCGCGTTGGGTGTTTGTTTTTTAGGCGTGCGCAAAGGTGTCGAACGCATCAGCAAAATAATGATGTCGTTATTGTTTCTTTTAGTTATTGTTTTAGCGATTAATTCGATTATTTTGCCAAATGCAGAAAAAGGTTTAGAATTTTACTTTTTACCCGATCTTGAAATTGTGCGAGAAAAAGGCATTTTTAATATTGCTTTTGGCGCGTTGGCTCAAGCATTTTTCACTTTAAGTATTGGCATGGGTTCAATGGCAATTTTTGGCAGTTATCTCGACAAAAAACGTTCCTTAACTGGCGAAACAATAAGCATTATAGTGCTCGATACATTTGTCGCAATTACGGCGGGACTCATTATTATTCCTGCTTGTTTTGCTTTTGATATTAAACCGAATGCGGGACCGTCGCTTATTTTTATTACGCTGCCCAATATTTTTCATCAAATGATCGGCGGACGCATCTGGGGAACGCTGTTCTTCCTTTTTCTCTCATTTGCTGCACTTTCAACTGTTATCGCTGTTTTTGAAAATATTGTTGCAATGGTGATGGATTCTTTTAAACTTTCGCGCGCAAAATCGGTACTCGTCAATCTTGTTATCATTCCCATCATTTCAACTCCTTGTATTTTGGGATTTAATTATTTGAGTTGCATTGAACCGCTCGGACCGGGAACGACGATTTTGGACTTTGAAGATTTTATTATTTCAAACAATGTTTTACCAATTGGCTGCATTATTTATTTGCTTTTTTGCACGAATAAAAATGGCTGGGGTTTTAAGAATTTTCTCGAAGAAGCAAACACGGGAACGGGTTTAAAATTTCCAAAAATTTTTAACGCCTACTATTGCACTTACATTTTACCTGCGATTATTATCATCATTTATCTCAAAGGTTATTGGGACAAGTTTTGGCATTTGGGTCCTGCTTATTTTATCCCTTGGATGTGCGTCGCGTTGGCGTGTCTTGGGCTCGTTGCGTTTTTAGCATTTTCGCGTTCCCGCAAACAATAAAAATTGATTAAAAAACAACGTTCCCGCAGAGCAAAAAACCTTGCGGGAACGTTATTAAATTTGATTTTTAATTTTAAAATGCGCCCTCTTCGAGCAATAATTTTTTGCCAATTGTGCGATCTAAAACAAGCATAATTTTAACTTTTTGCTTAGTGTTCAATTGTTCACGCACAAAATTGGCGAGTTTTGTTGCATATTCGTTGTATTTTGTTTTATCAAAATGGCTCCAACCCGCATCTCCCCAAAATCCTTCAATTTCGAGCTTAATAATTGGCGCGCCGTTAAAAGAATCAACATCGACTTCATCGATCGTATAACTTTCATTAGCTTATTATTGGTTAAAACTTATTGTTAATTTAAGCGTTCAAGCGCCATAAAATTGATCAACGGCGGTTTACGTTTGGCGGGAACGCGTTCAAATGTGCTATCGGCCGTCGTTTGCTCATTAAAAAATCCACCCATTTTCAAAATAAACGCATCTTTCTCTTGATTTAAATAGCCCATAAAATCAGTGCGTGCACCTTTACGTCCCGTCGCATCAACCGAAAATTGCAAATCATTTAAATCAAAAGCATCGCCGCGTTTATCCCAAACCCAAGCATTAGAGAGGCTCGCAGCTCGCGATAAATAACCATTGTCGGGATTAAAATTTTCTACAAACGAATAAATGCCATCGTGCCAAGTTGTTGTTTTAGGACGTCGTAAAGTCGCAATAAAATGCCAACGTTGCTGTTCGATGTCAAAAAGATAAGCCGAAAAATCTGTTGTATTATCATCATTTGGGCGAATACGTGTCAAAAATCCGTATGTTTTACCAACTTTCCAAGGATAATTCACCAATGTTTTCAAGCCCGAACCTTCGTTCCCGAAATCGCCCACTTTTGTGTATTTTCCTGCACGAATGCACTTAACTTTCAACTCTTCAGGAATATCTTTTGGATTGTCAGTTTTAAATGGACTCCACACCGAAAACAAAACAATTCGTTGATCAGCAGCAATATTTTGAATGCCAAAATAACCACCGTTAAAACCATTAGACATAAAATAAGAGCCCGTTGGATTTTGATTTTTTAAAACGGTTAATTCGTTATAAAAATATTCAATTGATTTATACTTTGGCAATTCATAGCGCAAATGTACACTTGGACCGCGACGCCCCCAGTAGTTATCTTCATGTTTCACATAAGTCGGCACTCCTTCTAAACCTCTCAAAATAATACGTTCAACTTCGCCAAATTTTCCATCTTTTCCGAGCGTTTTCCCGCGCAAATAAATTTTTTGATAACCCACTTGAAACGCCTCAGGTCCAATACTAATTTTTCCAAGATTATATTCTTTTATTTTATCAGAATTTAATTGGACCAAAATAGTTTCTCTACCGTTAATATTTAAAGCAATTTTTCCAGAACCTTTTGCCCAAATTGAGAGATCAACTTCTTTTTGCGGAGCACCAATACTAAAATAAACCGTAGCGATTGTTTTGCCATCGCTCCAATCAACCAGCCCTTTTTGGGTGTCAATTTTTGCACCTGTTCCCTTGGTGATAAAAGCGTTCCCGCCAAGTTCTAAAACACATTCACTTTTTATTGTGCCACCTGTTCCAAAAGGATTTGTTTCACCACACACGGGTGATACTGCCATTACGCCAATAAAAAACGCTGTCATCAATAAACGTATTTTCATAATCAAAAAAGGGTAAAATGCTATTACTATGATTCTAACGGCTCTATTCATTTATGTAAAATATAAAATAAATTACCATCACTGTAAACAAGCGTTCCCAAATAGAATAAAAACATAAAAAATCACGTTCCCGCAAAAAAAGGAAGAGCGACTACTTACCCCTAAGTAGCCGCTCGTTGTTTTCTATATCTCGTTGCTTATTACCCCAGCTCTCATTTGAATGAGAGCAGTGATTCATAAATCACTAATTCAATTATAGCATATTTAAAATTTAAATCAAGTACTTTTTTCAACATTTTTTAATTTTCTTTCAAAACGCCCTATTTATCGGTATTTCACGCTGAAAAAATTCACATAAATAAAAAAATCTTACAATAAAAACAAACAAAAAAAAACAATTTCTTAACCAAAATTAAACATTTTATTGTAAAAAATTGTATAGCGGGAACGTTTTTCACGGGAACGCTTTTCAGATTCTTTTTCAAAAACCAAATTTAAAATTGTGAATTATAACTTATGAATTTATAATGAATTAACCTTGAGTAATTTCAATTTTAACAAATTTTTATGCACCGCTGCGAGTATCACAACACTTGCGGGAACGCTTTTTGCAAATAATTTAAGCGATACTGAAATTACTTTTGATGAAATGAAAATTTCACCCAACGGCGAACAAATGCTCCGCGGGAACGTTTTGTTAAATCACGACAAATTAAGCGTTGAAACTGACGAAATCGTTTTTAACACAACGACTAAAAACGCAAAAATCAGAGGTGGAATTATTGCAAATTACAACGACTTAAAAATTGTCTCAAATGGCGCAAATTATAACGGGAACGCACAAAAAATTACAACAAATCTCGCACGCGGGAACGTCAGTTTTGTCTATTTTGACGGGAACGCAATTTTAGGAACGCGCAACACACTCAATCTCGGTAAAAGTAATGTTTATTACGGGGAACCCGATTGGGCTTCATTGTCACTCGCAATGAATGGCTTTAATTATTACGCCAATTCAGAACGCCTGCATTTTAGTAGTCCCAAAATCTGCATTGCAGGCGTTCCCGTGTTACCGTTGCCGAGTATGACACTTCCCAAATTTGAACGTCCGCCAGTAAAAATTTGGGCTGAAGCGGGAAGCGAAAGCGAAGCTGGTGTTTATTTGCGTACAACGACACATTTAACACTTTGGGAAGCATTTGAGCCAGGTCTTTTGCTCGATTTTAATACCAATGCAGGTCCAATGGCTGGTCCCGCGTTTAATTATAATATCCAAATCGATAAAAATAATTATTTCAAAGGCGAATTCTTATCGGGCTACATTAACGATACAAGCAATCGTAAAGAAGATATTTTTAAACACGACACAACAGGCAACCGTGGTTTTATAAATTGGTTTCACAAGCAACAAATTAACGAACTCGAAATCGCGGCTTCAATACATTATTGGAGCGATTCTGCAATTCTAAGAGATTATCGGCGCGAAATTTACAACAAAAACCAAAATCCAGATAACTATATCGAAGCAATTTTGCCTTCGCAAAATAATTTGTATCTCAGTGCACTCACTCGACTGCATGTTAATAAATTCAGAAACACACAAGAACGCTTACCTGAAATCCGAATCGATTGGTTGCCGATTAGTGATAACTTTTTAAAACAAAACGCATTTTTATCATTCGCATCTTTGCGGGAACGCGATGCGAGCTCGATCGTACCACAACACAACCATAAAAATGATCAATTGATTTCTAATCGTATTGATGCTTATTATGGCGTGAACGCACCCATAAATGCTGGCGACTATTTTTCATTTACGCCCATTGCTGGAATTCGCGAAACTTTTTACGAAAATATCGTTCACGAAAACGACAATGGCAGTAGCGCAAGAACGCTTGGACAAGTGGGATTTGATATGGCACTCACATTTTCAGGCAACTCTAATTATCAAAATAAAACTTGGAATATTGATGGTTTGAGACATGTATTTCGCCCTATACTTCAATATCGTTATGTTGCAGGACTTGGAACACAAGACAGCAAGAAAATTCCCGCAATTGATCGCGAATTTTACCTATCAAAACCATCGATCATAGATATCACCAACACGCGTTCAATCGACCAACTTTACGACAGACATGTTATTCGTCTTGGTTTCGAAAATCTTTTCCAAACGCGCGACAAAAACTATGGTTCTAAAGATCTTGCAGAATTTAATATTTATCAAGATTGGCGCGATACACAACGCCCCAATTGCGACAATCGTAGCTTTTCAGATAATTTCTTAGAATTTATTTTTAAACCTGCAACATGGTTAAATTTTGATTATGCACAACAAACCGAAGTTTACCATTTTAATGCAAAAACAATAAGTTCTGGCATAACATTTATTGATAGTAATTTATGGAAATTAAGACTGGGAATGAACTATCTTAATAATCCAGATCTTGCTTACTACAACTCAACAACCAAAGCACGACAATATACCATCGACTTTGATTATCGCATCAATTCTCGAATTACAGCATATACAAATTTGCGTTATGACGATCTCTATTCATGTTGGTCAAATGCAGAATTTGGACTCTATCATCGCATTAGCAATTGTTGGACGCTCAATTATTATTGGAATTACAGTAAAGACGTTCGCGAAGGCAGTGATGTATCATTTGGCGTTACCGCAACATTGGTTACTTTCTAATCAAAAATAATTTTAAATAAATCACAAAACAATTGTGGCTTTAAATATTCTTGATAAAGTTTATTTAACGTTAAATTGTCTAAAATAATTTTGTGTTAAAATTTTTACACAAAATAAAATCATAATCATACGCTAAAATTTTATTGATCTTAAAATATTACAAATAGATCTCAATTTTTACTAAAATAAACACACGAAAATATAATTTTATATATCATAAAAATAACAAACATATACACATAAAAAAATTTCAAATAATAGAATTTAATGAATCTCTCGCGGGAACGCAAAATAACTTCATCAAAAAAGATACATACACGAAGGCAAAAACTTGCAAAAATTAAAAACAATTTTAATTTTTTGATAATATTTTCGTCAAAAAATATTATTCACAACTATCACTTTTTATATCTGTAAAATTCATAGAAACAAAAATTTCGGGAACACAATCTCTAATAAATTACTAAAACAAATTTACGGGAACACAAAAATATAACAACACAACTATTAAAAACAAAACTTATTGAATATTGAAAATAACATATAAAAAGATCTATAAATTTTAACGAGCGCTCGCATTTTAAAAAACTTATAATGGCATACCAATAATAAAATCAATATCATCCCATACAAGAATATAAACTATTTTTATAAGGATGAAAAATTAGAACCTGGTCGTCTAAAAGCATATTTTTATAATTTAATTAAAAAAATACCAACAGCATACTTCAAAAAAGTCTTATAAAACACCATCAAATACGTTCTCACAGGAACACAAGAGAGCAAACACTCATTAAAATACAACAACGCCAAATTTAGCCATTACAAAACAAAAAACAATCAAATAGTAAAAAATGACTAAAATAACATAAGTCAAACGTCTTATATTAAATTATTTAAGCAATCGATAAACAGCAATAATCAATTGTTGTAAATCGCTTGTGCGAAGTCCTGAAATTGAAGCAGCTTGAGCAATTGTTGTAGGACGAATCTTAGAAAGTTTTTGTCTCGCTTCAATTGAAATATTTTGCAAAGAATTATAGTCAATTTCTGGTGGAATAATCATTGCGGATTGTTCTTTCATTTTATCAACCTGTCTCAATTCACGTTCAAGATAACCAGAATATTTAACGCGATACAAAATTTCTTTTTTAACAGAATCACTTAAAGCTAAAAATTCTGCAGGAACCGCAACACTATCAATATTTAGTGTTTCGTCAATCAAAGTTGCATAGTGTTTTCCTTGATAATTAGACTTCAACAATCGTTCTGCCCAATAATCAATTTGAGAACGTTTATGTTTTATTGCTTTAACTCGATAATCAGACAAAAGTCCTGTATCCGCAATCTTATCAATAAAGCGCAACTCTGCACTATTATGATTAAACAATAAGCGATATTCAGCGCGACTTGTAAACATACGATAGGGCTCTTGCGTCCCCTTTGTCACAAGATCATCAACTAAAACACCAGCATATCCATCACTACGACTCAAAATGATTGGTTTAATTCCCAAAACTTTTGCCGCAGCATTCGCACCCGCAATAAGACCTTGAATTGCAGCTTCCTCATATCCAGATGTACCATTAATTTGTCCAGCCAAAAATAAATTTTCAATCATTTTACTTTCTAATGTAATTGATGTTTGTGTCGGTGGAATATAATCATACTCAATTGCATAAGCAGGACGCAAAATACTTACATTTTTAAGTGCTGGAATCGAATAAATAATATTACGTTGTACGGCAAAAGGCAATGATGTTGAAAGACCGTTAATATACCATTCGTCAGAAAATCTTCCTTCAGGTTCTAAAAATAAACGATGTGTTTCTTTTGTTGGAAATTTCACATATTTATCTTCAATACTTGGACAATAACGTGCACCATTGCCATAAATAAGACCTGAATAAAGCGGAGATTCTTTAATATGATTATTTACAATATCTCGTGTTGTAATATCTGTATTTGTAATCCAACACGATCGAATATTTGTTCCAGGTTTCCAGCCAATTCTCGTTTCATTAACTCCAAGATTTAAATTTTCATTTTCTCGAGTATCATAAAACGAAAAAAATGTCGGAACTTCGTCACTTTTTTGTTCATCACACCCTGAAAAATCAATTGTTGAACCCAAGATTCGAGCAGGCGTTCCCGTTTTTAATCTTTCAACTGTAAGTCCTGCAAATCGAAAACTTTCAGGCAATGTTAATGAATTAAAATCTCCAATACGACCTCCAGTTGTTGTATTTGACCCAATAAAAATTTTTCCTTTCAAAAACGTTCCCGTAGTCATAACAACTGTTTTTCCATGAAAAGAAATATTAAAATCAGTTTCTACACCGACAACTTTTCCTAATTTAAATATCAACTTTGTTACAATCGCTTGAAAAATAGTTAAGTTTGGTGTGTGTTCAAGTGTTTGTTTCATACGCAACGAATATTGTTGTTTATCACATTGAACACGGGGAGATTGTACGGCAGGTCCCTTAGAAGCATTAAGTAATTTAAACTGAATAGCTGTGTGGTCTGCACAAACAGCCATTTCACCACCCAAAGCATCAATTTCACGAACAATTTGTCCTTTAGCAATTCCACCAATTGCGGGATTACACGACATTTTAGCAATAGTATCTAAATTTCCTGTTAACAACAAAGTTTGCGCTCCCATACGTGCTGAAGCTAAAGCAGCTTCAACACCCGCATGACCAGCACCAACAACAATTACATCGTATGGCTCTAAAGGAGATGTTCGAATAACAGACATGTCTTTTATTATAATAAATAAAAGACAAAGAATAAAGCGTGAAGACTTTTACTTTAGTCGATAAAAAGATTTAAAACAACAAGATTATTTTCAACAATTTTAAAGCATCTAATTATCTTATTTTTACTATTTACCAATACAAAACGATGAAAAAATTTTATCCAACGTTCGCTCATTATCATAACGACCCATCAATTGTTCAAGCAAATTAACCGCTGTTCTTAATTGTTCCACGTGGAACTCTTGAGAAAGCATTCCAAATTCAGTATGAGTCTGTATAAGCAACGCCTGAACCTGCTTTAATAAATCGAGTTGTCGCAAACCTAAAAAAAGCGTTCCCGCTGGCGGTAAAATTTGATGCTTCTTCAAAAACTCAATAATTATTTGAGACAAATCATCAAAAATACCTGTAGTTTTAAGAGAAATTGAAACTCGCTCAAAATCTTTAAGTGGGAGATTATCATTAAACGCCTTAGGAAGATCCGATTTTGTAATCAACAACAATGTGCGATCTCGATCTAAGTAGTCAATAGCAGGCAAATTAAAACTCAACGGTTGAGAACCATCCAATAAATAAAGCACTAAATCTGCATCTTTCAAACATTCAACCGTTTGCTTCATGCCTTCAATTTCAATAGGATCTTCCGTTTTTTCTCTCAATCCTGCAGTATCAATCAAACGAATCGTATGATTTTTAATCGTAATAGTCTCTGAAATAAAATCACGAGTTGTTCCAGCAATTGGCGCAACAATTGCACGATTATTACCAACCAATACATTAAAAAGTGACGATTTTCCCGCATTAGGAGCACCAACAATCGCTACCGTAAGATAAGTATGCGTATTGGTTACATAACGCGAACGCGCAATAAGATTAGAAAGTTCAGATATAACAACTTGTAGTTGATTTTTTTGTTGTTCCACGTGGAACAATGGAATTTCCTCTTCGGAAAAATCTAAACTCGCCTCCAAATCAGCAATCAAATTATAAATCAATGTTGCCCAATTGTTTGCCACGGTTTTTAATTCACCAGAAAGCAATTTTTGAGAAGACTCAATTTCTTCTTCTGAACGCGCCGCAATAAGCGTTTGAACAGCCTCAGCTTGCGAAAGGTCTATCTTTCCATTCAAAAAAGCGCGCTGAGTAAATTCACCAGGTTTAGCAGCCTCACAACCCCTCGCGCGCGCGTCCGCAACTAATTTGTTGGCAATTAAAGGATTCCCATGACAACTTATCTCAAAAGAATCTTCCCCCGTATAAGAATTAGGTCCTTTAAAAAATACAAAAACACACTCATCTAAAACATCACCATTGAAATTACGATATTTACCAAAATAAGCATGACGAGGTATTAAAGGTTTTTTTAAATTAAAAACATCCATTAAAAACCGTTCCGAAAAACTCCCAGAACCACGCAAAACAATAAGCGCTGACTCTTGAAACGGAGTCGCTGCAGCAATAATTGTTGTACGTGAATTTACCATCACTAACCATTATAAGAAATGGCTATCGAATAATAAAGAATAAAAAATACTTGATTTATAAATTAAAATAATATAAAATCATTAGAACATATGGAAAACCAAAAACATTCACGTACACCTTTAGACTTTGACTTCACGGACGTCGAACAACTTAGCCGTTATGTGACCGAAACTGGTAAAATCAAACCACGCTCGCTCACTCACTTGACAGCTAAACAACAACGTCATGTGACCAAAGCTATCAAACGCGCTCGTAATATGCTTTTGATGAAATAAACCTTTAGCTACTGCTAAATCGTTTAACATCACATAATGCCCATCGTGGCGCGTAAATACTGGCGTTCATCGCCATACTTTAAGAAGCAAAGCAGCCGTAGTGCATTCGCACTCGTAGTTGCTTTGCTTTTGATGTTTTTAATTGTTGGAATAGGCGTTTCTATAACAATATTTTTAAATTTAAATAGTTATTTT
The DNA here is from genome assembly GCA_934675585.1 of uncultured Opitutales bacterium. Classification (GTDB taxonomy): domain Bacteria; phylum Verrucomicrobiota; class Verrucomicrobiia; order Opitutales; family UBA953; genus Spyradosoma. The sequence goes on along the minus strand of CAKUQY010000001.1, from coordinate 89,859 downwards.
ACAGAAACTGCCATAGAACAACAAAAAACAACTCTCCTAATAAAACAAATTGCAACAAGTGAATTAGGACGTCTGCAACGAGCAACTGGAAGAGATTCAATCATTACTATCGAAAAATTTGATAAAAATGAAGAAATTCAACCTTGGGTCTATGCTATTAAACCCAACGGAGAAAAAATTGCATTAGTTTCAAATGACGGGAATTTTGATCACGACAAAGGAACTAACCTTTTATTACCTAATGGAAAAATTGCAAAAGTCCCATGGCAATATTCTTACAAAGGAGATTATAGATTCGCAAGTATTATTATTGATGAAGGTATGAAACCAAGTTTAGGAGCTATTCCTGAAAAAGATTTTAAATTTGATAAACATCTTAAACAGCTCATCATCGATAAAGATTTTTCACTGTGGTTTCAAGATTTAGATTTTAAAGATTCAATCATCAATTATCACGCAAAATTTAATCATAAATTTTTAGCAAAAAACTTAAATTGCAATCTTCCTATTTCAAATTTTAATGGAGTAAATTACACTGTTTTAGCAGATTGGCCGCGGGAACAATTAAAACAAGACCTCTCAAATCCTAATCACGATAAAACACTTTTTGGCGATGCGTTAAAAATAAACGCATCGTTTTTTAATGCACCAGATGACGGATTACCAATTACAACTGAAATTCAAAAAACAAGTGGAAAATGGGGATTTAAACAACAGATTTGTCCATTTCCACTCGAAACAAAATTACACATTGTCTTTTTTAATGCCCGCACAGATGGACAACACCGTGCAAAATTTTATATTACAACCACTTTTTGGAATCCATACACATTTCCACTATCAGCACAGAAAAAGGGTTATTTTGCAATTACTGATTGGACAAAATTACCAAGTGTCCGAATTGATAATTTAAATACAGGAGCCCATTACGAATATTCACTTTCTAATTTTCCGGAAGGCCAATTTGGAAATGCAAAACAAACAGCATCTGATAAGACATTTAATGCCTATAATTATATCTTCGATGAAAAAACTATAGGATTAAATAAAACCAATAATGGCTTTCATATGGGCGAAATTTATCTAACTCGTTATCCCGATCCAACCACGCAACCACAGGGACTTTCTCGAATCACGGGTATGCCCACTTGGAAACGAAGTACAAATAAAAACATTAACAAAAAACCCTCAGGGGCTGCTGGACCTGATCGTTGGTTTCATGATCAACATAAAATTGTAATTCAATCAATTTCTAATTCAGAATTAGGACATTTTACATTACGTTCTTATCGTGGTAATTTATCAAGCAAACAAACTACAGAAGAATATTCAGAACCACTAATTGAATTTAAAAATATTCCAATCCCTGATTTTAAAATTGAATTAACAGGTGCTGAATATAATCGTGTTACCGCAAATATTAATAGAATTTCAGAAGCACAAGTTGTTTTATCGTTACGTTTACGTATTGAAGATAATAAAGCAATGAGAACTTTTTTAGAAAAATACAATCTAAACGACACAACTTTTGATTTTAACGATAAAATTGTTTCTAATGTTTTTGAAATAAAACTTTATACACAAAAAGAGGCAAATGCTCAAAATATCTGTGAAACAAATTTGCAAGAACGACTTTTATTTGACGAAAAGCTTAATAATCATGAAGGCAATTTTGCCTGTTTTCCTTTTTTTGATCTTCCTAATTGCAAACAATTATCAGTAGGGACATTAAGACATTTTCATTGGTCAAATTTGCCACAATTTTGTATTGGACTCTCAAATGACACTGCAAAACTTGAAAAAATTAATCAAATTTTTGATAAATTTTATTTTTCAGGATTTGACTATTATGATGAAAAAGTTGATTTTAAAAAACAAGTAAGCAAAAATCCGTATTTTATAAAATACAACAATTTCAACAGCACAATTAATAATCCTGAAGAATCGTTATTAATTGCGGGAACGCTAAATATTAATTCAACTCACCCTGAAGCTTGGGAGGTATTTTTACACAATCATTATAAAAATTGGCAACATTTACCGCGTCGCTCAACAAATGAAAAATTATCATTTGATAATGAAACAATTTATAACTTAAAAAATGTTATTTTTACTCGACCATTTTCAGCACAAACTCCCATTCCTAATACGGTAAATCAAATTGTTGATGATAATAGTTTAATAAATAAAAACCAATCAGCGCTTTTAATTACTCAAGGTTTAAGACAAATACCCGATAAAAAAATTAAAAATTTATCAAAAACAATTGCTTATGAAATTAAAAAACTACAAGAATCTAAAATCTATTTTCATTCAATTGAAGAATTTATAAATTCAGGAATTTTAGAACAAGCAATTGAAAAATCTGAAATTAATAAAATTAATTCAATCAATATTCCAACTTGGATTCCTAATTATATTTCACAAGCAACATTACTTGATTCATTATCTCCATTTATTACACCTCGCTCAGATACATTTCGTATTGTTATTTATCTTGAAAAACTAAATCCACTTACGGGAACGATAATAGGTCGTAAATCAGCCGAAATCACTATTCAACGCACACCTGAACCATTCGAAGATGAAATGCTTTTTAAATTACTTGGCAGAAAATACAAAATAGTCAATTTTTGCTGGTTGTAAACTTAATAATTCAAAAAAAGCGTTCCCGAGAATAAAATTTTCGGGAACGCTTTTTATTATTAAAATACAGATTTAACTTACATTTTTTCAAGTGTATCAATTGCAAGAATCTTCAAACAACGTGTAAGCACATTCGCTGTAACAGCACAAAGTTTAAGACGAAAATCACGCACTGAAATATCTTCAGAATTCACTTTACATTTTGAATAAAATACCGAGAATAATCCTGCTAATTCGTAAATATAAGTACAAATATAATGCAATTTTAATTCAGATGCTGAAAGATTAATAACATTTTCAAATGTCGCAAGTTTTTTAATCAAATCAACTTCAGCAGGTTCTGAAAGTGACTCAACAGAAACTTCTTTATCAAGATAATCTTCAAAATTAAATCCTAATTTTTTGAAAACAGAATTAATACGCACTACCGCATAAAGCAAATATGGCGCGGTATTTCCCTCAAACGCAAGCAAACGTTTCCAAGAAAACATATAATCAAGTGTGCGATTTTGCAACAAATCCGCATATTTTATTGAAGAAATTCCAACCGTTTCTGCAATTTTTTGCATTTCCTCATTTGAAAGTTCTGGATTTTTTTCTTTAACAATTTCTAACGCACGTTCAACAGCTTCATTAATTAATGCTTTCAATTTAATCGATTCTCCCGATTTTGTTTTAATCGGTTTTCCATCTTCACCTAAAATTTTACCAAAAGTAACGTGGTGTAAATTAGGAACAGGATAATTTTTTTGTGTAAACCAACGCGACACTGTCGCAAAAAGCATTTTAAAATGTTCTTGCTGACGATCATCTGTAACATAAATAACTTCATCAGCATTAAAATGTTCAGAACGATAAAGCACCGTCGCTAAATCTGTTGAACCATAATTTGAACCACCATCTTTTTTACGAATAATAAATGGCGCGACATTGCCTTTTTCTTTATCTTCTGGTTTTTGCCAAACAACTAATGCACCATCATCTTCTTCAGCAATCCCTAACGAAGTTAATTCATTATAAACGCGTTGCACTTTATCACGATAAAAGGATTCACCTAATGTTACATCTGGATGAACACCAAAAAGTGAGTAAATTTTTTCACAAGCAGAATTTGAAACACGAACAATATGTTGCCAAAGCTCTAAATTCTCAGCATCACCTTGTTGAAGCTTAACAAGTTCCATTCGCGCTTCATCGAGCGCACCAGTGTGATTCTCTTCATCTTTACAATAAGCCGTTCCCGATTTATAAAGATTTTCAAGTTCCTCAAGCGTTTTCGCATCATCACTATTAAATTGATAATTTGTACGCTTAATTTCAAAAATTAAAATACCAAAATTCGTTCCCCAATCACCAATATGATTATCACGCACAACTTTTGCGCCGCAAAATTCAAGCAAACGCGAAATCGCTTCGCCAATTACTAAAATACGCAAATGCCCAACATGCATCTGTTTGGCAGTATTAGGCGAAGGATAATCAATAATAATATTTTTTTGACTATAATTAGCATTTTTATAATTATCAAAAAACTTACCATTACAATAACGCAAAAAATAAGCTTTATGATAATCAAGAGAGAGCTTAAAATTTAAAAAACCAGGACCAGAAATACCAATCGTTTCAAATTGCCCTTCATTCATTGCATTCAACTCTGCAACAAATTTTTCAGCAAGCTCACGAGGATTTTGGCGGGAACGCTTTGCAGCCGCTAAAACTCCATTAGCTTGTAAATCTCCAAAACGTGGATCCGAAACACGAACATCAGGATTAAAAACATCCGCGGGAACGCCAATTTTTTTAGCAACATCATTTAAAATATTTTCCAAAAGACGAATTGTATTAAACTCGATTTTCATAAACTTTTTAGCTGTGAATTATTTTGTGAATAAATAAGTATTAACTTGATTATAACTACTTTTTTAACAAATAGCCAAAATTTTATACGCTCAATATTAACATTGTGAATAACCGGGAATTAGCAATAACTATCATAAATATTAATGTGAATAACTACTTATTCACCATTTTCACAAATGGAATAATGATGACGATAATTTAAACTAAAATTAAAAAATAATTCACAATGTGAATCAAAAACTAACATAAATCTAACTTCTAAAAGTATTGTGAACAAAAAATGCTTTAAACTTATAAAAATTGAACTTATAATAGAGGTTGTATGAAATTTAAAACAAATCAATCCCAATTTTTATCAGCTCTTAATCAAGTGGTTTCTGTTGTCGGCAATCATGCAACATTACCCGTTTTAAATAACGTTTTGATTGAAACAGGAGATGGTTTTTTAAGTCTTACTACAACAAGTATCGATTTGCGTATTAGTTGTAAAGTAAAAGCTGATGTGATGGAAGCTGGAACAATCACATTACCAGCAAAGCTTTTAAAAGATATGTTGAGCGGTTTCCAAGATGAAGTTTTCTTTAACCAAGTTAACCCAACACGTATCGAAGTTTCATCTGGTAGTTCACGATTTGTTTTAAATGGAATTGACGCAAGCGAATTTCCAATTGCTCCAAATGTAAATAATGAATCAATGCTCGAGTTTGATAAAGCAACAATTGCTACGATGTTAAATGCAGTTGCTTATGCGCAATCAACCGATGAAAATCGCTACGTTTTAAATGGTGTTTACTTTAAAATTGAAGACAATATTATTTCATTAGTTGCTACAGATGGTAAACGTTTAGCGGTTTATAGCAAAAACTATGACGCTAAATTGGACAATCCAATTAAATTTATTTTGCCAGCAAAAACAGTTGCTGAATTACAAAAACAATTAGTCGGTGAAGGTAAAGTTATTTTTGGACTTTCAGATCGCCAAGTTGTTTTTGAAATTGACACTAATGATGCTGAAAAAACAGGCATTATTGACAAAATTTCATTAATTACACGCTTAGTTGATGGCACTTATCCAAAATATGAAGGTGTTATTCCAAAAGATTCACCAAAATCTATTGAAATCGATCGTGACGAAATGCTCTATGCGATTTCGCAAGCTAAAAAAGTGGTCAACGAAAAAAATAAATCAATTACATTTAATATCAAAGAAAATTTAATTGATGTAACAGCATTTTCAACAGAATTTGGTGAAGCAAGCGTTAAACTCGACGTGCGTTATTCTGGCGATGAAGTAAAAATTTCATTCAATCCAGATTACATTCTCGATTTGATGAAAGCACTTTCGCAAAACAAATTGATGTTTGATTTTAAAGATCAAATGAATCCTGGCGTTGTTAAAACAAAAGAAGGCGATTTTATTTGTGTTATTATGCCACAACGCCAATAAGGGCATTAATTATTTGACGCTTGGCTGTTGACTAAAATTATTAATTCGACAGCCAAGCGTTAATCGTTAAAATGTTTTCAATTTTTAAAAAACGTTCGTTGCGACCAGAAAATAAAAAAATTTTGGCGCTTGTTCAACGTATTTTAAATTATCGCAGCGATGTTTTATCAATCGAAGATTTAACAAGTTTAAAAACAATTGAATCTTCTTTAAAAAATAATGAAGTAGTTGATAAAACAGAAATCGAAGATTTATTAAATCGTTGCGGCGGGAACATTTATCCGCAAGGAAAATTAGCAGAATATACAGAATTAATTATCGTTTCATTGATTTTAGCTTGTGGTATTCGCGGTTTTATCGCACAACCGTTTAAAATTCCTACAAACTCAATGTACCCAACTTATAATGGCGTTGTTACTAATGTCTGCGAGCAACCATCGACACCATTGAAATGGGTTAATAAAATTTTACTCGGGAACAGTTATTACGAAATAAAAAATACTTCTGCGGGAACGGGAGAAATTTCACTCGCACTGAATGTTGATTTAGTAAATCGTAGCTTTAATATTAAACCAGTTCGCGGGAACGAAAAAGTTGATATTTATCAATTTTTTATTGGAAATAATTCAATCGAAATCGAATTTCCAAAAGATGTTTCATTCGAAAATTTAATTACCGATACATTTTTTGCCAACGAGGCAAAAACCAAAAATGCACGCCAAATTTTGTCTGAAAAATTATCAAAAGCAAGTATTTTACCTAATGGTAATTATGTTTTAAAACTTGGCAAAATTATCAAACCGCAAGAAACTATTTTTAGTTTTGCTTTAAAAACAGGTGATATGGTTTTGGTTGATCGTGTTTGGTATCATTTTTTCAAGCCCGCTATTGGCGATCCATTTGTTTTTAAAACGGGTAATATTCCTGGCTTGAATAATCAAAAACTTTATTATATTAAACGCTTGGCGGGAAAGCCAGGCGATCAAATTAAAATCGAAAATAAGCAACTTTTTGTTAATAAAAAATTGCCCACGGGAACGACTTTTGAAGCTAATAATTCTCAAAAAACAGAACTCAATTATTTTGGTTATTTACCAACTTGTGGTAGCAAAATAACACAATATAGCTGGCCATTAATAGAGCCATTTACCGTTCCTGAAAATTATTATTACGCGCTCGGTGATAATTCTTATAATAGTTACGATTCGCGCGGTTGGGGCGGCGTTCCCGTAAGCGACACCATTGGTCCCGCTCGCTTAATTATTTATCCACTTTCAAATCATTGGGGAATTGCAAAATGATAAACAATAAAAATACTCGCACAGCATCAATTGAACGCAACACCAAAGAAACGCAAATTCAATTGACAATTAATCTTGACGGAACAGGAAAAGCCGACATCTCAACTGGCATTCCATTTTTCGATCATATGCTCAATCTTTTTGCGCGCCATGGTTTGTTCGATTTAACAATCAAAGCTAATGGCGATGTGGATGTCGATTACCATCACACTGTTGAAGATGTTGGAATTGTTTTGGGAACCGCAATTAAAAAAGCTTTAGGCGATAAATTAGGAATTCGCCGTTACGGATTTTTCATTCTTCCAATGGATGAAACTCTTGTGCGTATCGCGCTCGACGTTTCTGATCGTCCTTATTTTGTTTATAATGTTCTCGCAAAAAATGTAATGATTCGCGATTTTAATCTTTGTTTAGTGCGCGAATTTTTCTTGGCAATCGCAAATAATTTGGGCTGTAATCTTCACATTCAATTAGAATATGGCGAGGAGCCACATCACATTGCTGAAGGCATTTTTAAATGTTTTTCAAAAGCTTTGATGAACGCTTGCGAAATTAACCCGCGAGCAAAAGATATTTTGCCAAGCACCAAAGAAAAACTTTAATTCGTGGGAACGATCAATGAAAAAAGTTGCACTTATCGATTACGGAATGGGCAATTTGCGAAGCGTCGCACGCGCACTCGAAAAAGCGGGCGCAAATGTGATAATCGTTAATAAACCAGAACAAGTTGCCGACGCTCAAGCACTCGTTTTTCCAGGTCAGGGCGCAATTACCGATACAAAAAAAGCACTCGCGGGAACGGGTTTTGACCTATTTATTAAAAACTGGATCGCCCAAAATAAACCATTTATGGGAATTTGTCTCGGTTTGCAAATTCTTTTTGAACATTCAGAAGAAGGCGACGTCGATGGACTCGGTATTTTTCGCGGGAACGTGAAAAAATTTCCTACGGGAACGTCCGACAAAGTGCCACACATGGGTTGGAATACGATTGAAATTGCTCGCGGGAACGCTGGTTCACTCGCCAACGAAATTAAATTAAGCAACGAATTTTTTTATTTTGTTCACAGCTATTACGTCGATACGCCACAAAATGAAATTGTTTGGTCAACTACCAAATACGCTGGCGTAAAATACACAAGCGGCATTCGTTGCGGGAACGTTTTTGCGGTCCAGTTTCACCCCGAAAAAAGCCAAGCAAAAGGTATTCAAATTTACAAAAATTTCTTAGCAAGTTTTTAAAATTTTAAAACAAAATGTTTGCGCGGGAACAAAAAATATCAAAAATGAGTTCCCGTGTGAAACTTTTTTAATTGTTTTGCGTTAAACTTAAATAGAGATGAATGACAACGAAACAGATTTGCTTTTAATGCAGCAAATCGCCCATGGCGATAATCACGCCGTGCGGCTTTTAGTAACGCGTTGGCAAAAACCACTCATTAACTTTTTTTATCGTTCTGTAAACAACGTCCATACGGCTGAAGATTTAACGCAAGAAACATTCATAAAACTTTGCCGCTCGGCAGAAAAATACGTTCCCGCGGCAGCATTTTCGTCTTATTTATTTCAAATTGCTCATAATATTTTAGTGAGTAATTTTCGCAGTGAAAATAGCCGGGCTGAAATCGTAATGGCGCCACAAGATTTGCCCGAAGTTGCCGATGAAAGCGTAGAATCAACCACCGCAACTAACGAAATCCAAGAAGCTCTCGCACTCGCTGTTAAAACTTTGCCAGATAATCAACGCACCGCAATTTTATTATTGAGCCAACAACATTTTTCTTACGAAGAAATCGCAAAAACTATGGAACTCACCGTTCCCAATGTAAAAACTCTCATTCATCGCGCACGACTCGTTTTGCGCGAAAAATTACAACCATTTTTTTAATTATGAATGCAACAATTGACAAATTTTTAGCCGAAAATCCAATCGAACCATCGGCAGATTTTACCAATCGCGTTTGCGCCGCTATCGCCGCAGAACGCGCAATTGACGCATTTTTAGCCGATCAACCCATCGCCACGGGAACGCCAATAAATGTTTGCCCGTTCCCGCAAAAAAATTATTGGAAAAAATTAGTTTTTACAGCCAGCTCGCTCGCTGCAGCATTCGTCGCGGGAACGCTAATTTACTTGAATCTTTCACAAAATCTCGATCAACAAATTGATCAAGTAATCGCCCAAGATTGTGCTGAAGATTTTGAAACATTAGCCGAATTTTCTGATTTGATTGAAAATATTGATTCTAAAACCCTTGAAATTTTTGCCTACAATGATTAAAAAATTATTTATCGTTCCCGCCATTTTTGCGACGATGACACTTGCTGTTTTCGCCCAAGAAAAAAATGATTTGCCACCGCCAGAAGCACCAAATATGCAAGGTATGGCAATGATTTTTCAAATGTCCGATGATGAATTAGACAAATTCATTATCGCCATCGAACGCATTCGAAAAATTCCACAAGCACAACGCCAACAAATGGCACAAGAAATGCAACGCTGCGAGCACGCTAAAAATCGCGCTGAAAAAAATCGAATGATGAAAAAAATGCGTTCCCGCTTTCAAAAAGAACAATGCGAAATTTTAGATCGTTATTACGCAACACTTGATGCTGAAACCGCTCAAAAAGAACGCGAAGCATTTGTAAAAATGTCCCAGCGCGAACGTCACGAATTTATCAACAAGGCACGCGAAAAACTCGGTGTTCCCACGCTCCCGCCGCCACCACCGTTGGAAAAAAGTGTCTGAAAAAGTAAAACCGCGTTCCCGCGAGGTATCAATTGTTTGCGTAATTTGCGTTAAAATACGCGCAATTTGTGGTTAAAAATTTCGATTTCTCGTTCCCGCAAAATCCTATTTCTTCCTATTCATCCTACGGTTTTTCAATCCCCGTTCCCGCGGGAATAAAAAAAATCTCGCACGGGAAAGCGTTCCCGCGCGAGATTTTGTTTTTTTGTTGTGAACGAATTATTCGCCGTCGTCGCCGATAGCGTCAACTGGGCATGAGCCCTTTGCTTCATCGCAAAGTGCAACTTCTTCGTCGTTGCTTGGTTGTTTGATTACGATTGAAACGCCGAGATCGTCATTGCGGCCGAAGAAATCGGGAGCTGCTGCGCGACATACATCACAATCGATGCAAGCTGAATCAACGTAGAATTTGCCAGGCACATTGCCTTCGTTCTTATCATCTGGATTTGCCATAATTTTATAAGGTTAGTGGTTAATGTCTAATAAATATTGTGTTATTTTTTGGCGCGCGGGTCAAAGTTATTTTTTTGACGCGCTAAAATTGATTAGAATTTTAGTCGTGAGTTTTTAAAGCCGCAATGCGGGCAAAGCGCGTATTCGCGTTCGTGTTTGCGCGTGTAGATTTTGCCACATTTGACGCAACAAAAAACGGTAACAATGCGTCGGCGATCCCGCAAAACGCTTTCCCGCCGTTGATACAAAACAACCAAAATCGCAAACGCTACCATCACAATAAAAACGATGATCGCAAAAAAAAGTTCAATGTCGATTTGGTACATTTGGATTGCGGGAACGCGGGAGCGCGGGAACGGGAATTAAAGCACCGTAGGTTTAATAGGAAGAAATAGGAGAAGTGGCGGGAGCTCGGCGGGAACGTGGAATGAAAAGTCGTTTCTTTACACAAATTTCACAGAGATTTTTTCGGTTTAACCCGCTAATTTTTTCTCTCCACCCTATACTCTCCACTTTATTTAACAATTGGATTAACGATTTCGCGCAAGCGTTGTTTGAGCGCGTCTAAACCTGTTCCCGCGAGACACGAAATTTTTTCGATTTCGACTTTGTGTTTGCGCTTAAACTCGGTGAGATTTTTTGCCGCGCCTTCAACGTCCATTTTGTTTGCCACAACGATGCGCGGTTTTTCGAGCAAAACGGGATCGAAATTTTTCAGTTCGACGAGCAGCTGCGCGTAATCGTCGGCGGGCTTGCGATTGTCCGTTCCCGCCATGTCGATGATGAAAATGAGCAGTTTGCAGCGTTCGACGTGTTTTAAAAATTGATGTCCGAGCCCTTTGTTTTCGCTCGCGCCTTCAATCAATCCAGGAATGTCCGCCATCGAAATCCGCGCGTAATCATCGTATTCGATGATTCCCACGCTCGGATTTTTAGTCGTGAATGGGTAGGGCGCCATTTTCGGACGCGCGTTGGTGAACGCGTTTGTCAGCGAAGATTTGCCCGCGTTGGGAAAACCGACTAAACCGATGTCCGCGATCGTTTTTAGTTTGAACGCGAATTCGCCCAGTTCGCCGGGTTTGCCAGGCGTCGTTTTGCGTGGCGCTTGGTTGACGGAGTTTTTAAACTGATTGTTTCCCAAGCCACCGCGACCGCCTTTGAGCAGCGTTACGCGTTCGCCGTCTTCGAGCAGTTCGGCGACGAGCAAATTGCCGTCGAGATTAAACACCTGCGTTCCCGCGGGAACGCGCAAAACGATGTCCGCGCCGTCGGCTCCGTGCTTGTTTCTGCCTTCGCCTGGGCGGCCGTTTTTCGCGTTCCAGTGCGGTTGATATTTGTATTCGCGCAGGTCGTTGAAATTGGCGTCGCAGAGCAGAATCACGTCGCCGCCTTTCCCGCCGTCGCCGCCGTCGGGACCGCCTTTTGGCAGATATTTCTCGCGGCGGAAACTCAAACAGCCGTTCCCGCCGTCGCCCGCTTTTAAAAACAATTTTGCTTCGTCAACAAACATAATTTTGGATTAGTCGTCGATGTCGATAATTTCATCGTCCATGTCGTCATCGGCATCGATGAAAACGTTTTCGCTGTCGTCGAGCGGTTGGGCTTGGTTCAAATATTTTTCCCACAATTTTTCGCCCGCAGCAGCGTCCAAAAATTTTGTCAATTCGGGAACGCTCACCGAGGCGGTTCCAGAAATGACGTTTTCGGAATTTTTGATCGCCGTTCCCGCGACCGATTTTGCGAGCAGATTGAGTCCCTGTTTTTCGGCGTTGCTCAATTGTTCGTTCCCGCCCATCATCGTTAGTAACATCGCCGCGCCTTGAAGATTTTGGGTCGCTTCTTGAGCGAATTGTTGGGTTTGTGCGGTGTCTGCCAATTTTACATCGACTTTGAAATTGAGCGTGTTATTTTGCTCGTCCATTGTAAACAAAAATTGTTTCAAGTCGCTCCCGTTATTTTTGATATTTTCGCCGTTCCCGTAAACAAAAAGTATTGGGTCGTTTTTGATTTTGACAGCGATTTTTGGACCGATTTTCCGTTCGCGATTTTTCAACAATTTTTTCAAAGCTTTTGTTGCATCTTCGTCATCTTCGGCGATTACCAAAACCGTTGTTTTGGCGCTTAAAGTAACGAAGTAAATCTTAATTTGTTGCTTGTCATTTTGTTTGATGACAATTGTTTGGCAATTTTTGTCCGCGAGCGTTTGTTTTTGAATGAGAACTTCTTGACCAAGTTGCTGCGCTTTTGTGTATTTTTTGACGCGTTCAAAATATTCGTCCCAATTAAAGCCGTTCCCGCGAATGTAGCCAACAGCGGCTTCGCAATCGATTTCGTCATCGTCGTTTTCGAGCGCAACGCCAACCGTCATCGATGTAATTTTTTTGCTCTCGGCATCGAAAAATGCTTTGTCCTCGGGAGTGTATTGCTGATCTTGACCGAAACCTTGAAATTTGTCGGCGTTGAGCGCGCAATATTTGCCCAATTGCGAATTTTGAATTGCGTCATTGTCAAGGTGAATGATGACATTTGTGTCTTTCGGAAAACCTACAGAACTTTGGTCGCTGTAAGGTTCTGCAAAAAGCGTTCCCGCAAAAGCCGTTCCCGCGAGCGCGAGCGTCGTTAATGTTTTTTTGATTTCCATGGTGATGGCTCCTTTTATTTTTCTGCAGTGTATTTTTTGTAGTCTTTAAAGATCGTTCCTGGATGACCTTTTGTGATGAGCGTGCCGTCTGCCTTGAAAATGAAGAGATGCGGAATGCCGCTCGGGAACGCCGTTTCCGTGCCGAAGATTGTATTTTCTTTGCGGCCGCGCATCGTTACCGGGAACTTGACTTTTTCTTGTTTTCCCCAAGTTTTCATTGCTTTTTCCGTTTGGTCAAACGAAATCAGCACCAGCTCGACATCTGGATTTTCTTTGATTTCTTCGCGGTAAACGCGCGAGATTTCTGGCATTTCAGCGCGGCAAGGTCCGCACCACGAAGCCGAGCAGAGCACGAGAAAATAATCGGCGTCCAACTTCACTTTTTTGTTCATAATGTAGTTGGCTTTTTTGATTTCTTGAACGAACGGGCTCAAATCGCTTTTTTCGTTTGCCGCGAAAGCCGTTCCCGCGAGTGCCAGAAAAAGCGTTCCCGCGACGGTTAAAATTTTGATAAGGGTTTTCATGATTTTTTATTTATGTTTGATTTGTCGCAACGCTTCGTAAGTTGCAATGCCGGCGCTGGTTGCGAGATTAAGCGAACGGAGTTGCTGGTTAAATTGTGGAATTTTGATTTCGCGTTCCCGACCGACGAGATCGTGCAGCCATTGCGGCGCGCCGTGACCTTCGTTGCCGAAAACGAGCCCGTCTTCGTCTTCAAAAGCCGCGTCCCAAAGACTTTTCTCGGCTTTGGTCGTGAGCAGCCAAAGGCGTTTTGGACCTTCGGCAAAATGTTCGAACGCCGCCCAGTTTTCGTGGTGGACAATGTCCAGCGATTTCCAGTAATCCATTCCCGAACGTTTCAGGTGCGCGTCTGTGATTGTAAATCCCAGCGGATGGATGAGGTGAAGGCGACATTCTGTGATTGCGCACATGCGTCCCACATTTCCAGTGTTTTGCGGGATTTCAGGGTTGAATAAAACAATGTGCAGCATACGTCAACTATTATAATTGCCCGCCGTGTTTTTCTCAATGTCGAAAAAGTCCCGTTTATCGATTTGCGTTCCCGTGTTCCCGCGGGTAAAATTAAAGCATTATGAGTAGTCCAAAATTATTTATTCCGGGTCCGACAGAAGTTTTGCCAGAAATTCTCGAAGCGATGTCGCATCCAATGGTGAGCCACCGCAATAAAGCGGCATCAGAATTACAACGCCGCATCAGCAACAATTTGCGCAAAGTGTTGCTTACAAACAATGAAATTTTGCTTTCGACTTCTTCGGGAACGGGTTTTATGGAAGGCGCGGTGCGCTCGACAACCGCTAAGCGCGCGGCGATTTTCTCGGTCGGCGCGTTCGGTAAAAAATGGTACAAAATCGCGCAAGGAAACGGCGTTCCCGCAGATTTGTTTGAATCTGAATTGGGCCAACCCACGACACCCGAAATGGTCGATGCCGCGCTCGCGACAGGAAAATACGATACGATTTGCGTGACGCACAACGAAACTTCGACGGGAATTCAAAATCCGGTTGAGGAAATTTCGGAAGTTTTGAAGTCGAAATATCCAGAAGTCGTTTGGTGCGTCGATGCGGTTTCTTCAGCGGCAGGCGCGAAAATCGAAACGGACAAATTGGGTATTGACTGCCTCGTGACTTCGACGCAAAAAGCACTCGCGCTCCCGCCCGGCATGGCGATTTGCGCGATTTCGCAAAAAGCTTACGAACGCACGGGAACGGTGAAAAACCGCGGCTGTTATTTTGATTTGCGCGATATTTATGACGTGATTCAGAAAAAAGATTATCAATACACGAACACGCCTTGCGTTTCGATTATGTTCGCGATGGACAAACAGTTGCAGCACATTATGCAAGAGGGTGTTGAGCACCGTTTTGAACGCCATGAAAAAATGGCAGAATATGTGCGCGCTTGGGCTCGCGAATATTTTGCGATTTTCCCAAATGAAAAATATTTGTCGAAAACGCTCACGGTCGTTAGCAACACGCGCGGCATCAATGTCGGCGACCTCAACAAAGCGCTCATCGAACGCGGCATGCTGCTCGGGAACGGCTACGGCGATTTGAAAGACAAAACTTTCCGTATCGCGCACATGGGCGAATTGACGCTCGACGATTGCCGTGCAATCACCGAAAGCGTGCTCGACATCTGTGGCATTAAATAAACTTAAAAAATTAATCAAAAACGCGTTCCCGTGAAACATTCTCGCGGGAACGCGTTTTTTGACAAAAAAGAGCTGTCGCTTTACAATTAGTTTTCGTTACACCCCTGAAAGCGTTTTACAAGTTATGAGAGCTTTGACAAAAACTTGTTCCCGAGCCCGTGTTTTTTCGTTGCTGCTTTTTGCAGGCGGATTTTTTGCGGGCGTTCCCGCGTTTGCCGTTCCCGTCCAGGAAAAGCCCAACGTCATCGTGGTGATGGCGGACGATTTGGGTCCGGGCGACGTTTCGGCTTACGACGCAAAAACAACAAAATTACGCACGCCCAATTTTGACCGACTCGCGAAAAACGGGCTGCTTTTTCAGCGCGCTTACGCGGCTTCGGCGACGAGTTCGCCCAGCCGTTACGGATTTTTGACGGGCGTTTATCCTTGGCGTTCCCGCGTGGACATTTTGCCCGGTGATTCGCCGCTGATTATTCCGACGAAAAAACCGACGATCGCGACGATGTTTCGGGAACGCGGCTACAAAACCGCGGCTGTTGGAAAATGGCATTTGGGTTTAGGTTGCGGGAACAATAATTGGAATGCGAAAATCACGCCTGGCCCCAACGAAATCGGCTTTGACAATTCGTTCATCATGGCGGCGACGAACGACCGCGTTCCCTGCGTGTTTTTTGCCGACGGGAACGTCGTTAATCTCGATCCCGCCGACCCGATTAAAGTCAGTTACCGCAAGAATTTTCCTGGCGAACCCACGGGGCGCGACAATCCCGAATTGCTGAAAATGCGTCCTTCGCACGGGCACGCCGACACGGTTGTCAACGGCGTTTCGCGCATTGGTTTTATGAAAGGCGGGCACGCTGCGCGCTGGGTTGACGAAACAATGGCGGAAACGCTTTCAAATGCCGCGCTGAATTTTATTCGCCAAAATAAAAATCAGCCGTTTTTCTTGTATTACGCGTTGCATCAGCCGCACGTGCCGCGCGTTGCCAATCCGAAATTTGCGGGAAAATCTGGGCTTGGTCCGCGCGGGGACGTCATTCTTGAAGCCGACGCTCAGGTCGGCGAATTGCTCGATTTTTTGAAAAAAGAAAAACTCGACAAAAATACAATCATCGTTTTCACCAGCGACAACGGTCCCGTGCTTGATGACGGCTACAAAGACCAAGCCGTCGAGCTCGCCCGCGAAAAAAATCACAGCGCAACTGGCGGACTTCGTGGCGGAAAATACAGTCTTTTCGAGGGCGGAACGCGCGTGCCGTTCATTGTGAGCTGGCCAGGAAAAATCGCTGCGGGAACGTCCAGCGTGCTTGATTTGTACGCGAGTTTTGCCGCGCTCATCGGCGGGAACGTTCCCGAAACGAGCGATTCCGAAAATCATTTGGATGTGTTTTTGGGCAAAACGAAATCGTCCGCCGCGGGACGCAAAAATTTTGTCATCGAGGCGATGGGAAATTTGGCTTACCGCGAAGGCGATTACGTTTTTATTCCCGCGCATCCCAAAGCTCCCGCAGTCGCTTGGCAGACTGGAATTGAAACTGGAAACGCTAAAACCGACGCGCTCTACAAAATTTCGACCGATAAAAACCAACAGGAAAATCTCGCCGAAAAAATGCCCGAAAAACTCGAAACTATGCGCCGCGCCTTCGTCGAAGCAAAAAAATAGGCGGGAACGGAAAATTGAAAAACCGCAGATAAATTAGGGAGAAACGCCGTTCCCGTAAATAATCCACGAAATCCGCGTTCCCGTCAAACAAAACCCAAATAAAAAATTCGTGAAATTTGTGGATAAAAAATCTGCGTGTTTTGCGGAATCTGCGCGAACTTCAAAAACCCGTTCCCGCATTACCTCGAGCATATTTGGGTTGACTCCGTGTTTTTCGATGCCAGCGGAAAAAATGTTTGCGTTTGGAAAATATTTTCGCGCGAAAGCTTCTGCCATTTGCGAGCGGCAGGAATTACCAGTGCATAAAAAGAGTAAATTTTTTCAGTCATGCTTGCGATTTTATTTTATAATTTTCAAAATGTCAAAAGCTGGCGAGGCGAGATGTTCCATCGTTCAATTTCGCGGGAACGCGTTTTTGTGGGCAGGATTTAAACTTTTTGCCGATTTTTGTTGTTGGCTGGTAAATTTTGTGGTAAAATATTGGTAAATAAAAGAAAGGTTTTTATGAACGAATCGTTAAGTTTAGAGTTTAAGCGGGAATACGGCGACGACATTAAGTATGCGGTAGTTGCGATGGCAAATACTGAAGGCGGAGAGATTTTAATTGGGGTTGACGATGACGGGAACGCGCTTGGAATCGCCGATGTGGATGATGTTATGTTGCGAGCATGCTCGATGATTCGGGATGTAATTTACCCGGATGTTTCTATTTTTACCAAAATTTCGGTAAAAAGTTTTCAGGGAAAGCAAGTGGTGTCAATTGTGGTGCAACGGGGAACGGCGCGGCCGTATTATTTAAGAGTGAAAGGTGTGCGTCCAGAGGGCGTTTATGTTCGGCAAGGGGCAGCAAGCGTTCCCGCGTCGCCCACGTTTATTTTGAAATTGATAAAGGAAACTGCGGGAGACAATTTTGAAGAGGCGCGGGCGCTCAATCAGAATTTGACTTTTGAAAGCGCGGGAACTGTTTTTAATCTTCAAAATTTGAATTTTGAGGACGCACAAAAGCGGACGCTCAAGTTGATTTCTGACGATGGGACGTTTACAAATTTGGCAATGTTGCTTTCGGACCAATGCGTTCAAGGTATTAAAATGGCTGTTTTTGAGGGAACGCAAAAACGGGTTTTTCACGATCGGACAGAATTGAATGGCTCGGTTTTTAAGCAAATGGAAGACGGGTTTGCGTTTTTGCAAAAATATAATCGGACGCGGTCGGAGTTCCCAGAATTGCGGCGGGTGGATACAAAAGATTATCCGCCAGAAGCGCTTCGGGAAGCTTTGTTGAACACAATTATACATCGGGATTACGAGTTTGGTGATTCGGCGTTTATTAGTATTTTTGACGATAGAATTGAGTTTGTTTCTATCGGCGGTTTGGTTGCTGGGATTCAGTTTGAAGATTTGTCGATGGGAGTTTCTAAATTGCGGAATAAAAATTTGGCGAATGTATTTTATCGTCTCGAGTTGGTGGAGGCGTACGGTACGGGTTTGGCTAAAATTCGGGAATGTTATTTGAGTTGTGTGGCGCAACCTAAAATTGAAGTTTCGCCCAACGCGTTTAAATTGACACTACCGAACATGAATTTTTTGCGGGAAAAGGAATCGCGGGCCGTCAATGAAAATCTTTTGGCGTATGGGGTTTCGCCAGCAAGTAAATTGGTGGCAAATGTTCCCGCGATTAAGAAAATAGCAAAGCTTCGGGAAGAACAAGTGCTTGCGATGTTTTTGAAAGAGGAAACAATTTCGCGGGAACGCGTTGAGAGTGTTTTGAAAATAAGTCGGTCTTCTGCTGGGGATCTTTTGCGAAAAATGGTGCTCGAGAAAAAAATTCAAAAAATTGGCACAACAAAAAGTGCGACCTATAAAAAATATTAATATTTAATAAGTGCGCGCGAGATGGCAATTTTGCGTTCCCGCAGGCGATTTTTGCGGGAACGTTTTTTTAGTTTTGCGTGTTGCGGGAACGCATTATAAAATGAATGATTATGGCTTTATTTTCGACTTTAAAATTTTTAGCGCAAGCGTCTGAAGAACGTGGCATTTTTTGGTGTTTTGGACAAAATGATTTAGTGGGTTGGCTGGTAATTTTTTTGTTGGCGATTGCGTCGATTTGGGCTTGGTCAACGATTCTTTCGCGTCGCAAATATTTGAATCAAGTCGATAAAAAAAATAAGCGTTTTGAGGCCTCATTGCAGGAGGTTAATTTTGCAGAATATCGTGCGCGCAAAGGTCATGGCGTTTCGATTTATGAGCGTTTGATGGCGGCGGGTTATGATTCGTTTGATGCGCATGGTGGCGTTCCCGAAACTAAAGAAGAATTAACGTTGCGCATGTCTTATGTGCAAAATGCGGTGCAGCGTTTTTTGGCAAATATGGAAGAGCAATACGGCGAAAAATTAACCTCGCTCGGCTCGTGCGTGACGCTCGGTCCGTTTATTGGTTTGTTGGGAACGGTTTACGGCATTATTATCACCTTTGCGTCGTTGTCAGAAAAAGCGTCGATCGCGCAATTGGCACCGGGCGTTTCCGCGGCTTTGACGGCGACGATGTGCGGACTGATTTTGGCGATCCCGTCAGTTTGGGCTTACAATTTGTTTTTGGCAAAAAGTAAAAAAATGTACACAGAACTCGAAAATTTTGCATCCATTTTTGTCGATAATTTTGAAGCAAATTTGCGCGACCAAATTATCAAAAAACAAAAACAACAGGCGGGAACGCTTGAAATGGCAAACGACTAAAATTTTAATTTTGCAGCCATGTTTCGTCGTCCAAAAAGCAACATGAAATCGATGAGCGAGATCAATGTGACTCCGCTCTTGGATATGTGTTTTTGTTTGTTAATTATTTTTATGATTGCGACGCCGGTGCTTGAGCAAACTACCTCAATCAATCTTCCCGTTGCGTCTGAAGCCATCGGCAAACCCATTGAACAAACGCCCGAACGCGTTCCCGTCATCGTTTCGCTTAACGCGGAGGGACGTTATTTTATTGGTGACAAAGAAGTTTTGCCCGAAGCGTTGACGGCAGAGTTTGCGCGCATTGCGGCTTTGCCTGCGGGAGAACAACCCATGGTGCGCGTGCGTGCGGACGGCTCGTTGCTCGTTCAACAATTAATTTCACTTTTTGATATGGCAAAAAGCCAAGGACTTTCAAAAGTCGCGTTTGATACCGAAGTAAAATGACTTTCGAACGAAAAAGTTTTTTGATTTCATTAAGTGCTCACATCGCAGTGGTTGGCGCAATTGCGGGCTTTGGATTTTTTTCATCACTCGCGGGAACGCCCGAAGAATTTTCACCCAATGACGATATTGTTTTAATTTTGGGAGACGATCCTAACAAAGACGCGGGACTCGTCGATCGTGAACGCGGCGCAGCCAAAGGAACCGCCGATGGCAAAATTAACGATCCGCGCGAAGTTGGCGGGAACGACGAAAAAGAAGAGGAAATTATTGACGAAGATTTTGAAGATAATTCCGAACTCGAAGAAATTATTCGCCAAAATGAAGAAGCGTTGAAAGCTGCACAAGCCGCCGAAGCCGCTGCGCGCGAGCAAGCAAAAGAGCAAGCAAAACCCGTTCCCGCGCCCCCCAAAAAAACTGCTCCTACGACAAAAAAAATACCGCCTAAAAAAACCGATTTTAAAAGCAATAACGGTTCGGGGCCTAAAAAAGTAAACATTAATCAGCACCGCAAAAAAAATGGCGGGAACGCTAAAAATTCGGGCGGTAAATCGCGCGTTCCCGTAAAAATTAAAGTCGGTAGCGTTGGCGACGGGAACGGCTCGGGAACCGGTGCGGGCAAAGGCGGTAAATCGGGTGGCGTTTTTGGCAGACCCGATGGCACTGGCGAAAATGGCGGCGATGGCGGACGGCGCATCGGCGATGCGCGCGTGGCTTATTGTGGCGAAATCGATGCGCGTTTTACACAATTTTTTAATCAACTTTACCCAACCGCGCAACTTGAATTGACGGGAACGGTTTTTGTCGATGTGCGCTTTTCTGTCGATGCGAACGGGAACGTGAAATTTCTCGAAGTTGTCGGCAGCAATAATCCCAGCATTCGCAAATTTATCGACCGCGTTTTCAAAACAGCGTTCCCGTCGCGCTTCAAAAAACCGCCCGAAAATAAAGGTTTTAACGGCAAACTCGAAAAAATTAAATTCGGCGTGGGATAAAATGAAAGCGCGGCTTAATTTCCCACAGATTCCTCAGATTTTCACAGATTTTTAGCGGGAACGAAAAATAAAATAATGAAGTGTGTTCCCGCGAAATTTTAAGGAGGAGCGGCATCTTGCCGCTCCGTTTTTATTTTTTAAACATTTTTCGTAGGGAGGTGGGTGTCTCGCCAATCACAAGAGACGGGAACGCCCACAAAAAAACAGCCCGCGAGTAAAAACTCACGGACTGGAATAATAATCATCTTAAAATTTCATCTCTATTTACGGCGACGACGTGCACCGACGAGTGCCAAAGCGCCCAAGCCCGCGAGCAAACCAAACGCCGATGGTTCGGGAACGAGCGTCAATTTAATACCGTTGAGCGGTGTGCGTTGGCTCCCTGTCGCTCCACCTGTAATCGTAAATGTCAATTCGCCGGACGTTCCGACAAAAATATTACTGACATCCAATGTGTAGCCCTCGTTGGAATTTTTATTAGCCAAATTCGCCGTAAGCGAACCCGTCGCCGAACTTGTCGATTGCGCCCCGTCATTGATTGAGGTTGCTGTCATTGTAGTTTGCTTGAAATCAAGACCATTCCCGCTAAAATTAAATGTAATTGTAGGAACAATATTATCTTGTCCGTAATAACCGCCGAGAGCACTCAAATTGTAATAACCCGACGCAAGTCCCGTGAACGACAACGTAAATTTATTTCCACTTTGGCTGGCGGAATCGTATTGACTCGTCAAACCATCTTTAAATGTGTCAGTCCAACCTGCGGGAACTTCGGTCAAATGATTTTTCCAACCGTTTTCTTCGCCTGTCGCTAATGTTGCGGAATTGCCGTAACCTCCACCTGTTGCATCTTGCGTGAAGGAATAATTTCCCGTCATCGCATCACCAAGCATTCCCGAAGCAGTATAAACATCTTGATATTTATTTGCCTCTGCTCCCGAGAGACCTTTTCCAATGCAAATCGCACCAGGCGTTTTGTAGGATTCGTCGTCCGTGCGGCCGAAGTCGAACACGACGGTTGTTGCTGCGTTCAATGCGAGCGTTCCCGCAGCGAGAATTGTTGTGATTGTGAGATAATTTTTCATACGATTTTTAATTTGTTGATATTTGAAAATTTGCAAAAAGTTATTCAGTCTTCTAAAAGTCTAAAACTCAAAAAAAAAAACGCAAGCAAATTTTTCGCGGGAACGCAAAAAATGGGAAGGTGAACTTCTAAGCGTTCCATTAAAAAAAACCAATTCAGTCATCGTCATTGTCATTGTTTTGCCTTCCCGCTGCCTTGACCGCGCGCGGCGGGAACATTGTTGGACATCTTAATGCCAGATTTTATCGCCGAAAAATTGCGTTTCCGCAACACAAAATAAGTCGCAAAAAGCATCTCGCGCACTTTTAAGAATACTTGTATAATAACTTTAATGATTCAAGGCATTGAAATTAATTACCTGCAAGCTAAGCCATTTGTAAAATGGGTTGGCGGAAAGACTCAATTGTTGCCAGAAATTATAAGTATGTTTCCAACGAATATTTCAACATATGTTGAACCATTTGTTGGTGGAGGGGCTGTTTTGTTTTGGGTGCTTAAAAATTGTCCAAATATTAAAAGGGTTGTGATTAACGATATGAATGAACGTTTAATAAATCTTTATCGTGTTGTTAAGAAAAATCCTGAAAAATTGATTAAAATGTTGAGAAATTTAGAGGATATTTATCTTCCTCTAAACGAAGAAAAGCGTAAAGATTTTTATTTGAAGTGTCGTTGTCGGTTTAATGAAAAAATAACAGATATCATCGAACAATCGGCATTGTTTATTTTTTTAAATCGGACTTGTTTTAACGGGCTCTATCGCGAAAATTCAAAAGGGGAATTTAATGTTCCTCATGGGAAATATAGTCGTCCATTAATTTGTGATGAATCAACAATTTTAGAGGATTCAAGATTGTTGCAAAAAGTTGAAATTTTAAATGGAGATTTTGCGGGAACGAAAAAATACGCGGGAAAAAATACTTTATTTTATTTGGATCCACCTTATAAACCATTAAGTGAAACATCGTCGTTTAATAGTTATTTAAAAGAATCTTTTGACGACGCAGAACAGGTGCGTCTTCGAGATTTTTGTAATGAGATTTCTCGCAAAGGTGCGCGGTTTATTTTGAGCAATTCAGATCCAAAAGGGAAAAATTCAGAAGATGTTTTTTTTGATGAATTGTATGCAAATTTTCAAATAAAACGTGTGTTTGCATCGCGGATGGTGAACGCAAACCCTACAAAACGGGGCAAATTAACAGAGTTGATGATTGTAAATTTTTAATTATAAAATAATGATTAATAGTAAAATTTTAAATTATATGCTTCCTTATTTTGAGATTATTGAAAAATCAAAAGGGAAAACGATTGGCGAAATCAAAAATGAATTAAAATTGGTAAAAGAGAATTTGAAAAAAGGAAGTGCAGGTTTAATTGTTGAAAATTTGTTGGGAATTCCTAATAACAACCGCGATGAATCGGATTTGCCAGAAATTGGCTGTGAGGTTAAAATTTTGCCAATTAGTATTAATAAAAATGGGCAAGTAAAAGTGAAAGAACCAACAGCGATTCAAATGATAGATTATTTTTCAGTTGCGAATGAAACTTGGGAAACAGCGAAGTTGCGTAAAAAAATAACTTTAACTTTTTGGATCGTTTATTTAGCAAAAGAAAAGGGTAAAAAATTATCTCAAGATGATTACATAATTGTTGATTATTTATTAGAAAATCCTAATCTACCGACAATATCTGTTTTTCAAAAAGATTGGGAAGAAATTCAAACGTATATTAGAAATGGATTGGCAGATAAATTGTCTTGTAGCATGGGAGTTTTTATTGAACCTAAAACCAAAGGAGCAAATAATAAAGATTTAACAGATGCTCCTGATGGGAAAGGAGGGAAAGTAAAAGTTCGTCGGCGAGCATTTTATTTTAAGAAGAATTATACAAATTCTGAAATTCTTTCAAAAATTGGATTAGAAGCTATAAAATCAAAGCTCCCACCTAAAGAATAATTATAAATGGCTAAATTGACTTCCTATTTTAAATCTATCGACTGTCGATTTACGTTACTTCAGGGTGATTGTGTCGAGTTGTTGAATCAATTTGATTTTAAGTTTAACATGATTTTTGCAGATCCGCCTTATTTTTTGAGTAATGGTGGAATTACATGTCAAAATGGTCAAGTTGTAAGCGTAAATAAAGGTGATTGGGATAAGTCGCAAGGTTTTATTGCAGATAGTCAATTTAATTACCAATGGTTAAAAGCTTGTCGTGAAAAATTGACAGATAATGGCACGATTTGGATTAGTGGAACGTACCATAATATTTTTAGTATTGCTAATTGTTTAACAGAATTAGGTTTTAAAATTCTTAATGTTATTACTTGGGCAAAAACAAATCCACCGCCAAATATTTCATGTCGTTATTTTACATTTAGTTCAGAATTTGTTATTTGGGCTCGTAAATCTCCCAAATTTCCACATTATTTCAATTACGATTTAATGAAACAAATTAATGATAACAAGCAAATGACAGATGTTTGGAGTTTGCCTGCAATTGCAAAATGGGAAAAATCTTGTGGAAAACATCCAACACAAAAACCGCTCGCGTTGTTGTCTCGAATTATTTTGTCATCGACTAAATCTGGAGATTGGATTCTTGATCCATTTACGGGAAGTAGCACCACAGGAATTGCTGCAAAAATTTATGATCGTCAATTCCTTGGAATCGATAAGGAAACGCAATTTTTAGAAATTTCAAAATCTCGTTGTGAAGAGCTCGAAAATCAGCAAATAAAAGTTGATTATCGTCAAAAAATTGAAAAAACATTTAAACCTAAACGGCAGTTAGAATTTTTGTTAAACGAATCTGAGATTAATTATTTTACTCCATTGCCGTTTTGATTCATTCCCGCGCCATTGATTTAATTATTAACATTTAAGTTTTAAATTGTTAGAATAATTGCATGGCGAAAATGTCTGATTTTGTGCGCGATTTGCGCTTGTGCCCTTACCCCAAAAAATTAAAATTCGTTCCCGCGGATAAATTTTTTGATTTGGCTCGTTGGCGAAAAAATGGCGTGTTAAAACGCAGCGATTTGTTGAGTAAAAATGCGGACATTAAATTTACGGGAACGCCAGATGAATTTGATGATTTGGAATATTTTCGGTTGGTGGTAAAGCCCGATAAAATCGAGGTGGCAGCATCGTCTAACAGCGCGGCAGATTGGGCGTTGGAATTGCTTTGGCAATTAGTTTTGCAGGCAAAAGATGAGCAGTTGCCGTGTTGCGAAATCGAAGACTGGCCCGATTTGCCGATTCGTGGATTTATGCTGGATATTTCGCGCGGACGCGTTCCCACGCTCGACGAATTTTTTGAAATTTTATTATTTTTGCATCGCAATCGCTACAATCATTTGCAGCTTTATGTCGAGCATACTTACGCGTTTAAAAATCATAAAAAAGTTTGGGAAAACGCCTCGCCGCTCGACGCAAAAATGTTGAAGCAAATTCAAGATTGGTGCGACGCGATGGAAATCGAACTCGTGCCCAATTTGAATTCGTTTGGCCACGTGGAACGCTGGTTAAAACATAAAAAATATAACGCGCTTGCGGAGTGTCCAGATGGATTTTTTCACGATTTGGCGAACGAATGGCGTCCCGCGGGAACGTTTGCGCCGACGCAAAAATCGGCGGATTTTATGGGAACACTTTACGATGAATATTTGCCACAATTTCATTCGTCGTGGTTTAATATTGGCGGGGACGAGCCGTGGGAACTTGGCTTGGGAAAATCAAAAAATCTTTGCGAAAAAAAGGGCAAGCGCGCGGTTTATGTCGAACACATGATGCGCTTGATCAAAAAAGCTGAAGCGCACGAAAAATCGGTTTTGTTTTGGGGTGATGTTTTGTTAGAAAATAACGACGAACCGCTCCCGCGCGAAATGCTCGAAAGGACCGTTCCCGTGATTTGGGGCTACGAGCCGAATCATCCGTTTGAAGAACAATGCGCGCGCGTGGTTGCGGCGCTTCCCGATGACAGAAAACATTATTTTTTGCTCGCGCCGGGAACGTCAAATTGGCTGTCGTTTTCTGGACGTGAAACGGCGGCAGAAATCAATATTCGCCGCGCTTGCAAAGCCGCCAAAAAATTTCAAGCCGCGGGAACGCTCCTGACAACTTGGGGCGACAAGGGTTATTTTAATAGTTTTGGAATCGCCTTGCCGTCGATTGTTTTTGCGGGAGCGGCAGCGTGGAATGTCAA
The DNA here is from genome assembly GCA_934675585.1 of uncultured Opitutales bacterium. GTDB lineage: Bacteria > Verrucomicrobiota > Verrucomicrobiia > Opitutales > UBA953 > Spyradosoma. Next base: position 63,465 of record CAKUQY010000001.1, on the reverse strand, counting down.
TGAGCCGATCGGGCAAAATGCGGATATTAAAATTGGTTTGCAAACTTATTTGGACGTTCCCGCGCAGCGTAAAACCATTGAAAAAATTGTCGATTTGTTGCTGGCGCTCGGCGAAATTGACGGTATGTTCAGCAAGCAAATTCCAAATCGCAGCTTGCTGCATTGCGCATTTTTTGCGCCCGAAACGGCGTTAGACGATTTGATAAAAGACGTTCCCGCGGAAGAATGCGAAAAAGTTTTTGCGCGCATCGATGCGTTGAGCTCTCAATTTTTTAAAATTAAATTTGAAGAATGCAACGATGATAATTCTGAAAATGTCAAAAAATTATTGCTCGATATTTTGGCGGCGATTTGTTTTGATTTTCAAGCTGTTGTGCGGATAATTTCCAAAAAACGCGGCGTTCCCGTAAAAACAAAAATTGATGAAGAATTGAAAAAAATATTTGCGGCGGCTTGGCGTTCCCGCGACTGCGAGGGCGGTCTTGATGAAGCATTGAGCTATTTTGACAAGCGAAAATAATTTGAAACTTTTTGAACTGAAAAGCGTTTAACTTTTAAAAACCTATTATTTTTATGAAATTGAAAATTGTTTCGTTTTTACTCGGAGCGTTTCTGGTCTGCGCGCACGCAAGCGCGCAGGAAGCGCTGGCAACTGTGGCGGCGGGAACGGTCGTCGAGACAAAGCAGAACGTCGCGCGGCGTTATCCCGGACGCGTGGTTTCGTTGGCGGAAGTGCCAGTAACCGCGCGCGTGAGTGGCGATTTGCTGGAAGTGGCGTTTAAGGAAGGTGATTACGTGAAAAAAGGTCAGCTACTTTACCGTTTGGACGATATTCGTTACGTTGCGGCGGAAAAATCGGCGGAGGCGAAAGTCGCTCAATACAAGGCGCAGGCAAGTTATTCGCGGGCAAATTACGAGCGGACGAAACAGCTTTTTGAAAAGGAAGTTTCGACGCAGGACGAACTCGACGCCGCGCTGGCTGAATACGAAGCAAACCAAGCGTTGTTTGCCGCTGCCAAAGCGGATTTGATCGTTGCGAAAGACGATTTGAAAAACACGCGCATTTACGCTCGGTCAGACGGTCGCGTCGGCGTGAACAAAGCGCCCGTGGGAACGTATGTTACGCCGTCAACCGGAACTTTGACGACGGTGGTGCAGCTTGATCCCGTTCGCGCGCGCTTTGCGTTGTCGAATCGCGATTTTTTAGATTTGTTTGGCGACGAGGAAACGTTCCGCAAACAGGCGAAAATTTCGTTGATTTTGGCGAACGACAAGGAATATCCGCTCGCGGGAACGATCGATTTTATCGACAACACCGCGAACGCTTCGACGGACACGGTGCAGGTTTACGTTTCGTTTAAAAACGAAGATTTCGCGCTGATTCCCGGCTCGACGGTTGCCGTGATCGTTTTGAAAGATTGCGGGAACGCTCCCGCGGTGATTCCGTCGGCGATGCTTTACGACAGCGAGGGTCCGTATGTTTACGTGCTCGATGAAAACAACGTTCCCGCGCGGCGCAACATCAAATTGGCGAGCGAAACGAAAAATCTTTATTTCATTGCGGAAGGCTTGAAAGCGGGCGAACGGATTGTTACGGACGGCACGCATAAAATCGTTCCCGGGAAAAAAGTAAACGTGGTCGTAACTGATAACTGAAAACTGAAAACTATTTTTGGTAGGAACTAAAAGGTAAAAAATTAACGTGGTGAAAGTTGAAATTTTATATGAAATTAATTGAAGAAAAATCTTGGGCATTTGCTATTCGTATCATTCGATTATACGAGTATCTTTGTGAAAAAAAGAAGTTTTACAAACTTGCAGAACAATTATTGCGGAGCGGCACGAGTATTGGTCAAATGTTGCAGAAGCTTATCATGCGCAAAGTGCAAAAGATTTTTTAAGTAAATTTAACATTGCGCTAAAAGAGGCAAACGAAACGGCTTATTGGTTAGATTTGTTTTATGAAACAGGGTATTTAACAGAAAAACAATATTCATCCATAAAAGTTGATTGTTCAGAACTTGCTCGATTGCTTTCATCAAGTGTAAAAACGAAAAAGAAAAATATTAGTCAAGAAAACTAATTTTATAGTTTTCAGCTTTCAGTTTTCAGTTAAAAATCATGTTTTCGCGTATTTTTATTGAGCGTCCGCGGCTGGCGGCGGTTGTGAGTTTAGTGCTTTTTATCGCTGGCGCGCTGTGCATTACTAAACTTTCCGTCGAGGAGTATCCGCAAATCTCGCCGCCCTCGGTTAATGTGAGCTGCACTTACACCGGCTGTTCTGCGGAAACGGTGCGCGATGTGATCGCGACCCAGCTGGATTCGGAGATCAACGGCGTTGAGGACATGCTTTATTTTTCTTCGACCTGCACGAACGAGGGAAGATACAGTTGCAGCATTACTTTTAAAACTGGCGTTAACGATGACTTCGCGATGGTGAACGTGCAAAACGCGATCAAAGCGGCTGAATCGAAATTGCCGAGCGAAGTGCAGCGCACCGGCGTGAACGTCCGCAAGCGCAGTAGCGATATGCTTGGCGTTTTTTCGTTCATTACGGACGGCTCGGTGATGACGTCGATGCAGCTTAACAATTATGTTTCGACGACGATTGCGGACGCGGTTTCGCGCGTTGACGGCGTTTCTTCGGCAGACGTGATGGGCGGCGACGTTTACTCGATGCGAATTTGGCTCGACCCGTTGCGCATGGCGGGGTTGGGCGTGACGGTTGACGATATTTCGAGCGCGGTCAATTCGCAGAATATTCAGGCAGCCGCGGGAACGCTTGGCGCGGAACAGGGGAACGAATATTTACAGTTTAAAATCAATGTTCAGGGACGTTTGAAAACGGCGGATGAATTTGGCGACATTATCATTCGTTCCAGCGAGGACGGTTCGATTTTGCGTTTGAAAGACATCGCCAGAGTTGAGTTGGGCTCGCGCACTTATTCTGGTCGCGGCGTTTGCGACGGCAAGGAATCCTGCGGCTTGGCGATTTACCGCAACAACGATTCGAATGCGCTGGAAACGATGAACCGCGTGAAAGCGGTGATCGAAGAAATGTCCGAGCGTTTTCCCGCGGGCGTAACTTACGTCATTGCAAACGACCCGACGCGCTTTATTTTGGTAACTTTGAACGAGATTGTGGTTACGATTATCGTGGCTTTGTTGCTGGTGGTTTTGGTAACTTATGTTTTTTTGCAGGATTGGCGCGCGACGCTCGTTCCCGCGATTGCGATTCCCGTGTCGCTGGTCGGAACGTTCACGTTTATGTATTTGATGGGTTACAGCATCAATGTGCTTTCGATGTTTGGCTTGATTTTGGTGATCGGTTCGCTGGTTGATGACGCGATCGTCGTTGTCGAAAACTGTCAGTCGCTGATGGTGCGGGAAGGGCTTTCCGCGAAACAGGCGGCGCTCAAAAGTATGCGACAGATTACGGGAGCGATTATTGTGACGACGCTCGTGACAATCGCGTGCTATGTGCCACTCGCGTTTTACGGCGGCATGGTCGGTGAAATTTACACGCAGTTTGCGGTAACGATGTGTATCGCGCTCGTGCTTTCGACGGTGGTGGCGATGACGCTTTCGCCCGCGCTTTGCGCGCTCATTTTGCGTCCGCCAGCGGAACGCGTTCCCGCGCCGTTCAAACCGTTTAACTGGTTTATCGAAAAGTTTAAGGACGTTTATTTGTATTTTGTTAATTTGCTGGTAAAACGCGCCTGGCTGACGGTCGTTTTGCTTGTGCTGGCGGTGCTTGGAATTTGGGGAATCGCCAGTGTCGTGCCGAGTTCGTTTTTGCCCGAAGAAGACAAGGGCATGGTGATGATGAATATCGAATTGTCGCCGGGAGCTTCGACCGTGCGCACGCAAGCAACGCTTGAACGCGTGCGGGAACGCATTATGAAAGTCGAAGGCGTTGAAGGCGTGATGATGATGCCCGGACACTCGATGATGAGCGGGAACGGCGAACACGTCGCGATGGGATTTGTGCGCTTAAAACCTTGGGACGAGCGCACGAGCGAAGAAACGCAGCTTTCGAGCATTGTAGGAAAACTGCAAACAGGAGTTATGGACATTCCCGAAGCTAACATTATTTTCTTCACGCCGCCAGCAATTATGGGCTTGGGCGCGGTCGGTGGTGTTTCGGCGGTGCTTTGCGGCGAAGGCGATGTTGACGCGGTTGAGCTTTCAAAAATCGTAAAAAACGTTGTCGCCGAAATCAATTCTTGGCCGACCGTGCGTCGCGCGTCGAGTTCTTACAACGCGGACACGGTGCAGCTTTATCTTGAAGTCGATCGCACAAAAGCGGAAACGCTGGGCGTTCCCGTGAGCTCGATTTTCTCGGTGTTGCAAAGCCAGTTAGCGTCGTTTTACATCAACGATTTCAATTACGAGGGCGACGCGTTTTACGTGAAAATGCAGGTAGATAAAACATTTCGCGTGACGCAAGACGATATTCGCACGATTCTCGTCGGGAACGCTTCTGGCGAAATGGTTCCGCTTTCCGCGTTCGCGACGATTCGCTACATGGTCGGCCCGACAGAAATCCAGCGCTTTAATAAACTGACGTCTGCGGATATTTCGGTGCAGCCCGCCGCGGGAGTTTCCTCTGGCGAAATGATGCAGGCACTCAGCGAGATGAAATTGCCGAACGGATTCCACTTTGAATGGAAAGGGCAGAGTTATCAGGAACGCCAAAATCAGGGTCAGCTTGCGGTCATTATGGCGCTCGCGATGCTTTTCGCGTATCTTTTTCTTGTGGCGCAATATGAAAGTTGGACGATCCCGATGCCCGTGATGATCACGGTGATTATTCCCATTTTGGGCGCGTTCGCGGGACTTTGGATTATGGATTTGTCGCTTTCGGTTTACGCACAGCTCGGCATGGTGATGCTGATTGGTTTGGCGGCGAAAAATGCGATTTTGATGATCGAATTTTCAAAGCAGTCGCACGAACTCGGCTACAATATTCACGACGCGGCGCTGATGGGAGCGAGCTTGCGTTTCCGCGCGGTTTTGATGACGGCGTGGTCGTTTTTGTTCGGCGTGTTCCCGCTCGTGATCGCGACGGGAGCGGGCGCGGGATCGCGTAGAGCGATTGGCGTCACGACGTTCAGCGGAATGCTTTTGGCGACGGTCATCGGCATCGTTTTCGCTCCCGCTCTGTATTCGCTTTTTTCGAGAATGCGCGAAACAGTCCGCAAGGCAAACGTTCCCGAAAAACAGCTCGATACCCCGCTGGAATTTAGAAAATATAAATAATTCGTGCAATTTGTGGTTAACTTAAAAAAATAAATCTCATTAATTTTTGCTGATTATGAAACAGATTTTGATTTCGATTGCGATTAGTTCGCTTCTTTTGCTGACGGCGTGCGAAACGGTTCGCAATGCGCGGGAAGTGCAGAACCAGAGCGTTCCCGAGCGTTTGCGTGGCGAGCGGACGGCGCAGTTTTTTGAATTTGAGGCGTTTGGAAAAACGCTTGAATTGGCAGAGCTTGAAGCGATTGCGCTCGACGCCAACCCTAAAATTTTTCAAGCCAAGCAAGCGGTAATCGCGGCGCAATTGGCACTGAAAGACGTTTATGCAGACTATTTGCCGACGGTTGACGCGTCGGCGGCTTACACGCGAAAAACGAACAATCAGACAAAGCATAATCAGAGCGGACATTCGACAGGAACGAACGAACTCGCGCTCGAAATGAATTTGCTTTTTTACGATTTTGGAAAAACCGATGCGAAATACGCGCGCGCGGCAGAACAGTTGATCGCGGCGGAAAAACAGTTGATTCAAATTGAAAACGAAGTGCGTTTTAACGTGCGGAAAACTTATTTTGAATTGCGGCGGGCGGTCGAGTTGAACGCCGTTGCGGAACAGGCGGTCGGGCAATACAAGGAACATCTCGTGCAAATGAACGCGCGCCACGAAGTCGGCAAGGGAACGAAATACGACTGCACAAAAGCCGAAGTCGATTACAACAACGCGGTTTTAGAAAGCATTTCAACGGCGAATAATATCAAAATCGCGCGCGCAAATCTCAATCTCGAACTCGGTTTTGCGGAATCGCCCGATTATGATTTGGGCGAGGGCGAATTAAAACTTTACAAAGAGGACGTTCCCGAATTGGTCGCGCTCGCGCGGGAACGCGAACCCGGGCTCGCCGCGCTGTTTGCGGAAGAACGCGCCGCGTCGGCTTATCTTGACAAAACAATCGCAGATTTGTATCCAGATTTGGGAATTAATGTGAGCGCCGCACTGACGGGCAACGATTTTGATTTGCCGAAAGTTTGGAACATTATCGGCGCGGGAACGCTCGTGCAAAATGTTTTCAACGGCGGACGCGATGAACGCGCAATCGAAAACGCGGTGGCGCAATTGCGGACGGCGCGAAGCAAAGTCGCCGCCTACGAGCAAAATCTGTTTGCGGAACTGACAACCGCGTCGCTCACGCTGGTGCGTTCCCGCAAGCAAATGGAAGTCGCAAAACTTTCTCAAGTTGCGGCGGCGCAGAATTTAGAGATTGTTACCGAACAGTTTAACGTCGGCAAAGCGTCATCGCTTGACCGCACAGACGCGCAAGTTTCGCACACGAAAGCGTCTGCGGCTTACGTCACGGCGTATTACGATTATCTCGAAGCGCTCGCGCAGGTCGCGTTGCTTGTCGGCGAATAAATTCGCGGGAACGCAGTTTCGGGAACGGGGAAAAGTTTTAGATTTTTTCGATGCTCATTTGGAATCCATGGCACGGTTGTCGCAAATTTTCTGAAGGTTGCGCGCATTGCTACATGTATTTTTTAGACAAGCAACGCGGGAAGGACGGCGCTAAAATCTACAAAGTCAAAGGCAAATTTTATCTGCCCGTTTTGCGTTCCCGCGACGGAACTTACAAAATTTCTGGCGGTCAAATTGTTCACGTTTGCCTGACGAGCGATTTTTTTCTTGAAGAGGCGGACGCCTGGCGCGAAGAATGTTGGCAAATGATGAAAACGCGTTCTGATTTGGAATTTCATTTGATTACCAAGCGCGTTCATCGCGTGCGGGAATGCCTGCCTGCGGACTGGGGCGGGAACGGTTATCCCAATGTCACGCTACAAGTTACGGCAGAAAATCAAATTCGCGCCGACGAGCGTTTGCCGATTTTGCTTGATTTGCCGTTCCCGCGAAAAGGCGTTTTTGTCGCGCCGTTTATCGGTCCCGTCGATATTGAAAAATATTTGGTGACGAAAAAAATCGATTTCGTTTACGCCGACGGAGAAAATTACGACGGCGCGCGGCCGCTGTATTACGAATGGATTAAAGATTTGCACGACCAGTGTTCCCGCCAAAATGTTCCGCTCGATTTTTTGGGAACGGGAAATATTTTTGTCAAAGACGGGCGCGAGTTTCACATTTGCAAAGCTTACCAAAAAGTCCAAGCCGCGCGCAGCAATTTATCGTTCCCGCAAAGCGACCCCGCCACGCTCCCGCGCATGAATCCGCGCTGCGCAACTTGTCCGCGCAACGCCCAATGCAACGGCTGTCGCGATTGCGGCAAATGCAGATTTTAACGTTCCCGCAAATTTATTTTTTGCGTTCCCGCGAAGGCAACTTTGCGGGAACGAGTTTTTTAACACCGATTGCGAGTAGCTTACGCTCGCTCACTAAGGTTCGCGGGTTTAGGGAACGGGAACGGGATTTTTTCAACTACGAATAAACACCAATTTACGCGAAGAAAAATTTCAAAAGCGCTTCGCGAAAAGCGCGTTCCCGCGTTCAAAGCTCCTGCGGCAAAAAGATTTTTATGGGAGGAGCGGCATCTTGCCGCTCCATTTTTGTTATTTTTTCTCGCAAACTCCAAGCGCTGAAAGCGCGACAGAACACGGGAATACGGGAACGCGGGAATGGGGCGCGAGATTTTTTGAACACAGATGAAACAGATTTTTGACAGATTTCACAGATTTTTTTGAGCGAGCGGGAACGGGAATGGAAAATCCGTAGGTTTAGTAGAAATAAATAGGAACTTGACTTGTGCCGAAGGCACTGAAATCGCGGGAACGCGTTCCCGCGATGGCTAACCCCCACAAAAGCGAGCGAACGCGAGCGTGTGGGGGTAAAACAAAAATAATACCAGTCCCGAAGGGAGTGAATAAAAAAAACTTCGCCACGGGAACGGGAATTTTCCATCTAAGGCAACTATGGGAAAATTAAAGGAAGCTAAGAATTTTTGTTTGTCGCCGCGGAAAGGTGAATTTTTCTCGCGCAGATCTCGCAGATTGTGCAAATTTTATGGGAGGAGCGGCATCTTGCCGCTCCATTTTTGTTATTTTTTCTCGCAAACTCAAAGCGCCAACGGCGCGACAGAATTAGCCCAGGGCGCAAGCCCTGGGTAAGCAAATAAATAAAAATCAGCGCTGAAAGCGCGACTCTCACCACAAACACCAATCCCACGGGAACGCGCTTTTCGCGAAGCGCTTTTGAAATTTTTCTTCGCGTAAATTGGCGCTTATTCGTAGTTGAAAAAAAACCTTTCCCGTTCCCGCGTTCCCGTAGAAAAAAATCTCGCCCGAAGGACAAAGGTTTCTAAGTTTCGGCGGTTTAAGCTGCCAAACAAAATCGTAATTTTCTTTAAATTCTTTAACGAGCGAAGCGAGTAGGTTCTCTTAATTTCTTTTTTGCGTTCCCGTTCCCGCGCCCCACCCAAAAAAAATAATTCGAGTAAATTAGCGTTTATTCGTTGTCGAAAAAAAACTCCCGCGTTTCCGTCCCCGCGCTCTTTCGCGTTCCCGCGAAACACTTGGCGACTCCGCAACACTTTCGCGTTCCCGCGCGAAATACTAAATTCCCGTTCTCGCGGGAACGGGAATAATTTTCTAGTTGCGTTTTTTTTTTGAAATTTAGAATTGGGGGAGCGTCAACGATTTATTGGGAATGATTTCCCGCAAATCACGCGCCTTAACAATTTAACAAATCAAAAAAAATCATGAAAAAACTTATTACTATTACTTCAATTCTCGCCGTGGGAACGCTTTTCGCAAGCGCGGACACATATACGTGGACGGGAACGTCTGGAAATAAAAAGTGGAAAACTTCTTCCAACTGGGATCTCAATAATAGTTATTACCCGCAAAGTAATAAGGATACGGCAATCATTGGAGAAAACGCGGGAACGATTACAATATCAACAGATTTTAGAGCGTTTGCTGCCGCGAATGTAACGATTAAATCGGGCTCGAGTGTTTCTGCGACTGTGGGAGGTAACACTGCGGATTTTGGAGGTTCGATATTCAATCTTTTGGGCGGACGTTATGAAGTAACAGGAACAAACGCTATCGGTTTTAAGGGAAATTTTACATTTAATTACGGAGATGTAACGAGCGATTCTCAGGGCTATTTTGGGCTGACTATGTCCAGTGGAAAGATGTGGTTGCAGAGTACAGCGGCAACATTTAACGCAACCATTAACGCTTCAACATACGGCGCAGGACAGCATACAATTACGCTCGCGACTATTTATGCGCCTGCTTGGGATTCGGGTCCGATTAGTTATAATCTTAGGGGAATCAGTGTTAGTGGCTACACTCTTGTAAATGATGTTACCGATGTTAATGCTTTGTCTGCAGGTCAATATGCGGTTTATCATGAGTTGGTTGGCGCTCACCGTCGTCGCAAGACAAAATAAATTTCAAAACGGACTTTAAAGATTTTTCATATTGTTTTGGCGTTCCCGTGAAGGCAACTTTGCGGGAACGAGTTTTTTAACACCGCTTGCGAGTAGCTCACGCGCGCTCACTAACGTTCGCGGGTTTAGGGGCGGGAACGGGATTTTTTCAACTACGAATAAACGCTAATTCCCGCGAATTATTTTGGGGGAGCGCGGGAACGCGGGAACAGAAAATGGAAAAACCATAGGTTCAGTAGGACGAAATAGGGTTTTTGATGGAATTTAAGCGTTGAAAGCGCGACAGAATTAGCCCAGGGCGTGAGCCCAGGGTTGAAAGAAGTCGCGCTTTCAGCGCTCAAAATTTGTTCCCGCCGAATAAAATCTCAAATAAAAATCCGTGAAATTTGTTCTAAATCTGCCTTAAAATCAAGCCTTGATTCCTTTGCGGTAAAAAAAATATCCGTGTAATTCGGGCAATTCGTGGATAAAAAATCTGCGCGTTCTGCGGAATCTGCGCGAACTTCAAAAAAACCGTTCCCGCAGAAGAACTCGGCGGTTTAAACCGCTGATGTTTCGGCTCTTGGTTTTTCGGGCGAGATTTTTTTTACGGGAACGCAAATTGTTTTTTGCGAAATTATTAATTGTCAAGCGTTCCCGAGTAATTTACAATATTTGGCATGGACCCCGAAATACTTGCGCGCATTCAGTTTGCAATAACTGCTGGCTTTCATTTTTTGTTCCCGCCGCTTTCGATCGGTTTGGGCGTTTTTTTGACGATTGTTCACGGTTTCGCCTGGAAAACCAAAGACGCTGACTGGCGGCGGCTGGCGGAATTTTGGACGCGCCTGTTCGCGCTGATTTTCGCGTTCGGCGTGGCGACGGGAATTGTGCTCGAGTTCGAATTTGGCACTAATTGGGCGCGCTATTCGCGTTTTGTCGGCGACGTTTTTGGCTCGCCGCTGGCGATTGAGGCGATTTTTGCGTTTTTTATGGAATCGTGTTTTTTGGGCGTTGTGCTTTTTGGGCGCGGCAAAGTGAGTGAGGGATTCCGTTATTTTTCGGTGATTATGATGACGATTGGCGCGCATTTGAGCGCGGTTTGGATTCTCGTCGCTAATTCGTGGATGCAGACGCCCGCGGGTTATCATTTGGTCGAAACGGAAAACGGTCCGCGCGCCGAAATCACCAGCTTTTTGGAAATGGTGTTTAATCCGTCGGCGGTCGATCGCATTTGGCACGTGACGATGGCGTCTTGGGCAACGGGCGCGTTTTTGGTCGTGGCGGTTTCTGCCTGGCAATTGCTGAAAAACCGTTGCGTTCCCGAGGCGAAAAAAGGGCTGAAAACGGGGCTTGTTTTCGCGGCGGTCGCCTGCGCGCTTGTTTTCACGGCGGGACACTCGAGTTCTGTTTTGCTTGAAAAAACCCAGCCGGTAAAATTTGCCGCGATGGAAGGGCTGTTTGACACGAGCGAGCCCGCGGGATTTCATATTGTCGGCGTGGTTGACGAAGAGGCGGGAACGGTTCACGGCTTGCACGTTCCCGGCGTTGTCAGCGTAATGCTTGGGAACGGTCTGACGGTAACGCCCGAAAACAAATTGCTGGGGCTGAACGACGTTCCCGCCGACGAGCGCCCGCCGTTGCAGCTGACTTTCCAAAGTTTTCACATTATGATTTACTGCGCCGGCGCGATGGCGTTGCTCGTTGTGTTGGGGCTGTTTTTGTGGTGGCGCGGCAAATTGTTTGAGAGCCGCTGGTGGCTGATCGCCGCCGTTCCCGCCGCCGCGCTCCCGCAAATTGCAAATCAGTTTGGTTGGATCGCGACCGAAGTCGGCCGCCAGCCGTGGATCGTGCAAAATCTTTTGCGCACTAGCGACGCGTTTTCGACGAATGTTTCCAGCGGGCAGATTGCGTTTTCGCTTGTTTTCTTTACGCTGGTTTATCTTGCGTTGGCGGCACTTTTTGTCGTTGTTTTCGTCAAAAAAATCACAACTCACAAATAATTTTGAAAAATGTCTGATTTTACCTGTCTGCAAATAATTTGGTTCGGCTTGCTCGGCGTGCTCTTCATCGCCTACGCGCTGCTTGACGGCTTTGATTTGGGCGTCGGCTCGTGCCTCGTGCATTTTAAAAACGACCGTTCCCGCCGACTCGCGCTCAATGCGATCGGGCCCGTTTGGGACGGGAACGAAGTTTGGCTACTCGGCGCGGGCGGTGCGCTTTTTGCCGCGTTCCCGCACGTTTACGCGGGCGTTTTCAGCGGACTTTACACGGCGCTGATTTTGCTTTTGGGCGTGCTGATTTTCCGCGCGGTCGCGATCGAAATTCGCAGCAAAGTCGAGTCGCCGCGCTGGCGCGGTTTTTGGGACTGGGCTTTTTGCGTGACGAGCACGCTCATCGCACTTTTGCTCGGCGTTGCGCTTGGAAATTTAGTGACGGGCGTTCCCGTTGATGCCGCCGGGAACGTCGATGCTGGCTGGCTTGGGCTCTTCGGCTTGCTCGAGCCGATCCCGCTGGTTTCTGGCGTTCTCGCCGTTTGTCTGTTGCGTTTGCACGGAACGCTGTTTCTCATGGCGAAAACCAGCGATCCCGAAATGCGTTTTGAAATTTTGCTGCGTTTGCCCAAAGAATTTGCGGCGACGGCGATTTTTTACATCGCGCTGACGGCGTGGGTGCTTTTTGGCGACGTCGCGGGAACGGAAAATTTCCGCGCGTTCCCGTGGCTGGGCGCGTTCCCGATAATTGCGATTTTGTCGTTGGTCGCGACGGGAATTTTTCTCCGTTTGCAGACGCTTAAACTCGCGTTCGCGGGAACGTCGCTGACGATTGCGTTTTTGATTTTGACGGTCGGCGCGGGGCTTTTCCCGAATCTCGTTCCCGCCGACGTTGCCGAAAACTCGCTGACGATTGCGGATTCGGCTTCCGAAAAAACGCTTTTGATTATGTTTGTTGTCGCGCTCCTCGGCGTGCCACTCGTTCTGGTTTATCATTTTCTCGTTTACCGCGCCTTCGCCCCAAAAACCACCCTCGACGAGAATAGTTATTAAAAACTAAAATCCTCACGGGAACGCAGTTTTTCAAAAAGCGACGCATCTACATGCGCCGCTTTTTTGTTTTGTTTGTTCATTCTCGCAAATTCCCGTTCCCGCGAGAGTTTTGTGTCTTTTTTATAAAAAAACTCTTGCGAGTTTTTTTTTTTGAGTTTATTATAATTTTTATGAGAAAGTTTAAGGCAAGTGGCGCTTTTGCATTTGTGCAATTGAAGAAATCAAATAAAACCTGAAAAAATTATGCAAGCGATTATTTTAGCAGCGGGGATGGGGAAGCGTCTTGGAGAATTAACTTGGGGCAACACGAAATGTATGGTTAAGGTGAACGGAGTTCCCTTAATTGATCGTATGCTTGGGCAACTTGGTAGATTGAATTTGTCTCGTATTATCGTTGTCGTTGGATACAAAGGCGACAATTTAAAACAACATATTGAAACAACGTTTTTTGGCACGCCTGTTGTTTTTGTTGAAAATCCGATTTTTGATAAAACGAATAATATTTATTCGCTCGCGTTGGCGAAAGATTGGCTTGTCAAAGAAGAAACGATTTTGCTTGAAAGCGATTTGATTGTTGAGGATGCGGTTTTGGAAAAAATTATTAAAAATCCGCAGCCAAATCTTGCGCTTGTTTCTAAATATGAAACATGGATGGATGGCACGATGGTGCGTATTAATGAGCAAAACGACATTGTAAATTTTGTGCCCAAAGCGGCATTTTGTTATTCAGATGTTGATTTGTATTATAAAACGGTCAACATTTATAAATTTAGTAGAGAATTTTCGATAAACCAATATGTTCCGTTCCTCGATGCGTATATGAAAGCACTCGGCGACAACGAATATTATGAACAAGTTTTGCGTGTGATTACCTTGATTGACAAGGCGAATTTGAAGGCACTCCCGCTCGAAGGCGAACGTTGGTACGAAATCGATGACGTGCAAGATTTGGATATTGCGGAAGCGATTTTTTCGGAAGGAGCAGCGCGTTTGAAAAAATATTTCAAGCGTTACGGCGGTTATTGGCGTTTCCCGAAATTGCTTGATTTTTGTTATTTGGTGAATCCGTATTTCCCGACTTCGCGTATGCGTGATGAAATGCGGGCAAATTTTGATGTTTTGCTTGCGGAGTATCCGTCGGGAATGGGGGTAAATTCTTTGCTCGCAGGAAAATATTTCGGCGTGCGTCAGGACAAAATTATTGTCGGGAACGGTGCGGCGGAATTGATCAAAAGCTTGATGGAAAATCTCGCGGGAACGCTGGGCATTGTTTCTCCGAGTTTTGAAGAATATTATAATCGTCGTTCCCGTGAAAGTATTGAAGTGTTTGTTCCAGAGAATGCTGATTTTGCTTATGACGTGGAAGACATTAAAAATTATTTTGCAGACAAAAAGATTGCGTCGCTTTTGATTGTCAATCCAGACAATCCGTCAGGCAATTTTATTTCCAAGGCAGATTTGTTTGATTTGGCAAAGTGGGCGCGGGAACGCGAAATTCGTCTGATTGTTGATGAATCGTTTGTTGATTTCGCGGTTGGTGAAGACAATACGCTTTTGCACAACGATCTTTTGGAAGCGCATCCGAATCTTTGCGTGATGAAATCGATTTCAAAATCTTACGGCGTTCCTGGTTTGCGTTTGAGCGTGCTTGCGTCGGCAGATTTGGAATTAATCGCAGCGATGAAAAAAGATGTTGCGATTTGGAACATCAATTCGTTTGCAGAATTTTATATGCAAATTTTCGGTAAATATGAAAAAGATTACGCGAAGGCGTGCAAACTTTTCATCGCCGAGCGTGAGCGTTTCGAGCGCGAATTGAAACAAATTTTATTTTTGCGTGTGATTCCATCGCAAGCAAATTATTTTTTGTGTGAACTTACTGGAACAATCACCGCGCCAGAATTAACGGAAAAATTACTCGAAAAAGAAAATATTCTCATCAAAGATTGTTCGACAAAAAAGAATTTTAATGGGAGAAATTATATTCGTATTGCTGTGCGTGATCGAGCAGATAACGACAAGCTTGTCGAAGCTCTAAAAAAATTAGCATAATTTATGAGTGAAAAACTTTTGATTTGTGGTGGTGGCGCGCTTGGGATTTGTATTGCGGGAACGGCAAGTTCTCGAGGTGTTCCTGTAAGTTTGTTGTCTCCGCGCTCGGAGCAGTGGCATTCGCAAATAAAAGTTTTTGATTGTAACTAAAAATGTGATAAAGAATAATTTATGAAAGAATTAACACAAAACGAATTACGAGAGGTTCAAATTGGCATTTTGGATTATGTTCATAATTTTTGCCAAGAAAATAATATCAAATATTCTCTTGCATGTGGAACACTGTTGGGCGCTGTTAGGCATCAAGGATATATTCCTTGGGATGACGATATTGATATTTATATGTTGCGTCCTGATTATGAACAATTTTTGCGAGTATTCCCGTTTAAAAAAGCAAAATTTGTTGTTGGTGCATTAGAAAATCGCAAAGATTATTTTTATTATATTGCAAAGGTTGAAAATACAGATACAATTCTTGAAGAATATGTAAATGTGAGAACAAAAATTGGAGTAAATATTGACATTTTTCCTCTCGATAATGTTCCCGATAATTTGTTTTTAAGAAAGTTGTTTTTTAAATTGGTTTCTGTTTTAAACGCAATTATAGTTCTTAAAAATGTTTCGATAAAATCAGATCGCGCATTTTTGAAAAATGCAATTCTCTTAATTGGACGCATCTTTTTTTCATTTATTCCAATGCGTTTGATACTTTGTGCAATGAACTCGTTCCCAAAATTATTCAATGGAAGACAGACAAAACAAATCTCTGAAGTTTCCGCGAACGCAGGAGTTTTTAATCGATCGGTAATGGATGAAATTATTATGTTGCCTTTCGAGAATAAAGAATATTGCGCAATGAAAGATTATCATCAATATTTGACAGCTCAATACGGCGATTATATGCAGTTGCCGCCTGAAGAAAAACGGATAACGCATCATGCGTTCAAAGCATATTGGAAAGATTAGTTTTCATAATTACAAAAAAATTGCGTTCCCGTGGGAGATTCTCACGGGAACGCAGTTTTTCAAAAAGCGACGCATCTACATGCGCCGCTTTTTTGTTTGCTCATTCTCGCAAATTCCCGTTCCCGCGAGAGTTTTGTGTCTTTTTTATAAAAAAACTCTTGCGAGTTTTTTTTTGAGTTTATTATAATTTTTATGAGAAAAGAAGCACCCATTGGTTTATTTGTCAATTGGAGAAGTTGAAATAAATTAATACTTTTTTATATTTATGAATATCGCACTTATTACGGCTGCAGGAGTTGGAAATCGTATGGGGCAAGACGTTCCCAAGCAATTTATGACAATTAACGAATGTCCCGTTATCATTTACACATTAAAAGCTTTTCAGCAAAACGATTTGATCGATTCGATTGCAGTTGTTTGTTTAAAAGGTTGGGAAATTATTCTTCAAGCATATGCAAAACAATTTAATATTTCGAAGTTAAAATGGGTTTTTGAAGGCGGCTCGTCAGGACCAGTATCCATTTGTAATGGTTTAAACGGCTTAAAAGAATCGGGCATTCCCGATGATTCTGTCATTATTGTTCATGACGGTGTTCGCCCGTTGATTTCAGATAAAATTATTTGCGACAATATTGAAACGTGCAAAAAATACGGCTATGCGGTTACGGGTTTAAAATGTAAAGAGGTAATAATGAAACTTGACGGTGAATGTGTGAAAAAAATTCAATATAAACGAAGCGAATTAATTCGTACTCAAACACCGCATACTTATCTTTTTAAGAATTTGATGGATATTTATCAAAAAGCTACGGAAGACGATTTGAAAGATTCCGTTGCGACCTGTGATTTATGCGAATGCGTCATCAATGCCGACCAACATTGGGTTGTCGGGTCTGAAAAAAATGGTTTAAAACTTACAAATATCGAAGATGTTGAATTATTTAAAGCGATGATCGCTTTGCCAGAAGATTTAATTTTGAAAAAATGAATACAATTGTTTCTCATCCTCTTTACAAGCGTTCGATTGAGAAAATGCTGTCGGTGAAATTTCTCGATTTTGAAAAATTTCGCGATAAGCGGTTTTTTATTACAGGCGCAACAGGTTTAATTGGCACGGTTTTAATCGATGCGCTTTTGTCCGCGAATGTCGGCGTTGAAATTTTGGCGCTTACGCGTAATGAAAAACGGCTGCGGGAACGCTTTCCGCAGCATTGCGGGAACGCGAATTTAAAATTTATTGAACAAGATGTTCGTGAAGAATTTAAAATTAATCTTCCCGTTGATTTTATTGTTTGCGGCGCTTCAAATTCTCATTCTGTCGCCTATGGAAGCGATCCCGCGGGAACGATTGAGACGATTTTAACAGGAACAAAAAATACAATTGCGCTTGCTGAAAAAAATCCGCGTTCCCGTACACTTTTCCTTTCGAGTGGAGAAATTTATGGAACTAACAACTTGGGGAAGGAAATGTTTTCGGAACAAGATTGCGGTTATCTTGATTGCAACACGGTTCGCGCGTGTTATAACGAAGCCAAGCGTCTTTCTGAATGTCTTTTCCAAATTGCAAAACAAATGAAAAATGTTGATTTTGTATCGGCGCGCCCGTCGCGAATTTTTGGTCCAAGAATGACAAGTGAAGACAGCAAGGCGACGGCGCAATTTTTGAGAAATGCGGTCGCGGGAACGGATATTGCTTTGAAGTCCGCGGGAACGCAAAAATTTTCGTTTGGATATGTTCCCGACACAGTGGCGGGATTACTTGCAGTTTTTCAAAACGGCATTAGCGGGAACGTTTATAATGTTTCTGGAGATGCTTTACAGTTGCGCGATTTTGCTGGGATTTGCGCAAAATTTGCGGGAACGCAGTTGACGACAGCAACGGCAAGCACGATTGAAAATGTCGGTGCGAGCGTTGTTCAAAACGCAATTCTCGACGACAGAAAATTGCGTTCTCTCGGATGGTTCCCGCAATGGACGCTTGAAGACGCAATTGGCGAAACAATTGAAATTTTGAAAAATAAATAACTATGAAAGAAATTACAGATTTAAATGAAATCAAAAATATTGAACTTGATATTCTTCAACAGGTTCATGATTTTTGTGAGAAAAACAATATTCGCTACTCTCTTTGTGGCGGTACATTAATTGGCGCGATTCGCCACAAGGGCTTTATTCCTTGGGATGATGATATTGATATTATGATGTTGCGTTCAGATTATGAGCGTTTTGTTAGCACTTTTAAAATGAATGGTTATTCTGTCCATAATTATAAAAATGATAAAGGATATTTGAACACATTCGCAAAAGTCTACAACGACAAGACGCTTGTTATTGAAAATGGCGTTACTCACGAAAGTGTTTATGTTGATGTTTTTCCTGTTGATGATTTTCCAAACAATGGTTGGGCTACAAAAAGTACATTGGCGTTTAGAAAATTTTTATTTCGCTTTGCGACGTACAAATCAATTCCGTTGTTTAGTAAAAAATATTCAATTGTAAAGCAAGCCGCGGTTCTTGCAATTCGATTTCTTTCGGCTCCATTTTCCGCGCACACTATTTCTGCAATAATTAATAAATATTGCGCACGATTTCATGAGAAATCTCCAGTTTTTCGTGGTGTTTTAGTTTTTGGTTATGATGCACGAGAAATTCTTGATGCAAATGTTTTTGATGAATATATTGATCTTGATTTTGAAGGACGAAAATTTAAAACGATTAAAAATTATAATGCTTATTTAAAAAGTATTTATGGTGATTATATGAAATTGCCGCCAGAAGAAGAGCGCGTTGGTCATCATGATATTGTTGCATATTGGAAAGATTAGTTTTCATAATTACAAAAAAAATTGCGTTCCCGTGGGAGATTCTCGCGGGAACGCGTTTTTAGTGTAATCAAATTTTATTTTCTTCGATTTCTTTGTGGTTAATTTTTTGCGTTCCCGCGTTAGTGTTTAATTCTTTCGTGAATGGTTGCGAGGTTGGCGAGGGCGGCTCGGAGCGTTTCTTCTTTTTTGGCAAAATGAAAACGAATGTAGCGTTGTTCGTTTTCGTGGAAGAAACTTGAGCCAGGAACGGCACCGACTTTGACTTCGCGCGCGAGCGTTTCGCAAAATTCGAGGTCGCTCGCAAATCCAAATTTTGAAATGTCCACCATGACATAATACGCGCCTTGCGGGGTGTTGTGTGTGAGGCCGATAGCGTCGAGTCCGTTTAAAAATAATTCTCGTTTTTGCGTGTATTTGTTTTGCAAATCTCGATAATATTCATCGCCGAATTTGAGTGCGGGAACGATGGCTTCTTGTAGTGGCGCGGCGGCGCCGACGGTTAAAAAGTCGTGAACTTTTTTAGCGCGGTCGATGATGTTTGCGGGAGCGATGACATAGCCCAATCGCCAGCCGGTGATGGAATAAGTTTTTGAGAGCGAGCCGCAAATGATGGTGCGTTCCCGCGCGCCAGGCAATGTTGAAAAATAAATATGTTCAAACGGCGCGTAAACGATGTGTTCGTAAACTTCGTCGGTGATAATCCAAGCATCGTATTTTTGGGCGAGTGCGAGGATTGCGAGCAATTCTTCGCGTGTAAAAACTTTGCCACAAGGGTTGGATGGATTGCACAAAATGAGCGCTTTTGCGCCAGCGCGGAATGCGTTTTCTAAATCGTTGGCGACAAAATCATAGTTTGGCGGGCGCAATGGAATGTAGATGGGCTCGGCTCCAGAGAGAATCGCGTCTGCGCCGTAGTTTTCGTAAAACGGTGAGAAAATGGCGATTTTGTCTTTGGGATTTGCGATGGTGAGCACGGCAGACATCATGGCTTCGGTGCCGCCGCAAGTAATGACGATTTCGCTTTCGGGGTCGATGGGCGTTCCCGCGAAATGTTCAAATTTTTTGGCGAGTGCGTCGCGACAATTTTTTGCGCCCCAAGTAAGAGAATATTGGTGTGGACCTTCGAAAGCGACTTGCGCGAGGCGTTCGAGCACAGCTTGCGGCGGGTCAAAGTCGGGAAAACCTTGCGACAAATTGACAGCGTCGTAGCGTTGCGAAATGCGCGTCATGCGGCGAATGATGGAATCTGTAAAAACTGCGCTGCGATTAGAAAGCGTTTTCATAATTTTATTTTTGTTGATTTTGGGAAGGCGATTTAGCGGGAGTTGCGGTCCACGCGGGAACGTATGCGCCTTTGAAATCGTGTTTGTAGCTTGCGGGAACGCCGGGGATTGTTTGGTAGAGCTCGACGATGCGCGCGAAAGTTGGATTATTTTTGTCGCGGGAACGCGCGGCGATTAGGTTAAAAAACGAATTTGTAGAATGGGCAGAAGCTTGTTCTTTGAAAATTGCGTCTTCGTCGGGATTGAATCCAAAATCGAGCGCGTAATTGCAATTGATGATTCCGGCGGCGACATCGGGCAAGATGCCAGGAATATTGGCGGCATCGGTTTCAATCAATTTTACTTTTTTGAGATAGACCGTAATGTCGCGCACTTCGGGCGTGTCGCCGGCTTCGGGACGAATGTCGATGATTCCCGCCGATTGCAAGACTTTGAGCGCGCGTCCGCCGTTGGTGGCGTCGTTTGGAATCGCGATTTTGTCGCCGTCTTTAAGCTCTGCGATGGATTTAATTTTGTTAGAATAAATGTTCATTGTTGAGATAAAAGTATCGCCGATTGCGACGAGGTCGAAGTCGCGATTTTTTTTATCTTTTTCAAAAAACGAGTGGTGTTGAAATGCGTTCAGGTCGACATCGCCGTCGTTTAATGCGCGGTTTGGAATCGAGTAGTCGGAAAATTTTACCAAACGAATGATGATATTTTCTTTGGCGGCTGCCTCGATGACAGGTTGCCACATTTGATTGGCTTCGCCGACAACGCCGATTTTAACGAGCGTCGCTCCCGCGGGAACGCTTTCTTCTTTGCCGCACGCCGCAAAAAATAGCGCCGCGCTGGCGGTTAAAATTGAAACAAGAATAGTTTTGAGTGTTTTCATGGTTTTATTGATTTGTTTGTTATTGTTTGTGAGTTAAACTTTTTTGAACGAAATTGCGAATTTTGTCGCAAGCGATTGCGAGCAAATCAAGTTCGCTTTTGTTGAGTGGCAATTCTAAAATCGCCTCAATGCCGTTCCCGCCGACAATTGCGGGAACGCTCGCAAAAACATCGCGTTGGCCGTATTGACCTTCGAGCAAAACCGAAATTGGCAACACGCGTTTTTCATCGCGAAAAACCGCGCGCAAAACTTCGACAATGCTAATGCCAATGCCAAATTCGGTTGAACCTTTGCCGCCAAGAATGCGCCAACCTGTGCCGCGGGAACGTTCGGCGATCGCGTCTAAATCGACGTTCCCGAGCCGTGCCGCATTGCGTTTAAGAAAATGATAAAGCGGCTCGCCTCCAATGCTGGTTTGCGACCATGCGGGAAATTGCGCTTCGCCGTGCTCGCCAAGTATCAACGCCGAAACTGATTGCTGGGCAACGCCAAGCGTTCCCGCAAGAATGCGACGCAAACGCGCAGAGTCAAGCGTGGTGCTCGTTGAAAAAATTTTCGCGGGAGCCCAATTTAATTTCACTTGCAAATATTGCGTGATGACATCGGCGGGATTTGAAATATTCAAAATGATGCCGTCAAAACCCGAATTTTTAATTTGCGGCAAAATGTCGTCAAACACTGCAAGCGTGCGGTTGAGACTTTGCGCACGGTCGGTTTCACCAGCAGAAATATCGGGAAGCGGTCCCGCAGCGACAACGAGCACGTCGGCATTTTTTGCGGTTGAAAAATTTTCGGCGGCGACAATTTTTGTGCGGGAACGCAAATAAGTTACGGCGTCCGCGATGTCTTCGGCTTGCGCGTTGGCTTTGGCGTGGTCGATGTCGTAGAGCGCGATTTCGCCGACAAGCCCTTCTGCGGCAAGCGCGTAAGCGGCGTGAGAGCCGACGTGACCTGCGCCGACGATGAAAATTTTTCCTGTTGGAATTGTAATGTTTGTAGTGTTCATAAATTTAATGTGTTGTTTTTTTGGCGATGTATGCGCCGAGTGATTGAATGATGCCGACGATAATCAGCAGCGTGAAAACAGAAACATAAGTGGCGTCGATGTGATTGCGTTGGTAGCCAAATTGCACGGCAAAATCTCCTAAGCCGCCAGCGCCGACCGCTCCCGCCATCGCGGTTAAACCAAGCAAACTAATAAGCGTGATCGTTGTCGCGCGGGCGATAGACGCGATTGATTCGCGCAAATAAACGCGAAAAATAATGCCTGTCGGCGAAATGCCCATTGATTGCGCAGCTTCGATTAAACCTGCGGGAACGCTCGCAAGCGCACTTTCAACTTGGCGGGCAAAAAATGGCGTCGCACCAAAAACCAAGGGAACAATCGCGCCTTGAACGCCAATCGCCGTTCCCGCAATCAAGCGCGTTAATGGAATCAACGCAGCGAGCAAAACGATAAACGGAATCGAGCGAAATAAATTGACAGTTTTGTCGATGATAAAAAACACAATTTTGTTTTCGCAAATGCCACCGCGTTGAGTGACGACGAGCCCAACGCCAAG
This sequence comes from uncultured Opitutales bacterium, assembly GCA_934675585.1. GTDB lineage: Bacteria > Verrucomicrobiota > Verrucomicrobiia > Opitutales > UBA953 > Spyradosoma. The sequence continues at coordinate 41,221 of CAKUQY010000001.1, read as the reverse complement.
CGACAAACCCAGCACAAACGCGAGCGTTCCCGCGCCAAAAAGCATTAGCAAGGTGTCTAAAATGCTTTGAAAAAATCGAGCGTATTCGTCGATCACGTTGGGAATAATTTTATAAATGAATTCTTGCATCTGAAATAATCTCCACACCGACTTGTTTTTCACGAGTGTAAGCGAGCGCGTGGTCGATGTTTTGGGCGTTCCCGCTGATGATTGCGACTAATCCGCCAAGCGGGACGTTCCCGATGAGCTCGATGTCGCCAAAAATAATATTGATATCAATTTGAAATTTGCGCGAAAGTTTAGAAACCAGCGCTTCAGAAACTCCCGCGGTTAAATAACGCAAGCGGACAATGCACTGTCCTGGCTGCAATTTTATGACATCGGCGTTCCCGCGAATGAGTTCGTAAATTTTTGAAAGTGTCGATGCCGATTCTGTAAAGCGCTTGGTTATTGGGCTTTGTGGCGCAGCAAAAATTGAGAAAACGTCGTTTTCTTCGACGATTTTTCCGCCTTCCATAACTGCCGCACGGGAACAGATTTCTTTGACGACTTTCATTTCGTGCGTAATCAAAATAATGGTGAGTCCTAATTCTGTGTTAAGTTTTTTTAACAATGTGAGAATTGAGCGCGTGGTTTGCGGGTCGAGAGCCGAAGTCGCTTCGTCGCAAAGCAGGGCTTGCGGGTTTTTTGTCAAAGCGCGCGCAATGGCGACGCGTTGTTTTTGTCCACCGCTCAATTGCGACGGGAACGCGCTGGCGCGATCGGCGAGCCCGACAAGCTCGAGCAAGGAACGCACTTTTTGCTCAATCGCCGCGTTGCTCAAACCGCAATGACGCAGCGGGAACGCGACATTTTCAAAAACGGTGCGCGACGGGAACAGGTTAAAATGCTGAAAAATCATCGCGATGCGTTCCCGCGCGTGGCGCAGTTCCCGCGGTGAAAGCGCCGTGAGTTCCGTTCCCGCGACAAAAACTTTTCCCGAATCTGGGCGTTCGAGCAAATTGATGCAACGCACGAGCGTTGATTTTCCCGCTCCCGAAAAACCGATGACGCCAAAAATTTCACCGCGCTTTACGTGCAGACTGACATTTTTGAGCGCTACGGTTTTTTTGTTCGCAGTGCCAAATGTTTTTACAAGATTTTCGAGGCGAATCATTGTGGTTAAAAATTTAAGTGTGAGAAATTTTTTTGACAATTAAAAAGCGACTTGGGCTTGCGTGCGGAACGCGCTCGAGGAATCAGAATCGCCCGTGCCAAAGTAGCGTCCGTATTCATAACCAGCCGACAACTTTACGTGTTTGTTGGCATAATAATTGACGCCCAAGTAGTAAGTAACCGCGTTGCTGTGTTCGTCGCTTGCGGGAACGTAAGATTGGTAGCCCGAGTGCACGCCAGCATTTTTTGTTTTTGCAGCCAAACGCGCTACACGAAAAACAGGTTCTAAATTAAATTCCGTGCGATAAGAAACAATGCCGATTGCCGCAAACGTGTCTGAAATTTTTGACGCGTCGTCGCCGTTGACGTAATAACTGTCGAGCAAAATGTTGAGTCTGCCATTTGAATAACGCAAGTAGGGCTCGATGCCAAAAACCGTTCCCGCGTTGGTCAGTGCGCTTGCCGTTCCCGCGCGGGTGCCGGGCAATGCGCCGTCGTCGCCGTAGTTTGCGACACCCGAAAGTCCGGTTGTCAATTTGCCAGATTTGCCAAAATCAAATTTGCTTTCGGCGTAAACGGTGATTTGTAAATCGTTTGAGCGCGCGTCATAATCTTGTCCCACCGCGTTGGTGAGCGAGGTGCCGTAGCGAATTTTTGCGATAGAATCGATTGCAAAATTGCCGTCCCAATAAATGCCGATATGCGCCGCTGAAAGTCCGCGTGGCCCTTCAGCGCTTGGCGATGAGAGATAATTGGTTGCGATTGAGCGTTCAATAGCGGGCAATGCGATTGCGGCGGTGATTTCTTCTTGCAAGAAATGTGGTTTGAGTATGCCAACTTTAAGCGAGCCAAAATCGTTGGTGTAGCCAACATAAGCGCATTCGATATAGCCCGTGTCGGCAATGCCGCCCGAAGTTTTGCTGTCAAATTCGAACGAAACGCGCCCGTCCCAATGTTGGTCGATTTTTGCCGCCAAGGTAATTGATGTGCGGCGCAAAGCAAAACCGTTGCGATTTTTGCCCGAGCCGTCGGCGCTCGCGTTGATGTATTGCACTTGCGCGTAGGCAGACGGCGTGAACGAGAGAATCTCTTTGCCGTGATTGTTGCGAATGATAAGCGCGCCTTTTTCTGTCGAAGCATCAGGAATCGTAATGCTCAAAGTTTGCGCCGCCGTCGCGGGAACGCTAATTGCAGCCGCAACCAAAAAAGCCGCAGCGAGTTGAAGTGATGTTTTTTTGATCTGTGTTGTGTTTGTCATAGTTTTTAATTTGTTTGTGAGTTTGTTGTTTGTGTTTGTTTGTAGGTAGAAAAATGAAAATAAAAAAAACGAGAGCGCGAACTCTAACATTCGCGCTCCCGTTTTTTGGAGTATCAACTTAATGATTTTTTTTTAAATACAATCAAGCGACGCGCGAAGTTTCTCCTTGCGCATCATCATCGCCACAGCGACAAAATTGTTGATTGAATTATTCATTTGTTTAAAAAATTTTGTAATGCTTTCAATTCAATGCTAATTTTATTTTCATGTCAACACTTTTTTTTCGCGTTCCCGCGGGCTATTCTACTTCGATTTCGCGGATGACGAGCCAGGTGTCTTGAGATTCGATAAAACGGATGCGGATTGCGAGAATTTGCGTTCCCGCGGGAACGGTCGCGTGGGCGATGCCGCGTCTGAACGTCGCGATTTTTTGCCAGGTTTTTCCGTCGGGCGAAATTTCCAAAACCGCGTTTTCTGCCTTGTCGCCGCCTCCGCCGTTTTCATTTTTACCAGTGATGCAGCTGATTTTGCCGAAGCGTTTCGGCTTATCAAAACGGGCGGTGAAAGTCGTTCCCGCGGGAACGTTCGCGTCCGCCCAAAAAAAGCTGTCGCGGTTGCCGTCGATGGCGTTTTCGGGAACGAAATTTTGGTAGGGCAGTAGCGTCGTTTCGACGAGCGCTTTCGGAAAATTCAGGTGGCGTTCGTTGATTTTGCCGAGCGTGCCATTTGGCAAAAATGCGCGCGCGCGAACGATTTTGTATTTGTCTTGCGGGAGGATTAGTGCGACGTTGCTTTGAATGCGTGGCGAATTTTCGTCGGGAACGCTGCCGTCGAGCGTGTAAGCGATGGTCGCGTTGGGTAAATCCGCATCGAAAACGAGCGTTCCCGCGCCGAGCCGAATGATGATTCCTTCGGGTTTGCGGTAGTTCCAATTTGCTTTTTCAAAACGGCGGTATTGCTCGAGCATGCGCGTTGAAAAATCGTCGTAATTTTTGCGTTCCCGCGGCGACCAGACGGCTTCGGCGAGCGCGGAAATGCGCGGCGCGAGCATGTATTCGACCTGCGCTTCGTTCGGCATGTATTCGCTCCAAAGATTCGCCTGGCCGCCGAGAATTTTGTTTTGAAATTCAGCGGGAACGTCCTGCGTTGGGTCAAAATCGTAAGCGCGTTTGAGCGGCACCAGCCCGCCGAAGGATTTCGGCTCGCCCGTGCGCGCCTGCGAGTAGTCGAAATAGCAGTAATTTGTCGGGCTCATTACGGCGCGATGTCCGCGTTTGGCGGCGTTGATTCCGCCGCTGTTCCCGCGCCAACTCATGATGATCGCGTCGGGCGTGATGCCGTCTTCCAAAATTTCGTCCCAGCCGATGATTGTTTTGTTTTTTGAAACCAAAAATTTTGCGATGCGGTTGACGAAATAGCTTTGCAATTCTGCGTTCCCGCGGAGATTTTCATCGCGGACGCGCGCTTGGCATTTCGGACATTTTTGCCAGCGGATTTTTGAGCATTCGTCGCCGCCGATGTGAATGATTTTTGACGGGAACAGCTCCGCAATTTCTTCAAGAACGTTTTCTAAAAATTCAAAAACTTCGTCGTTGCCCGCGCAAAAAACATCGTTGGAAACGCCGCCTTTGAGCCAAATTTCATAAGGTCCGCCCGTGCAGCCGAGTTGCGGGAACGCACAAAGCGCGGCGACGGCGTGGCCTGGCAATTCAATTTCGGGAATGATAGTGATGTTGCGTTCCCGCGCGTAAGCGACGATTTCGCGGATTTGCTCCTGCGTGTAAAATCCGCCGTATTGTTTTTTTGCGTTGTAATGAACGCTTTCGTTTTCAAGAAATCCGAAGCCTATTCCGTCGCGCCAGGCGCCAATTTCTGTGAGTTGTGGATATTTTTTGATTTCGACGCGCCAGCCCTGATCGTCGGTGAGATGCCAGTGAAAAGTGTTGATTTTTTGCGAGGCGAGCAGGTCGATGATTTTTTTGACCCATTCAAAATCCTGAAAATGTCGTGCCGAATCGAGCATCACGCTGCGCCATTGAAAACGCGGGAAGTCGCGAATTTGCAAACTTTTAAGCGCGCCGCGGGAACGCGTTTTTTCGTCATCGAGCAATTGCAAAAGCGTTTGCGCGCCGTAGAAAAATCCTGCGTTGTCGAGCGCGCGAATAGTGATTTTTTCGCGGGAAACGTCGAGCGTGTAGCCCTCGTGGTTGCCGTTGATTTTTTCGGGAGCGTTCAGTTTTTCAAAAACGATTTTTCCGTTTGCGGGAACACGTTTGCCGTTGATTTTTTTTGTCAAAAAATCGGCTGAAAATTGCGCCGCGGGAACGTCGGTCGCGATTGTCATTGGCGCGTTTAAAACAAAAAAATCGTTTTCGTTCGCTTTAATTTCAACGGGCGCGGGAACGAGCGCGTAGCCGTTTGCCGCCAAAAAAGGCGTTCCCGCGAAAAGCATTGTAAAAAATAAAATCAGGGGCTTCATGGTCTTTTAAATTAAAGCTTAGTTTTTTTGCGAAAGCAAGCCAATAGCGGGAACGGGAATTTGTTTGTCCCCGAATTAAGCCGAATTTTTCGAACGGTTTAACGAATTGTTTGCTTTTGGAGACAAAAAACGCTTGCGTTTTTTTTTTTTACTTTTAGAATGAAAGGGCAATTTAAGCTTAACCTATAAAAACCATGAAAAATCTTATTGTTATTACTTCTCTTCTCACCGCGGGAACGCTCGCCGCATTTGCCACCACAACGCTGGATTACGCAAAAGCGGGGAATTTTCATCTTGGATATTGGTATGATGATAACGCGATTGCACTGAGGGGTTCCTGGTTGGAGCGAGATTCTGGATTTTACACGTTTGAAGCTTCGGAACTTGATTTTAGCAATCTTAAATCGGCGACGTTTAATATTTATTTGGAAGATTTTTTCGGCACTTTCAATTTGAAATTTTGGGCGGTGGAGCGTGAAAATACTGATTTGGACGAAGCTATTGCAAAGGAAATTATTGAGAGCGTAAATCAGGAAGCTGGTTTTGTTTCAACTTCGCTTACGTTAGCTCAAAATGGGTCTATGCTTTCGATCGACATTACGTCCGTGCTTCAAAAAATTACAAAAGGGAACGATGTCGCGATTTTAATTGGTATGGACGGGCGCGTCGATGGTTGTTTTTTGGATTATGACAAGGGCGCCACGACGCTGTCGGTTGAATTTTTTGCCGTTCCCGAGCCGTCGATGTTTGGTTTGGTCGCGGGAACGCTTGCGCTGGCTTTGGCGGGAACGCGTCGCCGTCGTCGTAAATAATTGGGGAACGCAATTTTTCGTTCCCGCGCATTGGCGTTTGTGGTGAGAGTCGCCCTTTCAGGGCTCGTGGCTTTTATTTTCTTTTCCCAGGGCTTGCGCCTAGGCTAATTCTGTCGCGCTTTCAGCGCTCAAAGTTTGTTCCCGCCGAATAAAATCCCAACAAAAAATTTGCGTAATTTGCTTAAAATCCGTGTCATCTGCGTTAAAACTAAACCTTTATTTCCTTCGCTTTCTTTGCGATTAAAAAAATAATCCGTGCAATTTGCGTAAAATCCGCGAAATGTTCAATGTCGCTTCGCTTGGTATGCGTTAAAAATCAATTCTCGTTCGCGTGCAAAATTTTCGCGCGTTTTTGGGAGCGTCGGCGACTTGAATTTTTCGGGCGCTTGGCGTAGAATTGATGAGATGAAAATTAATATTAATCCGGGAACGCGCCGCATGCTGTGTTTGGTGAGTGCAATCGTCGCTGGCTGCATTTTCCCTTTTTTGTTTCCTTCGACGCAGGATTTTTTTTCGGTGGAGCAGGTTGCGGGAACGATTAACGCGGGAACGCTCGTACCGTATTTTGTGATGACGATGCTGTTTTTGGCGTTTATCGATGTAAAATTTTCGCGGGAAACGTTTGCTTGGAGCCACGTTGCGATTTTGGCGTTTATGGTGGCATTTGCGGTTGTGATGTTTTGGGCGGTGAAATTGGTTACGGGAAATTTTAATTACGCGGTGATGGCGTTTTTGATGGCGATGACGCCGACGGCGAATGCCGCTCCCGTGATTACCGCGTTGCTCGGCAGGCGTGCGGATTACGCGACCGTGAGCGTGGTGCTTTCTAATTTGTTTGTCGCGGTTGCGCTCGCGCCGCTCGTGCATCTTGTGATCGGCAACGAGTACGAAATTGAAACTTTCGATTTGGCGAAAAGCGCGATTTTTGTGGTGGGAACGCCGTTTTTACTGTCAATGTTTTTGCGCAATTTTTGGGACGCGGGAATGCGTTTTGCGCGCAAATATAAATTTTTGTCGTTTTATATTTGGATGATTATGCTTTTCAACTGTTGCGCGCAAAGTTCTGCCTACATCGCGCGTCAAGAGGGAATCACTTTCGGGCAGATTGCGGGCATTTTCGCGCTGGCGGCGGTGATGTGCGCGGTGCATTTTGTCTGCGGTTATTTTATGGGCGAAAAGCGCTTTCGGCGCGAATGTTCGCAATCGCTCGGGCAGAAAAATACGATGCTGATGCTTTGGGTCGGGCTGGCATTTTTTAATCCGATCGTTGCGCTTGGGCCAACATTTTACGTGATTTGCCACAACATTTGGAACTCGATCCAACTAAAACGCTACGTTCCCGCGAAAACGGCGGACACCGAAAAATAATTTGGCGGGAACGCAAAACGGCGCGGCTCAGGAATCGTTCCCGCGGAGAATTTTTTTGGCGCTTTCGAGGTGTTCGGGCGTGTCCGCCTGAAGTTGAAGAATGTCGCCCGCGACGAGTTTTGTGTTCCCGCGCGGCGTAAAAAAGTTTTCGTTGCGTTTGATCATCACGACGAGCGCGCCGCGCGGGAACGCGAGTTCTGCCAGTGTGCTGTTTTCGCCTGCGTCGCCGGCTTTGAGCGCGAAATCGCTCATAAAAGTGTTGAGATCTTCGGTTTCGCGGTCGAAAACAGAATGCGCGGGCGTGGCGTCTTTTTCTGTGAGCCCGAGCCAGGCGGCGATTTTAAAAAGCGTCGTTCCCTGAAAAATCAGCGACGAAACGGAAATGAAGAAAACGATGTTGAAAATGAGTTTCGCGCATTCGTCGTTGAAATTGGGATCGGCGATCGGGATCAGCGCGAAAACGATGGGAACGGCGCCGCGCAACCCGCCCCAAGAAACGAACGCCAGATCTTTTTTATCGAGCCGAAACGGGAACAGGCAAAGTCCCGCCGCGATCGGTCGAACGACGAAAATGAGAATGAGCGAAATGATGACACCGACGAGCGCAACTTTTTTGATTGAGCCGAAATCCGCAAACAGCCCGAGCGTGATAAAAAGCATCAGCTGCATCAGCCAAGCGAAACCGTCATAAAAATTGGTCATCGATTTTTTGTGAATGAAATTGGCGTTCCCGAGAATGAGCCCCGCGATGTAAACCGCCAGAAAGCCGTTCCCGCCGAGCATTTTGGTCGTAGCGAACGAAAGCGCGGTCAGCGCAAGAATGAGAACCGGATAAAGCCCTTCGACGTAAAGTTGCGATTTGTTAATCGTGAAAACGATGAGTTTGCCGAAAGCAAAGCCCAGCGCGCCACCGATGACCATGTTGACGGCGAGATTGTAAATCGCGGCGAGAATTTCCGGATTCGCCGCTCCCGTGTTTTGGGCGATGACAAAGCTCGTCAGAGAAATCGTCAGCACGTAAGCCATCGGGTCGTTGGAGCCGCTTTCAAGCTCGAGCATGGGACGCAGATTATTTTTGAGCGTTGAGCGTTGGGAACGGAAAATCGAAAAAACGGAAGCGGCGTCCGTCGAAGAAACGATCGAGCCCAAAAGCAGCGATTCCGCGAGCGTGAAGTGGACTCCCGTGAACGGCAGTTGCGACAGCGCGTAAATTGCGCCCCCGAGTAGTGCCGCCGTCAGGAGAACTCCCAGCGAAGACAAAATAATTCCCTGCGTTAAAACGGGGCGAATGTCGCGAAATTTTGTGTCCAAACCGCCCGAAAACAAAATGAAAACGAGCGCGAGTTCGCCGATTAAACTCGTTGTTTCCATGCTTTCGAATTTTATTTCTTGTCCCGCGACCAGACCGATCCCGAGAAACAGCAACAGCATCGGGACACCGATTTTTGAGGAAACTTTGCTCGCGAGAATACTTGTAAAAAGTAGAATTGACAGAATGAACAGATAATTGTCGGGCGTGAGATCCATAGTTTAAAAGTTTATTGAAGAAAAATTTTTCGGTCAATAATGAAAAAAGCCGCTCTCGAAATTTTGCGGGAACGGCTTTTCGTTTTTGCGGGAACGCGGATTATTCGTCGCCGCGAATTTGAATGTGAACGTCTTTGAGCTGGCGTTCGGTAACGGGCGACGGGCAGTTTGCCATCAGGTCTTGACCGCGTTGCGTTTTCGGGAACGCGAGCAGGTCTCGAATCGAGTTGCGTCCCGCGAGCATCGTTACCAAGCGATCGAAGCCGAGCGCGATCCCGCCGTGTGGTGGCGCTCCGTAGCTGAACGCTTTGAGCATGTAGCCGAAGCGCGATTCGACAACGTCTTTTGGAATTTGCAAAACGTCTTCAAAAACTTTCTTTTGCAAGTTTGGATTGTGAATACGAATCGAGCCGCCACCGAGTTCAACGCCGTTGAGAACGATGTCGTAGTGCTGGCCGTGAACCGCTTTTGGATTGGTGTCGAGCAACGGAATGTCTTCTTTGATCGGCGACGTGAACGGATGGTGCGCCGAGACATAGCGGTTTTGCTCTTCGTCCCAAAGCATCAGCGGGAACTCGATGACCCAAAGGAAGTTGAATTTATCTTTTGGAATTACCAATTTGCCACGCGCTTGGAGCAATTTTGCGGCTTCAAGACGAATGCGCCCGAGAATCGCCGATGCTTGTTCCCAAGGAGCCGCCGCGAAGAAAACGATGTCGCCGTCTTCGATGTTGAGTTTTTCTTTGAGCGCGGCTTTTTCTTCTTCGGAGAAGAATTTCAAAATTGGAGATTTCCATTCGCCGTTTGCCGCTTTGATGAAGGCAAGGCCTTTCGCGCCGAGCGTTTTCGCGATGTTTTCGAGATTTGTCAATTCGCCTTGGGTTATGTCTTCGAGACCTTTGGCGTTGATCGCGCGCACGACTCCGCCTTCGCTGTTGGCGACAGAATTGAAGACTTTGAAGCTTGAATTTTTAAACAAATCGGTGAAGTCGGTGATTTCGATTGCAAAACGCGTGTCGGGTTTGTCAACGCCATAGCGGTCCATTGCTTCTTGGTAGTGCATGCGCGGGAACGGTGTTGGGATGTCCATGTCGAGCACATCTTTCCAAACTTTTTTGAGCATGCCTTCGATGAGCGCGTAAATATCTTCGCGGTCGATGAACGACATTTCAATATCGACTTGCGTAAATTCTGGCTGGCGGTCAGCGCGCAAATCTTCGTCGCGGTAACAGCGCGCCATTTGATAATAGCGTTCAATGCCTGCGACCATCAACATTTGTTTGTATTGTTGTGGCGATTGCGTCAGCGCGTAAAATTGTCCAGGATTCATGCGGCTTGGCACGAGAAATTCGCGCGCGCCCTCGGGAGTCGATTTGAAGAGCGTCGGCGTTTCGACTTCGACGAAATCTTGGCTGTCTAAATAATTGCGAATCGCGTGCCCAGCTTTTGCGCGCATGCGGAGCAAATTGATGTTGCGGGGACGGCGCAAGTCGAGGAAGCGGAATTCGCCGCGCAAGTCTTCATTCACTTTGTCTGCCTTGTCATCGTCCATCGGGAACGGCAACGGTGCGCAAACGTTTTCGACAACGATTTTGTCGGCGACGACTTCGATTTTACCGGTTTTGAGCTTTTCGTTAATCGTATCTGGCTCGCGCATCGTAACGCGTCCTGTTACTTGAATGACTGATTCGTCTTTAAGATTTTTTGCGATTTCGTGCACTTCGGTATTGTCGGGATGACAAACGACTTGAGTGATGCCTTCACGGTCGCGCAAATCTACAAAGCGCACGCCGCCGAGGTCGCGAACCGTATCCACCCAGCCGATGAGTGTTACGGTTTTGTTGTTGTCTTCGATAGTTAAACTGTTGCAATTGTGTGTGCGAAGCATATTTTTTAATTTGTTATTACTGACTATTTTATAATTTTGCGCCACGCTCTTCAAATTAAAAAAACGAAAACTAAAATTTGCGGGAACGGGAATACGTCCGCGCGTTCCCGCGAGTTTTGAATTCTCAATTAAAAAAGTATTTACTTTACTATTTTCGCGGGAACGCTCATACTTATTAATAATTCAAAAAATTAACTTCAAAATAATAAAAAACTATGGCAAAAACTCCAATTCGTGTTGCGGTTACTGGCGCTGCTGGTAACATTGCTTATTCTCTCATTTTCCGCCTTGCTGCGGGTGATGTGTTTGGTCCAGATCAACCTGTTGCGTTGAATCTCGTTGATATCGAGCCAATGCGTGGCAAAGTTGAAGCTGTTGTGATGGAACTCAACGACTGTGCGTTCCCGCTCGTGGCAGATATCAAAGTTGCTTCTGACCCAATGGAAGGTTTCAAAGATTGTAACTGGTGTATGCTCGTGGGTTCGGTTCCGCGTAAAGACGGTATGGAACGCAAAGATTTGCTCGGCATCAATGGCAAAATTTTCGTGGGTCAAGGCAAAGCAATTGCTGCGGTTGCTGCGAAAGACGTTAATGTTTTTGTTGTTGGCAATCCATGCAATACCAATTGCTTGATCGCTTGCCGCAACGCTGCTGGCGTTCCCGAAAACCGTTTCTTCGCGATGACTCACCTCGATGAAAATCGTGCAAAAGCGTTCCTCGCAGAAAAAGCTGGCGTTCACGTGAACGAAGTGAAAAATATGACGATTTGGGGCAACCACTCATCGACCCAATTCCCCGATTTCACAAACGCAACGATCGGCGGCAAACCTGCAACAGCAGTGATTACGGACAAAGCTTGGCTCGAAAACGAATTTATTCCATTAGTGCAAAAACGTGGTGGCGCAGTCATCAAAGCTCGCGGTGCTTCTTCGGCAGCTTCGGCAGCAAATGCAGCGCTCGCAACTGTTCGTAAACTCGTTACGCCAACTCCAGCTGGCGATTGGTTCTCTGTTTGCATGATGTCAAACGGCGAATACGGCACAGAACCTGGTATTATCACCGGTTTCCCTGTGCGCACACTCGCTGACGGCAGCCACGAAATCGTTAAAGATCTTCCAATCAGCGATTTCGCTCGCGCAAAAATTGATGCTTCGATTGCAGAACTTAAAGAAGAACGCGCAACCGCAGCTGAAGCGCTCGGCGTAGCTCTCTAATTTAAGTTTAAAATAATTTCCGCGGGAACGACAAAGTGCGCGTTCCCGCGGAATTTTTGTAGATAAAAAACGCGTTCCCGCGAAAATTTTACGGGAACGCGTTTTTATTTTTTGCGGGAACGCAAATTATGCGTTCAATTCAAAGAACGCTTTGTATGCCTTGTAAGTCATGTAAGTGTCGAGTTTTGAAGCAACTTCGCAGGGCGCGTGCATGTTGAGCAACGGCGTTCCCATGTCGATGACGTTCATGCCGTAGCGCGACATAAACATCGCGATTGTTCCTCCTCCGCCGACATCGACGGGACCGAGTTCGCCCATTTGCCAAACGACATTAGCTTTATCAAAAATACCGCGCAATTTGCCGACAAATTCAGCCGAAGCGTCATTCGCCATCGCTTTCCCGCGCGAACCTGTGTATTTGATCATACACGTTCCCGCGTTGAGTTTTGCCATATTGTTGGGCGAAGAGCATTCTGGGAACATTGGGTCTGCGGCAGCGCAAACGTCTGCCGAAAGCATCGAGGACGCTTCGAGCGCGCGACGCACAACAATGTCCGAATAATTTTTTTCTTGGCGCACGCAAAGTTCGGCGATCGAGTTTTCAAAGAATGTCGAATCCATGCCAGTCGCGCCGACGGAGCCGATTTCTTCTTTGTCGCAAAGCAAAACAACGGCAGTTTTCTTTGGCGTTCCCGCGAGGTCCATCATTGCTTGGAGCCCTGCGAACGCGCAAATGCGGTCGTCGTGGCCGTAGCCCGAAATCATTGAGCGGTCGAAGCCCATTTCGCGAGGCATACCTTGTGGCACAAATTCGAGCTCGGCGCTCATCAAATCTTGTTCCGTCAAATCGTATTCGTCTTCGAGGATGCGCAAGATGTTGAGCTTTACTTTTTCTTTGACCGCATCGTCATCTTTGCTTGCGGGAACGGGAGCTAAGCCCACAATGACATCGAGATTTTCGCCCGGGAACGCGTCGCCAAGTTTCAAACCGCTTTGTTTTTGTCCGAGGTGCGGCAAAATGTCCGAAATCATAAAAATCGGGTCGCCAGGATTGTCGCCGATCGAAATATTAACTTTTTCGCCGTTGGTTTTGACGCAAGTGCCGTAGAGCGCGAGCGGACGCGTTACCCATTGGAATTTTTTGATCCCGCCGTAGTAGTGCGTGTCAAAATAAGCGATACCCGATTTTTCGGCTAATGGAAGTGGTTTGCAATCGATGCGCGGCGCGTCGGTGTGGCCGCCGACAACATTCACGCCCGTTGCGACCGTGTCTTTGCCGATGACGGCTGCAAACAGTGTTTTGCCATGATAGCCGCGGTAAACTTTGTCGCCAGCTTTCAATGTTTTAAAGCTTTCGAGTGGCTTAAAACCTTTGGTTTCGAGCAAGCGAACGGCTTCGGCATACGCGCGGCGCTCGGTTTTTGAATACGCCAAATAACGCATGTAAGTCTCGATGTAATTTTCGAGCGCAAGCGTTTCTTTTTCAGATAATTTGTTTACCGCATCTTCACGTTTACAAACGCCTTTGAGCGATTTTTTTGTAGATTTTTTTTCTGCCATAATGATTTAGTTTACTCCAATTTTCGCGTTCCCGCGACAATGAAAAATAAAAATCGCGTTCCCGCGTAGTTGTTTGATAATTTTGCACAAAAAAACCAGCAGAGTTTGCGGGAACGCTCTGCTGATTTTTTTGAATTGTTTGGAATTATTCCCACTCGATCGTGCCGACGGGTTTTGGCGTGAGGTCGAGGAGAACGCGGTTGATGCCTTCGACTTCGTGCGTGATGCGATTTGTGATGTGGTGAAGCACCAGGTAAGGAATTTCTTCGATTGTCGCGGTCATCGCATCGACGGTGTTGACGGCGCGGATAATTGCAGGCCAACCCTCGTAACGCTTGCTGTCGCGCACGCCGACGCTTTTAAAGTCAGGAACGGAAATAAAATATTGCCAAACTTTTCCCGCGAGACCGTTTTTGTCAAATTCTTCGCGCAGAATCGCGTCCGCTTCACGCAACGCTTCCAAACGATCGCGCGTGATCGCGCCCAAACAGCGCACGCCGAGACCCGGTCCCGGGAACGGTTGGCGGAACACCATATTGTTGGGAAGTCCGAGCGCTTTACCGACGACGCGCACTTCGTCTTTGTAAAGCAGTTTCAGCGGTTCGACGAGTTCCATTTTCATATCTTCGGGAAGCCCGCCCACGTTGTGGTGTGCTTTCACGCCGTGGCTTTCCAAAATGTCAGGATAAATTGTTCCCTGCGCCAGGAATGAAATTCCCGAGAGTTTTCCCGCTTCTTCGTCGAAAACTTTGATAAATTCGTTCCCGATGATTTTGCGCTTTTTTTCGGGATCGGCAACGCCGGCGAGCAGATTGAGAAAACGGTCGGTCGCATCGACGTAGATGAGATTCGCGTCCAAGCCGTTGCGGAAAACTTCGATGACTTGTTCGCTTTCGCCTTTGCGCATCAAGCCGTGATTGACGTGAACGGAAACGAGCTGTTTCCCGATTGCCTTAATGAGCAATGCGGCGACGACGGAAGAATCCACGCCGCCAGAGAGCGCCAAAAGCACTTGTTTGTCGCCGACTTGCGCGCGCACTTCGCGCACCTGTTCTTCGATAAAAGCTTTTGCGAGTTCGGGCGTCGTGATTCGCGCCATTGTTTCTGGACGGATATTGTTGTTTTGCATAATTTTGTTTTGGATTTAAAAAATAAGTTTGTGTAAATTATACAGGGCTTGCTTTTGACTCTGCAAGAATTTTAAAATTTGCGTTCCCGCGAAAAAGTCATTTGTCAATTTTTGCGCGAGAATTTATAATGGATAGATTATGAGTAATCAATATCCAGAAACAGACGAAACAAATCCAGCCGCGGTGAAGCTTTTTAACAATGCTTGGGCGGCTCTCGAAGCAGAATTGGGCGCAGACAAATTGGCGTTCCCGCCAGCACTTTATTGGCTGAACGGTGCTCCCGGCGCAGGCAAGGGAACGCAAACGCCGGTCATTCTTGAGATGCTCGGCTTGACGGCGCAACCACTCGTGATGAGCGATTTGTTCAAAACGCCAGAAATGAAAGCAATCATGGCAACGGGAAAATTGATTGACGACGAAACCGTTTTCGGCTTGCTTTTGCGCGCATTGCTTAAACCCGAATACGCGAACGGTGTGATTGTGGACGGCTTCCCACGCTCTGCGGGTCAAGTGGCTTGCTTGAAATTGTTCGCTAAAAAATTGGCTGCAACCCAAGCAAAACCAACAAAATTTGGTTTGGTTATGCTCTACGTCGGCGAAAAAGAATCTGTCGAACGTCAATTAAAACGCGGACGCGAAATGCAAGCGGCGGGCTTGCCAGTGCGCTCAACCGACGTTGACCCAGAAAAAACGCTCGTGCGTTATAAAGAATTTGCGGACAAAACACTCGGTCCAATCGAAACCCTTGACGGCGTGTTCCCGTACTACAAAATCAATTCGCTCGGCAGCATCGAAGAAACCGCGGCAGAAATCCGCAAAGTGCTCGCAGCTGCAAAATAAAATCTGCGAAATTCAAAAATGCGTTCCCGTGGCAAATCGTCGCGGGAACGTGTTTTTTCTCCCGCGGGGAACATAAATATTTGGCAAAAAATTTGCACGAACTTTTGCACGAACTTTTGCACAAATGCTCGCTAAAAATTTTAAAGCGTCCGCAAGTCGAGAAAAGGCACTCGTGGCATTTCAAGAAATTTTAATCTTAATAAAAACCAAAGATTTTGTGAATGCAAATCATTTGGCAAAATTATTAGAACTCGCCCCAAGAACTATTCGCAATTATTTAAAACAATTGAGCGATGCAAAATTGATTGAATACACGGGAACGACCAACAATGGTAATTGGCGCGTGTTGTAAAGCGCGGGAACGCAAAGTTTCGCCAGCGTCAAATTCTTGCGGGAACGCGTTTTTGGGACTATCATATTTTTATGAACCAAAATGAAATTGAGGCGATTGTTGCAAAGCAACGGGCATTTTTTTTGACGGGAACAACCTTGGATGTTGATTTTCGATTGAAAGCTTTAAAACGTTTGCGGGAACGCATTTTGGCGCGCGAAGATGAAATCAATGCGGCGCTCAAAAGCGATTTGGGCAAAAGCGCCACTGAAAGTTATATGTGCGAAATCGGCATGGCGCTTTCGGAACTTTCATATATGATTAAGTACGCCAAAATGTTTTCGCGGGAACGCCGCGTGGAGACTTCTCTCGTTAATTTTCCCGCGCGCAGTTATCAAAAGCCATCGCCCTACGGCGTGGTGTTGGTGGTGAGTCCGTGGAATTATCCATTTTTGCTGACGATTGACCCGTTGATTGATGCGTTGGCGGCGGGCAATACTGTGGTTTTAAAGCCCAGCGATTATTCTTCGGCGACGAGTGAAATCATCGCAAAAATCATCGCGGAAGCGTTCCCGCCAGAATATGTTGCGGTGATTCGTGGCGGACGCCAAGAAAACGCCGAGTTGCTCGAATCGCATTTTGATTACATTTTCTTTACGGGTGGTAAAACCGTTGGCAAATTGGTGATGGAAAAAGCCGCACAATTTTTGACTCCGGTAACATTGGAGCTCGGCGGGAAAAGTCCGTGCATCGTCGATGAAACTGCCGATTTGGCGCTCGCGGCAAAGCGCATTGTTTTTGGAAAATTTTTGAATTGTGGTCAAACTTGCGTCGCGCCTGATTATATTTTTTGTGATCGAAAAATCAAAAACGCGCTCGTCGCAGAATTGAAAAAACAAATCGTCGCGCAGTACGGGAACGCACCGCTCGGGAACGCTAATTACGGCAAAATTATCAACCAAAAACATTTTGAACGCATTTGCGCGTTAATCGATAAATCAAAACTTGCGCACGGCGGGAACGCCAACGCGGGAACGCTACAAATTGAACCAACATTACTCGACAATGTCGATTGGAACGATGTTGTGATGGGAGAAGAAATTTTCGGTCCCGTGTTGCCAGTTTTGACTTACGAAAATTTGAACGACGCGATTGTGAAAATCAATGCGATGGCCCATCCGCTCGCGCTTTACATTTACACGAGTTCTCGCAGGAACGCCGATCGCGTGATTGAGCGTTGCGGTTTTGGCGGCGCTTGCGTGAACGATTGCATTATGCATTTGGCTTCGACGGAAATGGGTTTTGGCGGTTTTGGCGAAAGCGGCATGGGCGCTTATCACGGCAAAATTGGTTTTGATACGTTTACGCACTACAAAAGCGTGCTCGACAAAAAAACGTGGCTCGATTTGCCAATGCGCTACCAACCTTACAAAAACATTTATGCCAAATTGGTCCGCTTATTTTTAAGATAGCGCACAGTGCGCCATCGGCTTATTAACCCATTATAAAAATTAAAAAAATGAATAAATCTCTTAATCTTTTGGCAGTTTTGGCTTTGTCGTCGCTGATGGCGCTGACGGCGTTGGCGGATAATGACCGCAGAATTACGGTCTCGGGAACGGGCGAAGTTGTCTTGAAAAGCGACGCGGCGGTCGTGCGCCTTGCCGTCGTTACGCGCGATGTTTCCGCGGTCAAAGCACTGCGCGAAAACGCAAAAGTCGCAACGAACGTTTTTAACGAGCTGGTGAAGGCGGGATTCGACAAAGAATCGATTACGACATCGAACTACAATATTTACCGCGAAGAAAATTATAATCGCAAATCTCTTACAGGTTCGGAGCCGCAGAAATTCCGCGTGCGTAATTCGATGCAAATCGCGATTGCCGATGTCGACCGCGTGGGCGAGGCGATTGATATCGCGGGAACGGCGGGCGCGAACGAGTTTTCGAATGTTTCGTTTTCTGTCGTTGACGACAAAGACGCGATGAACGAGGCGCGCGAAAGCGCAATCCGCAACGCTCGCGCGATCGCCGAACGCATGGCTGCCGCCGCGGGAGCGAAACTGGGGAAAATTGTTTCGATCAACGAAAACGGCGTGCATAATGATTTTATGCCACGCCCATTGATGAAGGCGGCGCTCATGAACGACGCGGCGGTCGAAACACCGATTTCCGCGGGCAAACAAACGGTAAAAGCGGAAGTTATTTGCGTTTACGAACTCGAATAATTTTTTGCGGGAACGCAAATTTTAGAGGAGCGGCATTTTTGCCGCTCTATTTTTTTGTTTTTCACGCAAATCTCGCAGATTGAGCAGATTCTTATTTTTTGCGGGAACGCTACTCTTAAAACGCAACGCATTGTCCATTGATAACCTCAGGTAATTTTGAGCAACATGAAAAATCACCGAGGGTTAACTCAAACCCCAAAAACCTGAAAGGTTTCCCAACTCGCCCGTGAGAACGAAGATTTTTCACTCTCGCGGGAACGCGCTTGCGGGAACGAGATTCTATTTGTTAATTGGCAAAAGTTGGCGCAGAAAAAAGGCAAGGAGCGCTTGCTTTTGCGTCGTCCCAGGGATATAAAACAATGTAAAGAATCAGGCGTTTATTTTGAAGATATTTTTGAAAATACGGCAAAGGTTGAGCGCAAAATCATAATGATTGTCGATGAAAGCCACAGCAATATGGGAACTGAATTGTCGCAAGAAATTATTGATATCGTGAACCCGAAATTGATTTTAAAGATTTCGGCAACGCCGTTTAAAACAGATGCAGACGAAACTAATTTTTACGCGCAAAAAGGTCGCGGGAACGAAACCGCATTTATTCGCTATTGGGAAAATGATCAAAATGTCGAATATTGGTACAAAAATGGTAGTTGCGGGAAAGATGATTTTCAATTATATATTATTCAACAATTGAAAATACAAAAAAGCTATTTTATCCCGATTGGATCGTGATTTATCAAAATGGAGACATTGGCATTTTTGATACCAAAAGTGGCAATACAAGTGTTCAAGAATCACAAGACACCCGAGATAAATTGAACGCCCTTGCAGAGTTTGTTGAAAATTTAAATCGTGTTTCCCAAAAACATTATATAGCTGGAATAATGGAGCCACACGCGGGAACGTGGAACTTGATTGAAAAAGTTTCCGTGGATTTGTAGGGGAGAATAGGTCTCGTAAAAAAAATGAGCTTGGCGGCTAAGCCGTCGTTGTTTCGATTCTTAATTTTTCGGGCGCGTTTTCCCGTTCCCGCGGGCGAGTTGGGAGACCTTTCGGGTTTTGGGGTTTGGGGATTTTACCCCAAGTGATTTTTCGCGTTGCTCAAAATTACTTGGGGTTATCAATGGGCAACGCTTCAGGTTTTAAGAGTGGCATTCCCGCAAAAAATAAAAATCTGTGAAATCTGTGAGATCTGCGTGAGAAATTTGTCGTTTCCGTGTTCCCGCAAAAAATGACTTGACTGAGGTAATTATTTTTGGTTAAATAGAAAAACACACATGGTTAGGTAGCTCAGTCGGTAGAGCATGGGACTGAAAATCCCCGTGTCGGCGGTTCGATTCCGCCCCTGACCACCACTTTTAAGCGAGTCGCAAGTCGGCTCGCTTTTTGTTTTTATGTTGCGGGAACGATAAATGATTGAATTTGCGGGGGATTTAAATTAAACTTGAACTTATGACTAACGAAAAAAAGACGATTACAGATGACACGCGCATTTTGCGAAAAAAACCGTTGTTGACTCCTGCTTATTTGATTGATGAAATTCCCGCGACGGAATTGGCTCAGCATACGGTGGCTACGGCGCGCAGTGAGATTAGTGATGTGTTGAATGGCAAAGATGATCGTTTGGTTGTGATTACGGGTCCGTGCTCGATTCACGACATTAAATCTGCGAAAGAATATGCGCATTTTGTGAAAAAATTGGCAGAAAAATATGCTAAAGATTTGATTGTGGTGATGCGCACGTATTTTGAAAAGCCGCGCACGGTGGTGGGTTGGAAAGGTTTGATTAACGACCCGTATGTCGATGGCACGTTCCAAATCAATAAAGGTTTGCGCATTGCGCGTCAGTTGCTTTGTGATTTGTCGGAAATGGGCGTGGCGACGGCGACAGAATTTTTGGATCCGATTACGCCTCAATTTATTTCGGATTTGGTGGCTTATGGCGCGATTGGTGCGCGCACGACAGAAAGTCAAATTCACCGCGAATTAGCGTCGGGCATGTCGATGCCGATTGGTTTTAAAAATGGCACAGATGGCACGGCGCAAGTGGCGGTGGACGCGGTGAATGCGGCTCGCCATTCGCATTGGTTCCCGTCGGTAACCAAAGATGGCGTTGTGGCGATTTTTGAAACCGAAGGCAATCGTGATACGCACGTGATTTTGCGCGGTGGCTCGAATACGGGACCTAATTATGGCGCGGAATTTGTCAATGATGTGGTGGCGCGTTTGGAAAAAGCAAAATTGCCGCCTTACCTTGTTGTTGATTGTTCTCACGGGAACAGTAAAAAAGATTACACGCGTCAGCCGATTGTTGCGCAAGAGTTGGCAAAGCGCATTGCGTTGGGCGAACGCGCAATTGTTGGCGTGATGATTGAAAGCAATATCGTGGAAGGTCGCCAAGATTATGACCCAAAAACTTGCGTTTACGGCAAATCGATTACCGACGCTTGTATCAATCTTGAAGACACTGAAAAAATCTGCGAAGAACTCGCAAAAGCCGTGCGGGAACGCAGAAAATAAAGGGGAGTTTAGAATTTATGGTTGCGAGTTAAAAATTAGCAAAGCACAAACTAAACGCTCTCAACTATAAACTCTAAACTCTCAATTAATTTTGTGTTGTTTGATTTTACACAAGTGGCGATGGCGACGCGCTGGACATTGCGCATCGACGTTGAGCGTTCCCGCGAAGCAGAAGCCGCGCAATCCGCCGAAGAAGCGTTTGGGGAACTTAAGCGTTTGGAGCAATTGTTGAGCCATTTTATCGCGTCGAGCGATGTTGCGCGCGTAAATGCGTTGGCGGCGGGAACGCGTGTTTGGGTGCAGGCAGAAACTTTTGAATGTTTGCAATTGGCTTTTCAAATTGCCGAAGAAACCGAAAACGCCTTTGATGTTTGCGCGGGAACGCTCATTGATTTTTATAAAAAAAACGCAAAACTTTGTTGCGATGAAATGCCAGATTGGCGCGCAGCTTACGAAAATTATCGTTTCGGAAAATTTATTTTACATCCCGCCGAGCAAGAAGTGGAATGTGCCAGAGCAGGCAAAAAAATTGACTTGGGCGGAATTGGCAAAGGTTTTGCGCTCGATAAAATGGCTGCAATTTTGAAAGAATGGGAGTTCCCGCGCGCGCTGTTGATTGCGGGCGGCTCGACAATTTTGGCACTCGACGCTCCCGCGGGTAAAACGCATTGGCGCATTGGCTCCGAATCGGGCGAAGAATTGCTCGTGAACGAAGCGTTGTCGTCTTCGGGAATGCAATTCCAGCCAACGCAGTTTGTGGATCCGCGCACGGGTTTGCTTGCCGTTCCCGCAAAAACGGTGCGTTCCCGCGCCGCTTCCGCTGCTCGCGCTGACGCGTTTTCGACGACGCGCGCAGTTGGATGGAATGTAGCGAATTGATGATTCTCGGGAACGGGCTTGAAATAAAATCCACTGATTAAAGGATTTTGAAGATTTTTTGAGTATTCGCGGGAACGTTGGCGGGAACGCGGGGGGGGGGGGGGAACCTTAGGTTTAATAGAAAGAAATAGGATTTTTTAGGATTAATTCGATGACAAAAAATCAAAACCTATTTCAGCGAACTCGGTCATAGTCATCGTCATAGTCGCTTTGAGCGTTTCCATGATGTATTTTTCTCCGCGTTCCCGCGAATGTTAATGAGCGGGCGTGAGCTGCTCGCAATCGGTGTTTGTTCTCGCGGTGGTTCTAAAATTTTTCGCCCGAAGAACCAAGCGCCGAAGCGTCGGCGGTTAAGCCGCCGAGTTTTTTGCTCGAAAAATAAATTCGTAAAATTTGTTTAATTCGGTGATGAAAAAAACAAAACCCGTTCCCGCGGCGATGCGTTTTTGACAGTGATGAGCGTTGAGAATTTTAGGTTGTTGTTTGCAAATTTTTAATTCTCAACTATAAATTCTCAACTCTTAACTTGTTTTTGTGTTTGCGGGAACGTGTTTTTGCGGGTAAACTTATGAGAATAATTGCCAAAGCCACAACCCCTGTGGGACGGCGTTTTATCTCATTTTATTTATGATTTCTGCTGACGATTTTGTAATTCAGTTGCTTCAAGACCATGAAGTTGTAACGCCAGATATTATTGATGTTGCGCGCCAAGATGTTGAAGGGCAAGGCGTGCTGGCCGATCAGGTCGATTCGAAAGTTTTGGATTTGCTCGTAGAAAAGGGCTATACTTCGTGGAAAGAGATTACGGGCTTGATGGCGAGCGAGTTAGATATGGAACTCGCGCCCGATTTGAAAGACGTACACCCCACGACCGAAGCGCTCAAATTAGTGGGCAAGCAAATGGCAGAAGATAATAATGTTTTGCCGTTGCAACTTGACGGGAACGCACTTTTGCTCGTTGTGGGCGACCCGTTGAATACCGATATGGTTGATGAACTTTCGCGCGTGCTGAAAGTGCAAATCAACGTGCAGTTGGCACCGCCTAACGAAATCAAAGATGCAATTGTTACCGCGTATGATAATTCGGGCGAATTGGGCAGCGCGGCGTTGCAAGAAATTTTTGGCGACGGGACCACGGTTTCGATTCCCGGGAACGATGAAAAAAACGCTTCCGAAGAAGACGCGCCAATTATTCGTTATGTGAATTTGTTGATTACAGAGGCGATTCGTCGCAAGGCGTCAGATATTCACATGGAACCGTTGGAAAAACGTTTCCGCGTGCGTTATCGTATTGACGGCGTTTTGCAAGAGGTGGAGAATCCGCCCAAGCGTTTGCAAGCGTCGATTGTGGCGCGTTTGAAGCTGATGGCGAATGTTTCGTTGGCAGAAAAACGCATTCCGCAAGACGGACGTATTCAAATTGAAGTGGCGAGCAAGGCGGTGGACTTGCGTGTGTCGGTGCTCCCGACAGTTTATGGCGAGTCGATCGTTATGCGTATTTTGGACAAAGAAGGGCTGAAACTTGGCTTGCCGGAACTCGGATTTTTCTCGGACGACCAAGAAGTGTTCATGAAAATTATCACGGGCGCGGACGGCATTTTCTTGGTGACGGGTCCAACAGGTTCGGGTAAATCGACGACGCTTTATTCGGCGCTCAATTATATTAACCAGCCCGACCGCAAAATTATTACGGTTGAAGACCCTGTCGAATATCAAATGAAGGGCATTAACCAAGTGCAAGTGCGCCGTGAAGTGGGAATGACGTTTGCGTCGGCGTTGCGTTCGATGTTGCGTCAAGCGCCAAACATTATCATGATTGGTGAAATTCGTGACTTGGAAACGGCAGAAATCGCCGTGAACGCGTCGCTGACGGGCCACATGGTTTTCTCGACTTTGCACACGAATGACGCTCCCGGCGCGATCCCGCGTCTTGTCGATATGGGTGTAAAACCGTTCTTGGTTTCGGCATCGTTGCGTGGTGTTTTGGCTCAACGTCTTGTGCGTCGTATTTGCCCGGAATGTGGCGCTCCTTACACGCCTTCTGAAAAAGAATTGATTGCAATTGGTTTGACGGCAGGAGATTTGACGGAAGCGAATTTCCGCAAGGGACCGGGCTGCGCAAAATGTCATGACACGGGCTACAAAGGTCGTCGTGGCGTGTTTGAATTGTTTATGGTGAATGAAGAAATTCAAGAAATGATTTACCAAAATGCAACGCTCGTTGATTTGCGTCACAAAGTGCGCGATCTCGGCATGCGCACGATGCGCGAAGACGGCATTCGCAAAGTCGTTGCCGGCATTACCACCGTCGAAGAAGTGCTTTCGACAACGATTGACGTTGAATAAGAAAGTTGAAATTATCGTTTTCGCGTTCCCGCCAATTCAAAAAATCTCAATCCCAATCCCGTTCCCGCGATTTCGCGTTCCCGTCGCTCCACCTCCCACTTTATGAATTACACTCTTACAGAACTTTTAGATTTAGTCGTCGAACAAAATGCGTCAGACTTGCACTTGCACGTTGACCAAGCGCCCGTGTTGCGCATTTCGGGCAGCATGTTGCCTGTTGACGGTCCCCAATTAACTCCTGAGGAAACAGAAGCGTTTGTTCGCGAAATTACACCAGAGCATCATTTGAAACGCTTGGAAGACAAGGGCGGCTGCGATTTTGGTTTTTCGTTTGGCAACAAAGCGCGTTTCCGCGTCAGCTGTTTTAAAGCACGCAGCGGGAACGGCGACGAAAACGCTTACGGGATCGTCTTGCGACAAATTCCGCACGATATGTTCACGCTCGAAAAATTGGGACTTCCGGACAAAGTGAGATCGTTGCTTCGTCGCCAACGCGGTTTGATTTTGGTGACGGGCCCAACGGGTTCGGGTAAATCGACTACGCTCGCATCGATGCTTAATTGGATTAACGAAAACGAAGAGCGCCACATCATCACGATTGAAGACCCAATCGAATATTTTCACGACCACAAACGCTCGGTTGTTACGCAACGTGAAATTGGGCGCGACGTTGGTAGTTTTTCGGAAGCGATTCGCGCAGCTTTGCGTCAAGACCCAGATATTATTCTCGTCGGCGAAATGCGCGATTTGGAAACGATTACCGCTGCGGTTTCGGCGGCAGAAACGGGACACTTGGTTTTTGCAACGCTTCACACAACGGGCGCGGCACGAACGGTGGACCGCATTGTTGATGCGTTCCCGGCAGATACTAAAGAACAAATTCGCATGCAATTAGCGTCCTCGCTCGTTGCTGTTATTTCGCAAGTGCTTTGCCGTCGCAAAAGTGGCGGTCGCGTTGCGGGCTATGAAATTATGGTCAATACCGATTCGACAGCCGCGCTCATTCGTGATAACAAAACTTATCGCATCACTTCCGAAATTCAAACTGGTGGCGCGATCGGCATGCGCACGCTCGATGGACATTTGCTCTCGCTTGTCGCAGACGGCATCATCGATTCCAGCGAAGCTATCACCTACGCGCAAGTTCCCGATGAAATGCGCCAAAAACTCCGCGAAATCGGCTACTAAAATTACCTGTTCCGCGGGAATATAAAAATAACTTTTAAAAATTATGTTTGACGAACACAGTGAAATTTTGACGACGTTGATTGCCGACTCTGGCAAGGCGACCAAGCCTCAACTTGATGAGGCTTGGGCAGAACATATTGAAACGGGCAAGCCGTACACCGACGTGCTCGAAGATGACGGCTATGTCACGCGCGACGAATTGCTGACGATGATTGCCGAGCATTTGGGCGTGGCGGCGTTCCCGCAGATTCCCGAATCGATTGATCCTAATTTATTAAAGCTCATCAATCAAGAGCAAGCGCACAAATACGGCATTTTGCCTGTGAAAGCGACACCCGACAAATTGAGCTTTTTGTCGAAAGACCCGTTCAATTTTTCAATCGGCGAAGAATTATCGTTTATCTTGCATCGCGATGTGGAATTTTTGGTGGGCGACCCGCAATTGATCGACAACGCGATTGTTAAACATTATGGCGAATTAAATAGTTCGCTCGACAATGTGATTGGCGAATTGACAGGGCTCGATTTCGCGGGCGACGACGAAAAAGCGCTCAACGATTCCGCCAGCCAAGCGCCAATTATTCGTTTCGTCGATGTGGTTTTGCAAGAAGCGGTGAAAGCGAAAGCGTCTGATATTCACTTTGAGCCATTCGAGGGCGAATTCCGCATCCGTTACCGTATCGACGGCGCGTTGTATGAAATGACGCCGCCTCCCGCATCGCTCGCCAACGCCGTTACCGCGCGCGTGAAAGTGATGTCGGGACTGAATATCGCAGAACGACGCGTGCCACAAGATGGTCGTATTAAAACCACCGTCGGCGGCCGCGCGATCGATTTGCGTGTTTCAACGCTCCCGACACAATTTGGCGAATCGGTCGTGTTGCGTATTTTGGACAAAGGCGTGGTGAACCTCGACCTTGAAAATTTGACGATGGCAGACGAAATTATGACGGGCATTCGCACGCTTGTAAATCGTCCAAACGGCATTTTCATTGTAACAGGCCCGACAGGTTCGGGTAAAACGACGACGCTTTATTCGGCGTTGCGCGAAGTGAATACGATTGATGTGAAAATTTTGACGGCGGAAGATCCTGTCGAATACGAAATCGAGGGCATTATGCAAGTGCAGATCAATCACCAAGTTGGGCTGACATTTGCGGCGGCGTTGCGTTCGTTCTTGCGTCAAGACCCCGACATTATTATGTTGGGCGAAATTCGTGACCAAGAAACGGGCAGCATCGCGGTGCAGTCCGCGCTGACGGGTCACGTGGTGCTTTCAACGCTTCACACCAACGACGCTCCTGGCGCGGTAACGCGTCTTGTCGATATGGGAATCGAGCCATTCTTGATTGCGGCATCGCTCGAAGGCGTGCTCGGTCAACGACTTTTGCGCCACATTTGTAAAAATTGTCGCACGGCTTACGAGCCCGACCAAGCCGTGCTCAGTATGCTCAATGTGGACCCAATCGAAATCGCCGACAAGCAATTTTATTACGGTCGCGGCTGTTCGGTTTGTAATCGCTCGGGCTACAAAGGGCGTCAAGGTTTGTTTGAATTGATGATGATCAACGACGCGATTCGCGATTTGATTACTCACCGCGCGCCAACGCTCGTGCTCAAACAAAAAGCTATCGAAAACGGCATGCGCACACTTCGCCAAGACGGCTTGCGCTGTATTTTCGACGGCCACACGACGATCGAAGAAGTGCTCAAATATACCTAATATAAAAACTCGGTTTTGCCGAAAGCGCGTTCCCGACGGGTTGCTCCGCGGGAACGGGTTTTTGGGTGTTTAAAAAATTGATTTCTTTTGCGGGAACGCATATAATAAAAAAATAATAACCCCTTTTGTAAATTCGCATTAAAATTTTATGGCAAAATTTAAATATAAAGCAATTGACGCGACAGGCAAGCCTTTCGCGGGAACGATTGAGGCCGCAAATGAAGAGCAAGCGCGTGCGCAGTTGATGTCGCAACGTTTGATGGTTTCTTCGATTGAAGAAACAGGGCTTGTAAAAACTACCAAGAAAAAGGGTCAGGCATATAATAAAAAAATCTCGAGCGAGCAATTGACGGTTTTTACGCGTCAGTTGGCGACGTTGTTGCAAGCGGGTTTGCCGTTGTTGCGCGCGTGCCAAATTCTTTGCGAGCAAGAGCGCGATCCCAATTTTAAAACGGCGTTGACGAATATTTGCGACCAAATTCAATCGGGTAATTCGCTTTCAGATGCGTTTACGCAATATCCAAAAATGTTTGACCATCTTTATGTGAATATGATTAAGGCGGGCGAAGCGGGCGGCGTGCTCGACACCGTGCTCGACCGTTTGGCAACATTTCAAGAAAAGGCGGACAAAATTAAGAAAAAAGTAAAATCGGCGATGGTTTATCCAACGGTGGTTGTTACGGTGGCGTTTGTCATTGTTTATGTTTTGCTGACTTTTGTGGTGCCGTCGTTCCAATCGATGATTGCGTCGCAAGGTGGCCAAATGCCAGCATTGACCGATATCGTGATGTCGCTCGGTAATATTTTGCGGGAGCACTTGTTCGCGACGATTTTTGTGATTTTGGGGCTGATTTTCGGCATTAAATTTGCATTTAAAATCAAAAAAGTTTCAGATACGTTTGGGCGCATTATGTTCCGCGCGCCAAAAATTGGTTCATTTTTGCAAATTGTTGCGGTTTCGCGTTTTGCGCGCACGTTTGGTACTTTGATGGCTTCGGGCGTGCCGATTTTGCAATCGATGAAAATCACGACGGAAACGCTTTCGAATCCGGTTTTGCAAGAAGCGTTGCAAAAAGTGCACGATCGCATTCGCGACGGTGAAACGCTTTACATGCCTTTGGAACAATCAAAAGTGTTCCCGCCGATGGTTTGTTCGATGGTGCAGGTCGGCGAAGAAACGGGTCAATTGCCGGAAATGCTTTCGCGCGTGGCTGACAATTACGATGAAGAAGTGGACAATGCCGTCGGCGCGCTGACTTCGATTATTGAGCCGTTGCTCATTGTTTTCTTGGCTGTGATTGTTGGTACGATTGTTGTGGCAATGTTCTTGCCGATCATTTCGGTTATTCAACGTATGGCAGGATAGCCAAAAATATTTTGCGGGAACGCGAAAGCTGAAAATAAAGCTTTATCGTTCCCGCGATTTGTTTTGCGGACGATTTAAATTTAATTATTAACCTAACAAAATTATGCTAAATTCAATACTCGCAAATGCCGCGAACGCGGCGGATAATCCGATGAGTATGCTCGACATGGTGTTGTTTGTCGTCGCTGTCGTGGCTGTCATCGGACTTGGTATCTACAAAGCTCGGCCCAAGAAAGCCGAGGGCTGTGAGGATAAAGAAAGCAGCGCGGCGGATTATTTTCTTGCCGGGCGCGGTCTTTCCTGGTGGCTCGTTGGCTTTTCGCTGATTGCGGCGAACATTTCGACGGAACAGTTCGTCGGTATGTCGGGTCAGGCAGCGGACTGGCTGGGCCTGGCGATTGCCGGCTACGAATGGCTCGCGGCGATCACGCTCGTCGTGGTGGCGTTTTTCTTCTTGCCGAAACTGTTGCGCTGTGGCGTTTACACGATTCCTGAATTTTTGGAAACGCGCTACAATCTCGGTTCCCGCACGATTATGGCGCTTTCGACGCTTCTTATTCTCGTCGGCGTTCCTACGGCGGGCGTTATTTTCGCGGGAGCGAAGTGCATCGCGGTGTTTTTCTTCGGGAGCGAAGGCGTAACCGGAATTGATTTTGGCACGCTTTCGATGCTGGGAACGGCGGTTGACGGGAACATTCTCGTCGGCTGTATCATTATCGCGCTTTGCGCGGCGATTTACGTTTTCGTTGGCGGCTTGAAAGCTTGCGCGTGGACGGATTTGATTTGGGGCTCGGCGTTGATTCTCGGCGGTGGCGTGGTCGCATATTTTGCGATTACGGCTCTCGGGAACGCGAATCCTGAACACTTGATTCAGTCGGCGGCGGCGAATTCGGGTGCAACGGTTGAAGGTTTGCAGAACTCGGGCGGGATCGGTCGTTTTCTCCAGTTGAACGCTGGCGACGCGCTTTCGGGAATGAACTCGATCGGCGGCAAACTGCACATGATTCGTCCGTCGGACGATCCATCGATCCCGTGGACGGCGCTGTTGCTCGGTCTTTGGATTCCGAATTTCTTCTATTGGGGTTTGAATCAATATATTATGCAACGCACATTGGCTTCAAAGTCCGTTGCCGAAGGTCAGATGGGTATCGTTTTTGCGGCGTTCCTCAAATTGATCATTCCGTTTGTCGTCGTCATTCCAGGCATTCTTGCTTATAATCTTTTTCGCGATGATTTGAAAGACAGCGCGGATTCGAAAAACAACGCGGCGATTAACGCAGTCGTTCAAAGCGGGAACGCGGACAAAACGATGTATTTTGTGACGGGCGAATTTTTGCTCCAAAACTGCGAAACGCACAACAAAAAAGTTCAGGGTCTTCTTGACCACAATTTCAAGGTTGCGTTTGAACAGGCGAAACTTCCCAACGATCCCGCAGCGGGCGAAAAGGAAAGCATTTATAAACAAATCGATAAAGCGTGGATTAGTTTGAATGCCGACATCAAGAACAAATCGACGACGCTCGCCGAGCGCATTCCGTACGCGCAAAATCTTGCCGATTTGAATCTTAAGCTCATTAACGAGGCGCAGAAGAAAAATCCTGGACTTGCCGTTTCGCAAAAGCTCATTGGCTTTGACTACGATTCGGCGTTCCCGACATTGCTTCGTAAATTGATGAAACCAGGCGTTACTTGGTTCGTTCTCGCGGCATTGTTTGGCGCGGTGGTTTCATCGCTCGCGTCGATGCTCAATTCTGCTTCGACGATTTTCACGATGGACATTTATTACAAGCTCGTGCCATCGTCATCGCCGGAAAAATTGGTTAAAGTCGGCAAAATCGGCGTGGTCGTTTGCGTGCTGATCGCGATGGCGCTCGCGCCGTTCCTGAACAGTCCCGTTTTCGGCGGCATTTTCAACTTCATTCAGGAGTTCCAGGGCTTCATTTCGCCAGGCGTGCTTTGCGTGTTCCTCTTCGGCTTCTTTGTGCCGAAATGCCCGCGCGTGTTTGGCTGGCTCGGAATCCTCGTCAATGTGGTGCTTTACGGCGCGTTGAAATTGGCGATTCCGGAAATGGCGTTCCTTAACCGTATGTCGATTTGCTTGATCGTTTGTATCTTGATCGGCGCGGCGCTTACGATTTGGAATGCTGCGCGCGGTGGCCAAGCAATTCTCGTTCCCGCAAAGAACGAAGTGCCACTCGAAGGTTCTGGCAAAGCAAAAGCGTTTGGCGCATTTGTGGTAGTCGCAACTATCGCACTTTACGTGCTTTTCTGGTAATCAGAAAAATTAAAACAAAAGCGTTCCCGCGAGACAAAATCGTGGGAACGTTTTTTTTTGTTTGGTGTTTAGTGGGGAGTGTAGAGTGTAGGGTGGGGAGTGGAGAGATAAATAACGGTTTTAAAATCTTAAAAAATCTTTCAGCATTTTCTTCTCTCTACTCCCCACTCTCCACTCTACACCATTCACCATTTTTACCATTGAGAAAGGCGTTCCCGCAGAATATAATTTTAAGATATGAGTAACGCAAATGATAAGAATTTATCGGGTTCGGTGGGACGCTACGCAGCGCGCGGTGTTTCCTCGTCAAAAGACGAAGTTCACGCGGTCGTCGATAAAATTGACAAAGGACTTTTCCCGGGTGCGTTTTGCAAAATTATGCCCGACTTTTTGACGAACAATCCCGAACTTTGCGCCTGCACGCACGCCGACGGCTCGGGAACGAAATCGCTACTCGCGTATCTCTACTGGAAAGAAACCGGCGATGCGTCGGTTTATCGTGGCATTTCGCAGGACAGCATCGTGATGAACATCGACGATTTGCTTTGCATCGGCGTTACTGGAAATTGTCTGATTTCGAGCACGATTAATCGCAACGCGAAAGCGATTCCGGGCGAAGTGCTCGCGCATTTAATTCAAGGCAATGAAGAATTTTTGCAAATGTTGCGCGATTACGGTGTCGATATTCGTTCGGGCGGCGGCGAAACCGCGGACGTGGGCGATTTGACGCCGACTTGCACCGTCGATTCCTGCGCGACCGCGATTTTGCGCCGCGACAAAGTGATTGACGCTAATCGCATTCGCCCAGGACTTTCCATCGTCGCGCTCGCTTCTTCGGGAACTTGCGCTTACGAGCCGATTGAAAATTCCGGCATTTCGTCCAACGGTTTGACTTCCGCGCGCCACGAAATGCTCTGCAAATACTACGCAGAAAAATATCCAGAAACATTCGACAAAAATATTGCAAACGAATTTGTTTATTGCGGGCCTTACCGTTTGGAAGACAAATTGCCGGGCTCGTCGCTGACGGTCGGCAAGGCGTTGCTTTCGCCGACGCGCACTTACGCGCCGTTCGTGCTGCGTTTGCTCAAAGAATTGCCGATCGAACGCGTTTACGGGCTGATCCACAATTCGGGCGGCGCGCTTACAAAATGTATTCGTTTCGGGAACGGTGTGCGCTACATCAAGGACAATTTGCTACCAACGCCACCGATTTTTGCGGCAATTCAAGCAGCGTCAAAAACCGACAATGCCGAAATGCACCGCGTTTACAACATGGGTCAGCGTCTTGAAGTTTATGTTGAAGATCGCGACGTTCCCGCGGTGTTGCAGCTTGCAGATGGCTTGAAAATCCAAGCCCAAGTCATCGGCCACACCGACGCTTCGACCGTTCCCGCCCGCAACCAAGTTGTCGTTACCGCCGCCAACGGCGAAGTCATCGAATATTGACGGGAACGTCTTTTTTTGAAGTTCGCGCAGATTCCGCAGAACGCACAGATTTTTTATCCACGAATTGCCCGAATTACACAGATTATTTTTTTTACCGAAAAGGAAGCGAAGGAAATAAAGGTTTAGTTTTAACGCAGATGACACGGATTTTAAGCAAATTACGCAAATTTTTTGTTGGGATTTTATTTATCGGGAACAAGAATGACGTTTTATCTATGTTTGTTTTTTATTCGATGTGAACACTTTTTGAGTGCCAACGGCGCGACGTATTTCAGCCCAGGGCGGGAAGCCCTGGGAAAAGAAAATAAAAACCACAAGCCCTGAAAGGGCGACTCTCACCACAAACATCAATCGCGCGGAAACGAAAAATTGCGTTCCCCAATTATTTACGGCGACGGCGGCGCGTTCCCGCCAAAGCCAGCGCGAGCGTTCCCGCAAGTAAACCAAAAAACGACGGCTCGGGAACGTATTTGATCAAAATATCACGCCCGCCATTAATTTGCGTCGCAATATAATCGCTCACCGCTTTCCCGTTAAGCGTAATCGCGATGGCTTCGAAGCCAGAATAAGGTTTTGAAACCTTCGTTTCCGCCGAAACTAAACTAATTGTCTGCTCTTTCAAAAGTTCCACGCTGAGAAAATTCAACGTAAACGTGTCTGACGAATTCATTGCGACCGTTCCCGTGCCACCGATGAGCGACTGGCTCAAATCCTCCGCCGCAATATTCCAAACATTCGAATAAAAATAAATATCCGAATTTGAATCTATCGAAAAATGCGTTCCCGAAGACAACTCGCTGTAAATATTAGTATTCTTAACATTTGAAAACGAAATATTCCCGCCAAGAACCGAACCTATATCACCACCAAAATAACTTCCAGTTCCCGCGTCCACGCCGTTGAAAGTAAATCCGTTAAAAGTAACGCCCGAACCAATCCAAACTTGAATACTACGATTAGAGTCGTTCGATCTAATTCGTACATCCTTATATGTTCCCGATTTCAAAGATAAACTATAATAATCTAAATAAGAGCCTCCGTTAAACTCAATATTCTGCTTGTTCCCGTCTTCGTCTATATACGTTCCCGTCGGTGCGTCGGCGAATGCGGCGAGCGTTCTCGCGGCGAGAAGTGTTGAAATTAGAATTACGGTTTTCATAGTTTTTACGAATTGATGGTTAATGTTGTTTTACACTTAAAATTCTAAAATTCAAAAAAAAAAAACGCAAGCGTTTTTTGTCCCAAAACCAAACAATTCGTTAAACCGTTCGAAAAATTCGGCTCAATTCGGTGATAAAAAGTTCCCGTTCCCGCCATTCCCGCGTTCCCGCGAAGTTTTTTATTCACTCCCTTCGGGACTGATTATTTTTTAGACTTACACAGGGCTGTGCCCTGTGCTAAAATTAAACGCGCCGATGGCACTTAAATATGAAAATATTTATTAAAAGTTTTTGTTGATAGCGTTAAAATAGAAATAGAAAAATGAAAAATCAAACTTTTACTCTCCACTCACCGCTTGATATGCACCTGCATTTGCGCGACGGCGAAATGTGCCAAATGGCGGCGCACGTCGCGGGAACGCAGTTCGCGGGCGCGGTCGTCATGCCGAATCTCGTTCCCGCAATCGATACGCTCGACGCGATGGACGCTTATTGCGCAAAAATCGAATCCGCCGCGGGAACGGATTTTCGCCCGTTGATGACTTTGTTTTTGGGAAGCCAAACGCCGCGAGACATCGAAGCCGCAAAGGCGAATCCGCGCTTTTTCGCGATGAAGCTTTATCCCGCGGGCGTGACGACGAATTCCGAAAACGGCATTTCCGATTTTTCCGCGCTCGTTCCCGCGCTCGAAGCGATGCAGGATTTAGGCGTGCCGCTGTTGGTCCACGGCGAAAGCAACGGTTTTGTGCTCGAGCGAGAGGCAGAATTTTTGCCCGTTTATAGGCGATTGGCGGCGGCGTTCCCGCGGCTGAAAATTGTGATGGAGCACATTTCGGACGCGCGGACGCTTGGTCTGCTCGACGAATTTGAAAATCTTTACGCGACGGTAACGCTACATCATTTGCTGTTTACGCTCGATGATTTGTCGGGCGGCAAACTGAATCCGCATCTTTTCTGCAAGCCGATTGTTAAGTTGCCGCGCGACCGCGAGGCGATTCAAGCCGCGGTGTTTGGCGGGAACGCGAAAATTATGTTCGGCAGCGATTCCGCACCGCATCTAAAAACGAACAAGGAAAGCGCAGGCGCGCTCGGCGGCAGTTTTACGGGACCGATTTTGCTACCCGCGCTCGCGGAACTTTTTGCAAAGCACAACGCACTCGACAAACTTCAAGCGTTTGTCAGTGATAACGCGCGCAAAATTTACGGGCTGAACATTCCCGAAAAAACGATTACGCTCGTCAACGAGCCGATGAACGTTCCCGCAACGGTCGATTTACCCAACGGCGAACAAGTCGTTCCCGTTTTCGCGGGAACGCAAATCGGCTGGAAATTGGCGTAAAATTTTTGAACACAGATTTAACAGATTTCAACACAGAAAACACAGAGTTTTTTGATGTCGCGCGGGAACAGTTCAAAAAAGAATTCGAGAACACCTCGTGCGGTGTAGGGAATAAAAGTTGAAATTAAAACTTTCAACTATCAATTCAAAACTTTCTTTGGTTTCTTTAACGAGCACGAGCGAGCAGGTGCTCTTAATTTCTCTTTTAGGCGTTCCCGTGGCAAAAGAATAAAAGGAAACAATCATCGTCGTCGCTAACGCCGTTTTCTAACGAAAACGATTAGGGGAGCAAATAAAATACTTCGACGAATTTTATTTTTCTCGCGGGAACGCGAGCGTTAGCGAGCGATGTTAGTGGCGACAAAGGTTGTTTTTCCCGCTAATTTTAAATCACCACGGCGGCGATTCCCAAAATGATGAGAATCGTTCCCGCGGCGATTTCGGCGGGTTTTTGCGGGAACGCGCGGAAGAGTTTCGTCGCGTGAAATGCGGCGATGACGCAGGCAAAAGTTGTCGCGCCGATGACGCTTGCGGGAACGAGAATATTTGTCGCCGAAGCGTTTGCGCAACGGATTCCCGCGCCAACGACGAGCGCGTCGATTGCCGTGGCGAAGCCGATTGCGAGCAGCGTTTTCAGCGTGAGCGAAGCGTCTGTCTTTTCGCAATGGCCGTTGTTGCGCAGCGCGTTAAAAATCACGTTCCCGCCGAGAGTGCAAAACACGGCGCAGGCGATCCATGGCGCCCGGACTTCGATATAATCGTAAACGAACGACGTGAGCGTAAAGCCCGCGATTGGTATCGCAAATTGAAAAAGTGCGGTCGTTCCCGCCAGTTTGAGCGCGGCGTTCCCGCGGCGTTCGCGAATCGCTAAACCGTAGGCGAACGCGACGACCATCGTGTCAACCGCGAGCGCGAAACCGACGAGAAATGCTTCGGGAAGATTCATGGGCGAAAAAAGCAAAATTATTCAAATCTCAGCAGACGGACACCGTGCGCGTTGATTTCGAGCTTGAGCGCGGGAACGCTTTTTGAAATGCGGAAACACTTATGCGTCCACAAATCGAAAATTTTGCGGGAATTTTCCGCGACTTCGCCGAGCCGTTCCCGCGGCGATTAAAACGGCGGCTGTTGCGAAAGTGTTTTTCATTGTGCGAATTTTTTGGGGTTAAAATAAAAAACTCTCGGGAACAGAGCGCGTTGCCGAGAGTTTTTGAGGGTTTTGAATTTTAGTTTTCGAGGACGGAGAATTCAGCGCCTGAGGCGTAGATTTGTCCGTTTTGCGAAGACAGCGCGCGGAAACGCACGTAGCGAGCGTCGAGCGGCGCGGCGAAGAGAACTTTCTTTTCGCTTTTGTCGTTTTTGAAATTGCCCTTTGCGACTGGCTCGCCCCAGTTTTTCCCGTCGGCGCTGACAAAGATTTCGTAGCTTTTAACGTCGCCGTTCGGGCTTCCGTCCTGACGTGGCAGGTAAGTTACGCCTTTGATTTTTTTGACTTCGCCGATGTCAAAATCGACCCAGTGCGGATAGTCCGCCTGCGTCACGGAATAAGCCGTGTGCCAGAGCGTCGAAGTGTCGTTGTCGGTCAAATTCGCCGCAACTTCGCTACCGCCGTTTTCAGAGTTCGCGAAAATAACAGCCGTGCGCACTTTTTCGATTTTCGGGAACGCGATTTCTGTTTTGATATTTTTTGATTCGGGGAAGAATGCCGCGATTGTTCCGCCGTTTTTGAACGGAATCGTTTCCGTGTATTTTTTCGCGGGAGCGCCGTTCACCGAAACGAAAATCTCGGCTCCGGGCTTGCGAGAATTGATGGCGACCGCTCCCGCCGCGTTGCGCGTAATCGAAATCGGCACGATGCCCGCGGGCGAAACGTTGGCGATTTTGCTCAAATCTGCTTTTGCGGATGCTGGGCGAATGATGAAGCCGAAATCGGTCGGCGCGGCAAAAATCTTGTCTTTGCGCTCTGTGTCGGGACCGCAACTTGCGCCACCGAGCCCGCGAACGCCGACGTCAAGATTGAGCACGGTCGCCTGCGAATTTGCGATTTTTTCGTCGAGCTTGAACGGATTCGACGCGAACAGCAAATCGAGCGCTTTCACCGGCAACGCTTGCGCGGAGAAAGTGCCGTTCCCTGCGACGAAAACCGCGCCGTTCCCGTCAGCGTCCGTCAACGCGCACCAGCGCACGTCTTCGTGGTTGCCCATTTCTTGCGGCTTGGTGTAATTGGTCATCATTTTAGCGACGGGAGCGCTGTAAATGCCGACAAACGCGCCCGATTCGCGGTCGTTGTAATTTTCTTGTGGGCCACGTCCGTAATAGGTGAACTGTGAAAAGTTCGCGGGAACGTCCATCGTGTAGCCGAGGCGCGGGAGGTCCGTATCAGGTTTATTGGAAGTGATGTTTGCGGCGAGCTCGATCGAGCCATCTTGGTAAATGGTCCAGATTTGGTGCGTCGTGAACGCCAAATCGTTTTCGCCGAGTTCGCGGCCAGTCGTGATTTTTGTCGGAATGCCGTTCGTCGAGCTACCGTATTGAATCAGCGGGTCGCCGTGAAGCGTGCCCTCGTTTTTGCCTTGCGAGCGGACGACGAACGAAAGCGTTGCCGTGCCGTTGGCGTTGATCGCGACCGAAGGTTCGCCGAGCACTTGGTGCTTCATATCAAAAAGACCGTCGCGGAACCATTTGCCGTAAGCCCAACCGTCGTTGTTGACGATGGCGCGAAAAGCGTTGAGCTTTGGGCCGTTGCCGTCAACGATGATTTTTTTGCCACCGTAAGCCAGCGCGTCGAGCGTTCCCGTTTTCTTTGAAAAAGTTGCGGAAAATCCCGTTCCCGAGATGACGACCGCGTCGGCGGTTTCGGTTTTTTCTAATGCGGCGTGAACCGTTTTTGCGGGAACGCATTTTTCGCTGTTGCAGGTTTCAATGGCGACGCAGTTTGTCGTAAAAACCGCCAAAGCCAAACCCGCAAGAATCGCGGGAACAGTGAATTTCAAATTTTTATTCATCGTAATTTTCTCCGTTGTGAGTGATTATTTTTTTGAAGCGTCAAGCAACGACGGGCGCTTTTCCGCTGGTTTGATGAGAACTTGCTCATCCATTTGCACGTAGCCGTTTGCCGCCCAAGGACTGTCTTTTTTCAATTTGAACTCGATTGTCGCGAGGTATTCCGCGTCTGGGCGGAAAGTCGTTCCCGCGATCGGCAACGTTACCATTTTTGCGGTGCGCGCGGGAACGCTTCCAATGTCGAGCCCGCCCTGCGCGATCGTCTTACCGTCTTCCGTTAGTTTCCAAACAACATCATAGCCCGACAAATCGGTGAAATAATTTTTGTTGAAGATTTCGAGCGTTCCCGCGAGCGGATCGACGGTTTTAACGCCGACGTTTTGGTAAACTTTTTTGACTTCAAAATATTGCGGTTTGGGTTCGCGATCGCCGAAAATAATGCCGTTCATCACGAACTGACCATCGTTCGGGAAATCGCCGAATTGCCCGCCATAAGCGAGGAAGCGCTTGCCCGTTTCCGCGTCCCAATTGTAAATCGACTGGTCAACCCAGTCCCAAATAGCGCCGCCCATGATGTAGTTCGACGATTCGATCGCATCCCAATAATCTTTGAGATTGCCCATCGCGTTGCCCATCGAGTGCGCGTATTCTGAAATGTGGAACGGATATTTTCTGCCGCCGTCCCCGCGTGCGGAACCCTGCACCCAGCCGACGGACGGATATTGGTTGGAGCCCATATCGACGATGGAATTGTTGCGTTCGTATTGAACAGGGCGCGACGTGTCAAATGCTTTGATTGCAGCGTAAGCGGCACTGAAGTTTTTGCCAGGACCCGCTTCGTTCCCGAGCGACCAAATGACGATCGAAGGTTGATTGACGTTGCGGTGAACCATTTCCATCACGCGACCGACGTGTGCCGCGCGCCATTCGACAGGATGCGAAAGCGACGCATCGCCGTAGTAATATTGGTGCGATTCGATGTTTGCTTCGTCTTCAAGATAAATGCCGTATTTGTTGCAAAGATAATACCAGTAAGGCGCGTCGGGATAGTGCGAATTGCGCACATGGTTGATGTTCGCGCGCTTCATCAGCATAATTTCCTCTTCCATATCCTTGCGCGTAAGCGCGTGGCCGCGTTCAGGATGAGATTCGTGGCGGTTGACACCTTTGAGCTTTACGGTTTTGCCGTTCACGTAAAAATAATCGCCCGTTTTGCCGAATTCGTCGGTTTGGTTTTTGCGGATTTCAACTTCGCAGAAACCAACTTGCGCGGAAACGACTTCGATCGTTTTGCCGTCTTTTTTAAGTTCTGCCGTCAAAAGATAAAGATGTGGCTCTTCTGCCGACCAGCGCGCTGGATTTTCAACGCGCAATTTTGCCACTGGCAATTCTTTGTTTTCGCCAGATTTTAGCGTTCCCGCGGGAATGGTTGCCGTCGCCGCTGGAGTTTTCGCAAAATCGTCGCTGTAAAGCGCCGTTTGCGGGAACAGCGAATAAACGATTTCGCAGCCGCTCGTCGTTGCATCAAAATTGCGCAAATCTGCGACAACGTTCATCGTGTCGCCTTTTGGCTTGGCAACGAGATCGCGGATGTGCGTTTTGGGCGTCGAATAAAGCGAAACGTCGCGGAAAATGCCCGGCAGGCGGAACATATCCTGAGATTCGAGGAACGAGCCGTCGCTGTGCCGGTAAACTTCAACCGCGATGCGCGCGGTTTCGCCGGGTTTCACAAATTTTGAAATGTTAAAGCAAGCGGGATCGCGCGAATTTTTCGAAAAGCCAACGTAATTGCCGTTGACCCAAAGATAAAAGAACGAATCGACGCCGTCAAAATTGAGGAACAATTCGCGGCCGTCCCATTCTGCGGGAACGGTAACCGTTTTGACATACGAGCCGACTTCGTTGGGATATTCGTTCGTCAGGCGGCGGCTGTCCGACGGTTTGCGCATTACGCCAAGCTTCCAGTCGCCCACTTGCACTTTGTGCTCAAAAACAACCGGCTGGTTAACGTAAATCGGAATGCCGTATTTGTGGTTGCCGTTGCCTTTTTGGGAAAGCCCAACGACGCTCCAATTTGACGGAACGGGAATGTCGTCCCATTTCGACGTGTCAAAATCGTTTTTGTAAAAATCTTGCGGGCGCGCGTCTGGCGTTTTTACCCAATGGAACTTCCAGTTGCCGTTGAGCGAAAGGACATATTTTGAAAATTCTGGAAGAATCTTGCGCGCGCTTTCCATGTCGCCAAACGACGTAAACATCGCGCGCGGCATTTCTTTGTTGAGCGCCAAATTGCTAACGCAATTGACATCGCGCGCGGGATCCCATTCGTTGCCCGTCGGCGCGGTCGCGTTCCCGCGATTAAAGCCGTCAAGCTCAGGCATTGCCGCAAAACACGCGAGCGCGAGAGAGAAGAAAATAGATGAGGTTGCTGTGAGTTTCATAAAGTTAAAAATATTCGTTAAACTGCAAAGATTAAGGGTGGTTTATTTGAAATTTATTCTAAAATAAAACGCGCGAAGCCGCAAGAAAACATTGCGCTTTAAAGCCCGCGGGAACGCGCTTTTCGCGAAGCGCTCTTGAAATTTTTCTTCGCGTAAATTAGCGTTTATTCGTAGTCGAAAAAAACCGTTCCCGCACATCCCCGCGAACGTTAGTGAGCGAGCGTAAGCTACTCGCAATAGGTGTAAAAAAACATTCCCGCGAGCAAGCCCACGGGAACGCCAAAACAATATGAAAAAAATCTTATTTGCGGGAACGGCGGCGACGCGCGCCAACCAACGCCAACGCACCCAATCCCGCCAACAGACCGAACGCCGACGGCTCGGGAACGACGGCGGAGTAATAGTTCTCGAGCTCGGCAGTCGTCGCAACGGCATTGACCGTGTAGCCCGCGCCGAGCAATTTGAATTCTGCCGCATTCTCATTCGACGGCATCACGTTGTTGACGTTTTGGAAATATGAACTGTCCGTCGTTCCTCCGAAATTAAGCGACGACCACGTTTTTCCTCTAAAGGACTGATTGGTTTTCCCGGTCAAGGATGCCGCCGCCATATCAAAACTCCCGTCCTTGTAAACGGCAAGGCTCATGTCGTTGCTGCTCGAACGAGAGACGACGAAAGTCAAATTTTTGGCGCTGGCAAAAGTCGACAGCGCACTCGTCGCCGTCGGTGTGTTGTCGTTCCAATTTTCGAGGAAAACGTTCCCGCCCTTAATCCCGACGGAAGTGAGTCCGTTGTAAGTGGAATCCTTGATCGAGAAGAGAGCATAACTTTTCGACAAATCGATGCTCGAATAGTCGATTGTGAAGATAACGCTTTCCGCAACGCCGGAGGTCCACGTCAAACCGGAAGACGAGACGTTCCACGATGCGACTGCTTTTCCGCTGACATTTTTCGGGAGACTGTCGTCCCACGTAGTCACGTCGGCGTTTGCGAAAGCCGTTCCCGCAACGAGGAGCGTGGCTATTGTAATAATATTTTTCATATTTTGTGTATATTTATTTAGGTTATTGTTGAATGTTATTTTTTAGAACTACAAAAATTCTAAAATTCAAAAAAAAAAAACGCAAGCACAAAATTTAAAAAATCTGTTTTCTCGATTAAAAAATCAAAAACTCTCTTTGTTTTCTTTAGCGAGCAAACGCGAGTAGGTGCTCTTAAATTCTTTTTTTTTCTTGTTCCCGCGCCTGCCGTTCCCGCGGAGAAGTTGCGCCTTACAGGCGCGTCGTTATTTGTTTTCCCGCGGGTTAAAACCCACGGTTATTCGTATTGCGCGTTCCACGCCCCCCCAAAAAAACCTTTTCGCCGCAGGCGCTTTCATCGCGCAACGCGCACTTTTCACGAAGCGCTTTTGAAATTGTCCCGTTCCCGCGGGATTTGTGTTTGTGGCGAGAGTCGCGCTTTCTGGGCTAATTTTTATTTATTTGCTACCTAGGGCTTGTAAAATAAGTCGCGCCGTTGGCGCTTTGAGTTTGCGAAAAAAAATAACAAAAATGGAGCGGCAAGATGCCGCTCCTCCCATAAAATTTGCACAATCTGCGAGATCTGCGTGAGAAAAATTCACCTTTCCTCGGCGACAAACAAAAATTCTTAGTTTCCTTTAATTTTCCCGTAGTTAATTGTGATAAAAGCAAGCATAAAAGTTAATTATTTGTTTTTGAATATAATTTTTTAACAGTTGCGTTG